>NZ_QCXO01000138.1:0-655699 GCF_023383675.1 Microbacterium sp. ER1
GCGGGGGCGGGGGCGGGGGCGGGGGTGCTGAGGCGTGGAGCCGCGGCGATGACCATGAGTCCTCCTGGGAACGGTGTCCTCGGAGGCTATGGAGGCGGTGGTGGGCGGGACATCACTCCGTGGTGCCGTCCTGACCCCTACGCAGGGGTGACTCAGGCGGAGGGCTCGACCAGGCCGGTGTCGTAGGCGAGGATGACGGCGTGCACGCGGTCCCGGAGGCCGAGCTTCGCGAGCACCTTGCCGACGTGGGTCTTCACGGTCTGCTCCGCGATGAACAGGTCGCCGGCGATCTCGGTGTTCGACCGGCCCTTGCCGATGAGGACGAGGACCTCCCGCTCGCGGTCGGTGAGTTCGGCGAGGGCCGTCGCCGACCGCCGCGAGGCCGGCCGCCGTCCGGCGAACTGCTCGATCATGCGCCGGGTCACGCTGGGGGCGAGGAGCGCATCGCCGCCGGCCACCACGCGGACCGCATGGACGAGCTCCTCCGGCAGAGCGTCTTTGAGGAGGAACCCGCTGGCCCCGGCGGCGAGGGCGTCGTAGACGTAGTCGTCGATGTCGAAGGTGGTGAGCATGAGGATCCGCGGCACGTGCGCGGCAGGGTACGACGGACCGAGGATGCGGCGGGTGGCCTCGATGCCGTCGAGCTCCGGCATGCGGACGTCCATGAGGATGACGTCGGGATCGAGCCGCGCGGCGAGCGTCACGGCCTCCGCGCCGTCGGCCGCCTGGCCCACCACGCGGATCCCCTCGTGCGCGTCCAGCAGGGCGGCGAAACCGGCGCGGACCATCGCCTGGTCGTCGGCGATGAGCACGCTGATCGTCACGGGTTCTCCTTGTCTTCCGCCGAGGCGGTCGGGGTGGGCGGTACGGCCGTTGCAGACAGCGGCAGGGCGGCCTCGACGGTCCAGCCGCCGTCGTCGGAGGGCCCGGCGGCGAGGCTTCCGCCGAGCAGTTCGGCGCGCTCGCGCATTCCCCGGAGGCCGTAGCCGCCGGAGGGGCTCTCGGTCGCCTGCGGCGGTGCGGCGTTGTGCACACGGATGTGCAGGGCATCGGCGTCGGCATGGAGGCGGACGGTGACGCGGGCACCAGGCGCGTGGCGGACGGCGTTGCTCAGCGCCTCCTGCACGATGCGGAAGGCGGCGATCTGCACGCCGGGTCCCGCCGCGGAGGCCGCTTCCATCCCCTCCAGCACGAGGCCGACCTCCACCCCTGCCCGGCGGATCGTGTCGACGAGGGCCGGAACGTCGTCCAGTCCCTGCTGCGGTGCGAGCTCGGCGTGCTGGTCCTCGGTGCGGAGCACTCCCAGCATGCGCCGCATCTCGGTGAGCGACGTGCGCGCTGTGGCGGCGATGTCGTCGAACTCGGCGGCGGCCTCGGCGTCGAGGTCCGCGATCCGGTAGCGTGCGGTCGACGCCTGCACCTGGATCACCGACATGCTGTGCGCCACGACGTCGTGCAGCTCCCTGGCGATCCGGGTGCGCTCCTCCACGAGAGCGCGCCGGGATTCCTCCAGCGCGCTGTGCTCCTTCTCCCTCGTGAGCTCCGCGGCGACACGCACGCGACCGGCGACGAGGACGGCGATGAGCAGCATCGCGGCAGCGACTGAGGTCGTCACGATGAGATTGGCGGTGGCGCTGCCGGAGCTCGCCGGCCTCGCGACCATGTCCGGGCGCAGCAGCGGCGCCGTCAGCGAGGTCAGTGCGCCGATCACGAGGGTGAGGCCTCCGAGGCGGGCTCCCTGCACGAAGGACATCACGCCCACGAGGAGGACGAAGGCCAGGAGCGCCGGTACCGACCAGGGCCAGGGGGAGTGGATCGCGCGCGCCGGCTCGACGAGGAGCGGCAGCAGGAAGGCGCCGGCGGCGAAGACGACGATCGCCGTCCGCGGCCGGGAGGGGACGAGGAGGGGAGCGCCGCACACGGCGGCGCCGAGCAGGAAGGACAGGGGCAGCGGCGTGCCGGAGAGCACCGTCTGCAGGGAGACGAGGAGCGCGTACAGCACGACGACCGCCGCAGTCAGCGCCACGAGGGCGCCGGTGCGACGGCTCATCCGTGGCGGGCGCGGGGTGCGCTCTCGGCGGCGTGCCATGCGTCTCATCCTGCCAGGTGCGCGACCGGCGTACGGCGTCGGCGGAGCGCCGCGATCCGGTCGATGATCACACCGACGAGCAACGCGACGACGATGCCGATTGCGGCGCTGAGCACGGGCTGGTCGTGCAGCCAGGCGCCGGCGAGCAGCCCGATCGCGAGGCTGAACACGCTCCAGCTCACACCGGCGATGAGGCTCAGCGGGAGGAACCGCCGCCAGGGGAACCCGAGCGCTCCGGCGGACATGTTCACCGCGACGCGTCCGATCGGGATGTAGCGGGCGCCGAGGATCAGCGTGGCACTGCGGCGGTCGAGGGCGTGCTGCGCGAAGGCGAAGGCGGCGGCGACGCGGGGGCGCCGCATCCAGGCGAATCTCGTCGTGCCCAGTCGGCGGCCGATGAGGAACGCGATGTTGTCGCCGATCGCGGCGCCCAGGGCGGCGACGGCACCCAGCAGCACGATGTCGCCGTCACCGGTGGACGCGGCCACCGCCGCCGCGGCGACGAGGACCGTCTCGCTCGGGACCGGCGGGAAGAACCCGTCGATCACGGTCACCGCGAACAGCACGGCGTACAGCCAGGGGGAGGCGATCGCCTGCAGGATGAGATCGTTGAGGATGTCCACTCCGGCACCGTAAGCAGCGGGTGGGGAGAGGGACATCACTCCGGGGTATCGCCTCGGTCACCCTGGAGAGGGATATCCGTGGCGGGCGTCGCCACAGGCGCGGCGGCATATACTGGTTGGCTGGCCGCTCGGCCATCACCCTCCTCCCGAACGAACGGACGTCCGCTGTGCTTGCCGTGCACGACCTCGAGATCCGCGTTGGCGCGCGCCTGCTGATGGAGAACGTCTCGTTCCGTGTGTCCGACGGCGACAAGATCGGCCTCGTCGGACGCAACGGTGCGGGCAAGACCACGCTCACCAAGGTGCTCGCCGGCGACGTGCTGCCCTCGGGTGGCACCGTCACCCGGTCGGGTGAGCTCGGCTACCTGCCGCAGGACCCCCGTTCGGGCAACCCGGAAGACCTCGCCCGTACCCGGATCCTCGATGCCCGCGGCCTCGGTCAGCTCAACCTCGGCATGACGGAGGCCTCGCTCGCCATGGGCTCCGACGACCCCGCGGTGGCCGCCAAGGCGATGAAGCGCTACGCCGCGCTCACCGAGAAGTTCGAGGCGCAGGGCGGCTACGCGGCCGAGGCCGAGGCGGCGTCGATCGCGCACAACCTCTCGCTGCCGGACCGCATCCTCGACCAGCCCCTGTCGACCCTCTCCGGCGGCCAGCGTCGTCGCATCGAGCTCGCGCGCATCCTCTTCTCCGACGCGCAGACGATGATCCTGGATGAGCCGACCAACCACCTCGACGCGGACAGCGTGGTGTGGCTGCGCGAGTTCCTCAAGAACTACAAGGGCGGGCTGATCGTCATCAGCCACGATGTCGAGCTCGTGGGCGAGACCGTCAACCGGGTGTTCTACCTCGACGCCAACCGCCAGGTCATCGACATCTACAACATGAACTGGAAGAACTATCTGCGGCAGCGCGCTGCGGACGAGGAGCGTCGCAAGAAGGAGCGGGCCAACGCCGAGAAGAAGGCGACGACCCTGCAGCAGCAGGCGGCGCGCTTCGGGGCGAAGGCGTCGAAGGCGGCAGCAGCGCACCAGATGCTCGCGCGCGCCGAGAAGCTCCTCTCCGGGCTGGAGGACGTGCGCCAGGAGGACCGCGTCGCGAAGCTGCGGTTCCCGAAGCCCGCCCCCTGCGGCAAGACCCCGCTCATGGCATCCGGGCTGTCGAAGTCGTACGGCTCACTGGAGATCTTCACCGACGTCGACCTCGCGATCGACCGCGGATCCAAGGTCGTCGTGCTCGGTCTCAACGGTGCGGGGAAGACGACGCTGCTGCGCATGCTGGCAGGTGTCGACAAGCCGGACACCGGGCAGCTCGAGCCCGGACACGGTCTCAAGGTCGGGTACTACGCGCAGGAGCACGAGAACCTCGACGTCAGCCGCTCGGTCCTCGAGAACATGGTGTCGGCCGCTCCGCACATCACGGAGACGGAGGCCCGCAAGGTCCTCGGCTCCTTCCTGTTCACCGGTGACGACGTCCTCAAGCCGGCGGGTGTGCTGTCCGGAGGCGAGAAGACCCGGCTGTCGCTGGCGACGCTCGTCGTGTCGTCCGCGAACCTCCTCCTGCTCGATGAGCCCACGAACAACCTCGATCCGGCCTCCCGCGAGGAGATCCTCGGGGCGCTGGCCCAATACGAGGGCGCGGTGGTGCTCGTGTCGCACGACCCCGGCGCGGTGCAGTCGCTGAACCCCGAGCGTGTCCTCATCCTGCCCGACGGCGTCGAGGACATCTGGAGCCAGGAGTACCAGGACCTCATCGAGCTCGCGTAGCGGGTCGTGGCATAGTCGGAGGATGGCGGCGCACCCGATCCTTCCTCCCTCGGAACTCGCGGCGTGGTTGCGTGCGCAGCCCACCCTCACCGGGACGGCGCCGCCGCTGCACCTCGACGACCTTCCCGACGATCCGGTGCTGCTCTTCCGGGAGTGGCTCCGCGCGGCGGCCGCGGCCGGCGTCCCCGAACCGCATGCGGCGACGCTGGCGACGGTGGACACGGACGGCATCCCGGACGCGCGCACCCTGATCCTCAAGGACGTGGACGCGCGCGGCTGGGCGTTCGCCGGGGCCCGGTCCTCCCGGAAGGCCGCGCAGCTCGACGCGCATCCTGCTGCGGCGCTGAACCTCTGGTGGCAGCCGCAGCGGCGTGCCGTGCGCGTACGGGGAACCGTGCACGAGGCGTCGGCGGCCGAGAGCGACGCCGACCTCGCGGCCCGCTCCGAGAGCGCCCGCGCGGGTCTCCGACCGGGGGACTGGGTGCTGTGGCGGGTGGTTCCGACGCGGGTCGAGTTCTGGCAGGGGGCGTCCGACCGGAACCACACCCGGATCGTCTATGACGTCGTCGGCCGCGTATGGCGGCATGCCGTCACGGGCTCTGCTCGCGAGCGCTAGACATCGAGATCGACCGGAGGCGCCCCGCAGGCGGGGATCGAAATGGTGCGTGCCGATGGTCCAAGAGGCCCGTTTCCCATCCTGCGTCGGCCGGGCGGTCCGTCCGGGATCGAAAGGGTGCCGGGCAGCGCAGCGTCCGGCGCGTTCTCGCGCTCGCGTGACGCTCGGCGGGTGCGTCAGCGCGCGTCGAGCAGTTCGTCCTCGGCGTCCGCGTCGCGGTCGCGGCGTTTCGGTGCCTTCGCCGGTGCCGGCTTCCCCTCGACCTCTTCGCGGTGCTTCACGATCTCCGTGCGGATGATGTACCCGATGAAGATGAAGCCCATGATGGCGAACAGGATCCACTGGATCGCATAGGACAGGTGCGGACCCGGGTCGTCGGTGGGGGACTCGAAGCCGCCCAGCGCGGCATCCGCGGCGGGCTGTTCCTCGACCAGGCGTCCGTAAGCACCGGTGATCACCTCGTCGCCGACGAGGTCGGCGATGGACGGGAGGTGGATCGTGGGCACCTGGCCCTCCGGAGCCCCGCGTCCGGACCCGGGAAGCGGCTCGCCGGGACGCAGGCGGACGGTCACCGTGACCTCGCCGGACGGTGGAGAGGGGACAGCGTCCGGGAGCTCGCCCTCGCCCGGTGCCACCCAGCCGCGGTCGACGATGAGCACACGACCGTCCGTGTTGCGGAAGGGGACCAGCACCTCGAACGCGCTCGTTCCGCCGTGGGGACGGTTGCGGACCAGGAGCTGCTCGTCGGCGAGGTACTCGCCCTGCAGCGTGACGGGGCGCCATTCGTCCGCGGGGTCGAGCTCGTCGTCGGCGACCACGTCGGCGAGGGGGACGGCCGGGGCATTGTAGTTCTGCTCCACCAGCGCGATCTGCTCAGCGCGGGATTCGTTCCTCTCGAACTGCCAGTTGGAGAGGAAGACGCAGGCGATCGCGAAGCCGATGGCGATGAGGACGTACACGCCCCAGCGGGTCAGGCGGTTGCTCATGAAGGCACCCCGTCTCGCACCGTCACCGGGAAGTCCCGCGCGGCGAGGTAGTCGTGGAGGAAGCCGACGTGCTCCTCGCACGCCAGCCAGATCTTCTCGCGATCCGCGGAGTGGATACGCGGGTTGCGCCAGACGACCTGCCTCGTGGCCGCGCTCCGGCAGCCGGCGCGCGAGCAGATGAGCGCGCTCATCGGTCGGTGCGGCCTTCGCGGATGGTGATGACGTCGGGGGCGGTCTCCGGAGCGAGCGATGGTGCGGGCGGCGCATCGATCTCGCGCATCGGCGACTCGGCGGCGGTCTCCGTGCTGTCGCTGCCGGCGTTCGCGAAGACGACGGCGATGTACGGGAGCACGGCGGCGGCCAGCGCGAACACCCAGGTCCACCAGCCGAACGGCTGCACGAAGAACATCAGCCCGAAGCAGACGATGCGGATCGTCATCGTCAGGGCGTACCGGCGCACACGATGGTCTCCCTCATCCCGCGGGGACTGCGGCAGTGAGGTGACGGCCGGGACTCGACGTGCGTTCTTCACGATGGTTCCAGCCTACGCCGCCGTGGCGACATCGGCATGCCCGGGCGAGGCGTCAGCTCGCGAAGACGAACGGCAGGGTGAAGGCGCCGAAGACGACGAGGCCGATGATCGTCGAGACGATTGTGAAGACCAGCACGCCGATCATGACGTAGCCGAGGATGAGCCCGGCGATCGCCATGCCGCGGCCGCCGAGACCGGGAGTGCGACGGATCTGTCCGAGCGCCATGTGACCGGTGATCACGGCCGCGATCGAGGCGAGCATCGGCACGATCGCCCAGAACAGCACGACACCGGCGATGCCGCAGACGAGGGAGGTGATCGCGAGTCCGCTGGACGGCCGCGCAGGCGCGGCTCCATACGGTTGCGGGGCCGCGTACTGCTGCGGGGCCCCGTACTGCTGAGGCGTCGAGTACTGCTGAGGCGCCGAGGACGGCTGCGTGGCGGCGTTCGCCGGCGGTGCCGGCGGGAACCCCGGGTACGCCGGGGCGGAACCGGAAGCCGGGGGGAAGGCCGGGGGGTGCTCGCCGGACGAACCGGAGATACGGGGATCGCTCACGCTGGTGCCTTTCGTCGCCCTCAGAGTCCCAGGAGGCTCCCGGTCTGTCAAACCGTCGTCGTGAAGGCGGCACGGCAACGTCGCTAGGATCGATCACGGCCCGGAACCCCGGCCCTCGACCCCAGACCCAGGAGTGTCCCATGAGCGCGGAGCGCGTCGTCCTCGTCACCGGAGGCAACCGCGGCATCGGCCGCGCCATCGCCGAGCGCTTCGTGCGGGAGGGCTACCGGGTGGCGGTGACCGCTCGCAGCGGAGAGGGTCCGGAAGGCACCCTGACGGTGCGCGCCGACGTCACGGACGCCGCCGCTCTCGATGCGGCCTTCACCGAGGTGGAGCAGCAGCTGGGTCCGGTGGAGATCGTCGTCGCCAACGCCGGGATCACCAAGGACACCCTGCTCATGCGCATGAGCGAGGACGACTTCGACAGCGTCGTGGCGACGAACCTCGGCGGCACCTTCCGCGTCGTCAAGCGTGCGTCGAAGGGGATGCTGCGGGCACGGTTCGGACGGGTCATCCTCATCTCCAGCGTCGTGGGCCTGTACGGCTCCGCCGGGCAGACGAACTACGCCGCCTCCAAGAGTGCGCTGGTCGGTTTCGCCCGCTCGCTCACGCGCGAGCTCGGCGGACGCGGCATCACGGCCAACGTCGTGGCACCCGGCTTCATCGAGACCGACATGACCGCGGAGCTCCCCGAGGAGACGCAGAAGCAGTACAAGGCGAACATCCCCGCGGGGCGGTTCGCGACGCCGGATGAGGTCGCGGGCGTCGTGACCTGGTTGGCGAGCGACGACGCCGGTTACATCTCGGGCGCCGTCATCCCGGTCGACGGTGGTCTCGGCATGGGGCACTGACCCCAGCAGTCCTCCTCAGCGATCGATCGCGCGCACGAGGAGCTCCGCGAGACGCTCGGGCGCCGAGAACTGCGGCCAGTGTCCGGAGCCGATCCGGACGACCTCGGCGTCGCCGATCGCCCGATACTCCTCGGCGTACGGACCCCACTGGCTGATCACCGCGTCGAAGGCGTCCTGGTCCAGCCCTCCCATCAGCAGGGTGACCGGGATGCGATACCGTGCCGGGTCGTGCAGAGCGAGCTCGTCCGTCGGCACCCGCGCGGGGACGCTGTGCGTGAGCGGGGCCGTCCTCGCACGGGTCTCGTCGTCCAGATCGTGCACGTCCTCATCGGGGAAGAAACCCCAGCCCGGGAACGGGACGACGCCGTCCTGCACCGGGAACTCGCTGATGCCCGAGCCCGGGGGCGGCGGCACGGTATCGACGAAGACGACCCGGGTCACGCGGTCCGGTCGCGCGTCGGCGACGCCCCAGGCGACGTTGCCTCCGCCGCTGTGTCCGACGACCACCACGTCGCCCTCCGCGGCATCGACGGCGGCGACCGCGGCGGCGACCCAGTCGTCGATCCCGACATCCGCCGCCGTCTCCGCAGACGCGTCGAGCCCGGGCATGGTCAGCGGACGAGGGCGGTGGCCGGCGCGCTCGAGGGCAGGCACGACGTCGTCCCAGCTGGAGGCGTCGAGCCAGAGGCCGGGAATGAGGATGATGTCCATGACCCGACCGTAGACCCGGCCACGGACATCGGCCAGCGTCAGGGGAGGAGCGGGATGACCGTTCCGAGGTCGACGGGGCCGATGACCAGGCTCGCGGACTCGCGGACGGCAGGCTTGGCGTTGAAGGCGAGCCCCAGGCCGGCGACCGCCATCATCGGGAGGTCGTTGGCGCCGTCGCCGATCGCGATGGTCGCGTGCGGCGCCACGCCGAGCTCCTCGGCCCAGGTGCGCAGCCAGAAGGCCTTGGCCGCGCCGTCGACGATGTCACCGTCCACCCGCCCCGTGAGCGCGCCGTCGGCGGCCTCGAGGCGGTTCGCGCGCCACCGGTCCACGCCGAGTCCCGGCGCGACGTCGTCGAGGATCTCGTGGAACCCGCCGGAGACGACGCCGACGACTCCGCCCCGTGCGTGCACGGCGGCGGTGAGGTCGCGGACGCCCGGAGTCGGCTCGACGCGGGCGCGAACGCGGGCGAACGCCTCGACGGGAACGCCCGCGAGGGCAGCCACCCGGGAGCGGAGGCTGGTCGCGAAGTCGATCTCCCCGCGCATCGCGGCTTCCGTGGCCGCCTGCACCTCGGCGCGACGGCCGGCCTCCTCGGCGAGGAGCTCGATCACCTCGTTCCGGATGAGCGTGGAATCGGCATCGAGGACGACGAGGAATCGCGCGGTGGTCACCCCCCGAGCCTAGCGACCGGGGGACCGGAGCCCGCGCCGCATGACGCGTCAGCGTTCGATGAACACGCCCTTGCCCACGACCGTGATCCCCGACTCCGTGACCGTGAACCCGCGGGCGAGATCGCGTTCGCGGTCGACGCCGACCGTGGCGCCGTCGGCGAGCACGACGTTCTTGTCGAGGATCGCGCGGTGCACGCGGGCGCCCTGACCGACGTGGACGTGATCGAACACCACGGAGTCCGTGATGGTCGAGCCGCCGCCGGCCAGGGTCCACGGCCCCACGACGCTGCGTTCGAGGTGCGTGCCGGAGAGCACCGACCCCAGCGAGACGATCGAGTCGATGGCGTTGCCGATCCGCCCCACGGAGTCGCGGACGAACTTCGCCGGCGGGGAGTTGACCGCCTGCGAGTGGATCGGCCACTCCATGTTGTAGAGGTTGAAGATCGGGAGGGTGGAGATCAGATCCCGGTGCGCGTCGAAGAACGAGTCGATCGTCCCCACGTCGCGCCAGTAAGAGCGGTCGCGCGGGGAAGACCCCGGGACCTCGTTCTGCTTCATGTCGTAGTAGCCGGCCTCGCCGCGGTCGACGAAGTACGGGACGATGTCGCCGCCCATGTCATGACTCGACGTCGGCAGCTCGCCGTCGGCCTCGACCGCCGCGATGAGGGCGTCGGTGTCGAAGATGTAGTTGCCCATGGAGGCCAGCACTTCGTGCGGGGAGTCCGCCAGACCCGTGGCGTCGGTGGGCTTCTCGAGGAACTGCCGGATGCGTCCGGACTCCGGATCGGCGTCGATGACCCCGAACTGGGACGCCAGGGCGAGCGGCTGACGGATGCCCGCGACCGTCGCCTTCGCGCCGGACTCGATGTGCGCCTCGAGCATCTGGCGGAAGTCCATCCGATAGACGTGGTCGGCGCCGATCACGACGACGATGTCGGGCTTCTCGTCGTTGATCAGGTTCATGCTCTGCAGGATCGCGTCGGCGGAGCCGGAGAACCACCGCTTGCCGAGCCGCTGCTGGGCCGGGACCGAGGCGACGTACGAGTCGAGCAGCGCCGACATCCGCCACGTCTGCGAGATGTGCCGGTCGAGGCTGTGCGACTTGTACTGGGTCAGGACGACGATCTGTCTCAGCCCGGAGTTGATGAGGTTCGAGATGGCGAAGTCGATCAGGCGGTACTGGCCGCCGAACGGGACGGCCGGTTTTGCGCGGTCGGCCGTCAGCGGCATGAGTCGCTTGCCCTCGCCGCCGGCGAGGATGATCCCGAAGACCTTCTTTGGAGCGGACATGGGTCCACCATAGATCCCGTTCGGCGCGGGGAACTAGCATCTGGACAACCCGCTCGATAGCGTCTAGGCATGCGAGTCGAGATGATCACCAAGGAGTATCCGCCGGAGATCTACGGAGGCGCGGGTGTGCACGTCGCCGAACTCGTCTCCGCACTGCGTCGGGACATCGATGTGACGGTGCGAGCGTTCGGCGCCCCGCGCGACGAGGAGGGCACCTTCGCCTACCGCGCTCCCGAGAGCCTCTCCGCCGCCAACCCGGCGCTGCAGACGCTCGGAACGGACCTGGAGATCGTGTCGGCCATCGCGGGCGCCGACGTCGTGCACAGCCATACCTGGTACGCCAACTTCGCCGGACACCTCGCCTCCCAGCTCCATGGGATCCCGCACGTGCTCACGGCGCACAGCCTCGAGCCGCTGCGGCCGTGGAAGGCCGAGCAGCTCGGGGGCGGCTACGCCGTGTCGAGCGGCATCGAGAAGCTCGCCTACGAGAACGCCGCCGCGGTGATCGCCGTGAGCGCCGGCATGCGCGCGGACATCCTCCGCAGCTATCCGCAGGTCGACCCCGCGCGGGTCCGGGTGATCCACAACGGGATCGATGTCGAGCGCTGGCGTCCGGTGCAGGATCCGGCCTTCCTCTCCTCGATCGGCATGGATCCTGACCGCCCCTCGGTCGTCTTCGTCGGACGCATCACACGGCAGAAGGGGCTGCCCTACCTTCTGCAGGCGGCACGGCTGCTGCCGCCCGAGGTCCAGCTCATCCTCTGCGCCGGTGCTCCGGACACGCCGGAGATCATGGCGGAGGTCCAGGAGGGGGTGCGGCTGCTGCAGCAGACCCGAGAGGGCGTGGTGTGGATCGAGCGGATGCTGCCGCGGGACGAGCTGTCGGCGATCCTGGCCGCGGCGACCACCTTCGTCTGCCCCTCCGTCTACGAGCCGCTCGGGATCGTGAACCTCGAGGCCATGGCGTGCGGAGCGGCCGTCGTGGGAACGGCGACCGGCGGCATCCCCGAGGTCGTCGACGACGGCGTGACGGGCCGGCTGGTCCCCATCGAGCAGGTGCAGGACGGCACGGGCACACCGACCGACCCCGACCGCTTCGTCGCCGATCTCGCGGCAGTCCTCACCGAGGTCGCCACGGATCCGGCGCGGGCGCGGGAGTACGGCGAGGCCGGTCGGGAGCGGGCCCGCACGCAGTTCAGCTGGGGCGCGATCGCCGACGAGACCCGCGCGCTCTACGCAGAGCTGTCCGCCTGAGCCGATAGGCTTTCGGTATGCCGATCGCTCTGGAGTTCACCGACGTCGTCGTGCGCCGAGAGGGGCGCAACATCATCGATCACGTGACCTGGCAGGTCTCTGACGATCAGCGATGGGTGATCCTCGGGCCGAACGGTGCGGGGAAGACGACCCTGCTGCAGCTCGCCGACACGCTGATGCACCCCACCTCGGGCACGGTCACCGTCCTCGGCGAGACGCTCGGACGCGCGGACGTCTTCGAGATCCGTCCGCGGATCGGGTTCGCGTCGTCGGCCATGGCCAAGCGCATCCCGCGCGACGAGACGGTGCTCAACACCGTCCTCACGGCGGCGTACTCCGTGCTCGGGCGCTGGAACGAGAGCTACGAGGACATCGATGAGCGGCGTGCGCTGCGCGTGCTGGGCGACTGGCGTCTCGCGCACCTCGCCGACCGCACCTTCGGCACGCTGAGCGACGGCGAGCAGAAGCGCGTGCAGATCGCCCGGGCGGTCATGACGGACCCGGAGCTCCTGCTGCTCGACGAGCCGACGGCCTCGCTCGACCTCGGGTCGCGCGAGGAGCTGCTGGCTCTGCTCGGCGGCTATGCGTCGGCGCCGACGACGCCCGCGATGCTCATGGTCACCCACCACGTCGAGGAGATCCCCGTCGGATTCACGCACGTGCTGCTGATCCGCGACGGCGCCGTGGTCGCCGCGGGCCCGATCGCGGAGACGCTCACCGCGGACGCCCTCGGCGAGACCTTCGGCATGCCGATCGCGCTCAGCAGCGAGGACGGGCGCTACTCCGCCCGCGCCGCCTCCTGACCTCGGTCCCCGTGGGTCGCTGAGCTCGGTCCCGATGGGTTACTGAGCTCGGTTCCGATGGGTTACTGAGCTTGTCGAAGTACTGGTAGAATCGATCCTTGGTGCGTTCGGCACCACAGACTTCCCTCGTCCCTGGCACAATCCAGGGCAGCAACAAAGGAATCCCATGAAGACTGACATTCACCCCGAGTACAAGGCTGTCGTGTTCCGCGACCTGGGTTCGGGCGAGACCTTCCTCACCCGCTCCACCGTCACGAGCGACAAGACGATCGAGCTGGACGGCGTGGAGTACCCGGTGATCGACGTCGAGATCTCCTCGGCCTCGCACCCCTTCTACACGGGCAAGCAGCGCATCATGGACTCGGCCGGCCGCGTCGAGAAGTTCAACCAGCGCTTCAAGGGCTTCGGCGGCTCCTCCAAGTAAGACCGCCCACGAAGGCCCCGTACTCCTCGGAGTGCGGGGCCTTCGTCATGTCCGGGGTGGACGAGTCGCTCAGACGTCGATGACGATGCGTCCGCGCTCGATGCGGCCCGGCGGATCTCCGGGGGTCGGCGCCGGGGCCGTGCGCCGGGTCTGCCGGTCCCGCTCCTGGCCGGCCTCGTGCGCGGTGGGGGACCACACCGCGTCGAAGACGCCGACGAGCCCTCCCGAGCCGGCCTGCTCGTACTTCTCCTCGACCGGACGACGGGAGAGGGAATGCCGGATGCCCACGAAGAACAGCACCGGCCCCGTGCCGAGCACGAGGACGATCGTGGTCCACCCGAGCAGATGCTCCATGGCCCCAGGATAGATCGCGGAGCGCGGCGGTGGCACCCGTCGCGGGGCGGAGGTCAGCGGAGGCGGCGTCCGTGGGCGAGGTCGATCAGCCGCTCCAGCACGGGCCCCGTCCGCAGGCCGTTGTGCTCGTGCTCGCTCGTCACCCAGGGTGTCACACCGGGGAGGAGACGGGCGGTCTCCAGCGAGAACTCCACGGGCACATACACGTCGTTCACGTACACGGCGGCCGCGCCCGTCGCCCCGGAGGCGGCGAGGGCGGCGGTGTCGTAGATCCGCGGCCAGGGGTGCTCCGCCAGGATCGACGTCACCTCCCGCCAGGGCTGCAGCGCCGGGACGGTGTCGGCCCACTCGCGGCGGATGTGCTCGCCCGTGAAGAGCGTCGGATCGTCGCGGAAATCGGTCGGTTCGACGCGCTCGGCGGACCACCGCGTGGTGTGTCCGTTCGCATAGCTCGACTCATGGAAGGCGTAGTACAGCGGGTTGCGGCCGCCGAAGGGCATGGCGTGCTGGAGGTCGTGCCGGAAGGCGTTGGACGCGGGATCCCGCTCCAGCAGCGACCAGACCGTCTGCCAGCCGTCGTCGGTGCCGAGAGCGGAGCCGACGGAGCGGAGGCGGGAACGCGATACGACCTCGCCGTCGGGGATGATGAGCTCACCGGCGTCCGCGAGATCGATCAGGCGTCGCATGACGTCGCGGTGCTCCGGGAAGCGCCGGTAGTACCGCTCGGAGGCCGTGCGCATCTTGTCGTAGCAGAGCGCGTACACCTCGTCCGGATCGCGCTCGACCGTGCTGAGACCGCCGGTGATGAAGACGTCGTCGAGGGAATCCGCGTGGGTCGACAGGTACGCCAGCGTCGTGAACCCGCCGAACGACTGCCCGAGGACGCTCCAGGTCGATGCCCCCAGATGCTCCCGTAGTGCCTCGCAGTCGCGCACGATGGCATCGGCACGCAGGTGCGTCAGGTACTCGGCGACGGCTTCGGCGCCCTGCGCGAGGTCGCCGTCGCCGACGGGGGAGGAGAGGCCGGTGCCGCGCTGGTCCAGGAGCACGAGCCGATAGTGCGCGAGGGCCTGATCCAGCCAGGCCGGCGCCGTGGAGGAGTGGAAGGGGCGCGGCGCCTCGTGGCCCGGCCCGCCCTGCAGGAAGACCAGGTAGGGGAGCGCCTCGCCGCCCTCCCGTGCGACGACGCGGGCGAACACGTCGATCGTGCGGGTGTCTGCCGGGTCGTCCCACACGAGGGGGACCGTGAGCGTGTGGTCCTCGATCGCAAGGTCGAGCAGGCGGCGGCGGATGACAGTGGTCATGGTCACATCACATTCCCGATGTAGGAGTACTTCACGAAGACCTCGGCGGCGATGCCGGACTCGTCGAGGACGCCCTGGACGGCCGTCATCATGTAGTTCGAGTCCCAGCCCATGTAGAGGAAGTGCGTGTCATCGAGGTCGTCCCACTGCCCCTTCCACGCCTTGTCGCGGTAGATCGGGCCGCCGTGGGTCGCGCAGTACGCCAGAGCGGCCTCGGTCGTGTCGGTCCAGGCGCGACGGAACACACGGTTGAACAGGTGCTTGACGTCGTAGACCTCCCACCGCTCGCCGCGGTACTCCACGTAGTCGAACTCGCGCTCCCACCCCGCGGGCCAGCCGCGGCGGCGCACGGCGTCGAGGATCGGGGTGAGGCCGTCGTCGTCGATCTCGGGCAGCGCGGGCCGTGCCCACACGCGGACGAGGTCGGCCGTCAGCGCCACTGTTCGTGCGGTGATGGCCGCCGTGCCCCAGGATTCCTCCGCGGCGAGGGCGCGGGTGGCCGGTACCGCGCTGCGGGCGTAGGCCTCATCGCGTTTGGCGGGGAAGGAAGCGCCGAACACCCGCTCCGTTAGCCCCTGTTCCAGCAGCGTGAGGTTGCCGAGGGTCGGTGCGAGGGCGCGGTGGCTGTTCTGCTCGTCCTCGGAGTACTCGCTCCAGGGACGCACGCCGTCGCCGGACCAGGCGTCGCCGGGCACGGCGGGCACGATGTGCTCGACGTCGAAGCCGTCCACGTCGTCGACGCCCTCGAGCCGGCCGAGCACGTAGGCCGGATACGGCAGCTCGCTGTATTTGAGCACGGCGCTGACCCGCTCGTCCGACGGGGTGATGCGCGCGATGGCGCGGGCGAGGGCGTCGTGTCCGTCGCGGCGGGCACGGCAGAGCCGGGCGATCAGGCGTTCGGCGGGAAGGTTGACGAGCGCGCGGCGGAGGAACATCGCCTGCAGCCACTCGAGCGTCTCGAGGAGCTGACTCCGGTCGATGAGGCCACGCGCGTGATCGCTGTAGGCGCTCATGACCAGCGGGGAGGAGGAGCGTCCGAACGTGTTCACGTACTTCAGCTGCCGCGCGATCTCCGGGTCCTGCTCCTTCGTCGGATCGAGGAGGATGCCGTAAATCTCCGCATAGTGCCGCCACGTCTCGGCGTCGGCCTGGAGGTGGGCGACGTCGACGCGCGGGAACGACTGGCGGAAGGCGCTGTACACGCCGTGCTCGCCGTTCGCCGCCACCTCACGCCCCGTCACGAGCACGAGGTAGTGGCGCCAGAACGCGCCGATCGCCTCGCCCGTGTGCTGCTCGATCGGCAGCCAGAACCGCGCTTCCACATCCATCTGCTCGGCGTGGTTCAGCCCCATGAGGATGTAGTTGTGGATCAGCTCGTGATCCCGCAGCGGCTCGCCGGTGGAGTTCAGGCTCTCGAAGATCTGCTGCGCGTTGGCCTGGGCGCCGAGCGTGATCGAGACGTGCTCCAGGCGCTGCAGCCCCTGCCAGATGAACGGCACCTCGTCGGCATGGATCTGGCTGCGGAAGAACGCGTAGTTGTCGTCGAAGCGCGATTCGCGGTCGACGTCGTCCCGGCGATCGAGCACGACCGACTCGTAGAGATCGGCCCAGGCGTCGTGCGGACGGAGCTTCGTGCGCTCGGGATCGTCGGGGCGGACCAGCACGCGGGCGAGGTCGGCGGCGAGCTCCGGATCGCGGTCGCGCACCGAGTGATGCAGCGCGGCGACGAGGAGCATGAGCGTGGTGAGGCGCTGCTGCCCGTCGATGAGGATGAGGTCGGCGTCCGGACCGGAGCCGTCCTCGGCGGAGAGGATCGAACCGATGAAGTGGCGATGCGCGTCGTCTTCCGCGGCCACCGCCCTGACGTCGGAGAGGAGCCGCTCGCAGCCGCCGATGTCCCAGCGGTACTGCCGCTGGTAGACCGGGACGACGATGGTCGTGCGTCCCGCCGCGAGCCATTCGATCGTGTTGACTGCCGTCGCCTCGACGTTGGTCGCGGTGCTCATGCTGGTGTCTCGTCCTCCCGTAGCGACAGGCGCCACGGACGCGCCGGGTGCCCCGCCCAGTCTATTCGCTTATCCACGGCGACCCTCCGGGGGAGCGCCAGGTCCCGCTGTTAGCCTTGCCTTATCAGGGCCTGTTAAAACGTGCTGGCCCCCGATGAAAGGAACATGACTCGATCATGGGATACATCAAGTCCGCAGCGCTGGAGGAGAAGGGCTTCGTCGTCCTCGACAGCTACGACCAGGAGGCCGACCCCAAGGAGTGGCTCGACATCGAGTACGTCGACTGGAAGTCCTCGGGCGACACCCGGTTCGCGCCCCTCGCCAGCGCCTTCGGCGACATCGAGTGCAACGGCTTCTGGAACCACAAGCCGCCGCGCACCGACAAGGACGGCGTCTGGATCGACGAGCAGACCGCCAAGGCCCCGAACCTCACGCGCCGCGCGCAGGAGCCCGGTGCGAACGTCGGCCGCTGCCGCGTCATCGAGCTGCAGCCGACCCCGTACGGCGACTGCCTCTACAACCTCCACCAGGACGACAACAACCGCCTGAACCCGGACGGCACCGGCTGGGTCGTCCGCGGGTTCTTCAACCTGACGGACGACAAGGACAGCTACTTCGTCCTGCGTGAGAACCGCACGGACCCCAGCATCGAGTACCGCATCGCCCTCCCGGCCGGCGCGCAGCTCATCGTCGACACCCAGCGTCTGTGGCACGCGGCTACGCACAACGGCACCGACCCGCGCTACTGCCTCATCACCTCGTGGACCTCCGGTCCTGAGCTCGACGCCTACATCGAGAAGTACCACGGCACCGACGACGTCCCGAACGTCGAGGTCCCGCAGGACGTGCTCGAGTTCGGCTACGCCGAGCAGGCCCGCAAGGACGCCGCTCGCGCGGCCTACTACGCCGCGAAGGGCCAGCAGGTCAAGCAGGCCATGAGCGAGGCCTGAGCTGGGTCGCTGAGCTCGTCGAAGCGCCCGAAGGCCCCGGTCCACGGACCGGGGCCTTCGTCGTCGAATCACACGCTTGTGATTTCGCGGGAACTCGGCGAGAATGGGCGCACAACCGCATACTCTCGCCACTTCGTGGTTCAGGTCGTAGGGGAAGACGCACCTGATGAAACGGAGAGATCATGGCGACGGCTTACGCACGCGGAGTGGTGTTCATCCACTCGGCGCCTCGCGCGCTCTGCCCGCACCTGGAATGGGCGGTGGGTCGCGCTATCGGGCGTGCGGTGAACTTCGACTGGACCGAGCAGCCCGTGCTGACCGGCGCACGCCGCGCCGAGTTCTACTGGGACGGTCCCGTCGGTACCGGTGCTGCCCTCGCGACCGCGATCCGGGGCTGGGAGCACCTCCGGTTCGAGGTGACCGAGGATCCCACGCCGCGCAGCGACGGCGGTCGGTGGCTGCACACGCCGGACCTCGGCATCCACTACGCCCAGACCGATGCCGCCGGCAACATCGTCATCGGCGAGGACCGCATCCGCTACGCGATGGAGATCGCCGCGGGCAACGCCGTCGAGCTGCAGCGCGAGCTCGACATCGCCCTGGGCTCCGCCTGGGACGAGGAGCTGGAGCCCTTCCGTCACGCCAGCGACGACGCGCGCGTCGTCTGGCTCCACAAGGTCGGCTGACCGACCGTCGATACCGGGAGCGCGGAGGCGTGAGTATCGGATTCCGGTGAGTGATCCCGGACGCTGAGAAGACGAATCCCCGCTCCGTTCGACGAAGACCCCGCCCGGCGCGACCGGGCGGGGTCTTCGTCTGCGCCGGTCAGATCACGGCCGCGTGCGCGAGGTCGTCGACGGTGTTCACTCCACCGCCGCGCACGTCCGCCCAGGCCTGCGCCAGGCGCGTCATCGCCTCCGCTGCACGCTCGGGCGGGAGCGTGATCGGGATCCGGAGTCGCCGCTCCAGCACGCCGCCGGTCGTGAAGCGCGGTCCGGGCGGCAGGATGAGTCCCCGTTCCCGGGCAGCGAGGGAGAGGGTCGTCGACAGGGGAGCGCCGAGATCGATCCAGGCGGAGAGGCCGCCGGGCGTCTCCGGCATCCGCATCCCCGGGATCCCGGCGATTCCCGCGGTCACGGCATCCCGCCCGGCCGTGAGGCGTCGCCGGACGTGCTGGGTCAGTGCCGGGACGTCGTCGAGCAGCTCCACGGCGATGCACTGCTCGAGGAGGGCCGTGCCGAGCTCGAACGAGGGGCGGACGGCCAGCAGCCGGGCGATGACCGAGCGCTCGGCGCGGATCCAGCCGATGCGCATGCCTCCCCACGCGATCTTCGACATCGATCCCACCGTGATCACGTTCGGGCCCTCGGCTGCCATCGGCGTCGGGGCCCATCCCCGGTCGATGTCGAGCTCCGCCGTCGTCTCGTCGACGATCAGGTGCGTGCCGGTGTTGCGGGCCGTCGTCGCGATCCGGGACCGCTCCTCCTGCGGCAGCGTCGCTCCGGTGGGGTTGTGGAAGTCCGGGATGAGGTACGCGACGTGCGGGCGCGCTGTCCGCAGGGTGTCGGTGAGGTGCCGGGCGTCCCAGCCGTCGGTGTCGACCGGTGTCGGCACCAGGCGATAGCCGTGCCGGTGCAGAGCCTCGAGCGCATGCGGGAAGGTCGGCTGCTCCACGAGGGCGCGTTCGCCACGGCGGCCGATCGCCGTGAGGATGAGGTTGACGGCGTTCAGGGCGCCCGAGGTGATCATGATCTCGTCGGCCGAGGTCGCCGCGCCGCGTTCGGTGAATCGGCGGGCCACGGCTTCTCGGAGCTCGGGAAGGCCCTGCAGCGAGTAGCCGCTCGTCCCGCGCAGGGCCGCCAGCCGGGGGAGGGAGCGCACGGTCGCGTCGTACAGGCCGGGGGTCGAGTCCATCGAGGCGATCGACAGGTCGATCGCCGCGTCGTCCGCGTCGGGGGCGGCGGCCGCCGGGCCGTGCGGGAGGGTCACTCTGGTGCTTCCGCCATGATGCCGGGACACGTAGCCACCGGCCTCGAGAACGCCGTAGGCGCGGGTGATGGTCGAGCGTGACCGCCGCAGCTCGAGCGCGAGGGCGCGCTCGCTCGGCAGTCGCTCGCCGACCGTGAGGCGTCCGTCGAGGATGAGGGCCCTGATGCGGTCGGCCAGGCCCGACGCTGAGGCGTCGTCGATGTCCTGGGTGCCGAGCTGGGTGACGAGACGGGAGGCCATGCCTCCAGCCTGCCGCAAAGTGGCCTTCCATGTGCAGACCACTTTTCGCTCAGTGGTCGGCCTCGTCCCTCCTTCGTGCGGGCCACGATGGAGAGATGCTCTTCCGTGCCGTCTTCCTGCCCTTCACCGCGACCAGCCGCCGAGACCTGGCCGAGCGGCTGGCGCAGCTCGTGGGCGGGCTCTTCCTCTACGGCGTCGCGCTCGGCTTCATGGTGCGCGGCGGGATCGGCGTCGCGCCCTGGGACGTGCTCTCGCTGGGTGTCGCACGCTGGACGGGACTCGGGTACGGGGTCGTCACGGTGCTGATCTCGATCGTCGTCCTGCTGCTGTGGATCCCGCTCCGTCAACGGGTGGGTCTCGGCACCCTGCTCAACGCGCTGCTCATCGGCCCGTTCGCCGACCTCACCCTCCTCGTGCTGCCGGCTCCGCCCTCCGTGTGGGTGGGGGCGCCCATGTTCGTCTTCGGACTCGTGCTGCTGGCGTTCGCGACCGGGCTCTACATCGCGGCGGACTTCGGCCCCGGACCGCGCGACGGACTCATGACGGGGCTCGTCCGGGTGACCCGATGGCCGGTCTGGCTGGCGCGGACGGTCATCGAGGGGTCCGTGCTGCTGATCGGCTTCCTGCTCGGCGGTCCGGTGGGCGTCGGCACCGTGCTGTTCGCCTTCGGCGTCGGCCCGTTGATCGGCTGGTTCCTCCCGCGGATCGAGCGCCGCCGCCGGGAGCGTTCGCAGCGCCTCGCCGTCGGGGCCAGCGCGCCCCTGGGCCCTTGAGCCCGTCGAAGGGGCAGAGCGGACCGCGCATGATGAAGGCCCCCGGGATCACATCCCGGGGGCCTTCATCGTGGACGCGGAAACGGTCAGTCGACGCCGCCCAGCACGAGCACGGCGTTGTGTCCGCCGAAGCCGAACGAGTTGCTGATGGCGATCTGCGGGCCGTCGCCGAGCGGAGCCGCCTCTCCGGACAGACGGAACGGCACCTCCGGGTCCGGCTCGGTCATGTTGATCGTCGGCGGAGCCACGCGGTCCCGCAGCGCGAGGAGGGAGAAGATCGCCTCCAGCGCGCCGGTCCCGCCCAGGAGGTGCCCGGTCGACGCCTTGGTGGCCGACACCGGGATCTCGTCGATCCGGTCGCCGAAGACGTTCTTCAGCGCGACGTACTCGTTGGGGTCGCCGACCGGGGTCGAGGTCGCGTGGGCGTTGATGTGCGTCACCTGGTCGGGCGTGATGCCGGCCTCCTCGAGTGCCTGGATCACGGCACGCGCCGCCCCCTTGCCCTCCGGGTCGTTGCCGGTGATGTGGTACGCATCGGCGGTCACGCCACCGCCGAGGACGTAGCCGTAGATCTTCGCGCCGCGGGCCTTGGCGTGCTCCTCGGTCTCGAGGATGAGGGCCGCGGCGCCCTCGCCCATCACGAAGCCGTCGCGGTCGATCGCGCCGGGTCGGGAGGCGTGGGCCGGGTCGTCGTTGCGGCGCGACAGCGCCTGCGCGGACGCGAACGCGGCCATCGTGATCGGGTGGATCGCCGACTCGGTGCCGCCGGCGATGACGACGTCGGCCAGCCCCTCCTGCAGGTGGTGGAAGGCGTGGATGATCGACTCGGTGCTGGAGGCGCACGCGCTGACGACGGTCTGCGCATAGGCGCGGGCCTCGAACTGCAGCGACAGGTTGCCGGCGGCCGCGTTCGGCATCAGCATCGGCACGGTCAGCGGCATGACCCGGCGGGGGCCCTTCTCGCGCAGCGTGTCCCAGGCGTCGAGCAGCGTCCAGAGGCCGCCGATCCCGGTCGCGAAGTCGACGCCGAGGCGCTCGGGAGCGACCTCGGGCGAGCCCGCGTCCTCCCAGGCCTCGCGCGCCGCGATGAGCGCGAACTGCGAAGAGGGGTCGAGACGCTTCGCCTCGTGGCGGGGCAGCACCTCTTCCGGGCGGACGCTCGCGGAGGCGGCGAACGTGACGGGCAGGTCGTACTCCTGCACCCAGTCGTGCTCGATCGTGCGGGCGCCGGAGGCACCGGCGAGAAGGTTGTCCCAGTTCTCCGGGGCCGTCCCGCCGATGGCGGAGGTGGCGCCGATGCCGGTGACGACGATGCGCTTGGTCATGAGGTGTGGTTCCTTGTCGAAACGAGTTCGTGCGGGGGATGGGCAGGGCCGGAGGATGCCACGCCCCGCGCGGGGCGAGGGTGGCATCCTGCCGGGATTACTCCTGGCCCGCGACGATGAAGTTGACGGCGTCGCCGACGGTCTTCAGGTTCTTGACCTCGTCGTCCGGGATGGTGACGCCGAACTTCTCCTCGGCGTTGACGACGATCGTCATCATCGAGATCGAGTCGATGTCGAGGTCGTCCGTGAACGACTTCTCCAGGGCGACCTCGCTGGCGTTGATGCCGGTCTCGTCGGTGATCAGCTCTGCGAGGCCGGCGAGGACCTCATCGTTGGTGAAAGCCATGGTGGTCTTCCTCTTTCTTGCGGGTTGTATTCGGAACCGTGGAACAGTCTAGGGAAGGTCGACGCGTCTTCAGGGGAGGACGACGACCTGGGCTGCGAAGACGAGGCCGGCGCCGAAGCCGATCTGCAGGGCGAGGCCGCCGGAGAGCTCCGGGTGCTCGGCCATGAGGCGGTGGCTGGCGAGCGGGATCGAGGCGGCCGACGTGTTGCCGGTGGTCTCGATGTCGCGGGCGATGACGGTGGTCTCCGGCAGACCGAGCTGCTTGGCGAACTCGTCGATGATGCGCATGTTGGCCTGGTGCGGGATGAAGGCGGCGAGGTCGGAGGCCTCGATCCCGGCCTTGTCCAGCGCCTCCCGGGCGACCTTGGCCATCTCCCACACGGCCCAGCGGAAGACCGTCGGGCCCTCCTGGCGGAGCGTCGGCCACGGCACCACGCCGTCGCGGAAGTCCGTGAGGGTGCCGTTCATACCGACGGCGCCGGCCTTGGAACCGTCGCTGCCCCAGACCGCGGGGGCGATGCCCGGCGTGTCGCTGGGGCCGATGAGAGCGGCGCCGGCGCCGTCGCCGAGGAGGAACGAGATGCTGCGGTCGGTCGGGTCGACGACGTCGGAGAGCTTCTCCGTGCCGATCACGAGGGCGTGGCGGGCGGCGCCGGCCTTGATGAGCGCGTCCGCCTGCGCGACCGCATAGGCGTAGCCGGCGCAGGCCGCATTGATGTCGTACGCCGCGGCCGGGTTGGCCCCGACGCGGTCGGCGACGATGGCCGAGACCGACGGCGTCTGCTTCGGGTTGCTGATGGTCGCGACGATGACGAGGTCGACCTGGTCGGCGGGGACGCCCGACTTCTCGATGGCCTCGGCTGCCGCCGCGGTCGCGAGGTCGATGGCGTCCGTCTCCTTGTCCGCCCGGGCGCGCGTGACGATGCCGGTGCGCTGACGGATCCACTCGTCGCTGGAGTCGATCGGCCCGATGAGGTCTTCGTTGGGCACCGCGTTCTCGCCGCGAGCCGCGCCGAACGCGTAGATGCGGGTGTAGGCGGGCCCGGCGATCTGGGCGAGGGAGGCGGTCATGCGGCTTCTCCGTTCAGCAGCGCGACGGCGGCTTCGAGGTCTTCGGGGGTCTTCACGGCGACCGTCGGCACGCCGCGCAGGCCGCGCTTGGCGAGACCGACGAGGGCGCCCGCGGGGGCGAGCTCGATGACGCCGGTCACCCCGGCGTCGGCGAAGGAGGTCATGCAGAGGTCCCACCGAACGGGGGAGGAGACCTGATCGACGAGGTAGTCGAGCGCCGTCGCTCCGTCGGTCACGACCGAGCCGTCGCGGTTGGTCCAGAGCGTGATCTCGGGGTCGGACGGCTGCACGTCGGCGACCGCGTCGCGGAGCGCCGAGACGGCGGAGGCCATGTAGTCGGTGTGGAACGCTCCGGCGACCTGGAGCGGCACCACGCGGGTGCCCTTGACCGGCTCCTCGGCGAGAGCTGCCAGGGCCGGGAGAGGACCGGCGACGACGATCTGCCCGCCGCCGTTGAAGTTCGCCGGCGCGAGGCCGAGCTCGGCGAGGCGGGCGAGGAGCGTCTCCTCATCGCCGCCGAGGACCGCGCTCATCCCCGTCGGGGTCTGGGCGGCGGCATCGGCCATCGCCCGCCCCCGGATGCCGACGAGGCGCATGCCCGTCGCGGCGTCCAGCACGCCGCTGCCGACGAGCGCCGCGATCTCCCCGACGGAGTGCCCGGCGATGCCGTCCGCGCGGCGACCGGCGGCGGCCACGAGAGCATCACCGGCGACGAGGGAGGCGGCCACGATCAGCGGCTGGGCGACCCGGGTGTCGCGGATGGTGTCCGCGTCCGACTCGGTGCCGTGCGTGCGGAGATCGACCTGCGCGGCCTCGGAGTAGGTGGCGAGACGCTCCTCCACTCCGTCGAGCTCGAGCCAGGGGGCGAGGAATCCGGGGGTCTGCGAGCCCTGTCCAGGGCAGACGACGACAATCACCCACCCAGTCTGCCAACGATCGCGGCAGAACGGTGGATGATCCATCACAAGATTGCGCGGAACCCTTGTGTGTGGCGCACAGAATGCACCGGGTGGGTCAGCGCGGAGGGCGGCGCAGCGGCGGACGGCGGCGTACCTGCTCCGCGGCCCCGATGGAGCCGAGGATGAGCGCCGTCTGCAGGATGAGCGCCTCGCGGGGCCCGGTCGCGTCCCACCCGATGACCTCGCTCACCCGCTTCAGGCGGTAGCGGACGGTGTTCGGATGCACGAAGAGCTCGCGGGCCGTCGCCTCGAGGGAACGGCCGTTGTCGAGATAGCTCCAGAGCGTCGTGACGAGGTCGGTCGAGTGCGCCTGCAGCGGGCGGTAGATGCGCTCGATCAGGGTCTGCTTCGCGAGAGGGTCGCCGGCGAGGGCGCGCTCCGGGAGCAGATCGTCGGCTTCGACGGGCCGCGGTGCGCTCCGCCAGGCGCGAGCCACCGCGAATCCGGCCAGCGCCGCACGCGCGCTCTGGCTGGCGTCGACGAGGGCAGCGACAGCCGGCCCCAGCACGACGAACCCCGGGCCGAACGACGGCTCCAGACGAGCCGCGATCTCCTGGAACCCGAGCTCCTCGTCCTCGCCCTCCTGGCCCTCGACGCGCGCGCGTCCGAGCACGAGCACGAGGCGCGAGCCCTGCACGCCGATGAGGACGTCGACCGCGAGCTTCCGCGCCGTGCGACGCACGAGGTCGACGTCGAACTGCGGAGGCGTGGTGCCCACGAGGACCGCGACCTCTCCGTGGCCGTGCCACCCGAGAGCGGCGATCCGGCTGGGCAGCTCCTCGTCGGCCTCGCCCGTGAGGATCGAGTCGACGACGAGCGCCTCGAGCCGCGCGTCCCAGAGGCCGCGGGCCTCGGCGGCGCGCGCGTAAACGTCGGCGGCGGCGAACGCCACGTCCCGCGAGTAGAGCAGGATGGCCTCGCGAAGGTGCTCGCCCTTGCCCGCCACCCGTTCCTCGGTCACCTCGACCGTGACGCGGATGAGCTGGAGGGTCTGCTGCAGACTCACGCTCCGCAGCAGCTCACGGGGAGCGGCGGCGAAGATGTCCGCGGCGATCCACGGGGTGGACGTCGGGTCGTCGTACCACTGGATGAACGAGGTGATGCCCGCCTGCGCCACCAGCCCGACCGCGGAGCGGCGGGCCGGTGGCATGTCGGCGTACCAGGGGAGGGTGTCCTCCAGCCGCTTGATCGTCACCGTGGCGATGTCGCCGGAGATCCGGCGCAGCCAGGTGAGCGTGGCGGCCTTGTCCATGCCGGCGGCGGAGGCAGCTGTCACCGAGGGCTCAGCTTTCGCCGCCTGCGTTGCCGCTCGTGCCGGCGTTCACGTCGTGCAGGCGGTACTTCTCGATGGCCTGGGCGGAGAGGCCGCGGTCGACCTTGCCCTCCTCGGCCAGCGCCTGCAGCGTGCGCACGACGATCGACGGTCCGTCGATCTTGAAGAAGCGGCGGGCCGCGGCACGGGTGTCCGAGAAGCCGAAGCCGTCGGCGCCGAGCGTGGCGAAGCGGTTCGGGACCCACGGGCGGATCTGGTCCTGCACGGCGTGCATGAAGTCGCTGACCGCGACGACGGGACCCTCGGCGCCCTGGAGCTTCTGCGTGAGGTAGGCGGTGCGCGGCTCCTGGTCCGGGTGGAGGAAGTTGTGCTCGTCGGCGACGAGGCCGTCGCGGCGCAGCTCGGTCCACGAGGTGACCGACCACACGTCGGCGACGACACCCCAGTCCTTCTTCAGCAGCTCCTGGGCCTCAAGCGCCCACGGCAGGCCGACGCCGGAGGCGAAAAGCTGGGCACGGGGGCCGTCGCCCTCGCCGACGGAGACGCGGTGGATGCCGCGGACGATGCCGTCCACATCCACGTCGGCCGGCTCCGCGGGCTGGACCATCGGCTCGTTGTACACCGTGAGGTAGTACATGACGTTCGGGTCTTCGTGCTGCCCGCCGTACATCCGCTCGAGACCGGAGCGCATGATGTGCGCGATCTCGTAGCCGTACGCGGGGTCGTAGGAGACCGTCGCCGGGTTGGTGGAGGAGAGCAGGTGCGAGTGCCCGTCGGCGTGCTGGAGGCCCTCACCCGTGAGGGTGGTGCGCCCGGCGGTGGCGCCGATGATGAAGCCGCGGGCCATCTGGTCGCCGGCGGCCCACTGGGCGTCACCGGTGCGCTGGAAGCCGAACATCGAGTAGAAGATGTAGATCGGGATCAGCGGCTCGCCGTGCGTCGCGTACGACGTGCCCGCGGCGGTGAACGCCGCGAGAGCACCGGCCTCGTTGATGCCGACGTGGACGATCTGTCCCTGCGGGCTCTCCTTGTAGGCGAGCAGCAGCTCCCGGTCGACCGACGTGTAGTGCTGGCCGTTGGGGTTGTAGATCTTCGCGGTCGGGAAGTACGCGTCCATGCCGAACGTGCGCGCCTCGTCGGGGATGATCGGCACGATGCGGTGGCCGAACTCCTTCGAGCGCAGCAGGTCCTTCAGCAGACGGACGAACGCCATGGTCGTGGCGATCTCCTGCGTGCCGGAGCCCTTCTTCGGGAGCGCGTAGGCGTTCTCCTCGGGAAGGGACAGGCCGACGTGCGTCGAGCGGCGCTCCGGGAGGAAGCCGCCGAGGGCCTTGCGGCGCTCGAGCATGTACTGGATCGTCTCGTCCTGCGGTCCCGGGTTGTAGTACGGGGGCAGGTACGGGTTCTCCTCGAGCTGCGCGTCCGTGATCGGGATGTGCATCGCGTCGCGGAACGTCTTGAGGTTGTCCAGCGTCATCTTCTTCATCTGGTGGGTCGCGTTGCGGCCCTCGAACTGCGGGCCCAGCCCGTAGCCCTTGACGGTCTTCGCGAGGATGACCGTCGGCTTGCCCTTGTGCTCGGTCGCGGCCTTGAAAGCGGCGTAGACCTTGCGGTAGTCGTGGCCACCGCGCTTGAGGTTCCAGATGTCGTCGTCGGAGTAGTCCTTGACCAGCGCGGCGGCGCGCTCGTCGCGGCCGAAGAAGTGTTCCCGGATGTACGCGCCGGACTCGGCCTTGTACGTCTGGTAGTCGCCGTCGGGGGTGGCGTTCATGAGGTTGAGCAGTGCGCCCTCGGTGTCGCGGGCGAGCAGGTCGTCCCACTCGCGGCCCCAGATCACCTTGATGACGTTCCAGCCCGCGCCGCGGAAGAACGACTCGAGCTCCTGGACGATCTTGCCGTTGCCGCGCACCGGGCCGTCGAGACGCTGCAGGTTGCAGTTCACGACGAAGGTGAGGTTGTCGAGGCCCTCGTTGGCGGCGACCTGCAGCTGACCGCGGCTCTCGACCTCGTCCATCTCGCCGTCGCCGAGGAAGGCCCAGACGTGCGACTGCGAGGTGTCCTTGATGCCGCGGTTCTCGAGGTACTTGTTCGACATCGCCTGGTAGATCGCGTTGATCGGGCCGAGACCCATCGACACGGTCGGGAACTGCCAGTACTCCGGCATCAGGCGCGGGTGCGGGTACGACGGGATGCCGTTCGGCGCGTGCGACTTCTCCTGGCGGAAGCCGTCGAGCTGGTCCTCGGTGAGGCGACCCTCGAGGAAGGAGCGGGCGTAGGTGCCGGGGGAGGCGTGGCCCTGAATGAAGATCTGGTCGGCGCCACCGGGGTGGTCCGCGCCCTTGAAGAAGTGGTTGAAGCCCACCTCGTACAGCGCCGCCGAGGACGCGTAGGTGGAGATGTGACCGCCGACGCCGATGCCGGGGCGCTGGGCGCGGTGCACCGTGATGGCGGCGTTCCAGCGGATCCAGGCGCGGTAGCGCCGCTCGATCTCCTCGTCGCCGGGGAACTCAGGCTCGTTCTCCGGGGCGATGGTGTTGATGTAGTCGGTGGTCGGAACCATCGGCACGTTCAGGTGCAGTTCCTTGGAGCGCTTGAGCAGGCTGAGCATGATCTCGCGCCCGCGGCCGTGGCCCTTGGCGTCCACCAGCTCGTCGAGCGACTGCTGCCACTCACCGGTCTCTTCCGGATCGCTGTCGAGGGGGCCCTGAGAGTACGGATCCTGGTCGTGGACGGTCACGGGGGAACCTTTCGTCAAGCTGGCAGGTCATGCCAAGGAAACGGGAAGCGACACGGGCAGCCTTGTCGGCCGTGCACAACGCGCGCCGACCTCAGCCTATCCCTCTTCCACGACACGGGTGCGCATCCGCGCCCGGATAGACTGAGCGCACCAGGGCCTTTAGCTCAGCTGGTAGAGCGCCACGTTTACACCGTGGATGTCGTCGGTTCGATCCCGGCAGGGCCCACCCGTATCGATTGCAGCGGGGAGCGGCAATGGCGCGACGCATCGTCATCAGCGGGGCCTCAGGCCTCATCGGTTCCGCCCTCGCCGCCTCCCTGCGGGCGGACGGCATCGAGGTGAGCACCCTCGTGCGACGTCCTCCGCAGGCGGAGGGCGAGATCGAATGGTCGCCGGGGGACACCGCGCTCGACCCGGATGCGCTCGCGGGAGCGGAGGCCGTCGTCGCCCTCGGAGGCGCGAGCGTCGGCCGGCTCCCGTGGACGCGCGGATATCGCCGTCAGCTCGTCGAGTCGCGGCTCGACGCGACGAACACCCTGACCACGGCCCTGCGCGCTCTGCGCACCGACGCGCCCGCCTTCCTCTCCGCCTCCGCTGTGGGCTACTACGGATCGGCTCCCGGCGAGGTGCTCACCGAGCACTCCGGCCCCGGGAGCACCTTCCTCGCCGACCTCACCGTGCGCTGGGAGACGGCCGCGCGACGAGCGGAGGACCACACGCGGGTCGCCCTGCTGCGGACGGCACCGGTGATCCACCGCCGGGGGGTGCTCCGACCCATGATCACGCTGACGAAGCTCGGCGTCGCCGGCCCGCTGGGGCCGGGTACGCAGATCTGGCCGTGGATCTCGTTGGACGACGAGGTGCGCGGTATCCGCCATGTCCTCGATGAGAAGCTCGCGGGGCCCGTCAACCTCACCGGGCCCACCCGGGCGTCCGCGAACGACATCGGTCGCGCGCTCGCGCAGCGGATGCATCGGCCGTTCTGGCTGCCCGCTCCGCGGTGGGCGCTGCGCCTCGCTCTCGGCGACGCCGCCGAATCGTTGCTGCTCCCGGATGCGGACGTGCGGCCCGAGGCGCTGCAGCAGTCCGGCTTCCGCTTCGCCCATCGCACCGCTGCGGATGCGGTGGCCGCGGCGGTCTGACGACGACGCCATTCTCCCGGCGAGACCCCTGCCGTCGCGGCGCCCGCGCTGTCAGGATGGGCGCATGGAGATCATCGAGAACTCGAAGCTCACCGTCGTCGGCGCCGGAAGCGTCGGATCGAGCGTGGCCTATGCGGCTCTGATCCGGGGATCGGCCCGCCACGTCGCCCTGTACGACATCGCGACGGAGAAGGTCGAGGCGGAGGTGCTCGACCTCGCGCACGGCACGCAGTTCACCGGCAGCAGCGACATCATCGGCGGCAGCGACATCTCCGTGGCGGCCGGTTCCCATGTCGTGGTCATCACGGCGGGAGCGAAGCAGAATCCGGGTCAGACGCGCACCGAGCTCGCCGGAGTGAACGCCGGCATCATCCGGCGCATGATGCCGGAGCTGCTGTCGGTCGCGCCCAATGCGGTCTACGTCATCGTCACGAACCCGTGCGACGTGCTGACGGTCATCGCGCAGCAGGAGACAGGACTGCCGCCGGAGCGCATCTTCGCGTCGGGCACCGTGCTCGACACGTCTCGGCTGCGCTGGAAGCTGGGGGAGCGGGCGGGCGTGTCCACGGCCAGCGTGCACGCCCACATCATCGGAGAGCACGGCGACACCGAGTTCCCGCTCTGGTCGCGGGCGACGATCGGCACGGTCCCGATCCTCGACTGGGAGACCCCGGGGCACCCGCGCTTCACTCTGGAGGAGCTGGACGAGATCGCCGTCGACGTCCGCGACGCCGCCTACAAGGTGATCCAGGGCAAGGGCGCCACGAACTACGCGATCGGGCTCTCCAGCGCCCGCATCGTGGAGGCGATCCTCCGGGACGAGCATGCGGTGATGCCCGTGAGCACGGTTCTCCGCGACTTCCACGGGATCGACGGCGTCGCCCTGTCCGTGCCGTCGATCGTCAGCGCCGCCGGGGCCCTCCCGATCCGCACGACCGCGTTCTCGGATCGCGAGCTCGAGCTGCTGCGGCAGTCCGCCGAGGCGCTCACCGCGGTCGCCGCATCCCTGCAGGAGTGACGGCGGGTGGGGCGGCGGACCGCCCCACCGGGGTTCACCGGCCGTGCGGATCCGTGCGGTTGAGCACCGCCACGACCTCGTCGTAGTCGCCCCGCGCCTCGCCGTAGCGGAGGAACTTCACCCGCTCGACCTGGATCTCGGTCGCGTCGGGCTGAGTCTCGATGAGCGTCATGACCTCGTCGATGAACGCGTCGAGGGGCAGTGCGGCCTCGTTCTCCGCATGCCCGGGCATGAGGTCCGTGCGCACGGCGGGCGGCTCGAGCTCCTGCACCGCGACAGTCGTGCCCGCGAGCTGCAGCCGCAGCGACTCGCTGAGCATGTGGATCGCCGCCTTGCTCGCGTTGTATGTGGGCGTGACCTTCAGGGGTGCGAAGGCGAGACCGGAGGAGACGGTCATGATGGTCGCCGAGGGCTGGGTCTGCAGGTGCTCGATGAAGGCCGCGATGAGGCGGATCGGGCCGAGGATGTTCGTCGTGACGGTCTCCTCGGCGGTGGACAGGAAGCCGGCCGGCGCGGTCCAGTCCTCCGCCCGCATGATGCCGGCCATCGTGACCAGCACGTTCAGCGTCGGGTGCGCGGCGAGCACCGCGGCCGCGGCCTCGTCGATGCTCGCCGGGTCGGCCGTGTCGATGCGGACCGTGTGAAGCTCGGGATGCGCGGCGGCGATCGCGGCCAGCCGGTCCTCTCGGCGTCCCCCGACGATCACGGTGTTGCCACGCTCCTGCAGCCGGAGGGCCAGCGCCAGACCGATCCCGCTCGTCGCGCCGGGGATGAAGATGGTGTTTCCGGTGATGTCCATGGCCCCAGCCTCGACGCTGCGTCCGCGCCGTTCCAGAGACGGCTGATCGGGGGATCGGCGGTCCCTGGATCCCGTCCCGCGTCCGGGGGATACTGCACGGATGGATCGTGACGCCCTGGCCGACTTCCTCCTGCGCCGTCGGGAGGCGCTGCGTCCTGCCGACGTGGGCCTGCCCGAGGGGACTCGGCGACGGACGGCCGGACTGCGCCGCGAGGAGGTCGCACAGCTGGCGACCATGTCGACGGACTACTACACGCGTCTCGAGCAGCGTCGGGGCCCGCAGCCAAGCGCGCAGATCCTCGCCGCCCTCGCCCGTGCGCTGCGGCTGTCCTCGGACGAGCGCGACTACCTCTACCGGCTCAGCGGGCTCAGCGCTCCCGATCGCGCGGTGATCACCGACTACGTCCGTCCCGGCATCCTCCGCGTGCTCGACCGTCTGCACGACACCCCGGCGTTCGTGGTCTCGGCTCTCGACGAGGTGCTGGTGCAGAACGACGCCTCACGCGCGCTGATCGGAGACGCGAGCGGTCTGACCGGGCTCGACCGGAGCGGCATCCATCGCTGGTTCGCGCGACCGGAGGAGGAACGGCGTCGGTACCGGGAGGTCGATCACCCCCGGCAGTCACGGGCGCTGGTGGCGGCGTTGCGCGCGGCGTACGGCACCATGGGCGCGCGGTCGCGGGCGGGGGAGATCGTGGCGGATCTGTCGGAACGGAGTCCCGAGTTCGTGCGGCTCTGGGCGGCCCACGAGGTCGCCCGTCGCTTCGAGCAGCACAAGGTGATCGTGCATCCGGAGCTCGGGGAGATCGAGGTGGACTGCCAGGCGCTGTTCACCGAGGACGAGTCGCAGGCGCTCATCGTCCTGACGGCGCAGCCGGGGAGCGAGGCGGCCGGGAAGCTGGAGTTCCTGCGCGTGCTCGGTACGCAGCGCGTCTGAGCCCTCCCCGCTCAGGACTCCTCGTGCACCGCGGGATCGCCGTCGAACAGGCGCCCGTCCGCGCGTCCGAGTGCGGTGATCGCGGCGACCTCCGCGTCGTCGAGCACGACGGCGGCGGCGGCGAGGTTCGCGGCCTGGTGCTCCGCGGACGACGCCTTCGGGATCGCGACCGTCTCCCTGGCCACGTGCCAGGCGAGGACGGTCTGCGCGGGCGTGATGTCGTGAGCGGCGGCCACCTCGCGGACGACGTCCTCGTCGAGGAGGGCCTGCGCACGCCCCAGCGGGCTCCAGGCCTCGGTGAGGATGCCGTGCTCCCGGTGGTAGGCCAGCTGCTCCTCCTGCGGGAAGTACGGGTGCACCTCGATCTGGTTCACGACCGGCCGGACCCCGGTCTCCCGTTCGATGCGCTCGAGATGCTCGGGGAGGAAGTTCGAGACGCCGATCTGGCGGACGACGCCCCGCGCCTGGGCGTCCACGAGCGCCTCCCACGCCTCGACGTACTCGTCCTGGCTCGGGTTCGGCCAGTGGATGAGGTGCAGGTCGGTCGCGTCGAGGCCGAGGCGGGAACGGCTCTCCTCGATGCTGGCGGTCGCCGTCGCGCGGGCATGGTGCCGTCCGGGGAGCTTCGTCGTCACGATGACCTCGGAGCGGGGGACGCCGGAGGCCGCGACGCCGCGCCCGACGGAGCCTTCGTTCTCGTAATTGAACGCGGAGTCCACGAGGCGGTATCCCGCACGGAGGGCCTGGGCGACCGCGTCGGCTCCGGCGTCGCCGTTCAGCCGATACGTGCCGAGGCCGAGTGCCGGCAGGGCGAAGCCGTTGTGGGCGCGGAAGGTGGGGACAGTGGTCATCGGTGCTCCTGGCGTTGGCGTGCCTCCAGCGTAGGGCGAGTTGGCGCGACACGGTCCTCCGCGCGATGCTGGCAGGCATGACCCTGATCGTCGCGCTCTCATGACGGAGCCCACCCGCTGCCCCTGCGCTTCGGGGGACACCGTCGCCGCGTGCTGCGGCCCCCTCCTCGACGGCGCTCCTGCCCCGACCGCCGAGCGGCTGATGCGCTCCCGGTACACCGCTTTCGTGCGGGAGGACGGGGCGTACCTGCTCCGCACCTGGCACCCGGAGACGCGACCGGAGACGATCACCTTCGAGGCGGACCTGGAGTGGCGGCGTCTGCTGATCGTGGACCGCGTGGCGGGCGGCCCGTTCGACACGGAGGGCGTGGTCGAGTTCGAGGCGTTCTGGCGGCAGGGCGGCACGCGCGGATCGCTGCACGAGCGCAGTCGCTTCGTCCGTGAGAACCGGACGTGGTTCTACGTGGACGGCGACATCCGGTGATGCGGCCCTCGGCCCGGCAGCGAGTAGATTTGAGAGCGTGAACGCCACCCCGGAGAACCAGCGCACCCTGCTCGACATCGCGGACCTCGACCGGCGCATCGCGCAGGCGGAGCGCGCCCGCACGCAGCCGAGCCAGGCGGGCCGGATCGCCGAGCTCGTCGCCATCCGTCAGGAGCAGCTCCGCGAGCTCACGGTCCTGACCGGCGCCAGGGACGACGCCCGCACCGAGCTCTCGCGGCTGGAGTCGGACGTCGCGCTGGCCGAGCAGCGGCGCGACCGCGACGCCCAGCGCCTCGCGGCGGCAACCAACCCGAAGGAGGCGCAGGCTCTGGAGCACGAGCTCGCCAGCCTCGCCAAGCGTCTGAGCGACCTGGAGGACGCGGAGCTCGACGTCATGGGCCGAGTCGAGGAAGCCGACGCCGCCGTGGCCGCCCAGCAGGCGCTGCTGGACGCGACGACCGCGGAGGGGAGTGCCCTCACCGCGCAGGGCAAGGCCGACGTCGCCGCGGCGACTGAGCTCGGCGCCCAGCTCGCCCGCGACCGGGAGGCGGTCGCCGCCACCGTTCCCGCGCCGCTTCTCGCGGAGTACGATCGCCGCGCCGCGAACAGCGCCGGAGCCGCGCTCCTCACCCGCGGAACCTGCGAAGGCTGCCGCATGATGCTGCCCGGCACCGATCTCAACGAGATCCGTCGCGCGCCCGAGGACGAGGTCGTCTCCTGCCCCGAGTGCGGCTGCATCCTCGTGCGCACCGAGGAGTCGGGACTCTCGTCATGAGCGCATCCGGCCTGCACCGCCCGTGACGGCGCCGGCGTCGGGCCCGGAGCGACGCCTCGCGCTGGTCGGCCTCGGTGCGGGGGAGTACGCCGCGATCGAGCTGGACGAGCACGACGAGGAGCAGCAGCGCACGCTCCTGCCCGCGGCGGAACTCGCGGGATGGGTGGCCGCGGTCGAAGCCGCCGACGCCCCGCGGTGGATCATCCGCAGCGCGGCCGAGATCTACGCGCTGCTCCTGAGCGAAGGCGTCAGGATCACGCGCAGCCACGACCTCGTCCTCTGTCACGCGATCCTGCGCGACACGGCCATGGTGTCCACGCCGCTGGCACCCGCCGCGGCATGGGAGCGCCGCGACCCGGTCGACACGACCCCCTCCCTGTTCGATGTCCTCGACGAGGAGTCCGGCGAGGACGCGATCGCCGCGGCACTCGAGCAGTACCGCGCGCAGCGGACCGTGATGGCGGAGGCGGCCGATGGACGCCTGACGCTGCTGTGCGCCGCAGAGTCGGCCGGCGGGCTGATCGCCGAGGAGATGCGCGTCGCGGGGCTCCCGTGGGACGCCGGGGTGCACGACGCGATCCTCACCGAGACCTTGGGGGCTCGTCCGGCCGCGGGCGGGCTGCCCCGACGGATGGTGGAGCGCGGCGACGAGGTGCGGGCCCTGCTCGACGACCCCACGCTGCACCTGGACAGCCAGCCGAAGCTGCTGCGGGCGCTGCACCGCGTGGGCGTGTCGGTGGAGTCCACGAGCAAGTGGGAGCTGTCCGCGCACGATCACCCCGTGATCGAGCCGCTCCTCGCCTACAAGAAGCTGTCTCGACTGCTCAGCGCGAACGGCTGGACCTGGCTGTCGGAATGGGTGCAGGACGGCCGCTTCCGCCCGGTGTACATCCCCGGGGGCGTCGTGACCGGACGGTGGGCATCGGCCGGCGGCGGCGCGCTGCAACTGCCGCGCAACCTCCGCCCCGCGGTACGTGCGGATCCGGGCTGGGCTCTCGTCGTCGCGGACGTCGCCCAGCTCGAGCCGCGGATGCTCGCGGCCATGGCGGCCGACGAGGCGATGGCGGCCGCGGCGCGCGGCGGCGATCTCTACGCGGGGGTCGTCGCGTCGGGTGCCGTCGCGACCCGCGAGGAGGCGAAGTACGCGGTGCTTGGTGCGATGTACGGCGCCACCAGCGGCGACAGCGGGCGACTCGTTCCCCGGCTGCGGAAGGTCTATCCCCGCGCCATGGCGCTCGTCGACGACGCGGCGCGGGTCGGGGAGGACGGCGGCATCGTCTCGACCTGGCTCGGTCGCTCCTCGCCGCGTCCGTCCACGGAGTGGATGCGACTGCAGGCCGATGCCACGGGCGCCGATGCTGACGCCGCCGTGGTTGCCCTCGCCCGCCGCCGCGCACGGGAGTGGGGGCGCTTCACCCGGAATTTCGTCGTCCAGGGCACCGCGGCGGAGTGGTCGCTCATCTGGCTCGCCGAGATCCGTCACCGCCTGGCACAGCTTCCCGAGGTCTTCGGCGCGGCCGAGGCATCGGGGCCGTTCGCCCGGGAGCCGCACTTGGCGTTCTTCCTGCACGACGAGGTCATCCTGCATACGCCGCAGGAGCACGCGGAGGCCGCGGCCGACGCCGTCCGCGAGGCCGCTGCCGTCGCCACCACCCGCCTGTTCGGTACCTTTCCGATCGACGTTCCGCTCGACCTGCGCATCGCGGACTCCGCCGAGAAGTGAGGCCCCGTAGACTGGAGGGGCGAATGGGTCGACTGGACGGTCGCGTGGCGGGCAACCGCACCGAGGAACGTCCGGGCTCCACAGGGCAGGGCGGTGGGTAACACCCACCCGGAGTGATCCGCGAGACAGTGCCACAGAGAGCAGACCGCCCCGCGAGGGGTAAGGGTGAAAGGGTGGTGTAAGAGACCACCGGGGGCCGTGGTGACACGGCCCGCCAGGTAAACCTCGCCCGGAGCAAGGTCAGACAGAGGATGATGACGCGGCCCGCCGAGTCCTCGGGTAGACCGCTGGAGCGGCACGGCAACGTGTCGCCGAGAGAGATGGCCGTCGAAGGGGCGAAGAACCCCGGAACAGAACCCGGCGTACAGGTCGGCCCATTCGCCTCGAACGCCGAAGGCCCCGATGACTGCCGTCATCGGGGCCTTCCCTCGTTTGGGTCCCTGAGCCTGTCGAAGGGCCCTGAGCGTCCCGCTGGGTCCCTGAGCCTGTCGAAGGGTCAGTCGCCGGCGAGCGAGGCCGCGCCGATGATGCCGGAGTTGTTGCGGTGGATCGCCGGGACGATCGGCGTCTTGAGGTCGAGCAGGGGCAGGAAGTCGCCCGCGTTCTTCGACACGCCGCCGCCGACCACGAACAGGTCGGGGCTGAACAGGAACTCGATGTGGGAGTAGAACGCCTGCAGGCGCTCGGCCCACTCCTCCCAGCTCAGGCCCTCGCGCTCGCGCGCCGAGGTGGCCGCGTAGGTCTCGACGGACTCGTACTCGCGGAAGTTCAGGTGGCCGAGCTCCGTGTTCGGGAGCAGCACGCCGTCGTACAGGAACGCGGAGCCGATCCCGGTGCCGAGCGTGGTCAGGAGGGTGAAGCCGAGCACGTCGCGGGCGGCTCCGTGGCGGGCCTCCGCGACGCCCGCGGCGTCGGCGTCGTTCACGAAGACGATGTTGCGGCCGAGGCCGTCGCGGAAGAAGCGCTCGGCGTCGAAGTCGATCCACTCCTTCGAGACGTTCGCCGCGGACAGGGTCTTGCCGCGCTTGACGATCGCGGGGAACGCCACGCCGAGCGGCAGGGTCGACTCGTGGACGTCGAGCGTCTTCAGGACCGTCTGCACCGCGACGAGGACGTCTTCCGGTGCCGCGCCGGCCGGAGTGGGCACGCGCACCCGATCCGAGGCCATGGTGCCGTGTTCGAGGTCGACGATTCCCGCTTTGATGCCCGTGCCGCCGATGTCGACGCCGATCGCTTTTGCCATGGCCGATAGCTTAGCGACCACGGTGCACGCCAGTAGGATCGATGACATCACCCCAACCGCTCGCGGGAAGAAGGAGCAGCCATGACCGACGGCGATCACAAGTACTGGTACAACTCCGTCACGGGCGAGGTCGAGTTCGGCATGCTGTCGCCGTCCATCGACCGCATCGGCCCGTTCGACACCGAGGCCGAGGCGCGTCGCGCCCCCGAGGTGCTCAAGGAGCGGTCGCGTGCCTGGGCCGAGGAAGAAGCCGCGGAGCAGGGCTGGGACGCGAAGCCGTCCAGCGGCTTCGGTGCGGAGAAGGGCCAGGGCGCAGAGTAGCCATGGACAAGCAGAGGGACTTCGTCCTCCGGACGATCGAGGAGCGCGGCGTCAAGTTCGTGCGCCTGTGGTTCACCGACGTGATCGGCACGCTCAAGTCCGTCGCCATCGCGCCGGCCGAGGTCGAGGGCGCCTTCGCCGAGGGCATCGGGTTCGACGGCTCCGCGATCGAGGGGCTGACCCGCACGTACGAGTCCGATCTGCTCGCCCAGCCCGACCCGACGACCTTCCAGACGCTGCCGTGGCGCGGGGAGATCGACCCGACCGCGCGCATGTTCTGCGACCTCACCACGCCCGACGGACAGCCCGCGGTGGCCGATCCCCGTCACGTGCTGAAGCGGACGCTCGCGAAGGCCGCCGATGCGGGCTTCACGTTCTACACGCACCCGGAGATCGAGTTCTACCTGCTCAAGTCGTCGTCGTTCGGTCCTGAGGGGCCCGTCCCCGTCGACTCCGCCGGCTACTTCGACAACGTCCCCGGGGGCACGGCGCACGACTTCCGTCGCCGTTCGGTCCGCATGCTGGAGGACCTCGGCATCTCCGTGGAGTTCAGCCATCACGAGGGCGGCCCCGGCCAGAACGAGATCGACCTCCGCTACGCCGACGCCCTCACCACCGCAGACAACGTGATGACCTTCCGCACGGTCATCAAGGAGGTCGCGATCGAGCAGGGCGTGTACGCCACGTTCATGCCGAAGCCGCTCAGCGGCCAGCCCGGCAGCGGCATGCACACGCACATGTCGCTGTTCGAGGGCGATCAGAACGCGTTCTACGAGGAGGGTGCGAAGTACCAGCTCTCCAAGACGGGCCGTCACTTCATCGCGGGCCTGCTCAAGCACGCCAACGAGATCTCCGCCGTGACGAATCAGTTCGTCAACTCGTACAAGAGGCTCTGGGGCGGCGACGAGGCCCCGAGCTTCATCACGTGGGGGCACAACAACCGGTCCGCTCTCGTCCGCGTCCCGATGTACAAGCCGAACAAGGGGCAGTCCTCGCGCGTCGAGTACCGCGCGCTCGATTCCGCGGCGAACCCGTATCTCGCGTACGCGCTCATGCTCGCCGCCGGTCTCAAGGGCATCGAGGAGGAGTACGAGCTTCCGCCGGAGGCGGAGGACAACGTCTGGGCGCTGAGCGACGCCGAGCGCCGGGCGCTGGGCTACTCCGCCCTGCCCGCCAGCCTCGACCACGCCCTGGAGTACATGGAGGCCTCCGAGCTCGTCGCGGAGACGCTGGGGGAGCAGGTGTTCAACTACGTGCTGCTCAACAAGCGCAAGGAGTGGGAGGCGTACCGCGGCCAGGTCACGCCGCTGGAGCTGAAGAACAACCTCGAGCTCCTCTGAGCGCGGCATGGCTCGCCCCGACGCCTCCGTCTCGCTCTCGGCCCTCGCCCGGCTCGGGTTCGCTGAGCTGAGCGAGGCCGCGGCGTCGCTGGCGGAGCTCGAGAGCCTGCTCGGCGTGCCGCGCGCGATGCTGCTCGAGGCGGCCGTCGCGGCGGACCCGGATGCGGCGGTTCGCGGGATGCTGCGGGTCGCTCGACGAGACCCTGCCCCGCTGCGGGCGCTCGCGGACGACGAGGAGACGCGCCGGCGCGTCTGGCGCGTCTTCGGTGCCTCTGTAGGACTGGCGGAGTTCTTCCTGCGGCATCCCGACGAGCTGGACGTGCTGGCCGCACCGATCGACGTGCTCCCCACGGCGGACGTGTGGCGCGATCGCCTCCTCGCCGCCGTCGGGGCGGAGGACGGGTTCGCCGACGCGGCGGACGACGGGACGGTCGTGGCGCTCCGCGTCGCGTATCGGCGGAACCTCGCGGAGATCGCCGCCTTCGATCTCGGTCACTCGCGCCCCGAAGAGGTCGTCGCCGCGGTCGCCGCTTCCCTCGCGGATCTCGCCGGCGCCGCCCTCGAGGCCTCGCTCGCGATCGCCCGCACCCACCAGGCGCCGTCCGCCGGTCGGGACGCCGTCGCTGCCACTCAGCTGGCCGTGATCGGCATGGGGAAGGCCGGCGCGAGGGAGCTCAACTACGTCAGCGACGTCGACGTCATCTTCGTCGGCGGCACGGCGGATGAAGAGGCGCTTTCCGAGCCGCAGGCGATCGACATCGCCACGCGCCTGGCCAGGGACACCATGCGCAACCTCAGCGCCATCGAGGTCGAGCCGCCGCTCTGGGAGGTCGACGCGGCGCTGCGCCCGGAGGGCAAGCAGGGCGCCCTCGTGCGCTCCCTCGCGTCGCACGTCGCGTACTACGACCGGTGGGCGAAGAGCTGGGAGTTCCAGGCTCTGCTGAAGGCTCGTCCGCTGGCCGGCGACCCCGACCTGGGCGCTGCCTACATCGACGCGGTGCAGCCGCGCGTGTGGTCGAGTGCCGCCAGGGAGGAGTTCGTCGAGAGCGTCCAGCGCATGCGCGAGCGGGTCATGGAGCACATCGACCCGGAGGACGCCCCGTACCAGCTCAAGCTCGGCGCGGGCGGGCTGCGCGACATCGAGTTCACGGTGCAGCTCCTGCAGCTCGTACACGGTCTCACCGACGAGTCGCTGCGCACGCGTGGCACGCTGGAGAGCCTGGACGCCCTGGTCGCCGGCGGCTACATCGGCCGGGCGGATGCGGGCACCTTCGCGGACGACTATCGGGTGCTGCGGCTCATGGAGCACCGTCTGCAGTTGCGCGACCTCAGCCGCACCCACCTCATGCCCAAGACGCCGGCCGGCCTGCGCATCCTGGCGCGCAGCACGAAGCTGGCTGAGACGGGGGAGGGCGTCTGGGCGCGCTGGGAGAGCGTCCGCCGCGAGGTGCGCGACATCCACACCCGCCTCTTCTACCGGCCGCTGCTGAGCGCCGTGGCCGGACTGCCCGAGGAGGAGCGCACCCTCTCCGCGGAGCAGGCTCACGACCGGCTCGCCGCGATCGGGTTCCGCGACCCGGCGGGAGCGCTGCGCCACATCGGCGCGCTGACACGCGGACTCAGCCGCAAGGCGACGATCCAGCGGCACCTCATGCCCGTCATGGTGCGCTGGTTCGCGGACGGCAGCGACCCCGACTACGGCCTCCTCGCGTTCCGCCGCATCAGCGAGCGGCTGGGGGATACCTCGTGGTTCCTGCGCATGCTGCGGGACTCCTCCGGCGCGGCGGAGAGCCTCACCCGACTGCTGTCGTCCTCGCGGTACATCGGCGAGCTGCTGGAGTGGATCCCGGAGTCGGTGGCGTGGCTGGACAGCGCCGAGCGACTGCGTCCGCGGAGCGCGCAGGCGCTCGACGACGAGGCCCGAGCGATCCAGACGCGCCATGAGACGGTCGCCGACGCGTTGCGGGCCGTCCGGGCCCTGCGGCGTCGCGAGCTCCTGCGCACGGCGATGGCGGCCGTCCTCGACGTCGTCACCATCGAGGAGGTGGCCACCGCGCTCACCGACATCACGGACGCGACGATCCAGGCGGGCCTCCGCGCCGTCCTCCGCGAGGTCGTGCCTCCCGAGGACGCGGCGCTCGACTTCGCGGTCATCGGCATGGGGAGGTTCGGCGGTGCCGAGCTCGGCTTCGGCTCCGATGCCGACGTCCTGTACGTGTACGACGCGAACGGCGTCGACCCGGGCCGAGCGGAGAAGCTCGCGACGAGGATCGTGGCGGGACTCCGTGAACACCTCACCGATCATCGCCTCCCTCTCGACCTCGACGCGGGGCTGCGCCCCGAGGGGCGCAACGGTCCGATCGTGCGGTCGCTCGACGCCTACGCGGCCTACTACCGCCGCTGGTCGCTGTCGTGGGAGGCCCAGGCGCTGCTGCGGGCGCGTGGTGTCGCCGGGAGCACGAAGCTCATCGGGCGGTTCATGGAGCTCGCGGACAGCATCCGGTACCCGGAGGCGGTCGACCTCCAGGGCCTCAGGGAGATCAAGCGGATCAAGGCCCGCGTCGAGGGGGAGCGCCTGCCGCAGGGCACGGACCCGCGTCGTCACCTCAAGCTCGGGCCGGGGACTCTCAGCGACGTGGAGTGGCTCGTGCAGCTCCTCCAGCTTCAGCACGCGATCGACGTCCCGGGTCTCCGCACCACGTCCACGCTGCACGCGCTCGACGCCGCGGTCGCAGCCGGGCTCGTCGAGGAGGACGACGCCGAGCGCCTGCGGGCGGCCTGGCTGCTGTCGAGCCGTCTCCGTTCGGGCATCACCCTGCTCACGGGGCAGACGAGCGACGTCCTGCCTGCCGACCGCCGTCAGCTGGATGCCCTGGCCCGTCTGCTGGGCTATCCGCCCCGGTCGGCGACACCACTCGAGGAGGACTACCTGGCGGTCACGCGGCGCGCCCGGCGGACCTTCGAGCAGCTCTTCTACGGCTAGACGGCCGGTCGAGTTGCACGATCGCCCTCCGTCGCTCAGAGTGAGCGTATGACCTCTCCTCGCATCGGCGTGATCTGGAACCCGACGAAGTCCGACCGGGATGTCCTCGGGGAAGCGGTGACCCTCGCGTTCGGCGAGGAAGCCGATGTGCGCTGGGGGGAGACCACCCCGGACGACCCCGGGCGCGGCGTCGCGGCGAAGGCCGTGGAGGAGGGCTGCGCTCTCGTCATCGCGGTCGGCGGCGACGGCACGATCCGCGCCGTCGCGGAAGCTCTGGTCGGCACCGATGTCGCTCTCGGGATCGTGCCGCAGGGCACGGGCAATCTGCTCGCGCGCAACCTCGGTGTGCCGCTGGAGGGCGTGCTGCCGGCGCTCGAGCACATCCGCGACTCGGAGCCCCACCGCATCGACCTCGGCTGGGTGGAGTTCGACGGCGAGGAGCATGCCTTCTCCGTCATGGTCGGCTTCGGGGTCGACGCGCAGATGCTCGTGGAGACCAACGACGACCTCAAGGATCGCGCCGGCTGGCTCGCCTACGTCGAGGCGATGGGGCGCGCACTGGCCGGCACCGAGATGACGGACATCACGCTGCAGCTCGACGACCACGAGCCGGAGGAGGTGCGCGGGCACACGCTGCTCGTCGGCAACTGCGGCATGCTCCAGGGCGGCATCCGCCTGCTTCCGGACGCCGTCCTCGACGACGGCCTCCTCGACATGCTGCTCATCAGCTCCGACGGCGCGCTGCAGTGGCTCGACACCGTCCGCTCGGTCGTCTGGGACAACGGCATCCGTCGCATGATCGGGAACGTCGATCAGGCGGTCAGCACGGACTCCACCACCCACGTGTCGGCGGAGCGGATCCGCGTGCAGCTCGCCACGCCGCAGATGTTCGAGATCGACGGCGAGGAGGTCGGCGAGATCGACGCCTTCACCGTGCGCGTGCAGCCGGGCGCCGTCCTCGTCCGCTGATCAGGCGACGGTCACCGCGGGCGGCGTCTTCTTCCTGTCCTGGTTGGGGAAGACGACCTTCTGCACGATGATGATGATGCTCGCGGCCACCGGGATCGCGACGAGCGCACCCAGGATCCCGCCGAGCGCGCCACCGGCCACTGCGGCGATGACGACCAGTGCGCCCGGGACGTCGACGGCCTTGTTCATGATCCGCGGAGAGAGCACGTACGCCTCGATCTGCATGTAGATCAGGTAGTAGATGATCGCGATCAGCGCGGTCGTCGGGGAGACGAACAGGCAGATGAGCGAGATGATGATCGACGCCGAGAGGGTTCCGACGAGCGGGATCATCGAGCCGATAAAGGCGATCAGTGCGAGCAGCGCCGGCACCGGCGCTCCGATGATGGTCAGGAAGATGAGGCTCAGGATGCCGTTGGTGAGCGCGAGGCTCGCCTGACCGATGACGTAGCGCCCGACGGCACTGGAGACGTCCTCCAGGAGCTCGCTGAACGTGTCGCGCTGGTACGCCGGGACGAACCGGGCAGCCACCCGCTTCATGCTGCGCAGCGACGCCATGAAGTAGAGCGTGAGGATGACCACGATCGTGATGCCCGTCAGGCCGCCGGCGATTCCGGCGCCGACGGCGAAGACACCGCCGCCGATGTCGAGGAAGTTGTCCGGGTTCTGCACGAAGCCGACCACGCCGTCGACGGCGTCCTTGATCGTGCCGCCGAACTGTCCGCTGACGTCCTGGAACCAGGCGCTGTTCGTGAAGTCCTCGATCATCTTCGGACCGTCTTTGATCAGGTTCCCGATCTGCTCCGCGAGGGTGGGGACGATGGCGAGGATGATCCCGGCGAAGGCGAGGAGAACCCCGATCACGACTACGGCGACCGCCGCCGGACGGGGGAGCTTGCGCTCGATGAACCGCACGATCGGATCGAGGCCGAGCGCCAGGAAGAGCGCGACGCCGATGTAGACCAGCACGGTGGCGAGCTGGCCGACGATGCCGCCGATCATGAGCGCGACGAGAACCCCGAGGGCACCGAGGAGACCGAACATGAACGGGTTCGCCCTGGCGCCAGCGACCACGCTCGACGGCGACCGTCGCTGCGCGGACACGCTGGGTGCCTGATCCGGCGGTGCGATCAACTTCTTGCGACGCATGGTCCCTCCCTCTGTCGATACTCGACACTCGATCATCCTCCACCCGGTCCCGCGCGCTGCTCAGCGACACCCGCCGGCTCGGCGGGCGTCGGGAGCGTCGGATCAGTGGCTGCTGTTGCCCTTGCCGCTGTTGCCGGCGCTTTTGCCCTTGCCGTTGTTGCCGTCGCGGCCGGGGCTCTTGCCTCGGTTCTCCTGCGCCTGCGGTGCGGCGTTCTCGGGCAGGCTCTCCTCGGCGACCGACTCGGTGACCGATGCGGTCGGTGCCACCGGGGTCGCGGCCACCGGCTCGACGGCGACGGTCTCTGTCGGCTCCGAGTCGACGAGGGTGTCCGCGGGAGCCGGCTCGACCGGCACGAGGTCCTCGACGCCCTCGACGATCCTCGACGCGCCATCGGAGACGGCGCCCGAGCTGGCGAGAGCCTGCTCGCCGTGTCCGAGCAGTGCCGCGGAGCCGGTGGTCACCGCGCCGAGCACGACCACCGCGGCGATGAGGAGAGACTCGCGACGACGGCGCGTACGCCGTGCCGGGGACGCCGCGGGGTGCGCCGAGGCGGCGCGACGGCGGGCGCGAGCCTCGGCGCGCGTCCGGGGGAGGATGCTTGCGGTCGGCGCGGGAAGCGGCACGGTGACGTCTGTTGCCACCTCTTCGGTGCCGGGGAGATCGATCAGCCGGCGCAGTTCGCTCTCGACCTCCAGAGCGTGCGGTCGTGCGTCGGGGTCGATCGCCGTCATCGCGCTGAGCAGTGCGGCCCACTCCGAACCCAGTTCCGCCGGGATCTCCGGCGCGATGTGGAGACGGGCGAGGGCGGATTCGACGCTGAGGGTGGGGGCGAAGCCGGGCTTGCCGGTGAGGGCCTCCAACAGGACGAGACCGAGCGCGTAGATGTCGACCGCGGGACGGATATCGCCGTTCCGCAGCTGCTCGGGCGCCATGTAGGTCAGCGTCCCGAGGACGATGCCGGGAGTGGTGACGCGGGACATGTCGATGGCGCAGGCGATCCCGAAGTCGGCCAGCTTCGCGCTCCAGCGGCCGTTCGTGTCGAGAGGTGGGGTGAGCAGGACGTTCGAGGGCTTGATGTCGCGATGCACGATGCCGGCGCTGTGCACGGCGTGGAGGGCGGAGGCGATGTCCGCACCGATCGTGGCGATCTCGCGCGGAGTGACCGTCGCGCGGGCCATGCGCTTGCTCAGCGTCGGTCCGGGCACGTACTCCATCACGAGGTATTTCGGTCGTCCGGGCTCGAGGTGCGCGTCGAGGAGCGTGACCAGGCCCGGGTGGTTGAGACCCGCGAGGAGCGCCTTCTCCGAATGCACCCGCTCCACGGACACGATGGCATCGTCGGATTCGCGGAACATCTTCACCGCGACGGTGCGTTCGAGCGCGATGTCCTCCGCGCGGTACACGGTCGCCATCCCGCCCATGCCGACGGCCTCCGCCAGACGATAGCGGCCGTCCAGAAGCGCGGCGGTCGGCGTGGCTTCCTGGGTGATCACGGCGTCCTCCACTGGCGGGACCGGGTATCCCGACGATGTCTTCACCGTATCCGCGCAGAGAAAACACTGCGTTGGGGTTGACGTGGAGGCCGACACCTGCAACGGCGGGTCCACGGGGAGCTGAGAGACTGGTCGAATGGCAGGGATTCACCACGTGGAGGTCTGGGTCGCCGACCTCGTGTCGGCGCGAGCTGAGTGGGGGTGGCTGCTCGGTGCGGTGGGTTTCGTCCGCGCCAGCGCGTGGCCCGAGGGCGAGTCCTGGGAGGCGGGTGGCGCGTATGTCACCCTCACGACATCCCCGAATCTCAGCGGCAGTGAACACGATCGTCGCGCCCCGGGCGTGAACCATCTCGCCTTCGCTGCGGGCCCGCCGAGCCGAGTGGACGCGATCATCGCGGCGGCACCCGAGCACGGCTGGCGGCCGCTGTACGCGGAGCGCTACCCGCACGCCGGTGGGCCGGATCACTACGCCGGATGGCTGGAGAACTCCGCGGGGTTCAAGGCCGAGATCGTCGCCGAGGAGCGCTGACGCGGGCCCTGCCCGGAGCGCCGTTACCGCCAGAGGCGGGCGGCGTGCTGGCGGTCTCCAAGACTCTCATCGTTGCTCCGACAGCTCTTGGCTGAGGTCGAGCTCGCGGAGGACGTACGGCTGAGCGACGGTGTCGGTGAGGTAGTACGTGTAGAAGATGACCGCGGCTTCGTCTGCTGTGAACACCTCGTTCGGGAATACACGCACCGCACGGGTCTGACTGATCGGGATCAGCGTCGTCGTCCCGTCGACGGGCTCAGGGCGCCCGATCGTATAGAGGTGGCTCTTGCCGTCAGGTCCAAGAAGTCGGACTTCGACAGTAATGCCATCGGCTGATCCCGCCGCCTGGATGAAGGAGCCGGTCAGGTCTTCCGGCGTGACGAATCCCTTCTCAGGGTTCTCGGCTCGCCAGATGCTGCACGTGAACTTCGTTTCCCCGTCGAGGCGTCCCAACATGAAGCAGAGCTCGTCAGGGATGGGACGGTACGCGTCCGTGACGAATCCGTAGAGTCCCGAGGGAGAGGCCGAGGCGTGGGTGGGCTTGAACGTCAAGGCACAACCTGCGTTTCTACTCGTGTGACGACGATGTCTTCGCCGTCCGGTTTGGCGCGGGCGGGGGTTCCATCCCGAACCGTATGAGCGTCACTTCCAGAGGCGGGCGGCGGTGCTGGCGGTCTCCATGGAGATGGCGTTGGCGGTGATGAGTCGTCGATTGGCTTCGGCGAGGGCGGCCTTCATGCCGCGGATGGCGGTGTCCCAGTCGTGGTGGGCGCGGTCGTATGCGGCATGGGCCTCACCGGACCATGAGGATCGCAGCAGGGTGGCCTCCGCGTCGAGGCCATCGAGCGCGTCTTCGAATCGCCGGACGGTGAGAGCGAGACGCGCGACCGTGTCGCTAATGGCGTCGTGGCGGACCGCGACTCTCATCGTTCCTCCGACAGCTCCTGGCTGAGGTCGAGCTCGCGGAGGACGTACGGCTGAGCGACGGCGTCGGTGAGGTAGTACGTGTAGAAGATGACCGCGGCTTCGTCTGCTGTGAACACCTCGTTCGAGAACACGCGCACCGCACGGGTCTGACTGATCGGGATCAGCGTCGTCGTCCCGTCGACGGGCTCGGCACGCCCGACCGTATACAAGTGGCTCTCACCGTCAGGTCCAGGCAGTTTCACCTCCACCGTCATTGCGTCGGCAGAGCCTGCCGCCTGCATGAAGGTATCCCCGGCAGGCTCGCGGAAGCCCACGGTGCTGGAGGGATCGGATCCGGGCCAGATTATGTAGGTCAGCTTTCGCTCGCCGTCCAGGTGGCCCAGCATGAGCCTCAGATGCGCGGGAATGGGGCGGAAGCTGTCCGTGATCCAGCCGCGCTGCCCGCTGGGTGTTTCTTCGCCATGCGTAAATGGCGCTCTCATGGGACATCCCTGCTCTCTACTCGCGTGATGATGATGTCATCACCGTCTAGTTTGCCGCGCGCGGGCGTACCTGCGTTTACGGCATCGTCGAACTGGCGCTGGGTGCTCGATGCCCTGCCATACTCATCGATAGCCGAGCCGGACTTGACCTCGATTCCGGTATAGGTGTTCGACCCGTCATTATTCTTGACCAACCCGTCGTACGAGCGGCTCGCTTGCGGGGCGCCCTCATAGGTGACGTGAACTTTCCTTCGAATCACGTCGACCCCTGCCTCAGAGGCATACTCGTCGAGTCCGACTTTCTCCTTGTCGACCCAGGGCCTGATCTCCTGGCCATTCGCATAGCGCCCACCGGTGTCGCGCCCATCCCCGCGATCGACACCCTTGCGGGAGTCGGAGGCTCGGTCGGTTTCGCGGAACGACCGCCCGGTTGCATCGCCGATGAGTCCTGCACCGACGCCGGCGACGCCGATGCCTGCTGCGGCGATGGCGGGAGCGCCGGCGAGGGCACCGACGCCGGTCACCGTCAGGCCTGCGCCGCCGACAGCGAGTGCGGCGCCTCCGATGAAGGTCGCAGCCCCGCCGAGGAGTTCGAGGATGATGTCCGGGTGCTCCCAGAGCGTCTGCGCGGAGACGGCGAGCATGTCCATCGTGGCCTGGAACGGCTGCACGACAGCAAGGGTGAACACCGCCTCGGTGACGGCATGCTGGGCTGCGGTCGCGGCCTCAGCCTCGGTGAGCGGCATGCGCGCGGCCTCTGCAGCCTGGTCCAAGCGGACTGCGCAGTCCCGGGCGAAGACCTCCAGTGTCGCCCGGGCGTTGAACAGTACCTCTCTGGCCTGCTCATGCGCCGGACCGGACGGGTCGACGAACGGCACCTTCACCTACGGGTGCCGTAGGCCCTGCCCGACCCGAAGCTCACGGACGTATGCGCGGTGCGCGGCCAGTGCCGTGGCGGCCTGCTGCTCGGCCTCGTCCCACAGGGTGATGGCGCGCGCGGCTTCCTCCTGCGCCCACTCCAGCGCATCCGCCCAGGTGAACAGGGCGTGAGCGCCCTCGCGGAGCCCGTCGCCGGCGTTCGACCAATGCAACAGCTGACGATCGAAGCGCGTCAGGTAGGCGTCGTAGGCCTCGCCCGTCCAGGTGCCCTCATCGTCGAGCGTCGCGAGCTGGTCGTGCACCCGTGCCGCAGCCACGCCGTGTGCCTTCCATGCCTCGGCCGTCGCCCTGACCTCGCCGGGGGAGCCGGGGATGAGGGCGGTGGCGGAGCCGGTCTGCCCGAGCTCCATCATTCTTCCCAGATCATCGCGTCGACCTCGGCCTTCGCGGCATCCGTCCCCTCGTCGAAGACCCGGGCCGTCGTCGCCAAACGCTCGGTGAACTCGTCGGAGTCCGTCACCCGGGCTGCGAGGCCCGCAGACCAGGCTTCGGCGAACCGCTCAGAGGCTGCGACCACCCACTCGTGGCCGGCGCTCGTCGGCGGGGTGAGGTCGGTCGCCCCGATGTCTGCGACGATGCGCCGCGTCTTCGCCGCCATCGTCCGCAACACGTCCGTGTCGACCTCATAGTCCTGCGACATGCCGCCCTCTTCCTGCGAGCCCCCCGGCTGCGGGATCGAGCATAGGCGAAGACGGAGTCAGAAGACAGCGATATGTCTGGATCCGTGAATGAAATAACCTCGAATGAGTACGGAGGGGTAGGGCTGCCGTCATCTCCCGGCCCCCGGACGGCGAAAGAGCCCGCCCCCAGATGGGGACGGGCTCTCTCGCGATCCGCGGTCGGCTCAGACGCCGAAGTACAGCTCGTACTCGAACGGGTGCGGGCGCTGAGCGATCGGCAGGATCTCGTTCTCGTACTTGTAGGAGATCCAGGTCTCGATGAGCTCCTCGGTGAACACGCCGCCCTCGAGGAGGAACTGGTGGTCGGCGCGGAGCGCCTCGAGGGAGTCCAGCAGGGAGTTCGGCACCTGCGGGATGTTCTTGGCCTCCTCGGGCGGAAGCTCGTAGAGGTCCTTGTCGACGGGCTCGTGCGGCTCGATGCGGTTCTTGATGCCGTCGAGGCCCGCCATGAGCTGCGCGGCGAAGGCGAGGTACGGGTTGCCCGAGGCGTCGGGGGCGCGGAACTCGATGCGCTTGGCCTTCGGGTTCGAGCCCGTGATCGGGATGCGGATCGCGGCGGAGCGGTTGCCGGCCGAGTAGACCAGGTTGACCGGAGCCTCGAAGCCCTTGACCAGACGGTGGTAGCTGTTCAGCGTCGGGTTGGTGAAGGCGAGCAGTGCCGGCGCGTGCGCCAGGATGCCGCCGATGTACCACCGCGCGATGTCGCTGAGCTGACCGTAGCCGGCCTCGTCGTAGAACAGCGGCTTGCCGTCGTTCCACAGCGACTGGTGGGTGTGCATACCCGAGCCGTTGTCGCCGTACAGCGGCTTCGGCATGAAGGTGGCGACCTTGCCCCACTCCTCGGCGGTGTTCTTGACGATGTACTTGAACTTCAGGATGTCGTCCGCCGCGTGCACCATGGTGTCGAAGCGGTAGTTGATCTCCTGCTGGCCGGCCGTTCCCACCTCGTGGTGGGAGCGCTCGAGGATGAAGCCCGCATCGATGAGCTTGAGGGTGATGTCGTCGCGCAGGTCGGCCGTCTTGTCGACCGGGCTGACGGGGAAGTAGCCGCCCTTGTAGGGGGTCTTGTTGGCGAGGTTTCCGCCCTCCTCCTCGCGGCCGGTGTTCCACGCGGCCTCCTCGGAGTCGACCTTGTAGAAGCTCTCGCCGGCGGTCACGGAGTAGCGCACGTCGTCGAAGATGTAGAACTCGGCCTCGGGGGCGAAGAACGCGGTGTCGGCGATGCCGGTGGAGGTGAGGTACTTCTCCGCCTTCTTCGCGACCTGACGCGGGTCCTTCGAGTAGATCTCGCCGGTGCGCGGGTTGTAGATGTCGAAGATCATCACGAGGGTGCTCGCCTCGCGGAAGGGGTCGATGTACGCCGTCGTCACATCCGGGATGAGCTGCATGTCCGACTCGTGGATGCTGGCGAAGCCGCGGATGGAGGAGCCGTCGAACAGCTGTCCGTCCGTGAAGAAGGCCTCGTCGACCGTCGCCGCAGGGATGTTGAAGTGCTGCTGCACACCAGGGAGGTCGGTGAAACGGATGTCAAGGAATTTGACGTCGTTCTCCTTGATGTAGGCCAGTACCTCGGACGAATCTTTGAACATGTACGACTCCTGTGATGCGGATCGATGGCTTCGGGGCCACTCTGCACAGTACGGACGGGGGATTTCTCCACGGTATCCGCTTTGTTTCGTCCGTGTTACAGCGTGAGCAGGATCAGAGGGCATCCACAGCCTCGGTAGGCTGGAGGGGTGACGGATGCTGTGAACACGTACCCCGGTGAGCGACTCGGACTCCCGGAGTCCGGACCGGGGAGCATCGGTCGCCCTGGACGTCGGATCGGGGCCCTCGCGATCGACTGGACGGCAGCTGTCATCCTCTCCGTCGCGTTCTTCCAGTACGACCCGTTCGCCACGCTGCTCATCTTCGGCGTGGTGCAGATCCTCTTCATCCCGACCGCGGGCGGCAGCCCCGGGCACCGCATCCTCGGCATGCGCGTCGTCCGTCTCGACGGCGGATGGGTCGGCCTGTGGCGCCCGATCGTGCGCACGCTGCTGCTCCTGATCGTGATCCCGGCCGTGGTGTGGGATCCGGATCAGCGTGGCCTGCACGACAAGGCCGTGGGAACGGTCCTCATCCGCGCCTGACGCTCAGGCGCGGCCGCGGTTGCGCCGACGTGCCTCACGGGGCGCGCGACCGCCGAGGAAGGAACGCGCCGGATCCACGACGTAGCCGCGACGCAGCGCTTCCCGGCCGATCAGCATGCGGAATCCCATCTCGTCCCGGTTGCTCAACGTGACCTCGGCCATCACCTCGCGGTCGACTAGCCGGATCATCAACTGCACGACGAGACGCTCCTGCGCGTGCCCGGACGAGCTCCGGACGGCCCGGCGATCGTGGATGGGGGACTCCACGACGACCGCGTCCTCCTGGCTGTCCTGCCAGGGCTTCACGCGGAAACGCACCCAGGCCTCGCCGTCGCGCTCGAACTCCTGGATGTCGAACGCGTGCAGGGACGAGGTGCGGGCGCCGGTGTCGATCTTGGCTTTGATCCAGTCGACGCCGAGATCGGGCAGGCTCACCCACTCGCGCCACCCCGTAAGGGTGTTTGAATGGGTAGACCTACTCACCTGATACATCCTGGCAGGAAATCCCCCGTGAAGATCGCAGTGCTGTCCCGTGCGCCGCAGGCGTACTCCACCCAACGCCTCCGCGCGGCCGCACTGCAGCGGGGCCACAACGTGAAGGTGCTCAACACGCTGCGCTTCGCGATCGACCTCACCTCCGATGAGCCCGACCTGCACTACCGGGGCCGGCAGCTCAGCGACTACGACGCGATCCTGCCCCGCATCGGCAACTCGATCACGTACTTCGGCACCGCCGTGGTGCGGCAGTTCGAGCAGATGGACGTCTACACCCCCAACACGGCGAACGGCATCTCGAGCGCGCGCGACAAGCTGCGGGCGAACCAGATCCTCTCCCGGCACAACATCGCGATGCCTCCGACGGCCTTCGTGCGCAACCGCGCCGACGTGCGACCGGCGATCGAGCGCGTCGGCGGCGCCCCCGTGGTGATCAAGCTGCTCGAGGGCACCCAGGGCATCGGCGTCATCCTCGCGCCTCAGGTGAAGGTGGCCGAGGCCATCATCGAGACGCTCCACTCCACCAAGCAGAACGTGCTCATCCAGAAGTTCATCGCCGAGAGCCGGGGGCGCGACATCCGCGCGCTCGTCGTCGGGGACCGCGTGGTCGCGGCCATGCGCCGCTCGGCGGCCGGAGACGAGTTCCGCTCCAACGTGCATCGTGGCGGCTCGGTCGAGGCGATCGAGCTCGACCCGGTCTACGAGCGGGCCGCCGTGCGGTCGGCCCAGATCATGGGCCTCCGCGTCGCCGGCGTGGACATGCTGGAGGGGGACGAGGGACCCCTGGTGATGGAGGTCAACTCCTCCCCGGGCCTGCAGGGCATCGAGACCGCGACCAAGCTCGACGTCGCGGGCGCGATCATCGACTACATCGCCGGTCAGGTCGCCTTCCCGGAGATCGACGTGCGGCAGCGCCTCACGGTCTCCACGGGGTACGGCGTCGCCGAGCTCATGGTCCACGGCGCCGCGGACCTCGTCGGCAAGACGCTGGGGGAGGCGGGCCTGTGGGAACGCGACATCACGGTGCTCACGCTGCACCGCGGGGTCAGCGTCATCCCGAACCCGCGCAAGCACGTGGTCCTCGAGGCCGACGACCGCCTGTTCTGCTTCGGCAAGCTCGATGAGATGCGCTCGATGATCCCCGAGCGTCGTCGCCGGCGGGCGAAGGTGCGCCGCCTCCCCAAGCAGCCGCTCTCGGAATGAGAGAAGCGCGGCCGCCCTCGATGAGGACGGCCGCGCTTCGCGGTTCCGGGGAGCGGGTCAGCGCGGACGCTGCGCCCGTACCTTCGTCGGGTCGATGCCCTTCGGGATGGGAAGCGACGACAGCGACTGCGACACCGAGTCGATGCGGCGGATGACGGCCGCCATGGTGGCCTTGTCGATGGCCTTCGGAAGCTTCTTGATGGTCTTCGCGAGGTCGGCGATCGGCACCTCGTCCTCGCCGTGTCCGACGTAGAGCACCGTGATCGGCACGCCGTGGGCGACGCGCTGCGCCCGGCTGCGCTCCTCGTTCACCAGTCGAGTGAGGCGTCCGCGGGCGCCCTCGCCGACGACGACGATGCCGCCGCGGCCGACCGTCCGGTACACGGCCTCCTGCGTCTTCGGGTTGATGCCCACCGGTGTCTCGGAGGCCTGCCACTGACGACCCAGGCTGGTGCTGAGCACGTGACCCGTCGCACCGGGCATGCCGTCGATCTTCGTGTACATGGCCGAGGTCGAAAGTCGGGTCATGAGGAAGAGGGCGCCGAGGACGCCGAGCATGAGGCCGGTGATGGCCCACAGGACGAGGGTCCACACCTGGAACGGCGGGATCAGGTAGCCGGCCAGGAGACCGAGGAGCACGCCGCCGATGAGGATCGCGGCCTGCGCCCAGGGGAGCCAGGGGTAGGCCTCGCGCGTGAACCGGAAGAGGGACTTGATCTGGGAGAAGAACCCAGGACGCTTCTCGGGTTCGGGAGCACGCTTTGCCATGGAGACCAGCCTACCGAGTCCGAGAGCCTTGCGATGCCGCCGTTCGCGTGCAGCGGAGAGGACGGCGCCTGATCTCTCCTGCACAGTCCGGCCCGGTTCCGGATCCCGTCCCGGAGCGGATGAATGCGCGGACGGGACCGTGGCGATCGGTTGGGATGGGTCGCATGACAGATGAGCGTGAGAATCCGCCCTTCGACCAGGCCGTACTGCCGCAGGCTCATCGCACGATCCGGCTCCTGGATCCTGGGGAGGGACCCCTGGAGGGCGCTCTCGTCGCCTCGCCGGATGGTCCGGTCGTGCGCCGCGATGCGGAGGGCCTCACCGGATGGGCGGGGTGGCGGTACGCGGGGTCGCAGCACGTCGCCGCCCCTCTCGACGTCGTCCGTCGCGCGCGCGGACACGACGTGCTGCTTCCGTGGTGCACGGAGACTCTGCACGTCTTCCTGGAGCGGGCCGGTCGAGCGCGGGGAGGGCTGTCCTCGGGGGAGATCAGCACGGTCGTCGTGAGCATGCTGCGCGGGCTGAGCGAGCTGGGGCCGATGCCGGCCGCCGAGGTGCCGGGGGCCTGGTGGCTCACCGAACGCGGCCGTCCTGTCTTCGTGCTGGGAGCGGGCCAGGACGCGGCGTCGGCGGTCCTGGCAGTCCTGGATCGCCTGCACGCGGACTGCACGGACAAGGCGCTGATCCGCGTCCTCGATCGCCTCCGGGAGCATCTCCGCACGGCTGCCGCGCAACGCCGTGTACCGCGACGGCTGCTCGAAGAAGGGGAGCGGGAGCTGCTGGAGATCGCGGCGCCGCGGCCGCTGGAGTCCGCGACCGAGGATCAGGTGGGTGCCTCCGTCGGCGCCGCCACGGCGCTCCGGCGCCTCCGAGCCGACTCCGCCACGCGCAGTCGGCTGCGGGAGACCGGCCTGCCGCGGGACCGTCTCCGCGTGCGCGAGCGAGCGACGGTCGCCGCCGCCCTTCGCGCCTTCCTCGACCACCTCGCCGGCCGAGCGCGCGCCCTCGTCCGCCCGAGCGAGGTCGAAGCGCCCCGAGGGACGGAGCGGCGGAGCACACGGCCCCGCCGGGGGCGGATCTTCGTCGTCGCCGGAGTCTGCGCGGCGGCTGTGCTCGTCGCCGGGTCGTTATGGCCCAGCGGAGGAGAGGGGTCTGCGGCCGGAAGCCCCGATGCGGGTACGGCGACGACCGCGCGTCCGTCGACGTCGGATCCCGCGGACGAGACCTCGCGGGAACCCGCGCGGTCGCCGATGCCGTCGCCCACCGCGGGCGCCACGCCACCGGCGGTCGATGATCCGCTGGCCGCCCTGCCGGACGTGATGACGCGGATCGCGGAGTGCGAGTCGCGAGAGGATCCGGTGTGCGCGACGGCGATCGCGGGGGGAGCGCCGGCGATCAGGGCGGTCGCGGCAGAGCTCATCGGCGGTGAGGACCCCGTGCTGGTGGATCGCTACGGAGACATCGCCGTGCTGGAGCTGGTGTCGTCGTCCGCGGGTCGAGAGGGCTCAGGCGCGGGGGCGATGATCGTCGTACTGGTGTGGGCGGACGAGAAATGGCTGGTCCGCGACGCGTATCGCGTCGCGGACCAGCCGAGGTGAGGGCGAAGCCGCCGGATCAGGCTCCGAGCTGACCGCTGAACTGCGCAGCCTCGAGGCGGGCCTTCACCGCACCGAGGAAGCGGGCCGCGTCGGCACCGTCGATGATGCGGTGGTCGTACGACAGAGCCAGATACACGTAGGAGCGGACCGCGATCGCGTCGGTGCCGCCGACCTTGACCAGACCCGGGCGCTTGACGACCGTGCCGGTGCCGAGGATCGCCGACTGCGGCAGGAACACCACGGGGGTGTCGAATAGCGCGCCGCGCGAACCGGTGTTGGTCAGCGTGAACGTGCCGCCGGCGAGCTCGTCCGGCTTCAGCTTGTTGTCGCGCGTGCGCGCCGCGAGGTCGGCGATCTCATGGGCGATCTCGGCGATGTTCTTCGAGGCCGCGTCGCGGAGCACCGGCGTGAGCAGACCGCGCTCGGTGTCGACCGCGATCGAGACGTTCTCGGAGGCCGGGTAGACGATCTGCTCGCCGTCGACCGTCGCGTTGATGATCGGGAAGGCCTGCAGGGCCTCCGCCGCCGCCAGCGCGAAGAACGGGAGGAAGGAGAGCTTGTCGCCCGTCTTCTCGAGGAAGGACGCCTTGACGCTGTCGCGGTACTCGGCGAGAGCGGTGACGTCGACCTCGACCACGGTGGTGAGCTGAGCGGTCTGCTGCATCGACTCGACCGCGCGCTTGGCGAGGACCTTGCGCAGGCGCGACATCGGCTGAGTGGTCCCGCGCAGCGGCGACACCTCGAGCGGAGCCGGAGCGGGGGTCGCGGCGGCAGCGGGTGCTGCGGTGGCGGACTCGGCCGCCTTGAGGACGTCCTCCTTGCGGATGCGGCCTCCCACGCCCGTGCCCTTGACCGTGGCCAGATCCACGCCCTGCTGCGCAGCCAGACGGCGGACGAGCGGGGTCACGTAGAGGTTGTCGCTCTCGGTCGGCAGCGACAGCTTGGGAGCCTCGGTCTGCGCGGGCTGGGCTGGAGCAGTGGGCTGTGCGGGAGCAGCGGGCTGGGCCGGCGCGGCGGGGGCCTTCGCCTGCGGAGCGGGAGCAGCCGGAGCCTCGGGCTGTGCAGCCGGAGTCTCGGCCTGCGGGGCCGGCGCGGCGGGAGCCTCGGCCTGCGGAGCGGCAGGTGCCTCGGGCTGAGCGGCGGGAGCGGCACCGGAACCGACACGTGCCAGCACGGCGCCGACCTCGACGGTCTCGTCCTCGCCGGCGACGATCTCCTGCAGCACGCCGGCGACCGGCGACGGGATCTCGGTGTCGACCTTGTCGGTGGAGATCTCGAGGAGCGCCTCGTCGACCTCGACCGAGTCGCCGACCTGCTTGAGCCACCGGGTGACGGTGCCCTCGGTGACGCTCTCGCCGAGCTCGGGGAGCACGATGTCGGTCGCGTCGCCGGACGGAGCCGCAGGGGCGGACTCGGCGGGCGCGGACTCGGCGGGAGCCTGCGGCTCCGCTGCGGGAGCCGCGGCGGGCTCCGGAGCGGCGGGGGCGGCGGCTTCGGCCGGAGCGGCTTCGGCGGCGGCAGGGGCATCGCCGGCAGGGGCCGCGCCGCTGCCGTCACCGATGCGGGCCAGCAGAGCACCGACCTCGACGGTCTCGTCCTCGGCCACGAGGATCTCCTCGATCACGCCGGTGACGGGGGAGGGGATCTCGGTGTCGACCTTGTCGGTCGAGATCTCGAGCAGGCCCTCGTCCGCCTGGACGGTGTCTCCCACCTGCTTGAGCCAGCGGGTGACCGTACCCTCTGTGACGCTCTCACCGAGAGCGGGGAGGACCACGGATGTGCTCATGACTGAGTCTCCTTCAGAAGTTGTATGACGCTTGTCTAGCTTAGTGACTCGGGCACCGGTTGGTGCTCAGAGGGCGTGCAGGGGCTTTCCGGCCAGTGCGAGGAAGGCTTCGCCGAGGGCCTCGCTCTGGGTCGGGTGGGCGTGGATGAGCGGCGCAATGTCCTCCGGGTGGGCTTCCCACGCGACCGCGAGCTGCCCCTCCGTGATGAGCTCTCCGACGCGGTCGCCGAGGAGGTGCACACCGAGGACGGGTCCGTCCTTGAGGCGGACGACCTTGACGAGGCCACCCGTGCCGATGATCTCGCTCTTCCCGTTCCCCGCGAGGTTGTACTCGTAGGAGTGGACGGCGTCGGCACCGTGCGCGGCGACCGCCGCCTCCTCCGTCAGACCGACCGAGGCGACCTCGGGGCTGGAGTAGGTGACCTTCGGGATCTGCACGTCGGGCACGTTCACGGGGTAGAGACCCGCGATGCGCTCGGCGACCGCGATGCCCTGCTGGAACCCGCGGTGGGCGAGCTGGAGACCCGGGACGATGTCGCCGACCGCCCACACGCCGGGGACATCGGTGCGGAGGTCGCCGTCCACGGTCACGAACCCGCGGTCCAGAGGCACGCCGGCTTCCTCGAAGCCCAGGTCGGCGGTGGCGGGGCCGCGGCCGACGGCGACGAGGAGGTAGTCGGCGGTGAACTCCGTGCCGTCCTCCAGCGTGACGGTCACGGACGAGTCGTCCTGCGTGGCGCTCTGGAAGCGCACGCCGAGGGAGTACTGGATGCCGCGGCGGCGGAACGCGCGCTCGAGTCCCTTGCTCATCGCGATGTCTTCGTTCGGGACGAGGTGGGGCAGGGCCTCCACGATCGTCACCTCGGCGCCGAAGGAGCGCCACACGCTCGCGAACTCGACGCCGATCACGCCGCCGCCCAGGATGAGCACGCGCTCGGGGATGACGTCCAGGGCGAGGGCCTGCTCGCTGGTCAGGATCCGGCCGCCGATCTCGAGCCCCGGCAGCGAGCGGCTGTAGGAGCCCGTGGCGAGGATCACGTCCGTGCCGACGTAGACGTCGTCGCCGACGCTCACGCTCCGGTCCGCGTTCAGGCGACCGAGCCCGGTGACCGTCGTGATCCCGCGCGCCTTCACGAGCCCCTCGAGACCCTTGTACTTCTTGGCGACGATGCCCTCGCGATAGGCGCGCACCCCGGCGACGTCGATCCCGCCGAACGAGGCCGTGACTCCCACGGAGGAGGCGTCACGCACGTGGTCCGCCACCTCGGCGGCGTGCAGCAGCGCCTTCGTGGGGATGCACCCGCGGTGGAGGCATGTGCCTCCCACCTTGTCCTTCTCGATCAGTGCGACGGACTTGCCGAGCTCGCTCGCTCGCAGTGCCGCGGCGTACCCGCCGCTGCCGCCGCCCAGGACGACGATGTCGAAGGTGTGGGTTGTCATGGGTGTCATGCCTCCGGGTGGGATGCTGCTTCGGCGAAGGCGATGATCGATCGGACCATCGCCCCCGTGGGGCCCTTCTCGGTGAAGCCGTAGGGGGCGCCGGCGTGTTCACCGGAGCCCGCGATGTCCAGGTGCACCCAGGGGATGCGCGGCGCGTCGTCCGCGTCCGAGGTGCGGCCGACGAAGCGCCGCAGGAAGAGGCCGGCGAAGGATGCGCCGCCCATCCGATCTCCCATGTTGGCGTTGATCATGTCGGCGATGGGGGAGTCGAGCGTCTCCTCCATGTAGGCGGGCAGAGGCATGTGCCACGCCGGCTCCCCCGTGCGCGCGGCGGCGGCGAGGAACTCCGCGACCGTCTCGTCGTCGCCGAAGACGCCGGTGTGACGGTGGCCGAGGGCCGCGACGATCGCGCCGGTCAGCGTCGCGACGTCGATGATGACGTCGGGGTTCTCGCGGCTCGCGGCGACCAGACCGTCGGCGAGGACGAGGCGCCCTTCCGCGTCGGTGTTCAGCACCTCGACGGTGGTGCCGTCGAGGATGCGGATGACGTCGCCGGGGCGGAGGGCGCGGCCGGACGGCATGTTGTCGGTGATGCAGAGCCAGGCGGTCACGTGCACGGGGAGGCGGAGGGCGGCGATGGCGCGGAGGGCGGCGAGGGAGGTCGCGGCACCGGCCATGTCGAACTTCATGCCGACCATCGAGGCCGCGGGCTTCAGCGACAGGCCGCCGGTGTCGAAGGTGATGCCCTTGCCGACGAGGGCGATGTGGCGCTGCGCGTCCGCCGGCGCGTAGTCGAGGCGGACGAGACGCGGCGGCCGGTCGGAGCCCTGGCCGACGCCGAGGATGCCGCCGAAGCCCTGTTCCGCGAGAGCGGTCTCGTCGAGGATCTGCACGGTGACGTCGAGGTCGGCGACGCTGTCGGCGGCGCTCTGCGCGAGCTGCGCAGGGCTCTGCCACTCGGCGGGCACGTTCACGAGGTCCTTGATGAGGGCGACGGCCTCGCCCGTCGCGTGGGCACGGGCGATCGTCGCGTCGTCGAGCGGGGCGTGGACGACGACCGCCGTCGCCCGCTTCTTCCTGCCGTTCTCGGCGCGATAGTCGTCGAAGCGGTAGCCGCCGAGGACGGCGCCTTCCGCCGCCGCGGCCGCGTGCGCCTCGAGTCCGGAGGCGAGGCCGAGCGAGACGGTGTCGAAGCCGGTGAAGGAGCGGAGAGCCGTTCCGGCAGCGCTGCGCACGGACGCGTCGTCGATGGTGGAGCCGACGCCGACGACCGCGAAGGGGAGCGTCGTCACCTCGGGGGCGTAGACCCGCGCGAACGCTCCGGCGGCGCCGGTGAAGCCGATGCCCGCGAGGACGTCGGCGAGACCGGGGTGAGCCGCCAGGGGCTCGGCCGACTCGGAGAGATCGGGGACGACGAGCACTGCGGCATCGGCAGCGCTTCCGGGGAACTGATCGGTGGTGTGCGAGAGCACGGGAAGCGTCATGGTCTCCATCCTAGGATCTCCGCCCCGGGGTCGTCGGCCCGCCCGGCGGGGTGTGTTCGCTCTCAGCGAGACAGGTCAGAGCCCGGGTCCGGGTGCGGCTCGTAGCATGGAGACATGCCCTTCTCCGGAGAGATCCACGAACGCGTCGCGAACGCTCCCACGGTGCCCCACGGCCTGCCTCTCGTGATGCTGCTCACCGGATTCACCGACGCGGGCAGTGCGGTGTCGGGGCTCATCGATCACCTGAGGGAGACGACGTCGCCGCAGCCGCTCGCGATCTTCGACAACGACGTGCTCCTCGACTACCGCGCGCGTCGCCCCGTGATCTCGTTCGACCAGGACCACCTCGCCGAGTTCCGCCCGCCCCGACTCGAGCTCTCCCTCGCCACGGACGCGCTCGGTCGTCCGTTCCTCCTCCTCACGGGCTACGAGCCCGACTTCGCCTGGAACGCCTTCGCGGAGACGGTGCTGGACCTCGCAGCGGAGTTCGAGGCGTCGGGACTGCACTGGGTGCACTCCATCGCCATGCCCGTGCCGCACACGCGTCCCATCGGGACAACGGTGAGCGGGAACCGGCGCGACCTCGTCGTGTCGCACTCCGTGTGGCGTCCGCGCACGCAGGTGCCCGCCACTGCCGGTCACCTGCTCGAGTACCGGTTCGCGGAGCGCGGGGAACGCGTCGTCGGCTTCGTCCTCCTCGTGCCGCACTACCTCGCCGAGACCGAGAACCCCGAGGCGGTCAGCGCGGCGGCGGAGAAGCTCATGGCGTCGACCGGTCTCGTGCTCATGCTGGACGCCGTGCAGGAGCGGCGCGCGGACTACATCGCCCGGGTCGACGAGCAGGTCGCGGCGAACGACGAGCTGCAGCAGATGGTGCACAACCTGGAACGTCGCTACGACGCCTACATGGCCGGCCGTGACCCCGAGGACGACTCGTACGACGAGGGCGGATTCAGCGAACGCGACCTGCCCAGCGCCGATGAGCTCGCGGCCGAGCTCGAGCGCTACCTCGCCACCCGTCCGTCGGGCGACGACGACAAGCCGGGCCGCGGCTGAATCCGTCCGTGCGGATCGGGCGCGAATGCGTCCTCATCGCCATACGTGTGCGATACTAGGAGTCCGACCCGTTGTCAATCAGTGTTTTCGAGCGCTGGACTTGACAAGGGTCTTACTAGTGTCCGAAATGTCCCGGGGTCTCCCAGCGGCCCCGTGAAAGGCGAAACGTGACTCCTGCCACGACGAAGAACACGCGGACGAAGAAGGCCGATCAGATCACCGCGGATCCCGAGGTCGAGGACGTCGAAGCGACCGAAGCGGCTCCCGCGCCCAAGCGCGCCGCGGCCAAGCGCGCCCCCGCGAAGAAGAAGAAGTCGGACGACGTCGTCGAGGAAGACGACGCCGCTGCGGCCGAGGGCTCCGAAGACGCCGCGGGCGACGAGGAGGAGGACGACGCGAAGCCGGCCTTCACCGAGCCGCTGCCGACCGGTGCGATCGTCATCTCCTCCAAGGACGACGAAGAGGTCCCGGTCTACTCGACCCAGATCACCGGCGCGACCGCCGACCCGGTCAAGGACTACCTGAAGCAGATCGGAAAGGTCGCGCTGCTGAACGCGGCCGAAGAGGTCGAGCTCGCGATGCGCATCGAGGCGGGTCTGTTCGCGGAGGAGAAGCTCTCCGCGATGTCTCCCGCCGAGAAGACGAGCCAGCTCGGACTCGACCTGCAGTGGGTCGCCCGTGACGGTCAGCGCGCGAAGAGCCACCTCCTCGGCGCGAACCTCCGTCTCGTCGTCTCCCTCGCCAAGCGCTACACCGGTCGCGGCATGCAGTTCCTGGATCTGATCCAGGAGGGCAACCTCGGTCTCATCCGCGCGGTCGAGAAGTTCGACTACACCAAGGGCTTCAAGTTCTCGACCTACGCCACCTGGTGGATCCGTCAGGCCATCACCCGCGCCATGGCCGACCAGGCCCGCACGATCCGCATCCCGGTGCACATGGTCGAAGTCATCAACAAGCTCGCCCGCGTGCAGCGCCAGATGCTGCAGGACCTCGGTCGCGAACCCACTCCGGAAGAGCTGAGCCGCGAGCTCGACATGACTCCGGAGAAGGTCGTGGAGGTGCAGAAGTACGGTCGCGAGCCGATCTCCCTGCACACGCCGCTCGGCGAAGACGGCGACAGCGAGTTCGGTGACCTCATCGAGGACACCGAGGCCGTGGTCCCCGCCGATGCCGTGGGCTTCACGATGCTGCAGCGTCAGCTCGAGCAGCTCCTCGACTCGCTCTCGGAGCGCGAGGCCGGCGTGATCCGAATGCGCTTCGGCCTGGGCGACGGTCAGCCGAAGACGCTCGACCAGATCGGTGACACGTTCGGGGTGACGCGTGAGCGCATCCGCCAGATCGAGTCCAAGACGATGGCCAAGCTGCGCCACCCGAGCCGCTCGCAGTCGCTGCGGGACTACCTCGAGTGATGCAGGCGAACGAGGGCAAGGCGCTCGAGACGAGCGTCGACGGAAAGAGCTACGCGCGGATTCCGCTGCGCACCCGTGTCGTGATGCCGGACGACGATCTCGACGCCATCATCACGGAGTACGCCAAGGATGCCGTCCAACCGGGCGACCTCCTCTTCGTGACCGAGAAGATCGTCGCGATCACGCAGGGGCGGTCCTACCGCCTCGACGAGATCAAGCCGCGCAAGCTCGCGCTCTTCCTGTCGAAGTACGTCACCCGCACGCCGTACGGCATCGGTCTCGGCATGCCGGAGACGATGGAGATGGCGCTGCGCGAGTGCGGTACGCCGCGCATCCTCTTCGCGGCGGCCGTCTCGGCGGTCACCAAGGCCTTCGGGCGCAAGGGAGACTTCTACCGCATCGCGGGGGACAAGGCGCGCGCGATCGACGGCCCGACGAAGCACACCATCCCTCCGTACAACGAGGCTGTGGTGCTCGGGCCGAAGGACCCGGACCGGGTAGCGGCGCACCTGAAGACGCTGATCGGCGGCCAGGCCGAGGTGGCCGTGGTCGACATCAACGATCTCGGCGGCAACATCCTCGGCTCCACGCTGGACAAGGCGGGGGAGCTGCGGCTGGTGAAGATCCTGGGTGACAACCCGCTCGGCCAGGGCCTCGAGTCCACCCCGCTCGGCATCGTCCGCGCGGTCTGAGCAGGTCGACCCACCCCTTTACGAACGAACCGGCCCCTTGCGTGCGAACGCAAGGGGCCGGTTTGCGCGTAAGGGGCCGGGTCGACGCTTCGACAGGGTCAGAAGCCGATGACCTCGCGGTAGCGCGGCTTGTGCCCGGTCCGGATCCCGGTGACGCTGGGCTTGTTCTCGTACACGCCTGCGCCCCAGTTGCCCTCGACGAGCACGGGGCCGTCCGGGGTCACGACGACGTCCCAGCCGACGTACTGCACCTGCGGCACGACGCGGGCAACCTGATCGATGAACGCGCGCACCTCGTCGATGTACGGCAGCTGGAAGTCGGCGATGCGGAACCCGGAGTCGGGGTGCGTCTCGTGGACGTGGCCGTGCGAGTCGTAGCCGGCGCCCACCGCGTGCCCGTTCTCGTCGAGCATCGTGTAGAAGCCGCCGAAGGTCATCTGATCGCTCACCGCGCCGCGGCCGAACTTCTGGGCCATCGCGAGGATGTGCGCCTTCTCGCCGTCGAAGAACGCGGTGATGCGCGTGGTGTTCACGGTCCCGGGGCACACGGCCGCCAGGTCGTCGTGCTGGCGGATGACCTCTTCGATCAGCAGTTCGCCGCGATCGAGGAGGCCGCGGTGGAACTCGGTCCAGTCCGTGATGTCGGCCGCGTGATACCGGTGCACACCGGTGCCGGCCTGACCGACCGGCTCCTTCGTGACGATCGTGCCGAGGCGCTCCGTGAGGGCGCGGACCTCGTCGGCGTTCCCCTCCTCGACCACCATCCACTCGCGGTGCAGGTGCGCGGAGAACTTGCGGTTGAACTCGATCTTGTCCTGGAAGATCCAGCGGAAGTCGGGGTGGTCGTACTTCTGCGAGAGCTGGTTGGACACGGGGTGCGTCATGTACGTCTCGCGCTCGGCGCGGTTCAGCATCGCGAAGTCGTAGTCGATGTAGTCCTGGAAGCCGACGTTGTGACGGGCCGCCGACCAGAGCATGTCGGCGACGATCGTGGGCACGGGCCGGTGATGCTGGGCCGAGGCCTCCTTGGCACGTTCGAAGACGGAACCGACGTCGATGCGGCGGGCACGGCCGAGGAGGTAGCGGATGCGGGGCGCGAGAGAAAGACGAGACATGAAGCTCCGGGTCTAGGGATCGACGTCCCAGTCTACGCGGGGAGCCCCCAGGCTCCTGGGAGCGCGGAAGCTAGGCTGGAGCACGTGTGTGAGACGAGTTCGAGTGCGCTTCCGCAGGCGATGATCTCGCGTTCGGCCCTCGCTGCCGGCGCGTCCGCGGCGATCCGGGCGGGGGGTCGCCGGGCCGACCTCCGGCGCGATGCGTGGGGTCACGGTCTGCTCGCCGTCGCCCAGGCGGTGACCGCGGCGGGAGCGGAGGAGGTCATCGTGGACTCTCCCGGAGAGGTCGAGGCGCTCCGTCTCGAAGGCATCACCGCCACGACCACTGGAGAGCCGGACCTCGATCCCCGTCTCCTCTATGGGCTGCCATCCGCGGAGGGCCTCCCGACGACGCCTCCGGTCATGCGTCTGGTTGGCCGTGTCATGTCCACCAAGCGCCTGCGGGCGGGAGAGGCCGTCTCGTACGGCTACACCTTCCGGGCGGCGGCGGACACCACGGTCGCGCTCGTGACGGGCGGCTACGCTCAGGGCGTCGTCCGGGCCCTGGGCAACCACGCGGACGTGGAGATCGACGGCGCACTGCACCCTATCGTCGGGCGTGTCGCGATGGACGTCTGCGTCATCGACCTCCAGGGCGCTCTCGCGGAGGTGGGCGACGCGGTGACCTATTTCGGAGGGACCGGACCCGCCTCCGGCGCCATCGCGCGCTGGGCGGAGCTCACTCGGATGACCCCGGCCGAGCTCGTCGCGGTCCCGGGAGCGCACGCCGTGCGCGGATGGGAGGCATGATGGGAGGCCCGATGCGCCCCGAACTGCGTCTCGACAGTGCCGTCTTCCGCGCGAACATCGCGGCGGTCCGTGACCGCCTCGGCGACTCCACGCTGATGCTGGTCCTCAAGGACGACGCCTACGGCCACGGGCTCCGCTGGGCGGTCGAGACGGCCCTCGAGGCCGGGGTGACCTCGTTCGGCAGCTATGACGTGCGCGGAGGCGTCGAGGTCCGGCGCATCGCGGGCGGAGAGGTGACGGTGTTCGCCTGGGCGACCTCGACCGATGAGGAGATCGACGAGGCGCTCCTGCAGGACATCGAGCTCGGCGTCGGCACGGTCGAGTATCTCCGGCGCATCGCCGCGCGGGCGGAGGTCCTCGGCGTGCGCGCACGGATCCACCTCAAGATCGACACCGGGCTGCACCGCAACGGCGTGCGCCCGGAGGACTGGGCGGCCGCGGTCGCCGAAGCCCGAGAGGCCGAGCGCTCCGGCGCACTCGCCCTCGTCGGCGTCTGGAGCCACATCGCCGAGGCGAGCGATGCCGAGGACGACGAGGCGCAGGCCGTGTTCCTCGACGCCGTCCGGCAGGTCGGCCTGACCGGGCCGCAGCCGGCGTCTGTACACCTTACGGCCTCGGCCGCGTCCTGGTGGCGACCCGAGCTGCGCGGGACCGTGTCGCGGATCGGCGCGTTCTGCTACGGCATCCGCTCGGCGGACGGTCCGGACCTCGACGGGGTCCGTCCCGCGGCGCGTCTCGTCGCGCCGGTCGTGCGGGTGGAGGGCGAGAGCGCGATCGTCGCCGTCGGGAGTCTGGACGGCGTCCCCTCCACGCTGGCCGGGATGACGGTGGGCACCCCCGTCGGCTCGCGTGCGGTCTCGACCATAGATGTCGCCACGATGACGGTCGAAGGCTGGCCGGGGATGGCGGTCGGCGACGAGGTGACGATCTTCGGCCCCGGCGCACAGGGGGAGGAGACAGCAACGACCCTCGCCGAGCGGATCGATACGGTGGGCGAGGAGATCCTCACCCGCCTCGGTCCGCGGATTCGGCGGAGGGTCGTGGACTGAACCGGTTCGGCCGGCTCAGGCGCTGATCAGACCGTCTCGATGAGACGAGCGGTCTCGTCGTGCCAGCTCGTGGCCACGCTGCGCAGCTTCTCTTCGTACTTGCGGCCGTGGTGGGCGCAGAAGAGCAGCTCGGAACCGTTGACCTCGGCGGCGATGTAGGCCTGCGCTCCACACGAGTCGCAGCGGTCCATCGCGGTCAGGCGGTACTCGACAGCGGAGGTCTCACGTTCGGTCGTTGCATTCATCTCGGGGCCTCCTCGGGTGTCGGCGTCCTTGTTGGTCGTGCTCAATACAACCACGCTGCACCTGGGGGCATGCCCGGTCGACGGCGTGTTTCGCTCAGCGCGTACGCGCGCACCCGCGAACGCGGCGACCCGGGGAGTGTCTGCGAGGGGCGGCTCCGTCCCGCGAATAGACTCGGAGATTGTGAATGCCGAGTACTCCGCCCATCATCTCCAGGTGCTCGAAGGACTCGAAGCGGTCCGCAAGCGCCCCGGCATGTACATCGGCTCGAACGGTTCGCCCGGGCTCATGCACTGCCTCTGGGAGATCATCGACAACTCCGTCGACGAGGCGGTGGCCGGCAACGGCTCGCGCATCGACGTCATCCTCCACGACGACGGCAGCGTCGAGGTGCACGACCGCGGTCGCGGCATCCCCGTCGACGTCGAGCCGCGAACCGGTCTGACCGGGGTCGAGGTCGTCTACACGAAGCTGCACGCCGGAGGGAAGTTCGGCGGTGGCTCCTATGCGGCATCAGGCGGCCTGCACGGCGTCGGCGCCTCGGTCGTGAACGCCCTCTCCGAGCGCCTCGACGTCGAGGTCGACCGCGGCGGCAAGACCTACGCGATGTCCTTCCACCGCGGTGAGCCCGGCATCTTCCAGGACTCGGGGGAGAAGCGGCCCGATGCGCCGTTCACCCCGTTCGAGGAGAACAGCGAGCTGCGCGTCGTCGGCAAGGCGCCGCGTGGCGTCACCGGCACCCGGGTGCGGTACTGGGCCGACCGCCAGATCTTCACCAAGGACGCCGCGTTCCAGCTCGCCGAGCTCGAGACGCGGGCGCGTCAGACGGCCTTCCTGGTCCCCGGGCTCGAGATCGTGGTGCGCGACGAGCGCGCCGCGAGCGCCGGGGTGGGGGAGGACGGTGCGCCGACCGGCCCCGTGGAGACCTCGTACCTCTACGAAGGCGGCATCTCCGAGTTCGTGGACTACCTCGCGGTCGACCCGCCGGTGACCGACACCTGGCGCATCCAGGGGGAGGGCACGTTCACCGAGACCGTCCCGGTCCTGCAGCCGGACGGGCACATGGTGGCGACCGAGGTCGAGCGCGTCTGCGCCGTCGACATCGCCCTGCGCTGGGGCACCGGCTACGACACCCGCATCCGCTCCTTCGTGAACATCATCTCCACCCCGAAGGGCGGCACGCATCAGCAGGGCTTCGAGCAGGAGCTGTTGAAGGTGCTCCGCAGCCAGGTCGAGCAGAACGCCCGCCGACTCAAGGTCGGCAACGACAAGCTCGAGAAGGACGACGTCCTCGCCGGCCTCACCGCGGTCCTCACGGTCAACGTGCCGGAGCCGCAGTTCGAGGGGCAGACGAAGGAGGTGCTCGGCACGCCCGCCGTGCGCCAGATCGTGGCCCAGGTGATGCGGAAGGACCTCCAGCAGCGGTTCACCTCCACCAAACGCGACGACAAGAGCCAGGCCACGCAGCTGCTCGACAAGATCGTCTCCGAGATGAAGGCCCGCGTGTCGGCACGCGCCCACAAGGAGACGCAGCGCCGGAAGAACGCGCTCGAGTCCTCGACCCTGCCGACCAAGCTCGTCGACTGTCGGACGAACGACGTGGAGCGCAGCGAGCTCTTCATCGTCGAGGGAGACTCGGCCCTCGGCACGGCGAAGAACGCGCGCAACAGCGAGTTCCAGGCGCTGCTGCCGATCCGCGGGAAGATCCTCAACGTGCAGAAGGCGTCGGTCGGCGACATGCTGTCCAACGCCGAGTGCGCGTCGATCATCCAGGTGATCGGGGCCGGCTCCGGGAGGACCTTCGACATCGACGCCGCGCGCTACGGGAAGATCATCCTCATGAGCGACGCCGACGTCGACGGCGCGCACATCCGCACCCTCCTGCTCACGTTGTTCTTCCGCTACATGCGGCCCCTCATCGAGCACGGACGGGTGTTCGCCGCCGTGCCGCCGCTGCATCGGATCATCGTCATCAACCCGGGATCCAAGCCGAACGAGACGATCTACACCTACAGCGAGCAGGAGCTGCACGCGCTGCTCGCGAAGCTCCGCAAGGCCGGCAAGCGCTGGCACGAGCCGATCCAGCGCTACAAGGGTCTCGGCGAGATGGACGCCGAGCAGCTCGCGAACACGACGATGGACCGCTCCGGTCGTCTGCTCCGCCGCGTCCGGATGGAGGACGCCGAGGCGGCGGGCCGCGTCTTCGAACTGCTCATGGGCAACGAGGTCGCCCCGCGGCGGGAGTTCATCATCGATTCCGCCGACCAGCTCTCGCGCGAGTCCATCGACGCCTGAGAGCAGAAGTCACGAAGAAGGGGACCCGGCGCGGCCGGGTCCCCTTCTTCGTGGAACGGATCAGACGAGCGTGCGGCCGATGCTGCCGATGACGCCGTCGATCGGCTGACCGGAGGCGTCGCGTCGTGCCCCCACGTCCGGCAGCTTGCGCACCGCGCCGGTGGGGTCGACGGCCAGAGCCGGGTTCGGGCCGACCCAGGCGACGGTGAGGCGGTCCTCGCCCTTCAGGAAGGCGTGGGCGCGGACGCCGCCGGTCGCGCGGCCCTTCGACGGGTATTCCGTGAAGGCCGAGACCTTCGCGCGGCCGGGATCGGTGCCGGGCAGGATGCTCTCCGCGCCCGACACCGTGGCGACGACGGCATCGGTGTCCGGGCGGACGGCGCCGAAGAAGAGGACGGAGGCGCCCGAGCCGAGCTTGATGCCCGCCATGCCGCCGGCCGGCGCGCCCTGGGGGCGGACCGTCGAGGCCGAGAACCGCAGCAGCTGCGCATCCGTCGTCAGGAACACGAGGTCGGCGTCATCCGCCGCGTCGGCCACACCGACCACGGAGTCTCCGGTCTTGAGGCCGATGACCTCCAGGTCGGGCCGCACGGGCAGGGTCGACGGCACGATGCGCTTCACGATGCCCTGGGCGGTGCCGAGCGCGACGGGGGTCTCGCTGTCGAAACGGACGAACCCGAGGATGCGCTCACTCTTGGTCGTGATCCCCAGGTAGTCGCGAAGCGGAGTCCCCGCGGCGAGCTGCACCGAGGTGCCCGGCACCGAGGGCAGGTCCACGGGGGAGAAGCGGACGACGCGTCCCGTGCTGGTGAGCGCCCCGACCTCGCCGCGGACCGTCGTCTCGACCGTCGCGAGGATGGCATCGTGCTTGCTCCGCCGGGCCGGAGCCGTCAACTCCTGTCCTTCGCCGAGGTCCACGCGCACGGCGCGGCCCGTCGTCGAGAGGACGACGGTGGTCGGCGCGTCGGCGATCTGCAGGTCGACGGCGCCCTTCGTCGCACGGGGCTTCGGCGGGGCCGCGTTCATCAGCAGGGTGCGCCGCGGCGTCCCGTACGCCTCGGCCACGGCGTCCAGCTCCCGGGCGACGGCCGCGCGCAGCAGGGCCGGGCTGGCGAGCAGCTCGCGCAGCGACGCGATCTCCGCGAGGAGGGCGTCGCGTTCCGCCTCGAGCTCGATGCGCGAGAACTTGGTCAGACGTCGCAGCCGCAGCTCGAGGATGTACTCGGCCTGCGGCTCGCTGAGGTCGAACACGGACCGGAGCCGGGTGCGGGCCTGCTCGGTGTCGTCCGACGACCGGATGACCTGGATGACCTCGTCGATGTCGAGGATCGCGATGAGCAGACCCTCCACCAGGTGCAGGCGCTCCTCCCGGCGGGCGAGACGGTACCGGCTGCGGCGGGTGATGACCTCGATGCGGTGGCCGACGTAGACGCTGAGCATCTCCTTGAGCCCGAGGGTGCGGGGCTGGCCGTCGACGAGGGCGACGTTGTTGATGCTGAAGGAGTCCTCCAGCGGGGTGAGCCGGTAGAGCTGCTCCAGCACGGCGTTCGGATCGAAACCGGTCTTGATCCCGATGGCGACGCGGAGGCCGTGGTTGCGGTCGGTGAGATCGGTGACGTCGCTGATGCCCTGCAGCTTCTTCGCCTGCACCGCGTCGCGGATCTTCTCGATGAGACGCTCCGGACCGACCATGTAGGGCAGCTCCGACACGATGATGCCCGTGCGCCGGGGGCCCAGCGGCTCGATCGACGTCCGCCCGCGGACCTTGAGGGCACCGCGCCCGGTCGTGTAGGCGTCCTTGACGCCGTCGAGCCCCATGAGGATCCCGCCCGACGGGAAGTCGGGACCGGGGACGTACTCCATGAGGTCCTCGGTGGTGGCGTCCGGGTTCTCGAGCAGGTGGGTCGCCGCGGCGACGACCTCGATGAGGTTGTGCGGCGCCATGTTGGTCGCCATGCCCACCGCGATGCCGCTGGCACCGTTGACGAGCAGGTTGGGGAACGCCGCGGGCAGCACGGCCGGCTGCTGGAACTGGCCGTCGTAGTTCGGGATGAAGTCGACGACGTCCTCGTCGAGGTTCTCGGTGAGCGAGAGCGCGGGGGCGGCGAGACGCGCCTCGGTGTACCGCGCGGCGGCGGGGCCGTCGTCGAGGGATCCGAAGTTGCCGTGACCGTCGACGAGCGGCACCCGGAGGGCCCACTCCTGCGCGAGGCGGACGAGCGCGTCATAGATCGCCGAGTCGCCATGGGGGTGCAGCTTTCCCATGACCTCGCCGACGACGCGGGCGCTCTTCACATGGCCGCGGTCCGGGCGCAGACCCATCTCGGCCATCTGGAACAGGATGCGGCGCTGCACCGGCTTGAGGCCGTCTCTGGCGTCCGGGAGTGCCCGCGAATAGATGACGGAGTACGCGTACTCCAGGAAGGAGCCCTGCATCTCGTGAGAGAGATCGATGTCCTGGATGCGTTCCTCGACAGGCTCGGGCGGCGGGGTTTTCGGCATGGACTTCCTGAGGGCGTACGGGAGCCTGTGTCAGACTGGCTCGGATGTCCTTCATGCTACCGTCCGCGCCGCCGGGCGCCCGGAGCGTCGTCGGGGTGGCGGACGACCTGTGCGCCGCTCTCCGCGGCGAATCCGCCACGCTGCCGCGCGTCGATTCGGCCGTGCTCGTGGTGATCGACGGCCTCGGGGCGATCAGCCTCCGCGGGCACGCCGGTCACGCCCGCTCGCTCACCGCGACGATGACGAAGAAGGACGTCGCGCAGACGGTCTTCCCGACGACGACGGCGGCCGCCCTCACGAGTCTCACCACCGGGGTCTGGCCGGGGGAGCACGGTCTCGTCGGCTATCGCGTCCGAGACCCGGAGCGGGATGTCCTCGTGAATCAGCTCAGCGGGTGGGAGACGGACGGTCTGGACCCGCTCACCTGGCAGGCCGCCCCCACGGTGTTCGAGCGCATGGCGGCGACGGGCCGGCCGGTCTTCGCCGTGGGGCTGGCGGCGTACGCGCACAGCGGCTTCACACGTGCGACCCTCCGCGGCGCGACATTCGTCGCCGCGGCGACGCCGGAGGAACGGGTCGAGGCCTCCTACGCCCTGGCCGCGGAGAATCCGGGCTCCCTCGTCTACTGCTACCTGCCCGAGGTCGACAAGGCGGGGCACAAGCACGGGGTGGACTCCGCGGAATGGGTCACCGCGCTGGAGCGGATCGACGGCGCGCTCTCGGTCCACGTCCCGCCGCGCGTGGGCGTGGTGGTGACCTCGGATCACGGCATGGTCGACGTACCGTCCCATCGGCAGGTCGTGCTCGAGGAGGAGCATCTCGTCGGCATCCGGCACGTCGGGGGCGAGCCCCGCATGCTGCACCTGTACCGGGAGCCGGACTCCGACACCGCGGTGCTGGCTACGCGTCTGCGCCGCGATCTGGAGGGGGTGGCCGAGGTCGCCACCCGGGAGGAGGCGCTGCGGGCCGGTCTCTTCGGCCCCGTCGTCAGCGACGACGCCCGGTCCCGGATCGGTGACGTGCTGATCGCCGCCACGGGTGTGCGCGCTCTCTACGACGGCACGGCCGAGGACCAGCGCAACCGCGGCATGATCGGGCAGCACGGCGCACTCACCCCGGAGGAGACCAGGGTGCCGTTCCTGCGGCTCGGCGCCTTCGCCTCCTGACGCGAGCGACCGCGGTCATTCGTCGGTGCGTGCTCCGAAGACGATCTCGTCCCACGACGGCATGGCGTTGCGGCGCCGCCGACGGCCGCCGCTGTCGCCGGCGTCGTTCGAGGACGGCTGACGAGGCGTGGGTTCCGGGGCCGCGGGCTCGTCGTCCGGCTCCTCCAATGCGGCGAAGAGGGCGATCGGATCGGTGTCGTCCTGAACGTCCTCGATCTCGTGCTCGATCGGCGCCGCCTCGCGCTGGCCGCGGCGACGGCGCAGGGCCTCGAGGAGATCGGCGGTCTCGGGGCTCGTCGAGGCGGCGTCGGGGGCGCGGTTGATCGCGGCGTCCTCGACCGCCGGCGCCGAGCGCTCGGGCTGCGCCGGCTCCTCTGCCTCGGCCGCGGGAGCCGGGACGAGGCGCGGTCCGAAGGCGCCGGAGTCGAAGCGGCTGTCGTCCTTGTAGGGCGAGGCGGCGCGGTCGGCCTCCACAGCTCGCAGTCGCGGGATCAGGCCCTCCGGCAGGGACCCCTGTCGCGAGAGCTGCGTGGCGTCGGCGTTCAGCGGCGAGAGGGCGCTCCGCCGAGGGTCGAAGCTCCAGCGCGCGTCGTGCTCGACGTCGTTGGCGGAGAACTCCAGCTTGATGATCCAGCCGGACTCCTCCTTCCAGCTCGCCCAGCGCTCGGACGACGCGCCCACCTCGGCCAGCTTGGCGCGCACCGCGGCGCCGAACGTCGGCTGCGCGTCGGGCTCGACCTCGCTGCCGATGAGGACGGGGACGGCGAGCGCCTGCCCGATGATGTGCTCCCGCTCGGCGAGGACGGGACCCTCGAAGCGTGCGACGTCGTCGACGCTGATCCCGAGGAGCTCCGCGACCTCGGCTGCGGTGAGACCGGCGCGGATCTGGGCCTGGATGTCCCGCGGACTCGCGGCGAGCTTCTGCGCCGCCGGCTCGGCCTGGCGGGTCGCGCGGCGGATCTCCCGCTGCAGCACGGCGTCGATGGGCAGCGCGAACCGCTCGCCCGCCTCGGTCGCGAGGACGAGCACTCCTGCTTCTGTGCCGACGATGGTGACGTTTTCCATGCGAATGCCCCTCTGATGGGTGTGCGTTCATGGTGTCATGGGAGACGCGTCGGGAGAGGGAATACGGCGGGCGTGCCGTGAGTTTGCCCTGTCGCATGGGAGGGCATTTGCGAAACGCCCGCCGGTCATGCAAACTATGGCCGCCGATTACCCGACGGCGCACCCGCCCACTCGCACCATGAAAGTGGAGATTCACCGCATGGCAACCGATTACGACGCTCCCCGAAAGAGTGAAGACGACTCCGAGTCGATCGAAGCCCTCAAGGAGCGTGTGCCGGACAAGCTGTCCGGCACGACCGGAGACGAGGACTCCGACAACCCGTCGAACTTCGATCTCCCGGGCGCGGACCTCTCCGATCTCGAGCTGGATGTCGTCGTGCTGCCCGCGCAGCAGGACGAGTTCACCTGCATGAGCTGCTTCCTCGTGAAGCACCGCTCGCAGCTCGACCACGAGGGACCCGATGGCCCCATCTGCAAGGAGTGCGCTGCCTGAGCAGCCCTCTGCGCGACGCCTCACGCGCCCCCGACCATCCGGTCAGGGGCGCGCTGTCGTTTCTCCGGGGGCGGTCAGCCCCGCGCCGCGCGGATGGCCGCGGCGAGCCGATCGGGCGTCCTGGTCGAGATCGTCCACGCGATGACGGGGTCTGCCTCGTCGATGTTCGGCACCACGACGACACCGTCGATGCCGCCGCGGATGAGGTGCCACCCGCGAGCCGGGAGCTCCGGTCCTCGTGCGGCCCGTGCCTCGTCGCCGGTCAGCGCCACCGGCTCGCCGAGGTGGCGCACGTCGATGTGGGCGGGTCCGGCGCGGAGCACGCCGTCCTGCACCGAGACGACCGGAGCCAGGGCGATGGCCGCCACCACGAGCAGCGCGGACACCGCTCCGCCGAGCAGCAGCGCGAAGGTCGAGCCGACCGGCACGAAGATCAGGGACACCATCGGTCCCGCCAGGGCGATCGTGACCAGCAGCCACAGGCTGGGGGCCAGGCGTTCGTGGTAGCGGGGACGTGCGTCCGTTGCGGGGTTCTGCATTAGCCTCATGGGGTGACCGATTCCGTTGATGTCCCCATTATCGCCGCAGCGGTCCCCGGCTATGCGCATCCGGGTGACGCCGGAGCCGATCTCGTCGCCGCCGAGGCCGTGCGGCTGGAGCCGGGGGAGCGCGCTCTCGTCCCCACGGGCGTGCGCATCGCGCTGCCGGACGGCTATGCGGCCTTCGTGGTGCCCCGCAGCGGTCTCGCGGCGAAGCACGGCATCTCGATCGTGAACTCTCCCGGCACCGTCGACGCCGGCTACCGGGGCGAGATCAAGGTCAGTCTGATCAACACGGACATCCACAGCGCGTACGATGTCGCCGTCGGCGATCGCATCGCACAGCTCATCGTGATGCCCGTCGCCCGTGCCCGGTTCCTCCCGGTCGACGAGCTGCCGGACAGCGTTCGCGGCGCCGGCGGATTCGGCTCGACCGGCTACCAGGCACAGACCCCCGAGAACGAAGCAGGACAGGCGAAATGACCGACAGCAACGAGACTCCTTCCAAGTCGGCGCCGGAGAACCGCGCCACCGAGGGCCCGTTCGACGACTCCGAGGCGAACCCCGTCCGCCCGTACATCGACCTCGGCGGGATCAAGATCCTGCCGCGCGAGGGGCTGAACCTGCGGCTCGAGGTGGAGGAGCAGAGCAAGCGCATCGTGGCGGTCGGGCTCGACTACGCCGAGTCGTCGCTCCAGGTGCAGCCGTTCGCGGCTCCGCGCAGCGGCGGTCTGTGGGACGAGACGCGCGTCCAGCTGCGCGACCAGGTCAAGGCGCAGGGCGGTCGCGTCGAGGAGCGGGAGGGGCCGCTCGGCAAGGAGCTGCTCGCGGAGGTGCCCGCGACCGCCAGTGAAGGCTCCGGCCTGCGCCTCGCGCGCTTCATCGGCATCGACGGGCCCCGCTGGTTCCTGCGTGGTGTGATCGGCGGCGCGGCGGCGTCCGACCCGGAGGCGGCGGCGAAGGTCGAGGACCTCTTCCGCTCGATCGTCGTCGTCCGCGGGGGAGCGCCCATGCCGCCGCGCGACCTCATCCCGCTGAAGATGCCGGCGACGCCGGGCTCCGCGTGACCACGCCGGACGCCGAGGAGCCGCGCACGCAGAGCGCGTCGGAGATCCTCGGAGCAGCACTCGGCGGCGCCGCGCGCAAGGCCGGGCTCGACCCGTCCGAGAGCGCGAGCACGCACAAGGTCGTCTGGTCCGCCATGGGCGGCTGGCGCGGGATCCTCGAGTCGGTGCTCCCGAGCCTCGCGTTCGTGATCCTGTTCACCCTTCGGCCTGAGCCCCTGCTGCTGCCCCTCGGAGTGTCCGTCGGTCTGGCCGCCGTGTTCACCGTCGTCCGGCTGGTGCAGAAGTCTCCGCCGTCGGCCGCCCTCGGCGGACTGATCGCGGCCGTGGCCGCCGCCGGTCTGGCCCTGTGGACGGGCCGCGGCGAGGACAACTTCGTCCCCGGCCTCATCACGAACGCGGTCTACGGGTCGGCGATCCTCGTCTCGGCGCTCATCGGCTGGTCCGTCATCGGTCTCGCGGTCGGCTTCCTCATGGGGGAGGGAACCGCCTGGCGTGCGGACCGTCGCAAGCGGCGGGCCTTCTTCTGGTTGGGCATCGCCTGGGCCGCGCTGTTCTTCGCCCGACTGATCGTGCAGTTCCCGCTGTACCTGGCCGGCGACGTCACCGCTCTCGGAACCCTCAAGCTCGTGATGGGACTGCCGTTGTTCGCGCCCCTGATCGCGGTGACCTGGCTGGTGGTCCGTGCGCTCTATCCCCGCGCGTCGTCGCACGACGACCCCGCGGCGGCGTGATAGATTTATCTCGACATCAAGATAAATCACGGGCTTTCGCCGGTGACCAGCGCGGAGCAGACTGGTTAGGTCCCCCTTGCTAGCCGCGCGGCCGCACCGGCGAGCAAGATGGAGGCGCCTGTCGCTCCCATCCGAATAGAAGGAGACGGATTCGTGTCCACGGTGAACAGCTTCGGTGCCAAGAGCACCCTGACGGTCGGCAGCACCGACTACGAGATCTTCCGCATCGACACGGTGCCCGGTTTCGACAAGCTCCCCTTCAGCCTCAAGGTCCTCCTGGAGAACCTGCTTCGCACCGAGGACGGCGCGAACGTCACGAAGGCGCAGATCGAGGCGCTCGGGTCGTGGGACGCCAACGCGGAGCCCAACACGGAGATCCAGTTCACGCCGGCGCGCGTGGTCATGCAGGACTTCACCGGCGTGCCCTGCATCGTCGACCTCGCCACGATGCGTGAGGCCGTCACGGCGCTCGGCGGCGACCCGAACAAGATCAACCCGCTCTCGCCGGCCGAGATGGTCATCGACCACTCCGTCATCGCCGACCTCTTCGGCACCGAGAACGCCCTCGAGCGCAACGTCGAGATCGAGTACGAGCGCAACGGCGAGCGGTACCAGTTCCTCCGCTGGGGCCAGACCGCGTTCCAGGACTTCAAGGTCGTTCCCCCCGGCACCGGCATCGTCCACCAGGTGAACATCGAGCACCTGGCGAAGGTCATCTACCACCGCACCAACGGCGGCGTCCTCCAGGCCTACCCCGACACCTGTGTCGGCACCGACTCGCACACCACGATGGTCAACGGACTGGGCGTGCTCGGCTGGGGCGTCGGCGGCATCGAGGCCGAGGCCGCGATGCTCGGCCAGCCCGTGTCGATGCTCATCCCGCGCGTCGTCGGCTTCAAGCTCTCGGGTGAGATCCCCGCCGGCGTGACCGCGACCGACGTGGTGCTGACCATCACCGACATGCTGCGCAAGCACGGCGTCGTCGGCAAGTTCGTCGAGTTCTACGGCGAGGGCGTCGCCTCGGTGCCGCTGGCCAACCGCGCGACGATCGGCAACATGTCGCCCGAGTTCGGCTCGACCGCCGCGATCTTCCCGATCGACGACGTCACCCTCGACTACCTGCGCCTCACCGGCCGCAGCGAGGAGGCCGTCGCGCTCGTCGAGGCCTACGCCAAGGAGCAGAAGCTCTGGCACGACGCCTCCCACGAGCCGGTCTTCAGCGAGTACATGGAGCTCGACCTCGGCACGGTCGTCCCGTCCATCGCCGGCCCGAAGCGCCCGCAGGACCGCATCCTCCTCTCCGAGGCGAAGACGCAGTTCGAGCAGGACATCCTGAACTACGCCACGGCGTCGACCAGCGACGACATCGTCGACCTCGAGTCCAAGCACTCCTTCCCGGCGTCCGACCCCGGTCAGGTCCCCGGCGAGGAGGAGCCGACCACGCGTCCCGTGCACATCAGCAGCGGCGCGCCGGCGAACGTGTCGAACCCGGTCCCGGTCACGACTCCCGAGGGCGAGAAGTACATCCTCGACAACGGCGCCGTCACCCTGGCGGCCATCACGTCGTGCACCAACACGTCCAACCCGTCGGTGATGATCGCCGCCGGCCTCCTCGCCCGCAAGGCGCGGGAGAAGGGCCTCAAGCAGAAGCCGTGGGTGAAGACCACGCTCGGCCCCGGCTCGAAGGTCGTCACCGACTACTACGAGAAGTCGGGTCTGGACAAGGACCTCGAGGGCCTCGGCTTCTACACGGTCGGCTACGGCTGCACCATCTGCATCGGAAACTCCGGGCCGCTCATCGAAGAGGTCTCCGAGGCGATCAACTCGCACGACCTCGCGGTCACGGCCGTCCTCTCGGGCAACCGCAACTTCGAGGGCCGCATCAGCCCGGACGTGAAGATGAACTACCTGGCCAGCCCGCCGCTGGTCATCGCGTACGCCCTCGCCGGCTCGATGCACTTCGACTTCGAGACCGACGCGCTCGGCAAGGACGCGGACGGCAACGACGTGTTCCTCAAGGACATCTGGCCCTCGCCGGACGAGGTCCAGGAGATCGTCGACTCGTCGATCTCGCGCGACCAGTTCATCAAGCAGTACGCCACCGTGTTCGACGGTGACGAGCGCTGGCGCAACCTGCCCACGCCGGACGACGACACGTTCCAGTGGGACGAGAACTCGACGTACGTGCGCAAGGCCCCGTACTTCGACGGCATGACGATGGAGCTCACCCCGGTGAAGGACATCGAAGGTGCGCGCGTCATGGCGACGCTCGGCGACTCGGTCACCACCGACCACATCTCGCCGGCCGGCAACATCAAGCCGGGCACCCCCGCGGCCCAGTACCTCACGGAGCACGGCGTCGACCGCAAGGACTTCAACTCCTTCGGCTCGCGCCGCGGGAACCACGAGGTCATGATCCGCGGTACCTTCGCGAACATCCGCCTGAAGAACCTCATGGTCTCGGCCGTGAACGACGGACAGGTCGTCGAGGGCGGCTACACCCGCGACTTCACGCAGCCGGGCGGCCCGCAGTCGTACATCTACGACGCGTGCATGAACTACGCCGAGCAGGGCACCCCGCTCGTCGTCTTCGGCGGCAAGGAGTACGGCTCCGGCTCGTCCCGCGACTGGGCGGCCAAGGGCACGAGCCTCCTGGGCGTCAAGGCCGTGATCACGGAGAGCTTCGAGCGCATCCACCGCTCCAACCTCATCGGCATGGGCGTCGTCCCGCTGCAGTTCCCCGCAGGCGAGAGCTGGGAGTCGCTGGGTCTCGACGGCACCGAGATCGTCTCGATCACGGGACTCGAGGAGCTCAACAACGGCGTCACCCCGAAGACGGTCAAGGTCACCGCCACCCCGAGCGAGCACTCGCCCGAGGGCAAGCAGACCGTCGAGTTCGACGCGGTCGTCCGCATCGACACCCCCGGTGAGGCGGACTACTACCGCAACGGCGGCATCCTGCAGTACGTGCTGCGCTCGCTCGTCTGAGCCTCGACGACGAAGGGGCTCGTGTCTACGGACACGGGCCCCTTCGGCGTGTCAAGGGTCTCTCGCCCTCGGGGGATTCCCGGCTCCGAGCGGTAGGATCGGGAAGACGTCCGCACCCGTTCGGACGCTCTGTCGAGGCCTGTGAGGAGGCGCAGATGCCCATTCTTCCGAGCATCTCTGGACCGCGCGATCTTGATCGGCTCTCGCCGGAGCAACTGGAAGACCTCGCTGCGGAGATCCGGGCTTTCCTCGTCGAGAACGTCTCGCAGACGGGTGGGCACCTCGGTCCCAACCTCGGTGTCGTGGAGCTCACGATCGCTCTGCACCGTGTGTTCTCCTCGCCGGACGACCCCTTCATCTTCGACACCGGCCACCAGTCCTATGTCCACAAGATCCTCACCGGCCGCCAGGACTTCTCGAAGCTGCGCGTCCGGGAGGGGCTCGCGGGCTACCCGCAGCGTGCGGAGAGCCCGCACGACGTCGTCGAGTCCTCTCACGCCTCCAGCTCGCTGAGCTGGGCCGACGGCGTGTCCCGAGCGCTCACCGCCACCGGCCGCGCGGACCGACACGTCGTCGCGGTCGTCGGCGACGGCGCGCTGACCGGCGGCATGACGTGGGAGGCGCTGAACAACATCTCCGACGACAACGACCGCAACCTCGTGATCGTCGTCAACGACAACGGCCGCTCCTACGCGCCGACCATCGGCGGCATGTCCCGCTTCCTGAACCGGGTCCGCACCGCGGCGGCGTACAAGGATCTCCACCACAAGTCCGATCGCCTCTTCCGCGCGTTCGGGCCGGTGGGTCGAGCGGTGTTCCGTGGGGTGCGCGGCGGCACCCACGGATTCCTCTCGCGGTTCACCAACAACGAGGCCCTGTACTCCAACCTCGACATCAAGTACCTCGGTCCCGTCGACGGCCACGATCTTCCGGCGCTGCTGGAGACCCTGGAGCTGGCGAAGTCCTACGGCGCACCCGTCATCGTGCACGCGATCACCGAGAAGGGCCGCGGGTATCAGCCGGCCCGCGACGATGAGGCCGACCAGTTCCACGCGGTCGGCAAGATCGACCCGACGACGGGGGAGACGCTGTCCTCGGGCGGCCGCGGGTGGACCGACGTCTTCTCCGACGCCCTCGTGAAGGTCGGCGAGCGCCGCTCGGACGTGATCGCCATCACCGCGGCGATGCTCCGGCCCACCGGCCTCGCCCCCTTCGCGGAGCGCTTCCCCGACCGTGTCTACGACGTCGGCATCGCCGAGCAGCACGCGGTGGCCTCGGCCGCCGGACTCGCGTACGGCGGCCTGCACCCGGTCGTCGCCGTGTACGCCACGTTCATGGGACGGGCGTTCGACCAGGTGCTCATGGACGTCGCGCTGCACCGCGCGGGCGTGACCTTCGTGCTCGATCGGGCCGGCGTCACGGGTCCCGACGGCCCGAGTCACCACGGCATGTGGGATCTGGCCATGCTGCAGATCATCCCGCACATCCGCATCGCGGCGCCCCGTGACGGTGCGCGTCTGACCGAGGCGCTGGACGAAGCGGTCGCCGTCGAGGACGCTCCGACCGTCATCCGCTTCCCGAAGGGCGACGTCTCGGCCGATCTGCCGGCGCTCGAGCGCCTCGCGGACGGCGTGGACGTGCTGGCGCGCGGCGAGGGCGAAGACGTCCTCATCGTCGCCATCGGCCCGTTCGCCGCTCTGGCTCTCGACGTGGCCGACCGGCTGCGCGCCCAGGGCATCGGCGCCACCGTGATCGACCCGCGGTGGGCGATCCCGGTGCAGCCCTCGGTGGTCGAGCTGGCGGCGCGGCATCGCCTGGTGATCACGCTGGAGGACGGCATCCGCGTGGGTGGCATCGGCACCCGCGTGCGGCAGGTGCTCCGCGAGGCGGGGATCGACACGGCGGTGGACGAGCTGGGCCTTCCCGACGAGTTCATCGATCACGCGTCGCGCGATCAGATCCTCGCCGACGCCGGTCTCACCGCCTCGAAGATCGCCCAGGACGTCGTGGCGCAGGTGCTGGGCACCCGCATCCCGAAGGCCCGCCACGCCGGTGAGACCGGCGCGATCGAGCTCCCGCTCCACGAGCGTCACTGACGGAGGATCCCCCGGCGTCCGCTGCCCGTCAGGGCAGGTCGGCGAGGGTCTCGGCGACGATCCGCTCCACCGCCGGAAGGGCTCGGGCGCGGTCGTCGGAGACGAGCCCGATCCGCGTGCGGCGGTCGAGCACATCGGCTGCGGTCATCGCGCCTTGCGAACGCACAGCGTGCTCGACGGCGGCGCGGGAGAGTGCGCCGCCCTCGACGACATCGCCCGGTGCGGAATCGTCGATCAGGCGCAGGGTCGCGGTGCCACTGGGGCCGGCACGGAGGCCGTACTGCCGCACCGCCAGGTCCACGGCGTCCTCGGCCATCCGCCGGTAGGTCGTCAGCTTGCCGCCGAGAACGGAGATCACCCCCGAGGCGGAGGCGCGCGCGAGATGCCGACGGGAGACGTCTGCGGTCTCGGCCGCTCCGGTGTCGACGAGCGGACGGAGGCCGGCGAAGGCTCCGCGGACGCGGTCCCGCGCCACCGGCACCGCGAGCAGGCGGTTCAGTGTCTCCAGGAGGAAGCCGATCTCGGCCTCGGTGGGCTCGGCGACGGAGGGGATGGGACCCGGCGCGTCGACATCGGTGAGACCGACGAGGACACGCCCGCCGCGCTGTGGCAGGGCGAACACGTAGCGGCTGACAGAACCTTCCAGCGGGATGGTCAGCGCCGCGGCCGGATCGCCGAGATCCGCGGCGTCCAGGACGATGTGGGTGCCGCGGCTCGGGCGCAGGGTGAGGCCGTCGTCGAGGGTCGCCGCCCACACCCCGGTGGCGTTGATGACCGTCCGCGCCCGGATATTGATGCGTTCCCCGGTGAGCGTGTCCGTCGCTGCAGCGCCGTCCGCGTGCAGCCGCTCGGCGCGGACCCTGGTGAGGATCCGCGCGCCGAGACCGGCCGCCGTACGCGCGACCGCGACGACGAGGGCGGCGTCATCGGACAGCTGGCCGTCGTACGTGACCATGCCGCCGCGCAGTCCGCGGGGGTTCAGGGCGGGGAACAGGCGCAGTGCCCTCGCGGTCCCGACGGGATGCGGCCCGGGGAGGGTCTTCGCGCTCGTGCGCGCCTGCAGCCGGAGGAGGTCGCCCATGGCCATCCCCGCCGCCCCGGCCCCCCGCTGGCGGCCGCTCACGCCGGGGGCGAACGGGAGCAGCTGTCCGAGCGGACGGATGAGGTGGGGCGCGATCACCGACATCAGGAGATGCCGCTCCCGCGCACTCTCGCGCGCCGTCGCCACGTCGCCCGTCGCGAGGTACCGCAGGCCGCCGTGGACGAGCTTCGAGCTGAACCGGCTCGTCCCGAAGGCGAGGTCCTCCGCCTCGATGAGGGTCACCCGGAGACCGCGCGACGCGGCGTCCAGGGCAACGCCCGTCCCGGTGATCCCGCCGCCGACCACGAGGACGTCGCAGGTGCCGTCTGCCGCCGCGGCGAGATCGCTTCGGCGGCGGGCCGCGTGGAGGGCGGTCGGGGCGGGGGTCATGGCCGGAGGTGGCCGTCCAGCGCGGCGCGGAGCTCGCGTTCCCACGCCTTCTCGTCGATGAGGTCGGCCACCGTGCCGTGCGACAGCACGGCGGACTGGGCGATCAGGAGCAGCATGACGGCGATCTCGCCGGGGTCACCCGCGCGAACCGAGCCCTGGGCCTGCGCCGCCGCGATCGCGTCGGCGAGCCACTGGAGGATGAGCCGCTGGCTGGACCCCACCCGGTGCAGGGTGTAGCGCGTGAACGCCTCGGGTTCCTCGTCGAGGAGGTGGCCGTACACGGGGTCGGCCCGGAACAGGGAGGTGAACCGCAGCACGTCCGCGACGAGCGCGTCCCGGGAGCCGGTCGTCGCGGGGAACCGGCTGAGGAGGTCGGCGACCCGCCGGAGGAGCGCGGATCGGACGACGTCGTCGGCATCCCGCCACGTCCGGTAGATGGTGGGCCGGCTGAGACCGGAACGACGCGCGAGGGCGGCGATCGTCACCCCGTGGACGCCGGCGCGGACGAGCAGCTCGTCGGCGGCGTCGAGCACCCGGCGTTGCGTGGCGTCCCAGGTCGGCGCGAGGATCTCCGAGCGCACGGCGAGCGGTTGACGTTCTTCCATGATGTGTCACACTGTAACCCATGGAGCAGGCGAACGGCAGAGGGGCCGACAGGCCCGAGATGCGCTGGAACGGCTGGGGCGATCCGGACCGGGCGAAAGACCTTCCGCTCGCGGTGCGCGGCCTGCTGCCCCTGCTGCTGGGTCGTGTTCCCCGTCCGCCCCGTGCGCCGGCGCTGGATGACGTGCGGGTGCGGCCCTCGCGACTGACCGCGGATGATCGCGACGCGCTGGCGGCGGTGGTCGGCCCCGATGCGGTGGACGTCACGACGTCGGTGCGCCTCCGGCACGCCGGAGGACGCTCCACCCCCGACCTTCTGCGACGACGGCATCCCGAGCAGGATGCGCCCGACGCCGTGGCGTTCCCTGCGGACCACGACGCCGTGCGCGCCTGCCTCGCTCTGGCGGGGGAGCGCGGGATCGCCGTCATCCCGTTCGGCGGAGGAACGAGCGTGGTCGGTGCGCTGGATCCGGAGACCGGCCGGCATCGTGCCGTCGTCAGCCTGGACCTGCGTCGACTCTCCGGGCTGCTCCACCTCGACCCGCTCAGTGGTCAGGCGACTCTCGCGGCGGGCACGACGGGACCGGAGGCCGAAGCGCTGCTCGGCGCCCAGGGGTTCGAGCTCGGGCACTTCCCGCAGAGCTTCCGGTACGCCACGATCGGCGGTTTCGCCGCTGCCCGATCCTCCGGACAGAACTCCGCGGGCAACGGGCGTTTCGATGCGATGGTGACGGGGATCCGGGTCGCGACGCCCACGGGGGACCTCGACCTCGGCCGCGCACCGGGATCGGCTGCCGGCCCCGACCTCGTCCGCCTCTTCCTGGGCTCTGAGGGGATCTTCGGCGTGATCACCGAGGTCCGGGTCCGGGTGCATCCGGTGCCGACGGACCGGATCTTCGAGTCGTGGACCTTCCCGGACTTCGACCGCGGCGCCGATGCGCTCCGGCGGGTGGTGCAGCACGGTGCGGGTCCCACGGTCATCCGCCTCTCCGACGAAGCCGAGACCGCGGTGAGCCTCGCCCAGGTCGGCCGGATCGGGAAGGCTCTCGCGAAGGGAGCCGGCGTCGTGACGGTGTTCGAGGGCGAGGACGCCTCCGGCCGCCGGGACCGGACCGCCGCGATCCTCGCTGCGGCAGGCGGCCGCAGTGCCGGCACCGGCGACGCGGAGGAGTGGGCGGCGGGACGATTCGACGGTCCGTACCTGCGCGACGCTCTGCTCGACGCCGGGGTGTTCTGCGAGACGCTGGAGACCGCGACGACCTGGTCGAACCTGCGCACTCTGAAGGAAGCGGTCGAGGCGGCCCTGCGGGACGGCTTCGACGCCGCGGATGCCCGCTCATACATCATGTGTCATGTCTCCCACGTGTATCCGACGGGCGCCTCCCTCTACTTCACGGTCCTCGCCGGGCTGCGACGGGACCCCCTCGGCGCGTGGGCGCTCGTGAAGGGGAAAGTGAACGACGCGATCCTCGCGAACGGCGGGACCATCAGCCACCATCACGCCGTGGGTCGCGATCACGCCCCGTGGCTCGCGGAGGAGATCGGGGACACCGGCATGCGGATCCTCACCGCCGTGAAGCGGGAGCTCGATCCCCGCGGCATCATGAACCCGGGCGCCGTCCTCGCCGATGTCCCGACCGGGACGACCGTCTGAGATGGGGCACATCGCGGTGCTGTCGAACCCGCTGTCCGGCAAGGGCCGCGGGCAGCGGGTCGCGGACGACGCGCTCGCTCACCTCCGACGGCGCGGGGCGGACGTGCGCGTGTACGCCGGGCGTTCGGCTGCCGACACGAGGCGGCTGGCCGCAGTGGCCCTGGACGCGGGACCGGACGGACTCGTCGTCGTGGGCGGCGACGGCACCCTCTCGGGCATCCTCGAGGTCGTGTGTGCGGCGGGTGTCCCGGTGACGGTGGTTCCCGCCGGGACCGGGAACGACCTGGCGCGCGCCCTCGGGCTGCCGCGCGCGGACGTGTCGGAGGCCGTGGAGCTCGCGCTGACCGGCGTGCCCCGTGCCATCGACATCGGCGAGGTGCGGACCGCGACGGGCACCTCGCTGTTCCTCACCGTGGCGGCGCTGGGGTTCGACGCCCGGGTGAGCGATCGCACCAACCGCCTCCGCTGGCCCTCCGGCGCGTTGCGGTACTACCTCGCGCTGCTGGTCGAGCTCGTCCGGCTGCGTCCGTTCGACTTCACGATCCGCGTCGATGACGGCCCGGAGACGGCGGCACCCGGCACGCTCGTCGCGGTCGGGAACACCGCGAGCTACGGCGGGGGGATGCCGGTGTGCATCGGCGCCGCCCCCGACGACGGCGTCCTCGACATCGTCGCCGTGGGTCCGCTCGGCCGCCTCCGCCTGGTGCGACTGTTCCCGCTCCTCCTGCGCGGGACGCACCTGGCGCGCCGGGAGGTGCGGCACGTCCGGGCCCGCACGGTCACCGTCGCCGCCCCGGGGCTCGTGGCCTACGCGGACGGTGAGCGTGTCGGTGAGGAGACCTGCACGATCTCGATCCGCGCGGGGGCACTGATCGTCATGACCCGGGCGGAGCGGAGGGACGCGCATGTTCGATGAGGACGTCGTCATCGTCGGTTCGGGCTTCGGCGGCTCCGTCGCGGCCCTCCGGCTCACGGAGAAGGGCTACCGCGTCCGCGTGTTCGAGGCCGGGCGGCGATTCGCCGACGAGGACTTCGCGAAGACCAGCTGGGACGTGCGTCGCTACCTCTGGGCCCCGGCGCTCGGGTGCTTCGGGGTGCAGCGCATCCATCGGCTTCCGCACGTCATGATCCTCGCCGGTGCGGGCGTGGGCGGGGGGTCGCTCAACTACGCCAACACGCTGTACGAACCGGGCGCGGCGTTCTTCGCCGACCCGCAGTGGGCATCGATCCGGGACTGGCGCACCGCGCTCGCCCCGCACTATGCCACAGCCCGGCGCATGCTCGGCGTGGTGGACCGCTATCCGCACGACGGACCGGTCGAGCGGATCATGGCCGGAGCCGCCGAGGACCTCGGGGTGGGCGCGACGTTCCGCCGCGCACCCGTGGGCGTGTGGTTCGGGGAACCGGGGAAGCGGGTCGCTGATCCGTTCTTCGGCGGGGAGGGCCCCGAGCGCACAGGCTGCACGCTCTGTGGGAACTGCATGGTCGGCTGCCGCGTCGGCGCGAAGAACACCCTCGTGAAGAACTACCTCGCCCTGGCCGAGCGCCGCGGGGCGGTCATCGAGCCGCTGCGCACCGTCACCGAGGTGCGCGAGCTGCCGGACGGCGGCTTCTCGGTCACGACACGACGCAGTGGTGCCTGGTTCCGGCGGCGTGAGCAGACCGTCATCGCGCGAGAGGTCGTGCTGGCGGCGGGGACCTGGGGCACCCAGCAGCTCCTCCATCGGATGAAGGCGTCGGGCGCGCTTCCGCGGATCTCCGACGCGGTGGGCCGGCTCACCCGGACGAACTCGGAGGCCTTGGACGGCGCCGTCGCCGTCCGGGTGCCGGAGCGGGTGGAGCTGGCGCGGGGCGTGGCGATCACCACCTCTTTCCACGTGGACGACCGCACCCATGTCGAGAACGTCCGCTACGGTCCGGGATCCAACCTCATGGGCGCTCTCGCCACCGTGCTGGTCCCCGGCGACCGCGCCCTGCCGGGCCGCCTCGCCGCACTCGCGGGGCAGGTGCTGCGCCGACCCGTGCAGGCCCTCCGCCTCGCCTCCCTCCGGCGCTGGAGCGAACGGGGGATCATCGCGCTCGTCATGCAGACCGCCGACAACTCGCTCACCCTGTCCCTGCGGCGTCGCCTCGGGCGGACGCGGCTCACGAGTGCCCAGGGGCATGGCGCGCCGAACCCCAGCCACCTGCCCGAGGCGCATCGCGCCGCCCGAGCCATCGCCGCGCGTCTGCAGCGTGAGGGCGGGGTGCCCACGGCGGCGCGCGGCTCCTGGCCCGAGGTCTTCGGGATCCCGCTCACCGCGCACTTCCTCGGGGGAGCGGTGATCTCCGGTGCACCGGAGGAGGGTGTCGTGGACGAGTATCAGCGCGTCTGGGGGCACCCCGGGCTGCACGTCGTCGACGGCGCCGCTGTGCCCGCGAATCCGGGGGTGAACCCGTCCCTGACCATCACCGCCCTCGCGGAGCACGCGCTGTCGCACTGGCCGCGCAACGGCGAGCCGGATACCCGTCCGACGCCGCGGACGACACAGGGGGCCACGCCCACGGCGCGACCCCCTGCGGAGAGCTGATCAGCGGTTCTGGATGCCGCGGATCTGCGGGGTGTGGAACGAGCCGCCGAATGCGCGCTCGGAGGCCCCCTCGCGGTCGAGGTACGGCGACGCCCCACCATCGATGAACGGCCAGCCGGCGCCGAGGATGAGGCACAGGTCGATGTCCTCGACCTCCGGCACCACGCCCTCGTCGAGCATCAGCTTGATCTCGGTCGCGAGACCGTCCTGCACGCGCTGCAGGATCGTGGCCGCCGACGCCGGGCTCTTGCCGACGGCGGGCGCCAGGACCTTCTCGGCCTGCTTCGTCCAGCCGACCACACGGCCGCCCTTGTCCTTCTCGACGACCTGGTCGAGCTCGGCCAGGGCGTGGAAGTTCTCGTTCGCGTAGAAGCGGTCCGGGAACGCGCGCACCATCGTGTCCTGCACGTGCGCGGCGACCTTCCAGCCGACGAGGTCGATGAGCTGGAAGGGGCCCATCGGCAGGCCGAGCGGCGCGAACGCCTTCTCGACGTCGGCGATCGGGGTGCCCTCGTAGACGGCGCGCGCCGCCTCGCCCATGACCTTTGCGAGCAGACGGTTCACCACGAAGCCCGGGGCGTCGGCGGTGAGCACCGCGTTCTTGCCGAGGTTCCTGGCGACGACGAACGCGGTCGACAGCGCGGTGTCCGCCGTCGCCGGCGTCTTCACGATCTCGATCAGCGGCATGACCGCGACCGGGTTGAAGAAGTGGAAGCCGACGAGCCGCTCCGGGTGGGCCAGCTTCGCGCCGATCTCCTCGACCGACAGCGACGAGGTGTTCGTGGCGAGCACCGCGTCCTCCGCGATGATCTTCTCGATCTCGCCGAAGACCTGCTGCTTGACGCCGACCTCTTCGAAGACCGCCTCGATGACGAAGTCGCAGTCCGCGTAGAGGGTCTTGTCGGTCGTGCCCGTGACGAGACCGCGCAGCTTGTTCGCGGTGTCCGCGTCCACGCGGCCCTTGGCCTCCAGCTTGCCGATCTCCTCGTGGATGTAGGCGACGCCCTTGTCGACGCGCGCCTGGTCGAGGTCGGTGATCAGCACGGGCACCTGGAGCTTGCGCACGAACAGCAGCGCGAACTGGCTGGCCATGAGACCCGCACCGATGATGCCGACCTTGGTGACCTTCTTCGCGAGCTCCTTGTCAGGGGCGCCGACCGGGCGCTTCGCGCGCTTCTGCACGAGGTCGAAGGCGTACATCGACGCGGCGAACTGATCGCCGGTCACCAGTTCCGCCAGGGCCTCGTCTTCGCGGGCGAAGCCCTCCGCCTTGGTGCCGCTCTTCGCCTTGTCGAGCAGCTCGAGAGCCGCGTACGGCGACTTCGGCACGGTGCCGATCTTGGACTCCAGCATGCCCCGCGCCATCTTGATGGCGATCGGCCACTTGGTGAGGCGCTCGATCTTGCCCGGCTCGTTCTTGCGCACGACCTTCGTGCCGCCGAGGACCGCGTCCGCCCAGGCGAGCGAGTTCTCGAGGTAGTTCGCCGCGGGGAAGATGGCGTCGAAGATGCCCAGGTCGAAGGCCTGCTGCGGCTTCAGCATGCGGTTCTGCTTGAGCGGGTTGGAGATGACCACCTCGAGGGCGTTCTCGATGCCGATGAGGTTCGGCAGGAGGTAGGCGCCGCCCCACCCGGGGATGATGCCGAGGAAGACCTCGGGCAGTGCCACGGCCGCGGCCGAGGCGTCGACCGTGCGGTACGTGGAGTTCAGGGCGATCTCCAGCCCGCCGCCGAGCGCCAGGCCGTTCACGAACGCGAACGACGGCACGCCGAGCTCGCTCAGCTTCCCGAGCACCTTGTGGCCGAGCTGGGCAATCAGCCGCGCGTTGTCACGCGAACCGACCTTGCTGATGTCGGAGAGGTCGGCGCCGGCGGCCATGATGTACTGCTTGCCGGTGATGCCGACCGCCTGGATCTCGCCGGCCGCCGCGCGGGCCCTGAGGCCGTCCAGCGTCGCGCCGAGTTCGGTGAGGGTGGCCGGACCCAGGGTGTTCGGACGGGTGTGGTCACGACCGTTGTCCAGCGTGATCAGGGCGAGGACCTTGCCCGATGCGAGGCGGATGTCGCGCACGGGGGAGTGCGTGACGACCTCTCCCTCGGTGAGCGCCTGGATGGGCGAGAAGTCGACGTCGTCGTAGCTCACTTCTTCTTCTTTCCGTCGTAGTGCGGGTTCTCCCAGATGACCGAGCCGCCCTGCCCGAGACCGACGCACATCGCCGTCAGGCCGTAGCGCACGTCGGGGCGCTCCGCGAACTGCGCCGCGAGCTGGATCATGAGCCGGACGCCGGAAGCGGCCAGCGGGTGGCCGACCGCGATCGCGCCGCCCCACGGATTCACCCGGGGGTCGTCGTCATCGATGCCGAAGTGATCGAGGAGGGAGATGACCTGGATGGCGAACGCCTCGTTGAGCTCGAACAGACCGATGTCGGAGATGTCGAGGCCGGCCTTCTTGAGCGCCTTCTCGGTCGACGGGATCGGGCCGATGCCCATGATCTCCGGCTGCACGCCGGCGAAGGCGAACGAGACCATCCGCATCTTCGGCGCGAGGCCGAGCTCCTTGACGGCGCTTCCGCCGGCGAGCAGCGACATCGTCGCGCCGTCGGTGAGCGGCGAAGACGTTCCGGCGGTGACGCGGCCGTGCGGACGGAACGGCGTCTTGAGGCCGGCGAGGTCCTCCATCGTGGTCTGCGGACGGCGGCCCTCGTCCTCGGTGGCCAGGCCCCAGGCCCCGTCGGCGCGCTTGATCGCGACCGGCACGAGATCCGGCTGGATCTTGCCGGCGTCATAGGCGGCCTGCACCTTCTGCTGGCTGCGCATGCCGTAGCGGTCGGAGCGCTCCTTGGTGAGGTGCGGGAAGCGGTCGAAGATGCGCTCCGCGGTGACGCCCATGTTGAGGGCTCCGGGGTCGACCATCTTCTCCGCCACGAAACGCGGGTTGGGGTCGGCGTTCGCGCCGATCGGGTGGTGCCCCATGTGCTCGACACCGCCCGCCAGGGCGAGGTCGTACATGCCCACGCCGATCGAGGCGCCCATGGTCGTCACGCTCGTCATCGCGCCGGCGCACATGCGCTCCACCGCGAGTCCGGGGACGGTCTGGGGGAGTCCGGCGAGGATCGCCACCGACCGCCCGAGGGTGAGCCCCTGGTCGCCGGTCTGGCTCGTCGCGGCGATGGCGACATCGTCGATGCGGTCCGCCGGTACGGCCGCGTTGCGCTCCATCAGGCCGATGGTCGCCTTCACGGCGAGGTCATCCGCGCGGGTGTTCCAGTACATGCCCTTTTCGCCGGCGCGCCCGAAGGGGGTGCGCACTCCATCGACGAAGAAGACGTCCGAGATCTCGGCCACTCTGCCTCCAAGTTAGTGCGGTGGCCTCAGTCTATGAACGGCCGGAAACCGGGAGGAATCGGTTGGATCGAACCTACGAAGCGGTCGCGGACGTGGTGTCCGGCGATTGCGCCGCCTCTACAAAGGCGTCGGCGATCTTCTGTGCAGTCTGTTCAACCTGCCAGGGGCGGGCTCCGAGCGCGGAGAGCGCGGCGCCGATCTTCTCCGCCGTCGTCCCAGGGCCGTCCCATGCGACCCGGCGCAGGTACTCGGGCGTGAGGAGGTTCTCGGTGGGCATGCCCAGCTCCTCCGCGACGGCCTCGACGGCGGGACGGGCGGCCTTCAGGCGGGCGTCCGCCTCCGGGTTGCGGTCGCCCCAGGCGCGGGGCGGCGGGAGCGCGTCGCTGGGCACACGCTCGCGCGGCAGCGTCTCGGCGGCACGGCCGTCGACGATCGCCTGCCACCACCGGTCGAGCTGGGTGCGGCTCGCGCGACCCTGGAACTCCTTGACTCCCGCGAGAGCCTGCTTGGAGGCGGGGTTGGCGAGGACCGCAGCGACGAGGGAGCGGTCGGGAACGAGGCGCCCGGGCGAGATGTCCTGCTGCTGCGCGTACATCTCGCGCGCCTCCCACAGGGCGCGGGCGACGGCGAGGTTGCGGGCGCCGCGCACCTGGTGGAGCCCGCTCAGCCGCCGCCAGGGGTCTTCGCGCGGGGCCTTCGGGGCGCGCGCCAGGGTGGCGGCGAACTCCTGCGCGGCGAACGCGGTCTTGCCCTGTTCTTCGAGCTCGGCGACGAGGGCGTCGCGGACGTCGACGAGGTGCAGCACGTCGAGCGCGGCATAGTCCAGCCAGGAGTCGGGCAGCGGACGGGTGGACCAGTCGGCCGCCGAGTGCTCCTTCTTCAGGGTGATGCCGAGCGTGTCCTCGACGACGGCGGCCAGACCCACCCGGTCGTGACCGAGCAGACGGGACGCCAGCTCGGTGTCGAAGATCTCCTTCGGCTCCAGGTGCAGCTCGCGCAGCGACGGGAGGTCCTGGCTGGCCGCGTGGAGCACCCACTCGACGTCGCCGATGGCCTCCTGCAGGGGAGCGAAGTCGCCGATCGCGGGCGGGTCGAACAGGAACACCCCGGCCTCGCGCCGGAACACCTGAACCAGATAGGCCCGCTGCGAGTAGCGGAAGCCGGACGCCCGCTCGACATCGACGGCGACCGGCCCGGTGCCTGCGGCGAGCGCAGCGCAGGCGGCACGGAACTCCTCGGTTTCGGAGATCACGGAGTATTCAGTCACGTACAGCCTTTCGCGCGCCGATCACGGCGATGCCCTCGGAACCCGGCGGAAGCCCCGCCAGCATTCCGACCAGCTCGGCCCATGCTTCGACGTGCGGTCGGAACGGGCCCTCCGGAGTCCAGGACGCCCGCAATTCTATCTGTGCGCCGTCGCCCTCGTCGGCGAGGCCCCCGAATCCCTTCGACAGCGTCTTCGTCGACGTGCCGGACGGGGAGTGGTAGATCGCGTCCCGGGAATCCAGCGCGTCCACGAGCCACGACCAGGTGACGTCGGCGAGCAGGGGGTCGGTGCCGATCTCGGTCTCGAGTGGCGCCTGGGCGAAGATCACGATGCGCCAGGCGCCGCCCCAGGCATCCGGCTCGTCCGGATCGTGCAGCAGGATGAACCGTCCGGTCCCGTACACGGAGTCGCCGTCCTCGCCCGGGCGGACGTCGGCGGACAGGGCGATCGCGAAGGGGGCCAGATTCTGGGGCGTGGGGATCTCACGGACCGCGATGTCGTCTCGGAACGCGGTCGCGCGCAGTTCGGCCACGGCGGCGTCGAAGGGCGTCCCGGCCTCGGGGTGTGCGGTCACGGCAACAGGCTAGAGTCGGAAGGCGATGAAGAGTCTCAGGCACGCCGTTGCGATCGTTGTCCCCGCGCTCCTCGCTGTGGGCGCTGCCGTCGGGGTCCTCGTGATCGCGGTGGCGCGCCGGGTCGTCACCCCGTTGCGAAGCCGCATCCAGGACACCGAGATCCTCGCGATCGACACCGGCGCTCAGACGATCGAGCTCCGCCGCACGCTCGACACCGAGCTCCCGGGGCGATACGGCCTGTTCACGACGGCCACCTACGGCTACGTCAAGCTCGGTGCCGTCCTCAGCGCCGACGGCACGACGGTGCGGCGCAAGCTCCTCACGAAGATCGAACCCGGCGCCAGAGTGGACCGAGGAGCGTCCTTCAGCGGCAGCTACTACACGTCGCCGAGCGAGCTGCACCTGCGCTGGGAGAACGTGCTCATCGGCTCTCCGGCCGGGCCGTGCCCCGCATGGTTCTTCCCCGGGGACTCCTCGACCTGGGTCATCCAGGTGCACGGTCGGGGCACGACCAGGGCCGAATGCCTCCGTGCCGTGCCGGTGATGCACGCGGCTGGGCTGCCCACTCTCGTCGTGTCCTACCGCAACGACGGCGAGGCCCCGCGCACCAGAGCGGGCGCCTATGCCCTCGGGGCGTCGGAGTGGCGCGACGTGGACGCCGGGATCGCCTACGCGCTGCGTCACGGCGCCGAGCGGGTCGTGCTGATGGGCTGGTCCATGGGCGGGGCGGTGTCCCTGCAGGCTGCGGTCAACTCCGGCCATCGCGATCGCATCGCGGGCATCATCCTCGAGTCGCCGGTCGTGGACTGGCGCACCGTGCTGCGCTTCCAGGCGCGGGTCGCCCGAGTGCGCGAGCCCCTGCCCGCCCTCGCCATGGGGGCGCTGCAGCTGCCGCTCACGGCGAAGCTCAGCGGTGCGGACGAACCCATCCTGTTCGACCGCCTGGACATGGTCGCCCGTGCCGACGAACTGCACGCGCCGATCCTCATCCTGCACAGCGACGACGACGGCTTCGTTCCCGCGGACGCCTCGCACGCCCTGCAGGAGGCGCGGCCGGACCTCGTCACCATGCCGCGCTTCACGGTCGCGAGGCACACCAAGCTCTGGAACTACGACGAGAAGGGCTGGACCACCGCGATCACGGAGTGGCTCGCGGCGCAGGGGCTCAGCGCTTCTGCCTGACCTGGTTCTTGGCGCGCATCAGCATGCCGGTCATGCCGCCGATCCGCAGCGGTGACACCGCCTTCGTGAGCCCGATCGACTGCGGGTAGTCCTCGGGGATCGCCAGGACCTCGTCCGCCGTCAGCCCAGTGAGGCCCTGCACGAGGATGCTCGCGAAGCCCCGGGTCGTCGGCGCCTCTTCCGGAGCCGTGGCGTGCATGGTCACGACGTCGTCGTGGACTTCGACGTAGATGTAGACCGGCGACTGGCACTCCGCGACGCGCTCGCACATCTCCGGATGCGCCGCCACCTCGTCGGAGACGGCGGGCAGCTCGTCCGCGTACTCCAGGAGCAGCAGCAGGCGGTCCGATTCCGGGGTCTCCAGGAATCCGTCGCGGATCTCGGCGAGGGTCTCGGGCAGGGCGGAGGCGTTCATCCCCGCCATTCTCCCACCTCAGACGGTGCCGGGCTCCGTGCCCGTGACGATCGGGACGCGCACCGCGCTGCCCCACTCGGTCCACGAGCCGTCGTAGTTGCGGACGTTCTCGAAGCCGAGGAGGTGCTTCAGCACGAACCACGTGTGGCTCGAGCGCTCCCCGATGCGGCAGTAGGCCACGACGTCGTCGCCGTCCTGCAGCCCGGCGCCGTCCCGGTAGATGGCGTCGAGTTCCGCACGGCTCTTGAAGCCGCCGTCCTCGGCGACCGCCTTCGCCCACGGCACGCTCTGCGCGGTGGGGATGTGGCCGGCCCGCAGCGTCCCCTCCTCCGGGTAGGCGGGAGCCGTGGTCCGCTCGCCGCTGTACTCCTCCGGCGAGCGCACGTCGATGAGCGGGTTGCCGAGGTGGGCGAGCACGTCCTCCTTGTAGGCGCGGATGGCCGTGTCGTCCCGCTCCACCACCGGGTACTCCGTGGCGGGGCGGTTCGTCGCCTCGCGGGTGAGCTCGCGGCCCTCCGCGATCCAGCGGTCACGACCGCCGTCGAGGAGGCGCACGTCCTCGTGGCCGAAGAGGGAGAACACCCAGAGCGCGTAGGCGGCCCACCAGTTGTTCTTGTCGCCGTAGATCACGACCGTGTCGTCGCGGGCGATGCCCTTGCGGCTGAGCAGCTCGGCGAAGCCCTCGCCGTCGACGTAGTCCCGCACCACCGGGTCGTTCAGCTCGGTGTGCCAGTCCACCTTCACCGCTCCGGGGATGTGGCCCGTCTCGTAGAGGAGGACGTCCTCGTCCGACTCGACGACCACGAGGCCGGGCTCTCCCAGGTGGGCGGCGAGCCACTCGGTCGTCACCAGGCGGCCGGGCTCGGCGTACTCGGCGAACTTGGGGGAGGAGGAGTCGAACTCGATGGCCATGGGGTCTCCGTAGCGGTGAGCGGGCGAGCGTGCGGTGCGGACGGCGTAGTGTGGATCCGTCCCTTCGACGATAGATCCTCCGCGCGCCCCCGGGACCCGATCCGTAAGACTTCGACACAGGCCGTTGCCTGATTCAGGACCGTGATGACCGACCCGACCACCCGCACCGGAACCGTCCACCTCACCGAGCGCACGCCGACGGTCAGCGGACCCGAGATGCTCGCGAGCCTCGTGCCGCCGCCGCAGTTCGACGACGCCACGTTCGACAGCTACCGGGCGGACCCCGCCTACCCGTCCCAGGAGGAGGCGAAGCAGACGCTGCTCCGCTTCGCAGGACGCGGCGCTCCCGTCAAGCGCGGCGGTCTGTTCAGCCGGGCCAAGAAGGAGCCGGAGCTCAAGCCCGGCGTCTACCTCGACGGCGGCTTCGGGGTGGGCAAGACCCATCTGCTCGCGTCGATCTACCACGCGATGCCCGCGCGCCGGAAGTACTTCGGCTCGTTCATCGAGTACACCGCCCTGGTGGGTGCCCTCGGCTACAAGAACACCGTCGACCTTCTCAAGGGCGCCGACCTGCTCTGCATCGACGAGTTCGAGCTCGACGACCCGGGCGACACCATGGTCATGACGCGTCTGCTCGGGGAGCTCGTACCCACCGGCACCCGGCTCGCGGCCACGTCCAACACGCCGCCGAACGCCCTCGGCGAGGGGCGCTTCGCCGCGCAGGACTTCCTGCGCGAGATCCACGCGATGTCGGACAGCTTCCAGACCCTGCGCATCGACGGCGTCGACTTCCGGCAGCGCGCGATCGACGGTCACGCCGTGGCGCTGGACGATGCCGCCTACAGCGCCGCCGTGGACGCCGCCGCGGCGGACGGCGCCGTCTCTGACGACGCGTTCGACGACCTCATCCGGCACCTGGCGCAGGTGCACCCCTCGCGCTACATCCGGCTCATCGACGGCCTGCACCGGGTGGGGCTGCGGGGCGTGCGCCAGCTCACCGACCAGTCCGAGGCCCTGCGGTTCGTCGCCTTCGTCGACCGCGTCTACGACGCCCAGATCCCGATCCTCGCGACGGGCCTCGGGCTCGACGCCGTGTTCTCCGACGAGATGCTCGCCGGCGGCTACCGCAAGAAGTACCTGCGCGCCATCTCCCGGCTCAACGCGCTCACGCATTCTGCGTAAGCCCGCAGGCCCGCGTAACGCGATGTTCACACGCGGAGCCGGGCTGTAACCGCGGGGAAACAAACCTCACGCATGGGCGAAATCGCCCGTGGTCACACTGAAGCTCTCAACTACTTCGGATGTGAGGTTTTCCTATGGATGCTCCCGGCAACATCTCGTGGGCGATCACCGCGACGGCACTGGTGCTGCTCATGACGCCCGGCGTCGCGTTCTTCTACGGCGGTCTCGTCAAGGCGAAGAGCGTCGTCAGCATGATGATGATGAGCTTCGGCTCGATCGGACTCGTCGCCGTGCTGTGGATTCTCTTCGGCTTCTCGATGAGCGCCGTGGACAGCCCGACGGCCTTCGCGGGCAACCCGTTCGCGGACATCGGCCTGTCCAGCCTCGCCTCGGGTGAGGGGTCGAACGTCGCCCTCCTCAGCGTCGCGTACGGCGCCACCTTCGCGATCATCACCGTCGCCCTCATCTCCGGGGCGATCGCCGATCGGGCGAAGTTCGGCAGCTGGCTGATCTTCGCGGGCGTCTTCGCCACGGTCGGCTACTTCCCGGTCGCCGCCTGGGTCTGGGGCGGTGGCTGGATCATGAACCTCGGCACCACCCTGTTCGGCGAGGACAGCGGCATCGGCGTGATCGACTACGCCGGCGGCACCGCGGTGCACATCAACGCGGGCGCCGCGGCGCTGGCCCTCGCCCTGGTGCTCGGCAAGCGCATCGGCTTCCAGAAGGGCATCCTCAAGCCGCACAACGTGCCGCTGACGCTGCTGGGCGCCGCCCTGCTGTGGTTCGGCTGGTTCGGCTTCAACGCCGGTGCGGAGTGGCTCGCCGAGGACATGGGCGGCGTCGGCCTCATCGGCCTGAACACGCTCGGCGCGACGGCGGCGGCGATCCTCGGCTGGATCCTCATCGAGCGCATCAAGGACGGCAAGCCCACCTCCGTCGGAGCCGCCTCCGGTGCGGTGGCGGGTCTCGTGGCGATCACCCCGGCGTGCGCCAACCTCACCCCCGGGTGGTCCCTCCTGCTCGGCGCGGTCGCCGGCATCGTCTGCGCCCTCGCGGTGGAGCTGAAGTTCCGCCTCGGGTTCGACGACTCGCTCGACGTGGTCGGTATCCACCTCGTCGGCGGTCTCATCGGCACCGTGTACCTCGGCTTCTTCGCCACCGGCACCGGCCTCTTCGTCGGCGGCGACGCCCGCCAGCTCGCCGTCCAGGTGATCGCCGCCGCCGGCGTGCTGATCTACTCCTTCGTGGTCGCGTGGGTGATCGGCTTCGTGATCCAGAAGACGATCGGGTTCCGCATCACGAACGAGGACGAGATCGCCGGTGTCGACCAGGTCGTCCACGGCGAGGAGGGCTACGCTCTCGCGAACGCGTGACGACGGTTAGGGTGACCGTGTGGGCACGACCAGCAACGGCATCCTGAAGACACTCGCGGATCTCCTGCGCCGAGCAGTGGGCTCCCCCCGGGCGTCGCGGACCTCTCCCGGTCCGCGGCGCCCGGACGCGCGTCTGCGGACGGCCGAGGAGCGCGAGCGGCGGTCGGCATCGGATGCCGGCGTCGAGCCGGGACGCGCCCGCGGCACCGAGACCGTGCGGCTCGATGCCGGGCGCATGCCGGCCGTCCGCGTGTCCTACGCGCCGCAGCGGGACGGGGCCCCGGATGCGGGCGAGGTCGTCTGGACCTGGGTGCCGTACGAGGAGAACGACGGCCGAGGCAAGGACCGACCGGTGCTGGTGATCGGGCGGCAGTCCTCCGAACGGGTGTACGCGGTGCGGATGACCAGCCGGCCGCACGACGGCGACCGCGACTACCTCTCGATCGGGAGCGGGGAGTGGGACGGGCAGGGCCGCGAGTCCTGGGTCGACATCGAACAGCTCTACAGCGTCCACGAGCGTGGTCTCCGCCGGGAGGCAGCGGCCCTGGACCGTACCCGGTACGCCCGGGTCGCTGCGGCGCTCCAGCGGCGATACGGGTGGGCGCAGAGCTGAGGCGGATGCCGCGTTCCCATCCGATGGGGGCAGGGCTCCGAACCTTCCTGTGAGTCGCCGCCGGCGGCACCCAAGGAGGAATCATGCGTTTCATCCCGACCAAGGTCCATGGAGTTCTCGATTACGTCGTCGGAATTGCTCTGATCGCCGCGCCCTGGCTCTTCGGCTTCGCCGGCATGGGCGGAGCCCCCGTCGTCATCCCGATCGTCCTCGGCGTCGGCCTCATCGTCTACAGCCTCTTCACGAAGTACGAGTGGGGTCCGTTCGGTCTGATCCCCATGCCCGTGCACCTCGTCTTCGACATCGTCGCGAGCCTCTTCCTCGCCCTGTCGCCGTGGCTGTTCGGCTTCGCGGGCGAGGCGCTGAACGTCTGGCTCCCGCACGTCGTCGTCGGTGCCGCCGTCATCGTCGTCGTGCTGTTCTCCCAGCCGCAGCCGCAGAGCACCCGCGGACGCGCCGCTACCGCCTGACGCCGGACACGACGAGGGGCGACCGCATGCCGATCCGGTCGCCCCTCGTCGTCGCGAGGACTACTCCTCGTCGTCGGCCTCGGCCTGATGCTCCTGCTGCTGCTCGGTGTCGACCTGGGCGGGAGGCAGATCCTGCAGGAACTGGCGGTCGCTGTTCGGGTCGCCGCTCCCGTCGCCGGCGAGCGGATCCTGCGCGCTGACGTCGTCGGCGGGGATGTTCTCTCGTCCGTTCATGTCCGGTCCTCTCACGCGGGGCGCCGGGTGCGCCCGTTCATCGGCGAGTCTGCCTGCCGTCCGCGACGGACGGGATCCCCTGGTGCGATCCGGCGCGTGGTGATAGGCGGCTCAGCCCCGGAGAGCGGCGCTGAGCCAGCGGGCGTACTGGTGCCAGGGGTCGCCGTCCTGCTGCAAGCGGCCGATGTGAGCGCCGATCTCGGGCGTCAGGGTGAACCACTCGCCGCCTTCGCGTGCGGAGGCGAACTCGCGGTGACGCTGCTGTTCGCGCACCCGGTCGCCCCGTTCGAAGGCGAGGAGCTCGTCATGACGGATGCTCGCGAGTCTGCGCCGTGGCTGCCTGCTCGTGCCGATCTTCACCCTGCGGTCGTACCGGAGGTAGTACACGACGTCGATCCGCGGGAATGGCAGGTCGGGGTCGGGGGAGTCCCCGTAGCGCCAGCCGCAGAGCGCGCAATGCCAGGCATCGTCCGTCCGCAGCCCGGTGAGACCGCCGCAGAGCGGGCAGGGTCCGGGGAGAAGGCGGGGTTTCGGCACCGGTGCAGCCTACGTCCGCCCTCGGACATCGGCCGTACCTGCCAGTACCCGGCGCTTCTGTCAACCACTGCCGTGGGGCGTCGTCGCTTGCCAGACTCGGCCTATGGTCTTCATCGGATTCCACGCCTCCCATGAGCAGATCCCGCCCAGCGCCTTGCTCGACGCGGTCGTCAGCGCGGAGTGGGCCGGTTTCGACGGGGCGATGTGCTCCGATCACCTGGCCCCGTGGCTGCCCGAGCAGGGAGAGTCAGGATTCGCGTTCAGCTGGATCGCCGCGGCGCTGGCCCGCACCCGCTTCCCGATCGGCATGGTCAACGCGCCGGGACAGCGATACCACCCGGCGATCGTCGCACAGGCCTTCGGGACGCTGGAGGAGATGTTCCCCGGACGGTTCTGGGCCGCGCTCGGCAGCGGGGAAGCCATGAACGAGCACGTGACCGGCGACGTCTGGCCCGCCAAGGACATCCGGAACGCGCGGTTGCGCGAGAGCGTGGACGTGATCCGCCGGCTGCTAGCCGGAGAGGAGGTCGACCATGACGGTCTCGTGCGCGTGCACCGCGCGCGGATCTGGACCCGGCCGGCGCAGCCGCCACCCCTCTTCGCCACCGCGGTCAGCGCGGAGACCGCGGAGTGGGCGGCCGGGTGGGCGGACGGGCTCGCGACCGTCGCCCAGGAGCCGTCCGCGCTCCGGAGGGTGGTCGAGGCCTACCGCTCGGCCGGGGGACAGGGGCCGTGCATCCTGCAGACGCACGTGAGCTGGGGCGCCGACGACGCCGAGGCGTACGCGACCGCGAAGGAGCAGTGGCGGCAGGGAGTCGTCACCCCGCCGCTCGCATGGAACATCGAGCAGCCGGAGGACTTCGACGCCGCGGTGGGCGAGGTCGACGAAGCGGGGCTGCGCAAGGCGGTCCTCGTCGATCATGACGCCCGTTCCCTCGCGGGACGACTGGCGGAGCTCGTCGGTGTCGGCTTCGACCGGATCTATCTGCACCACGTCGGTCGGGAGCAGACCGGGTTCCTGAAGGCGGCCGCGTCCGAGATCCTGCCCGCTCTGAGGGAGCGCACATGAAGATCACCGACACGAGCGACCTCTGGTGGAAGACGGCCGTCGTCTACTGCCTCGACGTGGAGACCTTCCTGGACGCGGACGGCGACGGCGTCGGCGACCTCCGCGGCCTCGCGCAGCGCATCGACTACCTGTCGCAGCTCGGTGTGACGTGCCTGTGGCTCATGCCGTTCTATCCCTCGCCCGACCTCGACGACGGCTACGACGTCAGCGACTTCTACGGCGTGGACCCTCGCCTGGGCACCCACGGCGACCTCGTGGAGGTGATCCGCACCGCCCGCGACCGCGGCATCCGCGTGATCGTCGACCTCGTCGTCAACCACACCTCCGACCGTCACCCATGGTTCCGCGCGGCGCTCCGGAGCGTCGACTCGCCCTATCGCGACTACTACGTCTGGCGGGACGATGCACCGCCGAAGGGCCAGAAGAACACGGTGTTCCCCGGGCAGGCCGACGGGATCTGGACGAAGGACGACAAGTCGGGGCAGTGGTACCAGCACAGCTTCTACGAGCACCAGCCCGACCTCAACATCGCCAACCCCGTGGTCCGAGATGAGATCGCGAAGGTGATCGGGTTCTGGCTGCAGCTCGGCATCTCGGGGTTCCGGGTCGATGCGGTGCCGTTCCTCCTCGAGGTCCCGACGACGTCCGACCTCCCCGACCCGCACGAGCTGCTGCGCGACATGCGGCGCTTCCTGCAGCGGCGGTCCAGTGAGGCGATCCTGCTGGGCGAGGTCAACCTGCCGTACGAGGAGCAGCGGGCGTACTTCGGGGGTGCGGACGGCGATGAGCTGACCATGCAGTTCGACTTCGTGGCGATGCAGGCGCTCTATCTGTCGCTCGCCCGCCGCGATCCCGAGCCGCTCGTCGAGGCGCTCACGGCCCGCCCGGTCCTCGGGCCGGAGGTGCAATGGGCGAACTTCCTCCGGAACCACGACGAGCTCACCCTCGACAAGCTGAGCGACGCCGAGCGCGAGGAGGTCTTCGAGGCCTTCGCTCCGGACGAGCGGCAGCGGGTGTTCGGGCGCGGGGTCACCCGGCGCCTCCCGCCGATGCTGGAAGGCGATCCCCGGAGGATCCGGATGGCCTACAGCCTGCTCTTCACCCTCCCCGGAACCCCGGTGCTGTTCTACGGCGAGGAGATCGGGATGGGCGAGAACATCGCCATCGAGGGGCGGCAGGCCGTGCGCACCCCGATGCAGTGGTCGGCGGATCGCAATGGCGGCTTCTCGGATGCGCGTCCCTCCCGGCTGGTCGCGCCGGTGCCGACGGACGGGTACGCACCCACGCACGTGAACGCCGCCGCGCAGCTCGAGGACCGGGGATCGTTGCTCCACTTCATCCGCGACCTGACCGCGCGCTACCGGGTGTCTCCCGAGCTCGGGTGGGGGATGTTCCGCGTCATCGATCAGCCGCAGGACGCCCTGCTGGTGCACTCCCTGGAGGCGGATGTCGGGCGCACGATCGCCGTCCACAACTTCGCGGAGCGGCCGGCGACGACGCGGTTCCGACTGGGGGAGGAGCCCGCGGGCACGACCCTGGTCGACCTCCTCGACGCGCGGCGCGTGCCCCTCGACGACGACGGCGGGGTGGAGCTGGAGCTTCCCGCGTACGGCTATCGGTGGCTGCGGGTCTCGCGACCGGGGGACGGCAGGGTCCTGTGACCGGTGGAAACACCGAAGGCCCCGGATGATCGGGGCCTTCGGAGGGATTCTGTGGGCGATACCGGACTCGAACCGATGACCTCTTCCGTGTGAAGGAAGCGCGCTACCAACTGCGCCAATCGCCCATACCCGCGGGGTACGTCAACCGATACTACCCGACCCGCGGGCGCCTCGATGACCAGTCGGGGAGACACGCGCGAGATTCGCCACGGGTTTGGCGGAGCGCGGATCATCGGCTAATGTTTCATAAGTGCCCGGGACAACCGGGAACGAAATGCGGATGTAGCGCAGTTGGTAGCGCACAACCTTGCCAAGGTTGGGGTCGCGAGTTCGAGTCTCGTCATCCGCTCGAGTGCAGTAGATCTTCTCGAAGATCGGCGGCACGTGGGGTCAATCCACACGGTGGCGTGGCCGAGCGGCTAGGCACCGGCCTGCAAAGCCGTTTACACGGGTTCGAATCCCGTCGCCACCTCACGGGAAAACTGAATAGCCCCAACGGGCGCGATTGGCGCAGCGGTAGCGCGCTTCCCTGACACGGAAGAGGTCACTGGTTCGATCCCAGTATCGCGCACCACCTGAAACCCCCGGTTCTGCCGGGGGTTTTTTTCTTGCCCGCGGGGCATCCCTCCCGCGCGCGGGGTCGCAGATCCGCGCGAGGTCGCAGCCTCACGGCGGAGCCCTGCGACCTCGGTGCGAATCTGCGTGTCGGTGCCGCAGGGATCGAGTTCGAAGATGTGTTCGAATATCGGTATCCTGGAAGAGGCCGGAGGAAGGAGCCGGTGTGGGGAACTCGGGTCGCGCGCTCTCCGCGTACAACGACATGCGGTCGCAGCATCAGGCCATCGAGGCCGCCGCACGCCGCGGCCCCCTGCAGTCCCTGTCCGATCGCGAGCTCGCCTTGCGCGAGTCCGCCGTCACCGTCTATCCGCACGCGCTCCAGCGGCGGGTGCGGGCGTGGGTGCGGTTCGGCCCGGAGGCGATCCGCGTGGAGGCCAAGGTCGTCCGCTCCACTCCGCTCGCGGCGGGCATAGAGTTCCGTGCCGGCGAGCGCACCTACCGCTGCTGGGTCTGGGGGAATGCCGTGCAGCCGGCGGAGGGGTGACCGGGGAATGGACACCGCTCGCACGAACTGTTCGTTTCCTGTCCGCACAACGGTGTCTTCGTCTTCCCGGGTGCGGTGCCGGTGACAGGGTGGACGGACATCACCACCGGCGATCGACGATCGCACCTCCGTGGGACGAGACCTCGTGGCGATCATCTCAGGAAGGGCGGACATGGGCAGATTCATCTACGACGGAAGCACCAAGGTCGAGGTCGAGGACCGCGCGCTGCGGCATCTGCAGCTGGTGATCACCGCGAAGCTGCGGCGGGGCGAGCCCTTCCCGTACACCTGGAAGGAGGACGCCAGCGTCGGGGGCGGACGGATCACCGTCTGGCTCCACGCCGGGAGTTCTATGGTGTTCAAGTACGTCGGCAGCCGCCAGCCGGAGATCAACCGCGCCTGGGTCGACGCGCTGGCGTACACGGCGAACTCGCCGAGCGGCCTGTATCTCGTGCCGGAGCCGGCCGGGAGAGCCGTCACCGGCAACCTGGACCTGTCGTAGGGCACGGGACGGCGACAGACGGGACGCCCCCTCCGCGAGGCGAGGAGGAGGCGTCCCGTCTGGGGTGCACCGAGTGTCAGACGCGCGCGGTGCCTGCGCCGTTCCGCGGGACGCGCGGCTCTCGACTGACGAAGATGCCCAGCAGCACCATGCCGATCGCGAGACCGAGGTGGAGCCAGTTGTCGGCGTTGTTCACCGGCAGGAAGTTCAGCTGCTCGTTGCCGACCGCGACGAGGCCGTACAGCCAGACGACGAGGTACGCGAGCCCGCCGATGATGAGGTAGAGGCGGGAGGCGCGCGGCGAGGCGGCGAGCGCGATGCCCGCGACGGCGAACAGCAGGTGCACGACGTTGTGCAGGACCGAGACCTGGAAGAGGCCGAGGAGCAGGGCCTCCGATGCTGCTCCGGCTCCGTGCAGGTGTTCGGCCGAGTGGGTCAGGCCCGGGATGAAGCCGGCGATACCGACGATGAGGAAGACGATGCCGACGATCAGCGCCGTCTTCTGGATCGGTGTCTCGGCGTAGCGGGTAGTGCGGGTGGTGTCGCTCATGATCCCCTCCAAGGTGGGTGCGGTTGCCCGAAGGTAGAACCCCGGGGTGCGGGCTGAGAGGGCATTGACGCCGCGGAAGCGGCGCGGTAACTTCTCGCGCGTCCGCGTCCGCGGCCGCTCCGGCGATGATGAGCTCCAAGCCCGGATTGTCAATCCCCCTCGGCGTCGTCACGGCCGCTTCTTACGCTCAGCCCATGACCGACGCCGCTCTCGACCGCACCTGCGGCACCTCGACCGATCGCGACGCTGCGACCGGGCTGCGACGCATCGACCATCTGGCGCAGCTGGCCGCGGTCGTCCGCGCGTGCCCCGGTCTGCATGTCCGCTACTCCGAGGGACCGGACGCGGACGCCCGCCGTTCCAGCGTCGACACCGAGAGCGGACTCGAGCTTCCCGGCCTCTCCGTCAATCCCCTGGATGCCGAGCGCTGGTGGACGCGTCCGCTGGAGGACTGGCTCGCGCGCCAGCTCTGTCAGTACCGACACCTCGCCGAGAAGGATCCGCAGCGCATCGCCTGGGTCCTGCGAGGCGAGCACTGCGGCCGGGGGCCCGACTGCGAGCCGCTGCTGCGTGAGGTGGAACCCATCGCCGTGATCGGCGCACACGTGCTGCTCGAGGCCAGGGAGCGGTACGAGCGCAACTTCGATGCGGGGCGCGGACCCGCCGACGACGAGGAGGACCGGGATGAGCAGAGGGTGGCAGTGGACGGAGGTCGTTCCCGGCTTCTTCAGCATCAGCGTGGCGGACGTCAACTGCTACCTCGTGCAGACCGCGGACGGGCTGACGCTGTTCGATGCGGGACTGCCGCGCAGCAGGGGCGTGCTGCGCGACCTGCTCGGTCACCTCGCGGCGAAAGAGACAGACATCGATGCGGTCGTCCTGACGCACGGGCACTTCGACCACGTCGGTGTCGCGTGCGGGCTGCACGAGGAGGGGGTCTCCGTGTTCGTCCACCCTCGCGACGCACACCTGGCTCGTCATCCGTACAGCTACCGTCCGGCCTCACCGCGCGTCCCCTACGTGCTCACCCATCCGCGGGGGATCCCGACCATCACCCGGATGGCACTCGCCGGAGCGCTGAACGTCCGGGGCGTCGAGGCGCAGCCGCGCGTGCGGCACGAGCATCCGATCGATACCCCAGGCACCCCGATCGCGCTGTGGACTCCCGGGCACACGGAAGGGCACTGCGCATACCTGTTCGAGGAGTCCGGGGTGCTCATCGCCGGCGACGCCCTCGTGACGCTCGACCCGTACACCGGCGAGACCGGGCCCCAGATCGTCGCCAGGGCGGCCACGGCCGACACCACGGAGGCGATGGAGTCGCTGGACACCCTGGCACGGACGAGCGCGCGAGTCGTCCTGACGGGCCACGGAGAACCCGTGCTGGACGGCGTGGGGCCCGCGGTCGCCGCCGCCCGGCGACGCGGACCCCACTGACCCCGCACCTCAGTCGAGCAGCGTCTCCCCGATGTAGCCGCCCTCCGCGCACCCCGGGGGCATCGCGAACACGGCGGATCCGATCGGGACCGTCCACTCGTTGAGCAGGTCGAGCTCGTCGAGCCGTTGCTGCATGGGGACGAACTGCCGCGCGACGTCGGCCTGGAACGCGGCGAAGAGCAGCCCGGATTCGGAGACGCCGTCTCCGGCCGGGCGCTCGTCGTAGTTGTACGCCCGGCGGAAGATGCGCTCCGTCCCGTCCCCGCGAGCGCGCCGGATGTGCGCGAACGCCGGGATGACCGGGAACCCGATGGCCGTGGTCGCGTCGAAGTCCGGCTCGTCGAACTCCGACGTCCCCGTGAGCGGCGCACCGTCGCGGAGCGTCCGCCCCACCGAGGCCTCGCGGCCTCCGCGATCCAGGCGGTCCCAGGCGTCGAGGTCCATGCGGATGCGGCGGAGGACCATGCCCGTGCCGCCGGCCAGCCAGCCGTCCTCACTCCAGACCACCCGGTCGAAGTCGTCCGTCCCCGGCTGCGGATTGCTCGTGCCGTCGACCTGGCCGAAGAGATTGCGCATGGTCGTGCCCGGTCGCTCTGTGCCGTGTGCCCGGCGGAAGCCCTGCTGGATCCATCGCACGGTCGCGAAGCCGCGCGCGTCCTTCAGGAGCATGCGCTGCGCGTGCGCGACGGTCAGAGGGTCGTCGGCGGCGAGCTGGAGGAGCAGGTCCCCATCCGAGAACTCCGGCTGCAGGCGGTCCACGCGGAAGGCGGGCAGCGGAGCGAGCCAGGACGGACTGCTGTTGCCGGCCCGTGCCACGAGAGTCGGGCCGAAGCCGAACGTGACGGTCAACCGGGCCGGGGCGAGTGCGAGCTCCGGCTCCGAGTCCGCGAGCGCCGATCGTCCCTGGGTGAGCCGCGCCGCGTCGTCCGTGAGGATACGCAGGAGCCGGCGGAGTCCGTCGCGGTCGACCTCCGGCCGGAGGTCGAGCGCCACGAACGAGCCGTGCGCCTGGGCAGGGGTGTCGATCCCGGCCTGATGGACACCGTGGAACGGGACGGTGAGGGAGCCGTTGAGCGGTGCGGGGGCCGCGGGAGCCTCCGGGTCCGCTCGCGTGAGGGCGAGGTCGGCCCCGACCGCGACGGCGGCGCCGACACCGGCGACAGCCCCTCCGAGGAGGAACTGCCGCCGGGTCGAGCCGGTGCGGCCGGTGCGCGCGCCCGAGACGCGCGCGGCCATCAGTGGTCCATGCCCTCGTGGTCGTCGGCGCCGTCGTAGTTCTCGTTCGCGCCGGAGTAGTCCTTCACCGGCGCGGCGAACTCGAACGTGGAGTCGTCCGACAGGGTGACGGTGAAAGCGACCTCGTCACCGGCTTCCAGAGGCTCGGAGAGGTCCATCATCATGATGTGATTCCCCCCGGGCTCGAGGGCGAGGCTGCCGCCGGCGGGGACGACGAAGCCCCCGGCGATCTCCCGCATGACCATCTCCCCGGCCTCGTTCTCCACGGTCTCGTGCAGCTCGATCATCGGCGAGGCGGCGGAGGTGACCGATGTCACCGTCACGTCCTCCTCGCCCTCGTTGACGAGCACGCCGAAAGCCGCGGACATGCCGTCGTCGGCGGCCTTGACCCAGGCGTCGTCGATCCGGAGATCGTCACCGGCGGGGGCGCTGGTCGGTGTCTCGGCTGTGGGCGCGGTGCACCCGGTGAGCGCGACGAGCGAGAGGACGATCGCCGCGCCGAGGCGGGGGAGGGAGGTGCGAGTGTTCATGATGATGCCTTTCAGGAGTTCTCTGCCGTGTCTTCGCCGGATTCCGGCGCCACAGCGGCCGCGCGACGGCGACGGAGGATGAGGAGGACGGCGAAGGCGGCGACGGCGAGTGCCGCTCCCGCCCCGCCGACGAGCAGGACCCGGACCGGGCCGCCCGTCTCGTCTGCGTTCTGATCCGATGCGGTCGACGACCCGCCCGTGGCGGACGCGGTCGGCTCCGGGTTCCCTGTCGACTCCAGCGGAACGGCGTCTCCGACGGCGAAGGGGATGACCCCCGCGATCGGGTGCCCGTCCTCGGAGACGACCTGCCAGCGCACCTGGTACCCGCCGTCGGGCATGTCGGGCAGGAGGGCGGCGGTGACGTTCCGTCCGCGCACCTCCACCTCGCCCGTGGCCCAGTCCTCGCCCTCCGCGTCGACGACGAGGATGACGGCCCCGGCGGTCGACTCGTCGAGGACGAGGAGCTCGCCCGAGAACGTCATCGTGACGCTGACGGGCGCGGTGTCGAGCCGTTCCCCGCCGGCGGGGCTGCTCTCGATGAGTTGGTCATGGGCGGTCGCCGGCGCCGCCGTCGCGAGGATCGCGACAGCCGCCAGCACCGCCCCGGCCGCGAATCTGCGGACAGGGGACATGGAAGAGCCTCTCTTCAGACGTCGCCGAGCGACGCGGGTACCTGCGTTCGGACGCGCGCGTCACCGGGGACGGCGCGAGGACGCACCGCACGGCGGGAGGCCGCGGGCGCGGATCAGAGCGCGGGGAGAGAGGGCGGGGCGCGCCCGAGAAGCGGAGTGAGGAGGCGAAGACCGCGGCCCGCCGGCACGAGGAAGAGCCCGGCGAGGCGGAACGGAGAAGCAGCGGCGCGCGGGGCGAGCGTCGCGTCCGCACGCCGACGCACCCAGCGGACCAGTCGGACGGCGAGAGCGCGCAGGGTGAGGAGCAGCCGCTCCCCGCGGTGGAGCGCCGTCACGGTGAGGAGGGCGGCGAGGGCGTGCCCGAGCCACATCGAGGCGTCGGCGGTCGCGACGACGGCCGTGCCCTCGGCCGCGGGGAGCACGAGCGGAGCGCCGTGCACGTGACGGAGAGCCACGCCGGACGCGCTGACCGTGCCGAGCACGAAGAGCACGTGGAAGAGGAACTGGCTCACAGCCACCGAGAGGGTGAGACGGGTGAGGGAGAGCGTCCGTCCGGCGAGGAGCACGCTCACCATGAAGGCGAACAGCCAGGGCACCAGGATGCCCAGAGGGCCCGGCATCTCTCCGCCGCCGCTCACGTGACCGGCGAGAGCCACGAAGATCGCGAGCGACGAGGTCGCGAAGCCCCGCACGACGGCGGGCTTGCGGGACGGGCTCACGGGCACCAGTCTGCCATGCGGCGGCCGTCGCCGCGGGCATGAGCCGGGCGTGAGCCGGGCGTCAGCTCCGCGGTGCTCCGGAGCGCTTCACGACGTCGTAGGCCGCGAGCGCTGCCTTGCGGGTCTCGCCGAGGTCGACGATCGGCTCGGTGGGGGCGTCTGCGGCCCAGCGCCCCACGTACTGCCCCTCGCCGTCGAACTTCTTGGCCTGCAGCTCCGGGTTGAACACGCGGAAGTACGGGGCGGCGTCCGCGCCGGAACCCGCGACCCACTGCCAGTTGAACGGGTTGCTCGCGTCGTCGGCGTCCACCAGCGTGTCCCAGAACCACTCCTCGCCGAGCCGCCAGTCGATGAGGAGGTTCTTGACGAGGAACGATGCCGTGACCATCCGCACCCGGTTGTGCATGTACCCGGTGTGCCAGAGCTCGCGCATGCCCGCGTCGACGAGGGGGACTCCGGTCTCGCCGTGCTGCCAGAGTTCCAGCCGCGCGGGGTCCAGGGGAGGCCACGGGAACGCGTCGAACTCGCGCCGCAGGTTCTTCGTCGCGAGATCCGGGAAGTGGAACAGCGTGTGCCAGGCGAACTCGCGCCAGCCGAGCTCGGAGAGGAACCCGCCGGCCCCGTCGACGTCGATCGCCTCGTGCCACACGGTGAACGGACTGAGCTCGCCCCAGCGCAGACGCGGAGACAGCCGGGAGGTGGCACCGGCGGCCGGGGTGTCGCGAGCGCGATCGTACGAACGGAGGTCTTCGGCGAGGAAGTGCCGCAACCGGCGCCGCGCGGCGGGCTCGCCGGGCTCCCAGGTGTCGAGCAGACCGCCCGCCCAGTCCGGGGCGGTGGGCAGGAGCCCCCAGTCGTCCAACGCGTCAGAGGGGAGCCGCCTCGCGGCGCCGCGGAGCTCGCGGGGCTCAGGGAGCGGGGCGCGCGGGGCCGGGAGGGCCAGGCAGGCCCGCCAGAACGGCGTGAAGACCGAGTAGTGCGTGCCGCTCCCGGTGGTGACCGTCCACGGCTCGTGCAGAAGCGACGCCGCGAAAGACGCCACCAGGAGCCCCTCGTCGCGCAGCGTCGTCTTCAGCCCGGCGTCGATCTCGCGCCCGGCGGCGCCGTAGCGACGGTTCCAGAAGACCGCTCCCGCACCCGACTCGGTGATCAGTTCTCGCACGACCCGGTCGGCGGGCCCGCGCCGCAGCACCAGCGTCGCCCCCTTCTCACGCAGTCGTTCGGCGAGCGAGGCCAGCGAATGGTGCAGCCACCAGCGCGCCGCGCCGCCCAGCGGACGGATGCCGGGGGACTCCTCGTCGAGGACGAAGAGCGCGATGACCGGTTCGTCGCGCTCGACGGCGGCACGCAGCGCGGGGTTGTCGGCCAGGCGGAGATCGTCGCGGAACCAGACGATCGAGGGCGACGTCATCGGGTCGCCCACAGGGCCCAGGCGATCAGCAGCGGCTGCAGGAACAGGCGGCCGAACCGCCGCCGGTCCGTGTCGAGCCCCGGCGTCGATCGCCTGGTGCGCCACTGATGCCAGTTGCCGGGGAAGACCGCGGCGAAGAAACCGGCCGTCGCCACTCCCATCCGTCGGCGCTCGCGGGGCAGAGCCACCAGCCCCGCCGCGAGCGCGACCTCGGCCGCACCCGACGCCAGGACGATCGCGTCCTTGTCCATCCGGGTGAGGCGGGTCGCCCAGTCGGGCACGACGACCCGGAACCCGCGTGTCTGCGTGAAGTGCAGCACGCCCATCGCGCCGAGGGCGAGAGCGAGGAGCCAGCGGGCGATCGTCCGTGTCATGCGCCCACGCTACCGTCCCCGTCGGACGCCGTGCCTGCCACACTGAGGCGATGACCGTGCTGCGCATCATCGTCCTCTTCCTCCTCGCCGCCATCGCCGAGATCGGCGGCGCCTGGCTCATCTGGCAGGCGGTGAAGGAGGAGAGGGGCTGGTTGTTCGCGGTCCTCGGGGTCATGGCGCTCGGCGCCTACGGATTCATCGCGGCTCTCCAGCCCGATGCGAACTTCGGCCGCGTCCTGGCCGCGTACGGCGGGATCTTCATCGCCGGCTCCCTCGCCTGGGGCGTCATCGTCGACGGATTCCGCCCCACGTCGTGGGACGTGATCGGCTCCGTGGTGGCGCTGGCCGGGGCGGCGATCATCATCTTCGCGCCGACGGTCGCGGATCCGCTGTCCGAGACCGCCGCGTGACGGTCGGCGACCCGCGAGCGGACGAGTAGCCTAGATCCAGACCCAGATGGAGTGATCAGTGCCTGAAAACGCCCAGCCGACCGACGGCTTCGCCCTGTTCTCTGACCGAAACGTCGTCGCCATGCGCGTCGGCGGCGTCCTCAAGGACCTCGCCGCGACGGTCACCGAGACCGACGACGTCGAGCCCGTCACGATCGACAGCCCCGACGGCCTGAACATCCTGCGTCACTCGACCGCGCACGTGCTGGCCCAGGCGGTGCAGCGGATCAACCCGCAGGCGAACCTCGGCATCGGTCCGCCCATCACGGACGGCTTCTACTACGACTTCGGCGTCGACACCCCGTTCACGCCGGAGGACATCAAGGCGATCTCCAAGGAGATGCAGCGCATCGTCCGCGAGGGCCAGCGCTTCGTCCGTCGCGTCGTGACGGACGAAGAGGCTCGTGCGGAGCTCGCGGACGAGCCGTTCAAGCTCGAGCTCATCGGACTCAAGGGTCCTTCGACAGGCTCAGGGACCCAGGGTGCTGCCGAGATCGCCGAGGGGGCCTCCGTCGAGGTGGGCGAGGGCGAGCTCACGATCTACGACAACACCACCCGTGACGGCGAGGTCGTCTGGAAGGACCTCTGCCGCGGTCCGCACCTGCCCAACACGCGCATGATCGGCAACGGCTGGGACCTCACCCGCATCGCCGCCGCGTACTGGCGGGGGAGCGAGAAGAACCCGCAGCTCCAGCGGATCTACGGCACCGCATGGCCGACGAAGGACGAGCTGCGCGCCTACCAGGAGCGCATCGCCGAGGCCGAGCGTCGCGACCACCGCAAGCTCGGCGCCGAGATGGACCTGTTCTCCTTCCCGGACGAGATCGGCTCGGGGCTGGCGGTCTTCCATCCCAAGGGCGGCATCATCCGCTACGAGATCGAGGAGAACCTGCGCAAGCACCTGCTGCGCAACGGCTACGACCTCGTCAACAGCCCGCACATCACGAAGAAGGATCTCTTCATGACGTCGGGGCACCTGCAGACCTACGCGGACGGCATGTTCCCCCCGATGCACCTCGACGAGGTCGTCGACGACGAGGGCAACGTCACCCGCCAGGGCCAGGACTACTACCTCAAGCCGATGAACTGCCCGTTCCACAACCTCATCTTCCGTTCGCGCGGGCGCTCCTACCGGGAGCTGCCGCTGCGTCTGGCCGAGTTCGGCACGGTCTACCGCTATGAGAAGAGCGGAACGCTGTCAGGGCTGACCCGCGTGCGCGGTCTGACCCAGGACGACGCGCACATCTACGTCGCCCAGGGCCAGGTCAAGGAGGAGCTCACCACCAACCTGAACCTCGTCCTCGACCTGCTCCGCGACTACGGCCTCAACGACTTCTACCTCGAGCTCTCGACGAACGAGGAGGGCAACCCGAAGTTCCTCGGCGAGCCCGAGCAGTGGTCGACGGCGATCGACACGCTGCGCGAGGTCGCGATCGAGTCCGGTCTCGAGCTCGTGGCCGACCCGGGCGGCGCCGCCTTCTACGGCCCGAAGATCTCGGTGCAGGCCCGCGACGCCATCGGCCGCACGTGGCAGATGTCGACGATCCAGCTCGACTTCAACCAGCCCGACCGCTTCGAGCTGGAGTACACCGGTCCCGACGGGCAGAAGCACCGGCCTGTGATGATCCACCGGGCGCTCCTCGGCTCCGTCGAGCGCTTCTTCGCGATCCTCCTCGAGCACTACGCCGGCGACTTCCCGCTCTGGCTCGCGCCGAGCCAGGTGGTGGGTGTGCCGGTGGCCGAGCAGTACGGCGACTACCTGGACGACGTCATCGCGCAGCTGCGCGCGGCGGGCGTGCGGGCCGACGTCGACCACTCCGACGACCGCATGCAGAAGAAGATCCGGAATCACACCACGGCGAAGGTCCCGGTCATCCTCATCGTGGGGGAGCAGGACCGCGCCGCCGGCACGGTGTCGTTCCGCTTCCGCGACGGCACGCAGGAGAACGGCGTGCCGGTGGCCGACGCGGTGCGCCGTATCAGCGCCGCCATCGCCTCGCACGCGCTGGTGTTGAAGGCGGGTGACCTCGCATGACGGGCGGTGAGGCGGACCTCGAGGACGCCTCCCGTCTCGTCGGGGTGCCCGACGAGTTCCAGCGGCTGTGGACCCCGCATCGGATGGCGTACATCCAGGCCGGGCCGGAACCACTGCGCGAGGAATGCCCGTTCTGCGAGGCGCCGAAGTACCCGGATGCCGAGCGGCTCATCGTGGCGCGTGGGGAGACCGCCTACGTGCTGCTGAACCTGTTCCCGTACAACTCGGGGCACCTGCTCGTGTGCCCGTACCGGCACATCGCCACCTACGACCAGGCGACGCCCGAGGAGGTCGCGGAGATCGGTGCGCTCACGCAGACCGCGATGCGCGTGCTCCGCGAGGTCTCGGGCTGCGACGGCTTCAACCTCGGGATGAACCAGGGAGCGGTGGCCGGAGCGGGCGTGGACGCGCATCTGCATCAGCACGTGGTGCCGCGGTGGCGCTCGGACGCGAACTTCTTCCCGATCATCGCCAAGACGAAGGCGCTCCCGCAGCTCCTCGGTGAGGTGCGGGAGGCCGTCGCGGAGGCCTGGCCCGCCGCCGATCGCTGAGCCGCCTCTGGGTCGCTGAGCCGCCTCTGGGTCGCTGACCCACCTTCGACAGGCTCAGGCCCTTCGACAGGCTCAGGGACCCAGGGCGGGCCCGCTCAGGGACCCAGGTCGGGGAGGAGTCAGCGCACGTGGCGGGCGGTGAACTGCATCCGCGGGTTCGCGTAGAACTCCTGCGCCTCGACGAGCTGCAGCTCGCGCTCGCCCGAGTCGAGCGTGGCCTGAAGCAGGTCGTAGACGCTCGAGGCGGTGCGCTCCAGAGCGGTCTGCGCGCTTCCGGTGGCGACGTAGTGCGCGGTGAACAGCGCGGCCGTCACGTCTCCGGAGCCGTTGGCCTTCATCGGCAGGTGCGGCGTCTGCACGAGCCAGGCGCCCGCGTCGTCGACGGCGAGCATCTCGATGGTGCCCTCTTCGCGGTCGGGCCGCTCGACGCTCGTGACGAGCACCGTACGCGGCCCCATCGCCCGCGCGAGGTCGACCGAGGCGAGGGTCGACTCGAGCGTGTCCGGCTCGGTCTCGGTGAGGAAGCCGAGCTCGAACTGGTTCGGCGTGATGATGTCGGCCACGGGAACCACGCGTTCGCGGAGCAGGATCGGGATGGCCGGAGCCACGAAGCAGCCGGACTTGGCGTTGCCCATGACCGGGTCGCACGCGTACAGCGCATTCGGGTTGGCCGCCTTCACCCGGGAGACCGCGTCGATGATGACGTCGCCGATGCCCTCGCTGCCCTGGTAGCCGCTGAGCACGGCGTCGATGGAACCGAACACGCCGCGTTCCTCGATGCCGGTGATGACCTCGCCGACGTCGGTCGGGTCGATCAGCGGGCCGCGCCAGGCGCCGTAGCCGGTGTGGTTCGAGAACGTCACGGTGTAGACCGGCAGCACCTCGACGCCGATGCGCTGCAGCGGGAAGACGGCGGCGGAGTTGCCGACGTGACCGTACGCGACGGCGGACTGGATGGACAGGATCTTCATACCCGGTCCCTTTCATTCTTGGCGGGGCGGTGCCCGCGTCGGGTGGTCATCGTCCGGCGGCGACGAGGTCGGCGATGAGGGTCTCCGTGTCGTCCTCGGAGAGGTCGTGCACGGTGAGTCGGAGGTGATGCGAGGGCTCGGCGCGCTCGTCGAGCGCGAAGTCGTCACCGGTGCGCGCGAGCCAGCCGCGCCGCATGAGGTGGTCGGCGACGGTGCGCGCGGGCTTCTCGAATCCGACCCACAGGCTCAGGCCGTCGGGGTCGGGCGCGTCGATCCCCTCCGCGCGCAGGCGTCCCGCGAACGCGGCGTTCCGCGCGGCGTAGTGCCGGCCCGCCTCCGCGATCTCCTCGCGGACGTCGGGGTCGGTGAGCTGGGCGAGCGTGAGGCGCTGCAGCAGGTGACTGACCCACGTGGTACCGGGGCTGAGCCGCATCGCGAGGCGCTCCGCCGTCTCCGGGTCGGTCGCCGCGAGCGCGAGGCACATGTCAGGGCCGAGGAACTTCGACACCGAGCGGACCAGGGCGAATCGCCGGTGCTCGGGTCCGATCAGCGATTCGTAGGGACGCTGGGAGAGCAGAGAGAAGTGGTCGTCCTCGATGACGAGCACATAGGGGTGGTCGGCGAGCACGCCCCGCAGCGCCTCGGCGCGGGCGGGGGAGAGGCTCACCCCCGTCGGATTCTGCGCGCGCGGGGTGCAGATGACGGCGCGGACGCCCGCGTCCAGAGCGGCGCGGAGACCGTCGACGGTCATCCCCTCCTCGTCCACCGGCACCGTGATGGCCCGGTATCCGCCCAGCCGCACGGTGTGGATGCTCGCGAGGAAGCAGGGGTCCTCGAGCGCCACGGCGTCGTCACGCATGAGCGCCTGCGCGAGCAGACGTTCCACGGCATCCACCGCACCGCTGGTCACGGTGACCCGGAAGTCGTGACCGGGGAGGTCGGCGCCCATCCACTCCCGCGCCCACGCTTCGAGACCGCGGTCGATCACCGGCTCTCCGTAGAGCACGGGACGACGACCGATCGTGCCGAGCGCCTGCGACGGGTCGGGGATGCGCGCCGGGTCAGGGTTGCCGGTGCCGATGTCGCGGAGCACGGTGTCCGGCGCGTAGCCCTCCTGCGGCACGACGTCGACGCCCGCGACGACCGTGCCCGCGCGCCCGCGCGAGTGCACGAGTCCCGCTTGGGCGAGCTGGCGATACGCGGCGACGGCGGTGTTGCGGTTGACGCCGAGCGTCGCCGCGAGCTCGCGCACGGGAGGGAGGACCTCGCCGGGACGGAGCGTGCCACGATCCCGGAGGGCGCGCACGCTGTCCGCGATCTCCGCCGCGGTGGTTCCCCTGATCTGCTCGCTCATGATCCTCCTCCGAGATTCTAGGTGGATCGGACAGTGCTACCTTTGATCTAGATCAAAACCGATTTCGGATCATCCGACAGGAGACCCCCATGACCGAGCAGCCCACCACCGGATCCGCACGCGTGAAGCGCGGTCTCGCCGAGATGCTCAAGGGGGGCGTCATCATGGACGTCGTCACCGCCGAGCAGGCGAAGATCGCCGAAGACGCCGGTGCCGTCGCCGTGATGGCGCTGGAGCGTGTCCCCGCGGACATCCGTGCGCAGGGCGGGGTCTCGCGGATGAGCGACCCGGACATGATCGACAGCATCATCGACGCGGTGTCCATCCCCGTCATGGCGAAGGCGCGGATCGGGCACTTCGTCGAGGCGCAGGTGCTGCAGGAGCTCGGCGTCGACTACATCGACGAGTCCGAGGTGCTCTCGCCCGCCGACTACGTGAACCACATCGACAAGTTCGGCTTCACCGTGCCGTTCGTCTGCGGAGCCACGAACCTGGGGGAGGCGCTGCGTCGTATCAACGAGGGCGCCGCGATGATCCGCTCCAAGGGTGAGGCCGGCACGGGTGACGTCTCCGAGGCGATGAAGCACATCCGGAAGATCCGGGGAGAGATCGCGGCGCTGACCGCGCTGCCGAAGGATGAGCTGTTCGTCGCCGCGAAGGAGCTGCAGGCACCGTACGAGCTCGTCGCGGAGATCGCCGAGACCGGGAAGCTCCCCGTGGTGCTCTTCGTCGCCGGTGGCGTCGCGACCCCGGCCGACGCGGCGATGATGATGCAGCTCGGCGCCGACGGCGTCTTCGTCGGCTCCGGCATCTTCAAGTCCGGCAACCCCGCGGAGCGGGCGAAGGCCATCGTCAAGGCCACCACGTTCTTCGACGACCCGAAGGTGATCGCCGAGGTCTCGCGCGGCCTGGGCGAGGCGATGGTCGGCATCAACGTCAGCGACCTGCCTGCGCCGCACCGCCTCGCCGAGCGTGGCTGGTAGCCCGCGCGTCGGCGTCCTCGCGCTTCAGGGGGACGTGCGGGAGCACGCCGCGCTCCTGGAAGTGCTCGGCGCCGACGTGGCGCTGGTCCGTCGGCCTGAGGAGCTCGCCCGGGTCGACGGACTCGTGATCCCGGGGGGCGAATCGACCGTGATCGACAAGCTCGCCCGGCTGTTCGGGTTGCAGCAGCCGATCCGCGACGCGATCGCGGACGGGATGCCGGTGCTCGGCACCTGCGCGGGGCTGATCCTGCTGGCCGATGAGGTCGTCGACGCGATCGACGGACAGCAGAGTTTCGGTGGACTCGATGCGGTCGTGCGGCGCAACGCGTTCGGGCGTCAGGCCGAATCGTTCGAGGCCGAGCTGACCGTGCCCGCGTTCGACGAGCCGGTGACGGCCGCCTTCATCCGCGGACCTGTCGTGGAGGCGGTCGGGCCGCAGGCCTCGGTGCTCGCGACCCTGCCCGACGGTCGCGTGGTCGGAGTGGAGCAGGACGGATTGCTCGGACTCAGCTTCCACCCGGAGATCACCAACGAGACGCGGTTCCACCGACGCTTCCTCGACCGGGTCTCCCGCCGCTGACGGTGTCGAACGCCTGCGCGAGCGGGACAACAGCGGTGCCGCGGCACGGTTCGATAGACTGGACGACGCCCTGGGCGGCGTTCCGGGGCGCAGACGACGAGCGGAGACTTATGTCCGGGCATTCCAAGTGGGCCACGACCAAGCACAAGAAGGCCGTCATCGACGCGCGCCGTGCGAAGTCCTGGGCCAAGCTCATCAAGAACATCGAGGTCGCGGCCAAGCTGGGCGGCGCCGACCTGCAGGGCAACCCGACGCTCTTCGACGCGGTGCTCAAGGCGAAGAAGACCTCGGTCCCCAAGGACAACATCGACCGCGCCATCAAGCGCGGCGCCGGCATCGGCGGTGAGGCCGTCGAGTACACCTCGATCATGTACGAGGGCTACGGGCCCAACGGCGTCGCCCTCATGATCGAGTGTCTGACCGACAACAAGAACCGCGCCGCGGCCGAGGTGCGCACCGCGCTCAGCCGCAACGGCGGCACCCTCGCCGACCCGGGCAGCGTGGCGTACAACTTCAGCCGCAAGGGCGTCATCGTCGTCGGTTCCGAGGGAACGACCGAGGACGACGTCATGATGGCGGCGCTGGAGGCCGGGGCCGAGGAGATCGAGCCGCACGCCGAGGGCTTCGAGGTCATCACCGAGGCGAGCGACCTCGTGGCCGTCCGCTCCGCGCTGCAGGACGCGGGGATCGAGTACGAGTCGGCCGACGTCGAGTTCGTGCCGAACCTCAAGGTCGAGATCGACGCCGAGACCGCTCGCAAGGTGTTCCGCCTCATCGATGCGCTCGAGGACAGCGAGGACGTGCAGAACGTCTTCAGCAACTTCGATCTGTCGCCCGAGGTCCAGGCAGAGCTCGAGAACGACGACGCGTAGGCGCGGCGCGAGCCGGCGACGCGGCGCGCGGCCTAGCCTGGTCAGGTGACCACTTCGTTGCGCGTGCTCGGAATCGACCCGGGACTCACCCGGTGCGGTGTCGGCATCGTCGACGTCGATCGCGCTCGTCGGGGCACGCTCGTCCACGTCGGGGTCATCCGCTCCGCCCCGGATGCGGAGATCGGCGACCGGCTCGCGATCGTCGCTGCGGGGATCCGCGCCGCGATCGCCGAGCACCGGCCCGATGCCGTCGCGGTCGAGCGGGTGTTCGCCCAGCAGAACACGCACACGGTGATGGGCACGGCGCAGGCGAGCGGGGTCGCCCTCCTGATCGCGGCCGAGGCCGGCCTGCCGGCGGCGACCCATACGCCCAGCGAGGTGAAGGCCGCGGTGACCGGGTACGGGTCCGCCGACAAGCGCCAGGTCCAGGCGATGATCGCCCGGATCCTGCGGCTGGACGCGCCTCCGCAGCCCGCGGACGCGGCAGACGCCCTGGCGATCGCCCTGTGTCACGCCTGGCGCCGCGGCGCTCCCTCGACGAGGCGGACGGAGGGTGGCCTCACTCCCGCGCAGCGTGCCTGGGCCGACGCGGAGCGTGTCGCTCGAACATATCTACGAGCCGGCTCCTAGACTGTCGGAATGATCTCCTCTCTGCACGGCACCGTGCTGCACACGACGCCGGACCAGGTCATCATCGACGTCGGGGGCGTGGGCTTCGCGGTCGCCGTCCCCGCCGATGTCGCCCACACCGCGACGGTGGGGGAGAAGCTCCTCCTGCACACGAGCCTCATCGTGCGGGAGGACTCGCTCTCGCTGTTCGGCTTCGCCGACCGCGGCGAGCTGGAGATCTTCACCCTGCTGCTCAGCGTCACCGGCGTCGGCCCGAAGTCGGCGCTCGGGGTGCTGTCGCACCTCACCGCTGACCAGATCGCGGAGGCCGTGACCGCAGAGGACGATGCGCCGTTCCGCCGGGTCTCCGGCATCGGACCGAAGACCGCGAAGCTCATCGTCGTGCAGCTCGCCGGCAAGGTCCAGGCCGTGGCCGCCCCGTCGGCGCCCGCCGCCTCGGGAGGGGACGATGTCGTCGCCCAGGTGACGGTGGCTCTGGTCGGCCTCGGCTGGTCGGAGAAGGTCGCGGCGGAGGCGGCGACCCAGACGGCGACGGACGCCACGGATGCCGAGCGAGCCTCCGTGGCCCTGCTGCTGCGGCGCACGCTCGCGCTGCTCGGTCCGGCGCAGGCAGGCCAGAGCCGTGGCTGACGCCCTCGATCCGACTGAGCCGACCGACGAGTCCGAGCTCGCCATCGAGGGCGCTCTCCGGCCGTCGAGCCTCGGCGAGTTCGTGGGGCAGCAGAAGGTGCGCGGACAGCTGCAGCTGCTCCTGGAGGCGGCCCGCATCCAGTCCCGTCCTGCGGACCACATCCTGCTCGCGGGGCCCCCGGGACTCGGCAAGACCACGCTGGCGATGATCGTCGCGCACGAGAGCGACCGCCCGCTGCGCATGTCCAGCGGTCCCGCCATCCAGCACGCCGGCGACCTCGCGGCGCTGCTGTCGAGCCTCGTGCCCGGCGAGGTGCTCTTCATCGACGAGATCCATCGCATGGCCCGTTCGGCGGAGGAGATGCTGTACCTCGCGATGGAGGACTACCGGATCGACATCATGGTCGGCAAGGGCGCGGGGGCGACCAGCATCCCGCTGGAGCTCTCCCCGTTCACGCTCGTCGGCGCCACCACGCGTTCCGGACTGCTGCCCAATCCGCTCCGGGACCGCTTCGGCTTCACCGGTCACCTCGAGTTCTACGACGAGGGCGAGCTGGAGCAGGTCATCGGACGCTCCGCCTCCGTGCTCGGCGTCGACCTCCCGACGGACTCGCTCTCCGAGATCGCGCGACGCTCCCGCGGGACCCCGCGCATCGCCAACCGCCTGCTGCGTCGCGTCCGCGACTACGCGCTCGTCCATGGCGGGGGTGCGGCGACCTTGCGCGGCGTCCAGGCCGCGCTGGACCTCTACGACGTCGACGCGATCGGCCTGGACCGACTGGACCGCGCGGTGCTGGACGCCCTGGTGCGACGCTTCCGTGGCGGACCGGTCGGCCTCAGCACGCTCGCGGTGGCGGTGGGAGAGGAGCCGGAGACGGTGGAGAGCGTGGTCGAGCCCTATCTCGTGCGGATCGGCTTTCTCGGTCGCACCCCCCGCGGGCGGGTCGCGACGCCGGAGGCGTATGCCCACCTCGGCGTGGCGCACCCGGACGGGATGCTGAAGTTGGATGACCTATAATCGCTGAAGACTTCCCCGATACCGCTGTGCGCCCAAAGGCTGGTGCGTGCACCTGAGAAAGGCGCCATCCCCATGCCCATGGAATTTGTCCTCTTCGGACTCCTCGCCGTCCTGCTGATCTTCATGATCTTCAACACGCGCAAGCGCACCCGGCAGATGAAGGCCGAGCAGGAGGAGAAGGCGACCAAGACGGTTCCCGGCGCCAAGGTCCTGCTGCAGGGCGGCATCTACGGCACCATCGTCGCCTACGACGCCGAAGACCTCGACTCCCCGGCCCTGGTGGAGATCGCGCCCGGCACCGTGATCGAGGTGCACAGCCAGGCGATCCTCCGCATCGTGGAGCCCAAGGACGCCATCGTCGACGCGCCCGTCGACGGCGTGGACGACCACAGCGTCGACGAGACCGCCGCCCCCGCGGTCGAGACGCCCGAGGAGACCCGCGCCCGCCTCGAGCGGGACGCCGACGACAAGTAAGACGAAGGCCGTCGCGGCCTCCCGGATCACCGTCCTTCCAGAAAGCTGAACACACGTGGCTTCATCCTCTCCTGTCCGTCACGCCTGGCGGGTCCTCCTCGGCCTGCTCCTCGTGACGGGCGTGCTCTTCGGCATCAACGCGCTGGGTGTGTACGTCTTCAAGCAGAGCTCGTGGACACCCGAGCTCGCGCTCGACCTGCAGGGCGGCACCCAGATCATCCTGAGTGCCGAGACGGAGGACGGAGCAGCGCCGACGCAGGAGCAGCTCGACCAGGCCGCTGCGATCATCCGCCAGCGCGTCGACGCCTCCGGTGTGGCCGAGGCCGACATCACCACCGAGGGCGGACGCAACATCGTCGTCCAGATCCCCGGTGAGGCGGACGAGCAGACGCGGCAGCGGATCCAGTCCAGCGCCCAGCTCGAGTTCCGTCCGGTGCTCTACACCACGGCCGCGAGCACGGAGTTCGTCGGAGAGGACGGCAACTCCACCCCGTACCCGAGCCCTGACCCCTCGCTGAACGCCGAGCCCACGGCCGAGCCCACCGACGCCAGCGACCTGTCGTGGGTCACGGACAAGCTCGCGGCGGAGTTCCAGGCGTACGACTGCGCCAACCCGTCCAACGACCCGTCCAAGGCGCCGAAGGACGAGCCGGTGATCGCCTGCTCGCCCGACGACACCGCGAAGTTCATCCTCGGCCCGGCGGAGCTCGACGGCCGCGCGATCACCGACGCGACGGCGGGACGCGACCCGCGCTCGGGCGCCTGGATCGTGCAGCTCACCATGAACGGCGACGGCGCGGACGCCTTCGGCCAGGTGAGCACCCGGCTCAACCAGAACCGCATCGACGGGCTGTCGCCGCGCGACCAGTTCGCCTTCGTGCTCGACGGCGAGGTCATCAGCGCGCCACGCATGAACGGCGTCATCCTCGACGGCCGCCCCAGCATCTCCGGCAGCTTCACGCAGGAGAGCGCGACGACCCTGGCCGATCAGCTCAAGTTCGGAGCCCTCCCGCTCAGCTTCGAGGTGCAGAGCTCGGACACGATCTCCGCGACCCTCGGCACCCAGCAGCTCCAGATCGGTCTCATCGCGGGCCTCATCGGCCTCGCGCTCGTGGCGGTGTACTCGCTGCTGTCGTACCGGGCGCTGGGGACGGTGATCATCGCGTCCATCGCGGTGATGGCGGTGCTGACCTACATCGTCATCTGCATCCTGGCGTGGCGGATCGGCTTCCGCCTGTCGCTCGCCGGCGTCGCGGGCCTGATCGTGTCCATCGGCTTCACCGCCGACTCCTTCATCGTCTACTTCGAGCGCATCCGCGATGAGCTGCGCGACGGCAAGTCGATCACGGGTGCCGTCGAGGACGGCTGGGGTCGGGCGAAGCGGACGATCTACATCTCCAAGTCGATCAACGTCCTGGCCGCGGTGGTGCTGTACATCCTCGCCGACTCGACGGTGAAGGGCTTCGCGTTCACGCTCGGCCTTACCACCGTGATCGACGTGCTGATCTTCGTGATCTTCACCCACCCGGTCATGCAGCTGCTCGCGCGTACGCGGTTCTTCGGCGGCGGACACAAGCTCTCCGGTCTGGATCCGGAGGCCCTGGGCGCCGTGTACCGGAGCCGGTCGCAGTACCGCGAGGTCGCCACGGCGTCCGCCGGGCGCGGGGCGAAGAACGCGCGTTCACGCGGAGAGGCGGACCGCCGGCAGACCATCGCCGAGCGCAAGCGGGCGGAGGCCCTCGCCGCCGAGAGACAGACCACGGCCGGAAGGGAGGGAGACAACTGATGCCTTCCATGAATGAGTTCGGCAACAACCTCTACACGGGCAAGACCTCCTTCCCGTTCGTGGGGCGCCGCCGCCTCTGGTTCATCATCGCGATCGCCCTGGTCGTCGGCTCCGCGCTCGTGCCGCTGTTCCGCCCGATCCAGTTCTCGATCGAGTTCACCGGCGGCTCGCAGTTCACGGTGACCGCACCGGACACCACGGATCAGGACACCGCGACCGAAGCGGTGCAGTCGGTCGTCCCCGGCGCGGCGACCAAGGTCGTCATCGTCAACGACCAGGACGTCCGCGTGCAGACCGACCAGATGACCGAGGGCGAGACGCAGCAGGTGGCGCGCGCCCTCGCCGATGCCTATGGTGTCGAGCCGGACGCCGTCGCCTCCTCGTTCATCGGCCCGGCCTGGGGCGAGAGCGTGACCCGGCAGTCGCTGTGGGGCCTGGCGATCTTCCTCGCGCTGACCTTCCTGATCCTCGCGATCTACTTCCGCACGTGGAAGATGTCGGCGGCCGCGATCATCGGTCTGCTCGACGTGCTCGTGATCACCGTCGGCGTGTACGCCCTCGCCGGATTCGAGATCTCGCCGGCGGCCGTCATCGGCTTCCTGACGATCCTCGCGTACTCCCTGTACGACACCACCGTGGTGTTCGACAAGATCAGGGAGAACACGACGGAGGACGGGGAGAAGACGTCGCGGCTGTTCGGGGAATCGGTCAACCTCGCGGTGAACCAGACCCTCATCCGCTCGATCAACACGTCCGTGGTGGCCGCGCTGCCGGTCGGTGCGATCCTCTTCATCGGCGCCTTCTGGCTCGGGGCGGAGACGCTGACCGACATCTCGCTGTCGATCTTCGTGGGCATCCTCGTGGCGACGTACTCGACGCTCTTCGTGGCCGCGCCGCTGTACTCGCTCTTCCGCGAGAACGAGCCGCAGATCAAGGAGCGCGACGCCCGTATCCGCGCGGCACGGAGCAAAGCGGCTGTCGACGCCTGACGCCCCCGCCGCGGGGCCGACCCCCGCTTAGCGCGCGTAGGATTGTCTGATTCGGAGGTGAGTGGATGGCGGAGCCGCAGACGGCATCGCAGGGTTCGAGTCTGCGACGGCTGGTGCCCCGCATCTTCTCGCGTGCGTCCCGGATCAACGATCTCGACAACCTGATCCGCACCGTCAGGGCGAACCACCCCAAGGGCGACTTCGCGGTCATCTCCCGCGCCTATGCCGTGGCGAAGGAGAAGCACGAGGGACAGAAGCGGCAGAGCGGCGAGCCGTACATCACGCATCCGCTCGCCGTCGCCCAGATCCTCGCGGAGCTCGGGCTCGGCCCGCGGGCGATCGCGGCCGCCCTGCTGCACGACACCGTCGAGGACACGGGCTACGCGCTCACCGATCTCACCGCCGAGTTCGGCGACGAGGTCGCGATGCTCGTGGACGGCGTGACCAAGCTCGACAAGGTCAAGTACGGCGAGAGCGCACAGGCCGAGACCGTGCGCAAGATGATCGTCGCGATGTCGAAGGACATCCGCGTGCTGCTCATCAAGCTCGCCGACCGGCTGCACAACGCCCGCACCTGGGGCTTCGTCCCGCCGGAGAAGGCGGCGAAGAAGGCCAAGGAGACGCTCGAGATCTACGCGCCGCTGGCCAATCGCCTCGGTATCCAGGCGATCAAGTCGGAGCTCGAAGACCTCTCCTTCGCCGTCCTCCACCCGAAGATCTACAACGAGATCCACAGCCTCATCGCCCAGCGCACCCCGCAGCGGGAGAAGTACCTGAGCCAGGTCATCGAGGAGATCGACGAGGACCTCCGCGACCTGCGCATCCGCGGCAAGGTCGTCGGCCGGCCCAAGCAGCTGTACTCGGTGTACCAGAAGATGGTCATCCGCGGCCGCGAGTTCGACGACATCTACGACCTGATCGGCATCCGGGTCCTCGTGTCCTCCGTGCGCGACTGCTACGCCGTGCTCGGCGCCATCCACGCCCGCTGGACGCCGCTGCCCGGCCGGTTCAAGGACTACATCGCCACCCCGAAGTTCAACCTCTACCAGTCGCTGCACACGACCGTGATCGGCCCGGCCGGACGGACGGTCGAGATCCAGATCCGCACGCACGAGATGCATCACCAGGCGGAGTACGGCGTCGCCGCGCACTGGATGTACAAGGAGCGGATGAACGGCGGCGGCAAGGCCGAGGTCCGCGCCTCCGACACCGACATGGCGTGGCTGGCGCACATCTCCGATTGGCAGGCCGAGACCGCGGACCCCGGGGAGTTCCTCGACTCCCTGCGGTTCGAGATCGGCGCCAAGGAGGTCTACGTCTTCACGCCGAAGGGGCGGGTGATCGGCCTCCCGGCCGGCGCCACCCCGGTCGACTTCGCCTATGCCGTGCACACCGAGATCGGGCACCGCACCATGGGCGCCAAGGTCAACGGACGCCTGGTGCCGCTGGAGTCGGAGCTGAAGAGCGGCGACGTCGTCGAGGTCTTCACCTCGAAGAACCCGGACGCGGGGCCCAGCCAGGATTGGCTCGGCTTCGTCAAGAGCACGCGAGCCAGGAACAAGATCCGCGGCTGGTTCACGAAGGAGCGCCGCGAGGAGGCCATCGAGCAGGGCAAGGAGGCGATCGCGCGCGCGATGCGCCGGCAGAACCTGCCGCTGCAGCGTCTGATGAGCCAGGACTCGTTCACCGAGGTCGCCCACCAGATGCACTACGAGGACGTCTCGGGTCTCTACGCCGCCGTCGGCGAGGGGCACGTCTCGACGCAGTCGGTGCTCGAGAAGGTCACCGCGCTCGTCGCCACCGACGAGCCCACCACCGGGGCGATCGACCTGCCGGGAAGCGTCCAGACCCGAGAGACCCGGGGTGGCGACTCGGGCGTGCTCGTGCGCGGCGCGAACGACATCCTGGTGAAGCTGGCGAAGTGCTGCACGCCCGTCCCCGGCGACCCCATCGTCGGGTTCGTCACCCGGGGGAGCGGCGTCTCCGTGCACCGGGCGGACTGCGTGAACGTGAAGGCCCTCAGCGGCGAGCAGGACCGCTTCGTCGAGGTCTCTTGGGCGCCGACGAAGAAGAGCGTCTTCCGGGTGCAGATCCAGGTCGAGGCCCTCGATCGTTCCGGCCTCCTCTCGGACGTCACGCGGGTTCTCAGCGAGCATCACGTGAACATCCTCTCGGCGACCGTGTCGACGACCGACGAGCGCCTGGCGCTGAGCCGCTTCGTGTTCGAGATGGGCGACGCCGTGCACCTGGACCGCGTCCTGAACGCGGTGCGCCGGATCGACGCGGTCTACGACGTGTACCGCGTCACCTCCTCCTGACCAGCCGCTCCAGTGCGGCGAGGCCGCTGACGCTGCCCGGAACGCGCGACCGGGTCCGCAGGCTGCCGATGGCGTCGTCGAGCGCTTCCGGGTGGGCCTGAGCGAGCGCCTGCATCCACGGGAGGACCCGCGGGTCCCGGTGCAGACTCGTGGCCAGGTCACACATCGTCCGGACGGGCGTGGAGACGGCGATCCCCCCGAGCAGCTGCACGTCCGTCCGAGGAAGTCTGGTGTCGTGGAAGACGACTCTGGCGTGCACGCGCGGACGCACCCGCCGCTCGACGCAGCGCCGCGCGTGATGGACGGCCGGCGGCTCGTCGCGGGCGCCGTGGATCCAGGCGGCACTGGGCCCGCAGGCGGCAGCGCCGTCCTGGATGAGCGTGGCGATGCTGCTCGCCCGCACGTCGGCGGACTCCGGCAGGTCCGCGGGGATGTAGGCGTCGCCGATCTCGACGACATGACCGTCCAGACGGGCGGCGCAGAGTTCCGGCCGGCTGAGGCGCGAACCGGGGAGATAGAGCAGAGCGGGGTGCATGACGCCAGTGTGGCGTCGCGCACCCCGCTCAGACGGAGATGGCCGGACCTGTGGAGAGCTCAGCCGCCGAGGGCGTTGAGCCAGGCGCGACGGGCCTCGAGGGCGTCCGCGGCCTCCTTGGCGGCCTTGCTGTCACCGGCCTTCTCGGCGGCGGCCAGTTCGGCCTCCAGCTTCTCAATGGCTTCGTGCAGCTGCGAGCTCATGTCGTTCGCTCGCGCCTTGGTCTCCGGGTTGTTCTTCTTCCAGTCGACGTCCTCGCGGGCCTTGAGCGCCTGCTCGATGACGCGGAGCTTGTCGTCGAGCGCACGCTCCTTGTCGCGCGGGAAGATGCGGCCGACCTCGTCCCACTCCCGCTGGATGCGCGTGAGCAGGGCGCGGGCGCGCTTGATGTTCGGCTCGTCGGCGACCGCCTTCGCCTGCTCGAGCAGCGCCTGCCGGGCCTCGATCTTGGGAGCGGAGTCGGCCTCCTCGGCGGCGGCCTGCTCGGCGCGGGCGGCGTAGAGCGCGTCGCCGGCGGCCTTGAACCGTGCCCAGAGGGCGTCGTCGGCCTTGCGTCCGGCGCGTCCGGCCGTCTTCCACTCGTCGAGGAGGGAGCGGTAGGCGGGGATGCCGTCGACGCCGCGCGGCGCCAGGGCCTCGGCCCGTTCGACCAGTCGGGACTTCGCGTCGCGCGCGGCCTTGTGCGCATCGTCGAGCTCGGAGTAGAACGCCCGGCGGTGCTTGTCGACGACGGCCCTGGCGTCGCGGAACCGCTTCCAGAGCTGCTGCGAGACGCCCTTGGACAGGCGCGGACCGTTCTGCTGCTGCGCCTGCCAGGCCTCGAACAGCTCGTTGAGCTCGGCGGTGACCTGCTTCCACTGCACCTTGCTCAGGTCGCGGGCGGCGATGGCCTCGGCACGCTCGACGAGGGCGGTGCGCTCGGCGACGGCCTGCTCGACGAGCTCCTTCGCCTGCTGTGCCTCCTGGGCCGTGGCCTCGGACAGCGACGCGGTCAGCGCGGTGAGACGATCACGGAGACCGGCGAGGTCGCCGACGGCCGCGGCGTCCGTGGCCTCGTCGATGAGGTGCGCGGCCTGCTTCGACAGGTCGCTCGCGGAGGCGCCGCCGGCCTGGTGGCGCTGCTCCAGGGCGACGACCTTGAAGGCGATGTCGTCGTACTTGCGGACGAAGTAGGCCAGGGCCTCGTCGGGGGTGCCGTCCGGGTACTGACCGACGACGCGCCAGGACTCACCCTCGCGCACCTCGACGGTGCCGTCTTCGGAGACACGGCCCCATTCGCCGGCGGACGAGACCGGAGTCGGCTTCGCGGCGGCCGGGGCGACGGCGGCCGGAGTCGGCGTCTTCCGCGGCATCGGCACGGCGGGCGGGGTGGGAACGGGCGGGGTCGGCTTCGCGGGCTCGTTGGCAGACACGGTGATTCTCCTTGCGCGGTCACGCCGCGGGAGGCGGAAAGGACGAGGCTCAGCCTAGTACGCCCTCTCTGATCCGCGAGACCCCGTCTTCCCGCCGAGACCCCGCGATTCGTGCGCGAACGAGGCGGGGTCTCGGCGACGAGGCGGGGTCTCGCGGGGAGGGACGTTACCGTTTCGTGAGCAGAACGTTCGATGCAGGACACACTGCGCGTCATCTGCGGGTAACACGGCGCTCCTATCGTCGCGACCACGACAGTCCCCAGGTCGACAGGAGTTCCATGGACGACAACGCAGCGCGCACAGCGGAGATCGTCGTCGTGGGGGCGGGGGCGGCGACGCACCGCTTCGTCGCACGGATGCTGGAGGACCCGGACCGTGCCGTGCGGATCACCGTGTTCGGAGACGAGGGGCGCCTGCCCTACGACCGCTCCGTCGTGGCGCGCATCGGCGGCGGCACTCCGGCGCCGGCGGGCGAGCTCGATCGCGCGCCGTTCCGTGACGACCGCGTCCGCCTCATCGACGACGACCGGGTCCTGCGGATCGACAGGGGAGGGCACCGCGTGCGGACGCGGTCGCACCGGTGGTACGACTACGACGCGCTCGTCCTCGCGACCGGCACCCACGCCCAGCGGCTCGACGTGCCGGGGATCCGTGCCCGGGGGTCGTTCGTCCTGCGCACGATGGAGGACGCGCACATGCTGCGTGCGTTCCTCGCCGTCCGTGCGACGGAGATGCCGCGGGCGCTGCGCGCGGTCGTCGTCGGCGGCGACGAGGGCGGAGTGGACGCCGCATGCGCGCTGCACGACGCCGGGGTGCAGACGACGATCGTGGACACCGCGGACCGCCTGCTGCCCGCACACCTCACGGTTCCCGGGGCGAGCGCACTCCGCGGGATCGTCGAGGCGCGCGGTATCGCGGTCCGGACGCGGACGCGGGTGACCCGCGTCGACCCCGACGCGACGGGCGCGGTGACGGCGGTGGAGTTCCAGGACGGCACGTTCGCACGGACCGACCTCATCCTGACGACGGGTGCGCGGGCACGGGATGAGCTGGCACGGAACGCCGGGCTCCCCACGCGGCCGGGCGGCGGTGTCCTCGTGGACGCGGACGGGCGGACGTCCGACCCGCGCGTCCTCGCGATCGGCGACGTCGCCGCGGACCCGGCATCCGGCGGCACGGAGGCGGCCCTGGCGTCCGCGGATCGAGCGGCGGCCGCCCTGCTCGGCGCTCGGATCGCGAGCCCCGCGGGAAACGGATGGCGCGGGAGTCCCGGCGGTATCGAGGTCGTGACCCTGCGTCTCCCGGACGGTGACGGGCCGACCGTCGACATCCCTCTTCCGAGCGGGGGAGACCGCGTGTTCGGGGAGGTCGTGCTCTCCGAGGATGCCCGCGTGGTGCATCGCGTGACGGTCATCGGCGCGTCGGCGGATGCCTCGCTCGCTGGTCTCGCGCCCGGGTCGCTCGACGGTCAGGGGGCGGCGCGGGCGCTCCTGGCCGCCGCCGTGGCCGCGGACGGTGCGGAGGCCTGCGCACATGGGCTGCGGTGCTCGCCGCTGGAGGTGTTGGCAGCGGAGCTCGCGGACCGCGGAATCCGAACCGTCGCGGAGGCTCTGGACGGTGCGGTCGAGAGCCGCGGCTGCGGCCCCTGCCTCCGCCGTCTCGCGCTCGCGCTGCAGGGGCGCGCCGAGGTGAACGTCGGCGTACGGCCCGGCGACCGCGGAAGCCTTCGCTCCGAGGTGCGTCTCCGCGGGACGACGGCGGCTCCCGTCCTGGAGGTGCGCGTCGGCGCCGAGTCCGACGGGACGCTGCTCCTCGTCGTGGGTCGTCTCGCGGCACGACGCAAGGCGACGGTACGGATCGATCGAGGGCTCCTCGCCGTCAGCGGGCTCCGGGCGGAGGACATACCGGACGCACTCGCGGACCTGCGGAGCGCCGGCGCCGTCGTTCCGGAGACCCTGATCGGCGGGGCGGACCTCGCGCGGCCCGGAGGCCCGATCGGCGTCGTCCGGCACCCGCCACGGACACGGCGACGCGTCGGTACTGCGAGGTCGGCGGAGGGCTCCGCATGAGTGCGCCCCCGCGTCCTGCTCCGGCGCTCGTCGGCTGCCGCGTCGTGGTGGTCGAGGTGCCGCGGCCGGTGCGCCCGGAGCCGGTCGACGTCGACACTCTTCTGCGGATCCTCGCTGCGACCGGCTCGGATGTCGTCCGGATCACCCCGCCCCGGGCGGACCACGCGATCCCGGCCGGCACCAAGCGGACGCTGTACCGGATCGCGTCCGGTCAGGTGGACGCGGTGCTGTTCCCCGTGGCGGAGGCCCTGCCCGGGTGGCTCGCCACCGTGGAACGACTGGGCATGCTCGACGCCATCCGCGAACGGTCGCGCACGTCCCGCCTGCTGCTCGCCACGACCGACGCCGCCGCGACCGCGCGATTGGCGGAGAGCGGCCTGCCCGCATCGACGTCGTGCGGGCCCACCGCGGACGACCTCGCCCGGAGCGCTCTCGCCCCGCTCACGTATGGGGTCCTCGAGCGACGGACGGCGGTGGGGCGCCTGGCGGTGCGCAGCGGAGGCGCGCTGATCGACGGAGGTTTCGTCCCGCTCTCCCGCGGCGCGGTCAGCATCCTCGAGGCCCTGTTCATCGCCGACGGGCGCGTGCTCACCAGGGCGGAGATCGGCCAGGTGCTGCCCGGCGGTCGACGCAGCGCCCGTGCGGTCGAGGTGGCGGTGGCGCGGCTGCGGGACGCCCTCGGCGACGGGGACCTCGTGCAGACCGTGGTCAAGCGCGGGTACCGGCTCGCCGTCCTCGACGAGGACTGACCACGCCGGAGGGCCTCACTCCGTCGGTGTCTCGGAAGCCGTCGGCACCGGGCTGGGCGCATCGCTCGGGGTCGGGGAGGGAGCGATCGACGAGGTCGGCGACGGCGTGGGCGTCGGTTCCGGAGCGGTCACCTGCGCATGCACGACCTGGCTGACGATCGCGCCCACGACGATGAGGGCGCCGACCGTGATCGCGATGGCGTTGTCGCGGGTGCGTCGGCGGATCTGATCCTGGTGCCAGCGGGTGCGGGCGGTGTGCAGCCGAGCGCGCTCCGCCTCGGTGCGTGTCTGCGCCTTCTTGGAACCGCGTGCGGCCATGCCCTGTCTCTCCCGTCCGACGCCGGTCCACGACGTCGCCTGAGAGCCTACCGGGGGCCCGGCCTCGCCTCGTGTCCCCGGCCGCCGTTAGCCTGGAGGAATGTCCTCTCCCTCCGCCCTGCTCTCCGGGCAGACACCGCTCGCCGTGCGCATGCGTCCGGTGTCGCTGGACGAGGTCGCGGGGCAGCGCCACCTGCTGCGGGCCGGGTCGCCCATCGTGGCTCTCGCCGACCCGGAGGCCAGCTCGCCCGGCGCGGTGTCGATCATCCTCTGGGGTCCGCCGGGCACCGGGAAGACCACGCTCGCGCAGGCCATCGCCCGCTCGTCCGGCCGCCGGTTCGTCGAGCTCTCGGCCATCACCGCCGGCGTCAAGGATGTGCGGGAGGTCATGCAGGAGGCGATCACCCAGCGCGATCTCTACGGGCAGACGACGATCCTCTTCCTCGATGAGATCCACCGCTTCACCAAGGCCCAGCAGGACGCGCTGCTGCCCGGCGTGGAGAACGGGTGGGTCATCCTCATCGCCGCGACTACGGAGAACCCCTCGTTCTCGGTGATCTCGCCGCTGCTGTCCCGGTCGCTGCTGCTCACGCTGCAGCCGCTCACCGATGACGACATCGGGGTGCTCGTGGACCGCGCGGTGTCGGATGCCCGCGGACTCTCCGGTACGGTCGCGCTCAGCGATGAGGCGCGGTCGGCGCTCATCCGCCTCGCGTCGGGGGACGCCCGTCGTGCCCTCACCGGACTGGAGGCCGCCGCTGCCGTGGCGCTCTCGCACGCCGCCGCCTCCGAGGCCGACGACGACGGCGAAGACCGGGAGACGGCCGTCCCGGAGGTCACCGCCGACGACGTGGCACAGGCCGTCGACAAGGCCCTGCTCCGTTACGACCGCCAGGGCGACGAGCACTACGACGTCATCAGCGCCTTCATCAAGTCGATCCGCGGTTCCGACCCGGACGCCGCGCTGCACTACCTCGCCCGCATGATCGAGGCAGGGGAGGACCCGCGGTTCATCGCCCGTCGGCTCGTCATCTCCGCCTCCGAAGACGTGGGGCTCGCCGACCCCCAGGCCCTCGGCATCGCCGTGGCCGCGGCCGACGCGGTGGCCTTCATCGGGATGCCGGAGGGGCGCATCCCGCTCGCCGAGGCCACCGTGTATCTGGCGACGACCGCGAAGTCGAACGCGGCCTACGTCGGCATCGACGCCGCCATCGCCGACATCCGCGCGGGGGGATTCGGGCGCGTGCCCCTTCACCTCCGCGACGCGCACTACCCCGGGGCGAAGCGCCTCGGGCACGGCCGCGGCTACCGCTACGCGCACGACAGCGAGTTCGGGATCGTGCCGCAGCAGTACCTGCCGGACGAGCTCGACGGGCGGCACTACTACGAGCCGAAGAACCTCGGCGCGGAGCGCGACATCAGCGCACGGCTGGAGCGCATCCGGCGCATCCTCGGCGACCGGTGAGCCGACGACCTCGGGCGTCTGCCGCCGTCTGTTAGACTTGAGCGGCTCGAAACCGAGTTTTCGGGCATCTCCTCGTTCACACCCCACCTCGACGGCACCCCGGCGTGCGCCCCGAGGCAGAACGCGGTGATACGTCCGTCGGACGTGAAATCCACGTCCACGTCATCGGAAGGATAACTTCGTGGTCACGAAGTCCCAGGACCGCCGCAAGGTGCGTCTCAGCCGCGCCCTCGGCGTGGCCCTCACCCCCAAGGCCGCCCGCTACCTCGAGAAGCGTCCCTACGCTCCGGGTGAGCACGGCCGCACCAAGCGCAAGGCCGACAGCGACTACGCCGTCCGTCTGCGCGAGAAGCAGCGTCTGCGCGAGCAGTACGGCATCCGCGAGAAGCAGCTGCGCATCGCGTTCAACGAGGCCCGTCGTCAGGACGGCCTGACCGGTGAGAACCTCGTCGAGCTCCTCGAGATGCGTCTCGACGCCCTCGTCCTGCGTTCGGGCTTCGCCCGCACCACGGCACAGGCGCGCCAGCTCGTCGTGCACCGTCACATCCTCGTCGACGGCCAGCTCGTCGACCGCCCGTCGTTCCGCGTGAAGCCGGGTCAGCTCATCCACGTCAAGCCCAAGAGCGAGGGCCTCGAGCCCTTCCAGGTGGCGGCCGCCGGCGGTCACGCCGAGGTCCTGCCGGCCGTTCCGGGTTACCTCGAGGTCGAGCTCGACAAGCTCCAGGCCCGTCTGGTCCGTCGTCCGAAGCGCGCCGAGGTCCCCGTGACCTGTGAAGTGCAGCTCGTCGTCGAGTACTACGCGGCCCGCTGATCCAGCGGAAGAGCATCAGGCAGGAGGCGTCGGGGTTCCCGACGCCTCCTGTCGTTTCCGCCTACGATGGAGAGACCGCGCCTTCGCGGCTCTAGGGCAAGGATGACGACATGAAGAATGTGCTGTGGTTCCTGATCGGCGTGATCGGCGGCTTCGTCGCGGCTCACTTCATGAACAAGGACCCGCGGGGCCACGACATCCTGGCCGACGTCGACGCCCGCCTCAACGGACTCGCCGCGATCCTCAGCGACGCGTATCGCGCGCAGGAGGCTCGGCTGACCGAGCCGGGCGAGAACTGACCCCCCGCATCTGCGCCTCGGCGCGCCCCCTCACGCAAGGACATCCGGCACTCCTATGAAAACTGCGGAAATCGCGCAGCGCTACCTCTCCTACTTCGAGAAGAACGACCACCTCATCGTCCCCTCGGCATCCCTGGTCAGCGACGACCCCTCGCTGCTGTTCACGGTCGCTGGCATGGTCCCGATGATCCCGTACCTCACGGGCGTGGTCCCGGCGCCGCATCCGCGCATCGCCGACCTGCAGAAGTGCATCCGGACCAACGACATCGAGGAGGTCGGGCGCACCGCGCGTCACGGCACGTTCTTCCAGATGCTCGGCAACTGGTCGTTCGGCGACTACTTCAAGGAAGGCGCGATCCGCTACGCCTGGGAGCTGCTCACGAGCTCGGAGGCCGACGGCGGCCTCGGCTTCGACGAGAAGGATCTCTGGGTCACCGTCTACGAGACCGACGACGAGGCCGAGGCGATCTGGCGCGACATCATCGGACTCAAGCCGGAGCGCATCCAGCGCCTCGGCCGCGCGGACAACTACTGGAACACCGGGCAGCCCGGTCCCGGTGGCCCTGACTCCGAGATCTTCTTCGACCGCGGCCCGGCCTACGGCAAGGACGGCGGCCCCGCTGTCGACGACTCGCGGTTCCTCGAGATCTGGAACCTCGTGTTCATGCAGGACTTCATCGAGAACATCCGCGGCAAGACCGAGTTCGACATCGTCGGCGAACTGCCGATGAAGAACATCGACACCGGCATGGGACTGGAGCGCGTCGCGTTCCTCAAGCAGGGCGTCGAGAACATGTACGAGACCGACCAGGTGCGTCCGGTGCTCGACCGCGCCGTCGAGCTCTCCGGCCGCCGCTATGGTGCGGTCCACGAGGATGACGTCCGCTTCCGGGTGATCGCGGATCACGTGCGCTCCTCGCTCATGCTCCTCTCCGATGGCGTGCGTCCGTCCAACGAGGGCCGCGGCTACATCCTGCGGCGCCTCATGCGCCGGACCGTGCGCGCCATGCGGCTCCTCGGTGTCGACGACCCCGCGTTCCCCGAGCTGTTCGCCGCCTCCCGCGACGCGATGAAGTCGGCGTACCCGGAGCTGGAGCGGGACTGGTCCGTGCTCTCCTCGGCGGCCTTCGCCGAGGAGGAGACCTTCCGGCGCACCCTGGCGCAGGGATCGACCATCCTCGACCTCGCGCTCGACGAGACGAAGAAGGGCGGCGGGAAGACCCTCAGCGGTTCCGAGGCGTTCCTGCTGCACGACACCTACGGCTTCCCGATCGACCTCACCCTGGAGGTCGCCGAAGAGGCCGGGCTGGATGTGGACCGCGCCGCGTTCGACTCCCTCATGCAGGAGCAGCGTCAGCGCGCGAAGGACGACGCCCGCAACCGCAAGCGCCAGCTCGCGGATGTCTCGGTGTACCGCGACCTGCGCGCGCTGGGCGAGACGGGCTTCGACGGCTACACGGCCCTCGAGGTGGAGTCGCGTGTGCTCGGCCTGCTCGTCGACGGCGCGCCGGTGCGCAGCGCCGCCGAGGGCCAGATCGCCGAGGTGGTGCTCGCCGAGACGACGCTGTACGCCGAGTCCGGCGGCCAGGTCGCCGACAAGGGCACCATCGTGGGCCCGGGCTACGAGCTCGAGGTGCTCGACGTGCAGCGTCCGGTCCCCGGGCTGATCAGCCACACGGTCGAGGTCTCCCGCGGCACGGTCGCGGTCGACGACATCGCGACGACGATCGTCGACGCCGCCAACCGCCGCGCCGCCCGCCAGGCGCATTCCGCCACCCACCTCGTGCACGCCGCCCTCCGCGACACGCTCGGTCCGACGGCCACGCAGTCCGGGTCGCTCAACCGCGCCGGGTACATGCGATTCGACTTCGCCTGGTCGCAGGCGCTGTCGACGGACACCCGCGCGGAGATCGAAGAGATCACGAACCGCGCCGTGCAGGACGCCCTCGAGGTGACCACCCGCATCGTGACGCTCGACGAGGCCAAGGAAGCCGGCGCCATGGCGCTCTTCGGCGAGAAGTACGGCGACGTCGTGCGGATGGTCGACATCGGCGGCCCGTGGTCGCGCGAGCTCTGCGCCGGCACGCACGTGTCGACCAGTGCGGAGATCGGCCTGGTCAGCGTGGTGGGGGAGTCGTCGGTCGGCGCCTCCAACCGCCGGATCGAGGCTCTCGTCGGCGCGGATGCGTTCCGTGAGCTCGCGGCGGAGCGGGCTCTCGTGTCGCAGCTCACCGCCTCCCTGAAGACCCCGCGCGAGCAGCTCCCCGAGCGGATCGCCGATCTCGCCGCGAGCCTCAAGGCCGCGGAGAAGCGCATCGCGCAGTTCGAGGCGAAGGAGCGGGCGGGGCGCATTCCCGCCATCGCCGAGGCCGCGACGCGCGTCGGAGACTTCCGCGTGGCGGCGCAGACGCTGGGCGATGTGGCCTCCGCGGACGATGTCCGCGAGCTCGTCAACGGCGTGCGCGACCGGCTGGGTTCCGATCCCGCGGTCGTCGCGCTCGGTGCGGTCGTCAACGGTCGCCCCGTCGTCGTCGTCGCCACGAACGAGGCTGCGCGCAGTGCCGGTGCGAAGGCGGGTGCGCTCGCGAAGCGCGCCGCCGGTGTGCTCGGCGGAGGCGGCGGTGGGCGTGACGACGTCGCCCAGGGCGGCGGCACCGACGCGGCGGCGCTGCCCGCCGCGCTCGAGGCCGTCTCCCAGGAGCTGCGCCGCGCGTGAGCGGTTATCGCCGCGGGGTCCGGCTCGGCATCGACGTCGGCCGGGCCCGCGTGGGCGTGGCCCGGTCCGATCCGGACGGCATGCTGGCCGTCCCCGTCGAGACCGTGCCCCGCGACGAGCGCTCGCTCGCGCGCATCGCGGAGCTGGCTGCGGAGTACGAGCCGCTGGAGATCGTCGTCGGCCTGCCCGTGAACATGCAGGGTGCGGACACGCCGTCGACGGTGGATGCGCGCGAGTTCGCGGCGGCTCTCCAGGCGCGGAGCGGTGTGCCGGTACGCCTCGTCGACGAGCGTCTGAGCACCGTCTCCGCGCATGCGGCGTTGCGGAGTTCTGGGCGATCACAGAAGAACTCTCGTAGCATTGTGGATCAGGTCGCCGCCGTGGTGCTGCTGCAGCAGGCGATCGACACGGAGAAGAGCACCGGAAACCCGGCCGGTGCCCCGGTCCCCGTTGACGAGGAGCCCGCCTGAACATGTCCGAACGCGAGAGCCGTGCGCCCGAGCACGAGCAGAGCACCCGGTTGGGGGATCTGTTCGAGAACCTCCCCGCTCCGTCCCCGCAGGTCCCGACCGCCGGAGACGACACGCCGGCGCCCGGATCCCGCCGTGCGGCCAGGGAGGCCGCGGCGCGCGAGCAGGAGGCCCCGCCCGCTCCGGACGCCGGTGTCGCACCCGCTGCCGATGTGCCCGCCCGCCCGGTCTCGGCGTCGGCGGCGACCACTGCGGAGACACCGGGGAACGACCACCGGTCGGCGGTGCCCGGCGCGGATGCCGAACCGGTCGCGACACGCGCGATGCCCCTCGCCGCGACGAGCGCGGATGAGACCCCCGCTCCGGGGCCGCGCCGGTCGACCGGCACCGAAGACCCCGCACCCGCGCTGGGCGGCGGGCTCGACGAGATCTTCGCCGCCCAGGACGACGGCCGCGATCACGGTGCGCCGACCAAGAAGAAGCGCCGCAAGGGCTGCCTCGTCGCCCTGATCATCGTCCTGGTGATCCTCGGCGGCATCGCCGCCGGCGGAGTCTGGGTCGCCAACACCTTCGGCGACCGCATCGCCGACGCCATGGGGTGGGGGGAGCCGAAGGACTGGGAGCCCGGTCAGGCGACCGGTGAGGTGTACGTCACGATCAAGCAGGGCGACACGGGCGGCCCCGTGTCGACGGCGCTGTACGAAGCCGGCGTCACGAAGACCGAGGACGTCTTCTACGACTACCTCATCGACGAGAACATCGCGGTGACCTTCTATCCCGGCGTCTACCGCCTGCAGAAGAAGATGACGGCGGAGGATGCCCTCGCCGCGCTCCGCAACGAGGAGAACAAGCTCGAGAACACCGTCTCCATGCCGGAGGGCGGGACGATCGAATCGGCCCTGCCGTCCATGGCGGAGACTCTCGGGATGCCGCTGGCCGACCTCGAGGCAGCCGTCGCCGATCCGTCCGCGTACGGGGTGGAGGCGGAGAGCCTGGAGGGGTGGCTGTTCCCCGCGGTGTACACGTTCGACCCCGAGGTCACCGCGACGCAGGTCATCCAGCGCATGGTCGACCGGACGCGCGAATCGCTCGCCGCCGCCGGCGTCCCGGACGAGGACGCGCAGCGGATCCTCACGATCGCCTCGATCATCCAGCGCGAAGGCCGCACGGACGACTTCGCCAAGGTGTCCCGCGTGATCCAGAACCGCCTCGACGACGACATGCTGCTCCAGATGGACTCGACGGCGCAGTACGGGTACGGCTCCCTGCATGAGGGCGTGGTCTCGAGCTCGGCCGAGGCTCTGGAAGACCCCAACGAGTGGAACACCTACGTGAACAAGGGGCTTCCGGCCACGCCGATCGCGAGCCCGAACGATGCCGCGATCGATGCCGCGATGCACCCCGCGGACGGGCCGTGGATCTACTTCGTCACCGTCAACCTCGAGACCGGCGAGACGCAGTTCTCGGAGACCCTCGCGGAGCACGAGCAGGGCGTGGAGAAGTGGCGGGACTGGTGCCGCGCGAACCCCGACGCCGGTTGCTGACGCGGTGAACCGGAGACGGCTGGCGGTCTGGGGCGACCCGATCGGGCACTCACGGTCGCCGGAGCTGCACGCTGCGGCCTACGCGGTGCTCGGACTGGACTGGGAGTACGGGCGCCGTCAGGTCGGCGCGGAGGGCTTCAACGACGCGGTCGAGGCCCTCGACGACACCTGGCGCGGCCTGTCCCTGACGATGCCGCTCAAGGAGGAGGCGTACCGATACGCCGCCACCCGAGACGCCCACGCGGAGCTGACCGGCGCGGTCAACACGCTCCTGCTCTCGGAGACCCCGGCAGGATTCAACACCGACGTCGGCGGGATCGTCGATGCGCTCGGGGACGCCGGCATCCGCGAGATCGGGACGGCGCGGATCCTGGGCGCCGGAGCCACGGCGGCCTCGGCCCTCGTCGCTCTCGCCGACCTGGGGGCGACACGGGTCGAGGTCGCCGCCCGTCGGCCTGAGCGCGCCGCGGGGCTCGTCGGGATCGGGGAGCGACGCGGCGTCGTGGTCACCCCGCGACCGCTCGACGTGGTGGAGGGCGCCGTCGACCTCACGGTGGCGACCCTGCCCTCCGGCGCCGTGCTTCCGCCGGAGAGTGCCGCCCGACTGGCCCAGAGCGGCGGCACGCTGTTCGACGCCGCCTACGCGCCCTGGCCGTCCGCCCTGGCGGCGGCATGGGGTGCGGCGCCGGTGGTCTCCGGGCTCGGGATGCTGCTGCATCAGGCGGTCCGGCAGATCCGGATCTTCCTGCACGGCGACCCGGTCTCGCCGCTGCCGGACGAGGAGGCCGTCCTCGCCGCGATGCGCGCCGCCCTCTGAGCGCCGCCGGACGAAACGCGGCACGGCGCGGGGGGAAACGCATGGGAGACTAGAGCACATGCTCCGCGTGCTCACGGCCGGCGAATCGCACGGCCCAGAACTCATCGCCGTCATGGAGGGTCTGCCCTCCGGCGTCCCGGTGTCGTCCGAGGCCATCCAGGCCGACCTCGCCCGCCGCAAGCTCGGCTATGGACGCGGCTCCCGGATGAAGTTCGAACAGGACGAGCTCACGATCTCCGGTGGCGTCCGGCACGGGAAGACGCTGGGCAGCCCCATCGCCCTGCGCATCGGCAACACCGAGTGGCCGAAGTGGATCGAGGTCATGAACCCGGAGCCGGTGGAGCTCACCGATCGCTCGCGCGGTCGTGGCGCCCCGCTGACCCGGCCACGTCCGGGACACGCCGACCTCGTGGGCATGCAGAAGTACGACTTCGATGAGGCCCGTCCGATCCTCGAGCGGGCGAGCGCCCGGGAGACCGCCGCCCGCGTGGCGCTCGGTGCTGTCGCCCGCTCCTTCCTCGGCGAGCTCGGCATCCGACTCGTCAGCCACACGCTCTCCATCGGTCCGGTGCGCGTGCCGGATGGCGCGGCGCTGCCGACCCCGGATGACGTGGACGCGCTGGACGCCGACCCGCTGCGGTGCTTCGACCCCGCGACCTCGGCGCTCATGGTCGCGGAGGTGGACGACGCCAAGAAGGACGGCGACACGCTCGGCGGCATCGTCGAGGTCCTGGCGTACGGCCTGCCGCCGGGGCTCGGCTCCCACGTGCACTGGGATCGCCGCCTGGACGCCCGGCTGGCCCAGGCGCTCATGAGCATCCAGGCGATCAAGGGCGTGGAGGTCGGCGACGGCTTCGAGACCACCCGCCGCCGCGGCTCCGCCGCCCACGACGAGCTCTTCGCCACCGCCGACGGCATCGCCCGCGGCACGGACCGCGCCGGCGGCACCGAGGGCGGCATGTCCACCGGGACCGTGCTGCGCGTGCGGGCCGGCATGAAGCCGATCGCGACCGTGCCCCACGCGCTGCGCACGATCGACGTCGCGACCGGCGACGAGGCGACCGCGCACCACCAGCGTTCCGACGTCTGTGCCGTGCCCGCGGCGGGGGTCGTCGCGGAGGCCATGGTCGCGATCGAGCTGGCGCGCGCCGTGCTGGAGAAGTTCGGCGGCGACAGCATCCGCGAGACGCGCCGCAACCTGGAGGGATACCTCGACGGCATCCCCGCGGAGCTGCGCACGGCCCCCGCGTCCGAGGCGGCGCTCATCGCGCATGACGAACGCGGCTGATCCGCTGACGCTGGTCCTCGTCGGACCGATGGCGGCCGGCAAGACCAGCGTCGGACGAAGGGTCGCACGGCGGCTGGGCGTCGCCTTCATCGACACCGACAAGCGCATCGTCGCCGCGTACGGCCCGATCCCCGAGATCTTCGCCACGCACGGCGAGGCGCACTTCCGGGACCTGGAGCGCGCGGCGGTCCGCGAGGCCCTCGCCGAGGGCGGCGTGATCTCCCTCGGCGGTGGCGCCGTCACGGATCCGGAGACGCGCGCGCTGCTGCGCGCTCATCCGGTGGTCTTCCTCACCGTGACCGAGGCGGCCGTCGCCGACCGCCTGCGCGGCGGGACGCGCCCGCTGCTGGCGGGCGAGGACCCGGTCGAGAAGTGGAAGCGCATCTTCGCCGAACGGCGAGGATGGTACGACGAGGTGGCGTCGGCCACGTTCGACACCTCGCGGCGTCCGATGCAGCGCATCGCGGACGAGATCGTGGCATGGAGGAGAGAACAGCGATGAGCACGACGACCATCAGCGTCACCGGGAACGACGCCTACGACATCACGATCGGACGGGGGATCCTCGACCAGGTGTCCGCGGCTCTCGCGCCGGGCGTCCGCAAGATCCTCGTCGTGCACCCGCCGACCCTCGCAGCCCGCGCCGCCGAGCTCCGCGACCGGCTCCTCGCCGACACCGCGGATGGCCCGCGCGAGGTGCTGCTCGCCGAGATCCCGGATGCCGAGCAGGGCAAGCGCATCGAGGTCGCCGCTTTCTGCTGGCAGGTCATGGGCCAGGCCGACTTCACCCGGACGGACGCCGTCGTCGGCTACGGCGGGGGAGCGGTGACCGACCTCGCCGGCTTCGTCGCGGCGACGTGGCTGCGCGGCATCCAGATCGTCCAGGTGCCCACCACCGTCCTCGGCCTCGTGGACGCCGCCGTGGGCGGCAAGACGGGCGTCAACACCGCGGAGGGCAAGAACCTCGTCGGCGCCTTCTGGGCCCCGCGCGCCGTCGTCGGCGACCTCGACGAACTGGGCAGCCTGAGCCCCAACGAGGCCACCGCCGGCTTCGCGGAGGTCGTCAAGGCCGGTTTCATCTGGGCCCCGGAGATCCTCGACATCGTCGAGGCCGATCCCGCGCGCGCGGTCGACACCACGACGGACGAGTTCCGCCGGGCCGTGGAGCTCGCGATCGACATGAAGGCGCAGGTCGTCTCGGATGACTTCCGCGAGGCCGGGCAGCGGGAGATCCTGAACTACGGCCACACGCTCGGCCACGCGATCGAGCACGCCGAGCGGTACCGCTGGCGGCACGGGGCGGCCATCTCGATCGGCATGCTGTACGCCGCGGAGCTGTCCCGGCTCGCGGGGCGGCTGTCGGACGCCGCCGCGGAGCGCCACCGCACGATCCTCGAGTCGCTCGGCCTGCCGACGTCGTACCGGGCCGGTGCCTGGCCGCAGCTGCTCGCGACGATGCAGCGCGACAAGAAGAGCCGCGGCGGCATGCTCCGCTTCATCCTGTTGGACGACATCGCCAAGCCCACCGTGCTCCAGGCGCCGGATGAGTCGCTGCTCTTCGCCGCCTACCAGGAGATCGGCGCATGAGCATCGCCGTCCGGCGCATCACACCGGAGGACTGGCGGGAGGTCAAGGCGCTGCGGCTGCAGGCCCTCGCCGACCCGGCCGCACCGATGGCCTTCCTCGACTCCGTCGAGCACGCCGCCGCACAGCCCGACCGCTTCTGGCAGGAGCGCGCCGCAAACGCCGCGGGTGACGCCGCCTCCGCGCAGTTCGTCGCGATCGCCGACGACGGCACCTGGACCGGGACCGTGACCGTGCTCCCGCATCGCGAGCAGCACGACGCGGGGCTGGTCGTCGGGGTCTATGTGGCGGACACGCATCGCGGGGCGGGCGTCATCGATGCGCTCCTCGACGCCGCGGCGGCCTGGGCCCGCGATCGCGGCCTCCGCGCGCTCGTGCTCGAGGTGCACGTGGACAACTCCCGGGCGCAGGCCGTGTACCGCCGAGGCGGCTTCGTCCGGACCGGCGAGATCGAGACTTCGGGCTTCGGGCGGGAATGGGTCATGCGTCGCGAGCTGGTCGACACCGGGAGCGTGCCCGCATGAGCGCCCCGCGTCGGCTGCTGCTCGTCAACGGCCCCAACCTCAACCTCCTCGGTACCCGCGAACCCGAGGTGTACGGCACGGCGACCCTCGCCGACGTCGAGCGGATCACCGCCGAGGCCGCCGCCGCGCTCGGGTTCGAGGTGCGGGCGCTGCAGAGCAACCACGAGGGCGTGCTCATCGACGCGATCCACGACGCGCGGGCGGACTGCGCGGGCATCGTCATCAACCCGGGCGGCCTCACCCACACCTCCGTCGCCCTGCGTGACGCGCTCACCGGCGTCGCGTTGCCCTTCGCCGAGGTCCACATCTCCGACGTGTACGCCCGCGAGGAGTTCCGTCACCACTCGTACCTGCACGACGTCGCCGCGGTGCGTGTCATCGGACGCGGCGTGGAGGGCTACGCCGACGCGGTGCGGGAACTCGTCGCGCAGCTCTGAGCGCGCGGGGATCAGGGCAGGCCGACGAGCAGCACGCACACCGTGATGCCCACGAGCGTCAACAGGGCCATGGCGAGGAAACAGGCGGCCAGCGCACGGAGCCGCGGCCGCATGCTCGACACCGCGAGGCGGATGACGACCATCGCGGCCAGGCCCAGGACCAGGATGATCGCGGTCACCAGGCCGACGGTTCCCGCCGCGCCGCCGCTGCGGACGATCCCGATCAGGGGCACGAGGCTGACCGCCGTGAAGATCGTGGCGACGATGAGCCAGACCGCCCCGGACGACGTCCGCAGCGCCGGCTGATTCGCCATCCTGGTCGGGTCCCGGTCGCGATCGTCTTCGCTCATGTCGATTCCTCCTGTCCTCGTCCACGCTGCCCGGGGCCACGGGCATCGTCACGGGGCTTCCGGTCTCGCGGAGGAGCGTCTATCGTGCCCCGCGACGGCCTGCGCCGGGCATCCCGTAGAATCGACTGTCGGCCGACCCCGGCCCCCACGGACTCAGGAACGGAACTCCTCGCACATGGCATCCACCGCAGACATCAAGAACGGCGTCGTCCTCAGCATCGACGGGCAGCTCTGGAGCGTCATCGAGTTCCAGCACGTCAAGCCCGGCAAGGGCGGCGCCTTCGTCCGCACGAAGCTGAAGAACGTCGTCTCGGGCAAGACCGTGGACCGCACGTACAACGCCGGGGCGAAGATCGACATCGAGAACGTCGACCGCCGGGACTACACCTACCTCTACACCGACGGTGACGGGTTCGTGTTCATGGACCAGACCGACTTCGACCAGATCACGCTGCCGGCGGCCACGGTCGGCGACGCGAAGAACTTCCTGCTCGAGAACCAGCAGGTCACCATCGCCCTCAACAACGGCAACCCTCTCTACATCGACCTCCCGGCCTCGGTCATCCTCGAGGTGACCTACACCGAGCCCGGTCTGCAGGGCGACCGCTCGTCCGCCGGCACCAAGCCCGCGACGCTCGAGACCGGCTACGAGATCCAGGTCCCGCTGTTCCTGGAGACCGGCACGAAGGTCAAGGTCGACACCCGCACGGGCGAGTACCTCGGCCGCGAGAAGTAAGGCGTGAGCGCCCGCACGAAGGCGCGCAAGCGCGCGCTCGACATCCTGTTCTCGGCCGACGTCCGCGGCGACGAGGTCGCGGTGGCCCTCGCCGCCGAGGCGAAGCGCGCGGCGAACGAGCCCGCACGTGAGGCGTCGTGGCTGTACGCCCGCGAGATCGTCGACGGCATCATCGACCAGCGCGACGAGATCGACGAGCAGATCACGACGCACAGCCGCGACTGGAAGCTCGAGCGGATGCCCGCCGTCGACCGCGCCCTGCTGCGCATCGGCGCGTGGGAGATCCTCTACAACGACGAGGTGCCGACCGCGGTCGCGATCGACGAGGCGGTGGAGCTCGCGAAGGAGTTCTCCACCGACGAGTCGGGCGCGTTCGTGCACGGCGTGCTCGCCCGCGTCGCCCGCTCGGCCTGAGCGCCGCAGCAGCGGTGTCGGCGGTGGCGGGCAGGATCGTCTCATGATCCGCCCGCCCGCCTCCGCCACCCCGGGAGACGGGGCGCGGGATTGGCGTGCCCTGTTGGACGCCGGCGCTGCCCCGGCGGCGGCGACCCCCCTCGCGCTCGGGTTCGAGGTGCGCGTCCGCGACGCCCGAGGAGCCAACCCGTGGGCCTCACGCCCGCAGCGCACCGCGACTCCCCGTGACGTCGCCAAGGGTGTGGGGGAGATCCTCCTCGGCATCCGTCCGCTGGAGCGGAGCGCGGCGACGGGGTCCTGGGTGCTCGGGTCCGCCACCTGGGACGCGGTCCGCCGCGCGCCGGACCAGTACGGTCGGGAGCAGTCGCGGTGGTTCGCCGATCTGCTGAGCATCGCGCGCGACGCGCTGCTCTCCGGCACGGCGGGGGACTGGCTCGTCGCCGACCTCATCGAGTCGCGGCTCCTCTGGGGGCATCTGCGGTCGGCGACCGACCTCGGCATCCCGCTCGTGGCGGCCCAGCGGTCGACGACGCTCGTCCTCGCCGACACCGCAGAACTGACGGCGACCGTGTCCCGTGACGACGACGGCGGCCTCGTCGTCCGTCCGGTCGTGACCCTGGACGGGCGCGAGACGCTGCCGGGCAGCATCCGCGCCCTCGGGCGCTCCGGCGTGTACGAGGTCGCGCAGAGCGGGTCGCGCCTGCAGGTGACGCTCGCGGAGCTTCCGCTCGCGGGGCCCGCGCCGTCGCTGCTCCGGGCCGGGATGCTCGTCGTCCCCGCAGCGGAGGAGGCGACCTTCCTCCAGGACGCCTATCCACTCCTCGCGCGCCGTCTCCCCGTCCGCGCGGTCGGCCGCGTCGCGCTCCCCGACCTCCCACCGCCCCGTGCCGTGCTCCGGGTGGCGTTCCGTCGCGGAGACACCGTGGAGTACACCGTCGAGTGGGACTATCGCGGCTTCGGGCGGGTGCCGTTCACGCCGGGTCCGGAGGCCGTGCGCGATCCGGACGCCGAAGCCTCTGTGACGCATCGGATCCGGAACGTCTGGCAGGAGCACGGCGTCGCGTTCGCCCCCGCGGGGGCGTTCCACGACGTGGCGGCCGCGGAGTTCATGACGCGCGTCGTCCCCGCCGTGGAGGCGGAGGGCGTCGAGGTGGAGGTGTCGGGCCGCCGCAAGACGTATCGCGAGCTCGCCGGGGAGCCGGAGATCACGGTCTCGACCGTGGAGAGCACCGACCCCGACTGGTTCGACCTCGGCGTGATCGTCCGCATCGACGGGCGGAACATCCCCTTCGAGCCGCTGTTCACGGCCCTGAGCGCGGGCCGGCGGAAGCTCCTGCTCGTCGACGGCAGCTACTTCTCCCTGAACCACCCGGCGCTCGACCGTCTGCGCGACCTCCTCGACGAGGCCGGGGATCTGGACGAGTGGGAGACGGGCCCGCGGATCAGTCGGCATCAGACGGATCTGTGGGAGGAGTTCGAGGATCTGGCGGACGAGGCCCTTCCCGCGGTGAGCTGGCGGGCCACCGCCGACGGATTGCGCAGCGCCACTGCGGTGCCGGCGGTGCCCCTCCCTCCGGGGCTCACCGCACAGTTGCGGCCGTACCAGAAGGAGGGGCTGGACTGGCTCGCGTTCCTCTGGTCGCATCGGCTCGGCGGCATCCTCGCCGACGACATGGGTCTCGGGAAGACGGTCCAGCTGCTCGCGCTCATCCTGCACGCCCGTGCGGCGGGGGAGGGACGCCCTTTCCTCGTGGTGGTGCCGACATCCGTGCTGGCGACCTGGCGCACCGAGGCGGCGCGGTTCGCTCCGGGTCTCCGCGTGATCACCCGGGACTCGACCGCCGGGCCTGCCGTGGCCGCTGTGGCTCGCGAGGCCGACGTGGTGCTCACCACCTACGCCGTCGCGCGGCTCGACGAGGAGGGGTTCGCGGGCGTCACCTGGGCCGGGCTGATCCTCGACGAGGCCCAGTTCGTGAAGAACCCGGCGACGAAGCTGCATCGTGCCGTCGCGCGTTTCCCGTCCGACGTCACCATCGCGGTCACGGGCACGCCGCTGGAGAACAGCCTCGAGGAGCTCTGGGCGCTGCTGAAGCTCACGGCACCCGGCCTGTTCGCCTCGGCGCGGAAGTTCCGCGAGCACTACATCCAGCCGATCGAGCAGGGGAAGGTCCCGGAGAACGCGGAGGGCGGACCGTACCGGCAGCGCCGCCTCGCGCAGCTCCGACGACGGATCCGCCCGCTCGTGCTCCGCCGCACCAAGGAGCTCGTCGCCCCGGACCTCCCGCTGAAGCAGGAGCAGGTGCTGGAGATCGAGCTGAGCGCCGGGCATCGCGAGCTCTACGAGACGGTGCTGCAGCGGGAGCGGCAGAAGGTGCTCGGCCTGCTGGAGGATCTCGACCGCAACCGCTTCATCGTGTTCCGCTCCCTGACGCTGCTGCGGATGCTGAGCCTCGCTCCGGCACTGATCGACCCGGCCGACGCACGCCTCGGCTCCCGCAAGCTCGACGAGCTCCTGGAGCGGATCGTCGAGCTGCAGGCGGAGGGGCACCGCGCGCTCGTGTTCAGCCAGTTCACGTCCTTCCTCGACATGGCGGCCGCGCGTCTGGACGCCGCCGGCATCCCGTACGCGCACCTCGACGGCTCGACGCGTCATCGCGAGCAGGTGGTCGCGGACTTCGCGGAGGGGGAGCAGCCCGTCTTCCTCATCAGCCTGAAGGCCGGCGGGTTCGGGCTCACGCTGACCGAGGCCGACTACGTGTTCCTCCTCGACCCGTGGTGGAACCCCGCCGCCGAGGCCCAGGCCGTCGACCGCACGCACCGCATCGGCCAGCGCAGCCAGGTGTTCGTCTACCGCATGATCGCCAGCGGCACGATCGAGGAGAAGGTCCTCGCGCTGCAACGCCGAAAGGCCCGCCTGTTCACCGCCGTGCTCGACGACGACGCGCTCTTCGCCCAGGCGCTCACGGCCGACGACATCCGCGGTCTCTTCGACGACTAGACCGTTTTCCCCGGCCCGTCCCGCCGGGCGCTCAGGGAGCCGTCGGTACAATCGAACGGTTCATCTTCGAGAGGAATGCAATGCGGATCACGGGACTCGGCCACGCCGGCATGTTCATCGAGACGGTGGGCGGCACCATCATCTGCGACCCGGTGCTCGGCCCGTCCTTCTTCGGGTCCTGGTTCCCGTTCCCGGACAACCGTGCCCTCGACTGGGAGCGCTACGGCCGTGAAGCCGACTTCCTCTACATCTCGCACCGGCACCGCGACCACTTCGACCCGGCGCTCCTGGAGCGGTACATCCGCAAGGACATCGAGGTGCTCCTGCCGGAGTATCCGATCGACGACCTGGAGCAGGACATCCGGGCGCTCGGCTACACGAACATCACCTATGCGCCCGCCGGCGAGATCATCGAGCGCGGTGCGCTCAAGATGATGATCACCCCGCTGCGCGCGCCGAGCGACGGCCCGATCGGCGACTCGTCGCTCAGCGTGGACGACGGCACCGGCTCGATGCTGAACCAGAACGACTCGCACCCGCTCGATCTCGACAAGCTGCTGCACTTCGGGAAGCCCGACGCCTACTTCACGCAGGTCTCCGGGGCGATCTGGTGGCCCATGGTCTACGACCTGCCGCTGGACGCGAAGCAGAACTTCGCCCGCCTCAAGCGCGAGGCGCAGAACAAGCGCGCGATGTACTACATCGAGAAGGTCGACGCTCCGCACGTCTTCCCGATGGCGGGTCCGCCCATGTTCCTCCGCGACGACCTCTTCGACTTCAACGGGATGGGCCGCAACGGCGAGTCCATCTTCACGGACCAGAAGCAGTTCATCGCGCACATGAAGGAGCTGGCCCCGAAGTACGACGGGCAGCTCTTCGTCCCTGGCACTCTCGTCACGATCGACGGCGGTGCGGTGACCACCGAGCAGACGCTCTACACCGAGGCCGAGCTCGCCCACATCTTCGACGAGAAGTGGGAGTACCTGGAGGAGCAGCGCGCGACCCGCCAGCAGGAGATCCGCGACGAGGAGGCCTCGCGCGCCGAGATCATCCCGCCGGAGGAGATGCTGGCCGCGATCAAGGAATGGTGGGAGCCGCTGCTGAAGAAGTCGCGCACCATCCGCCTCGGCGTCGGCGGGCACGTCCGCTTCCGCATCGGGGAGCTGGACATGGTGGTCGACTTCCCGCGCGCCAAGGTCCGCGAGTACGCGGGGGAGGAGTGCGTGTACTGGTACACGATCCCGGCCGACCTCGTCTCGACGAACATCCGCGACCACGAGATCGACTGGTCGAACTCGATCTTCCTGTCGATGCAGTTCTCGGTCGGCCGCAGCGGCAAGTTCAACGAGTTCCTCACCACGTTCCTCAAGTGCCTCTCGGTCGACCGGATCGAGTACGTCGAGAACTGGTACCAGGAGCAGACCGACCAGACCGAGGATGCGGAGATCGGCGACTGGGTCGTCCAGCGCCGCTGCCCGCACCTGCGCGCCGACCTCACCAAGACGGGGAAGGTCGACGAGGACGGCATCCTCACATGCAGCATGCACGACTGGAAGTGGGACCTGAAGACCGGACGCTGCCTCTCCACGAGCGGCCACCCGATCCGTTCCTCGAAGATCGACGACGTGACGGATCCGGTGCTCCGCGAGGCGAGCTGAGCGCGCCTGTACCACCGAGCGCAGCCGGTGGTACAGTGTGGCGATGCCGACCGCTCTGACCCGTATCCAGGTGACGCAGACCGCCGCGCTGCGCGAGGCGCTGGAACTCGCGGAAAGCGAGTGGCCGGGACTACCGAAGTCGGAGCAGGTGGCGAGGCTCGCGGTGCTGGGGGCGGAGCGGCTCGCAGAGCGAGGATCCCACCGGCGCGCGACCCGGCGGGCGGCGCTCGAGGCGACACGGGGATCGATCGCCTATCCACCGGGGTATCTCGACGCTCTCCGGAAGGACTGGCCGGAGTGATCGTCGTGGACGCCGGTGTCCTCATCGCGCACCTTTCCACCGACGATGTCCACCAGGAGGCGGCGTTCGACATCCTCGATACCGAGGAAGACCTTCTGATCCACCCGATCACCCTCGCGGAGACGCTCGTGCATCCGGCGCGGATGGGCACAGAGCTCGCCGATCTCGCCAAGATCGACTCCCTCGGGCTGCTGCGTCGGGAGGAGACGGTCGACGAACCGGTCCATATCGCGCGGCTCCGCGCCGCGACCTCCCTGAAGCTCCCGGACTGCGCGGTACTCGTCACGGCGGAGGCGTTCGGCGCGACGCTGGCGACCTTCGACCGTCGTCTCGCGACGGTCGCCAGAGAGCGCGGTGTCGAGGTCGTCGGCGTCTGATCCCTCCGATAGACTGGGATCACAAGCAACCTTTAACACCGTCCTGTGAGGCGGAGAAGGGAGCGGCTGATGGGTGTGCGCACTGTGCTGCACCAAGCCGACATCTCACGAGCGCTGACCCGGATCGCGCACGAGATCCTCGAGTCCAATCGCGGGGCCGACGACCTCGTCCTGCTGGGCATCCCGACCCGCGGTGTGACGCTGGGCCATCGGCTCGCCGCGCTGATCAGCGAGATCGCGCAGGTCTCCGTCCCCGTCGGGTCCCTCGACGTGACGCTCTTCCGCGACGACCTCGCCAAGCACCCGACGCGATCGCCGCAGCCGACGGAGATCCCCGCGGGCGGCATCGACGGGAAGACGGTCGTCCTCGTCGACGACGTCCTGTTCTCCGGCCGGAGCATCCGCGCCGCGCTCGACGCCCTGCAGTCGATCGGCCGTCCCGCCGTCGTGCGGCTCGCGATCCTCGTCGACCGCGGACACCGGGAGCTTCCCATCCGCCCCGACTTCGTGGGCAAGAACATCCCGTCCGCGCGCACCGAGCGCGTCAACGTGCGTCTGTTCGAGAACGACGGCGCCGAGGAGGTGACGATCGGCGAATGAGGCATCTCCTCGACACCCGCACGCTCGACAGAGCGACCGCCCTACGCATCCTCGATGTCGCGGAGGACATGGCCGACACCCAGTCCCGCGAGGTCAAGAAGCTCCCCACGCTCCGCGGGAAGACCGTCGTCAACCTCTTCTTCGAGGACTCCACGCGCACCCGCATCTCCTTCGAGGCCGCCGCGAAGCGCCTGTCCGCCGACGTCATCAACTTCGCCGCCAAGGGCTCCAGCGTCTCCAAGGGCGAGAGCCTGAAGGACACCGCGCAGACGCTCGAGGCGATCGGCGCCGACGCGGTCGTCGTGCGGCACCCCGGCTCCGGCGCCCCGCAGACGCTCGCCACGAGCGGCTGGATCTCCGCCGGAGTCGTCAACGCCGGCGACGGCACGCACGAGCACCCCACCCAGGCGCTCCTCGACGCCTTCACCATCCGCAAGCGTCGCTTCGGTGCGGAGAGCCGCGGACGCGACCTCTCCGGTCTCCGGGTGACGATCGTCGGCGACGTGCTGCACTCCCGCGTGGCGCGCTCCAACGTCTGGCTGCTCACCACGCTCGGCGCCGAGGTCACGCTCGTGTCGCCGCCGACCCTGGTTCCGCAGAACGTGTCCCTGTGGCCCGTCCGCGTGGTCTACGACCTGGACGAAGCCCTCGCGGAGGGGCCGGACGCCGTGATGATGCTGCGCATCCAGCTCGAGCGGATGAACGCGGCGTATTTCCCGACTGAGCGGGAGTATTCGCGCCGGTGGGGCCTGGACGCACGGCGCGTGGCGGCTCTGCCGGGCGGTAGCATTGTCCTGCACCCCGGACCCATGAACCGGGGACTGGAGATCTCCTCCGAGGCTGCCGATTCCCCCCGTTCGACGGTGCTGGAACAGGTGTCGAACGGGGTCTCCGTGCGCATGGCGGTGCTGTACCTGCTGCTGGCAGGAGAACGAGACGACGAACGAGGGGGAGACCTGTGAGCGAGACCCTCGTCATCACCGGTGCACAGCTGCTCGGCGCGGACGGCGCCGACATCATCATCGAGGACGGCGTCATCGCCGAGGTCGGGACGGGGCTCACCCGCACCGGCGCGCGGGTGATCGACGCCGCGGGCCTGGTCGCGCTGCCGGGCCTCGTCGACCTGCACACCCACCTGCGCGAGCCGGGGTTCGAGGCCTCCGAGACGATCCTCACCGGCACCAGAGCGGCCGCCGCGGGCGGGTTCACCGCCGTGTTCGCGATGCCGAACACCTCCCCGGTCGCCGACACGGCGGGCGTGGTCGAGCAGGAGCTCGCCCTCGGCGAGGCGGCCGGGTACGCGACCGTGCAGCCGATCGGCGCCGTCACCGTGGGGCAGAAGGGTGAGCGCCTCGCCGAGCTGGGCGCCATGGCCACCTCCCGTGCCCAGGTTCGGGTCTTCAGCGACGACGGCTTCTGCGTGTGGGACCCGCTGATCATGCGCCGGGCTCTGGAGTACGTGAAGTCCTTCGACGGCGTCATCGCCCAGCATGCGCAGGACCCGCGGCTCACCGAGGGCGCCCAGATGAACGAGGGCACCGTCTCGGCCGAGCTCGGGCTGGCCGGGTGGCCGGCGGTCGCCGAGGAGTCGATCATCGCCCGCGACGTGCTCCTCGCCGAGCACGTCGGCTCGCGGCTGCACGTGTGCCACCTGTCAACGGCAGGCTCGGTGGACATCATCCGCTGGGCCAAGAAGCGCGGTGTCAACGTGACGGCGGAGGTCACGCCGCACCACCTGCTGCTCACGGACGAACTCGTCCGCGGCTACGACGCGCGGTTCAAGGTCAACCCGCCGCTGCGCCGCGAGGAGGACGTCCTCGCGGTCCGGGAGGGCCTGGCCGACGGCACGATCGACATCGTCGCGACCGACCACGCACCGCACCCCAGCGAGCACAAGGCGTGCGAGTGGCAGGCCGCCGCGAACGGCATGGTCGGTCTGGAGAGCGCCCTGCGGGTCGTGCACCAGTCGATGGTGCAGACCGGTCTGCTCGACTGGGCCGACGTCGCCCGCGTCATGAGCGCGACGCCCGCCCGCATCGGCCGGCTCTCCGGCCACGGCACGCCGCTCGCCGCCGGGCAGCCCGCGCACATCACGCTGTACGACCCCGCGGTCGACGGTGTGTTCACCGCCGCGGACCTGCACGGGCGCAGCGTGAACTCGCCCTACCTGGGCCGCGCCCTGCCCGGCAGGGTGGAGTACACCGTGCACGGCGGCGTCCTCACGGTCGACGGCGGCGCCGTCGTCGAGGAGCTCGGCGCATGAGCGCACGGGACCTCGCGGTCGCGATCATCATCGCCGTCGCGCTGCTGATCCTGCTCTCGATGCTGTTCGCCTGGCGACGACGAGTGCGGCGCGATGCCGCGTACACGGCCCCGCTCGGGGTGCCGGAGCACGCGGAGGTGACGCGCCGCGATGAGGTGCTCTACGTGTCCACGACTCGGCACGAGCAGCCCCTCGAACGGCTCGCGATCACCCCGCTGGCGTTCCGCGCACGCGGCGAGCTGGCTGTGACCGACCGCGGCATCGCGCTGGCCCTCGACGGTGCCCCCACCGTCTTCCTCGCCGCCGACCGCCTCGTCTCCGTCGACCGCGCGACCGTCACCATCGATCGCGTCGTGGAGCCCGGCGGGCTCGTGCGCATCTCGTGGCACGTCGACGACACGACCGTCGTCGACAGCTATGTGCGCCTCACCGGCGGCGATCTCCCGACCCTCATCTCCGACCTGCAGCGGCTCATCCCCGCCGCCCCTGACACAGGAGCCTCGTCATGACCCTCTCGACTTCCTCCCCGCAGGCCTCCGCGGCCCGCCTTCCCGACCCCGCCGTCCTCGTCCTGGAGGACGGCACCCGACACCGCGGACGCGCGTACGGCGCGCGCGGGCGCACCCTCGGCGAGGTCGTGTTCGCCACCGGCATGTCGGGATACCAGGAGACCATCACCGACCCGTCCTACGCCGGACAGATCGTCCTGCAGACCGCCCCGCACATCGGCAACACCGGCATGAACGACGAGGACACCGAGTCCCGCCGCATCTGGGTCGCCGGCTACATCGTGCGCGACCCCTCGCGCGTCGTCTCGAACTGGCGGGCGAACGCCTCTCTCGACGAGGTCCTCGTCGAGGACGGCATCGTCGGCATCAGCGGCATCGACACGCGCGCGGTCACCCGCCACATCCGCTCGGCCGGCTCCATGCGGGGCGGCATCTTCTCGGGTGCGGAGGCGGAGCTCGACCCGGAGGAGCAGCTGCGCATCGTCCGCGAGGCCCCGGAGATGACCGGCCTCAACCTCTCCGCGCAGGTGTCCGTCCAGAGCGCGACCGTCACCCCGGCGGTGGGGGAGCGCATCGGCAACCTCGCCGTGCTCGACCTCGGCGTGAAGCAGGCGACGATCGACAACCTCGCGGCCCGCGGCTTCGACGTGCACGTCCTCCCGCAGGACGTGGGCATCGACGAGATCCGGGCGATCGAGCCGGTCGCCGTCTTCTACTCGAACGGTCCCGGCGACCCCGCGGCCTCGGGCGACCACGTCGAACTGCTGCGCGCGGTCCTCGACGACGGGCTGCCCTTCTTCGGGATCTGCTTCGGCAACCAGCTCCTCGGCCGGGCCCTGGGTCTCGGCACGTACAAGCTGCCGTTCGGCCACCGCGGCATCAACCAGCCCGTGCTGGACAAGCAGACGGGCAAGGTCGAGATCACCGCGCACAACCACGGCTTCGCCGTGGAGGCGCCCCTGGAGGGCTCCTTCGACAGCCCGCACGGCTACGGCAAGGTCGAGGTCAGCCACGTCGGCCTCAACGACAACGTCGTGGAGGGCCTGCGCGCCCTCGACATCCCCGCCTTCTCGGTGCAGTACCACCCCGAGGCCGCGGCCGGACCGCACGACGCCAACTACCTCTTCGACCGCTTCCGCGACATGGTCATCGCGAACAAGAAGGACGCAAAGTAATGCCCAAGCGCGACGACATCCGCTCCGTCCTCGTCATCGGCTCCGGCCCGATCGTCATCGGCCAGGCCTGCGAGTTCGACTACTCCGGCACCCAGGCGTGCCGCGTCCTCCGTGAGGAGGGCGTCCGGGTCATCCTCGTCAACTCCAACCCCGCGACGATCATGACCGACCCCGACTTCGCCGACGCGACCTACATCGAGCCGATCACCCCCGCGGTGATCGAGACGATCATCGCCAAGGAGAAGCCCGACGCGATCCTGCCGACGCTCGGCGGTCAGACGGCGCTGAACGCCGCGATGGCCCTGCACGAGCAGGGGATCCTCGAGAAGTACGACGTCGAGCTCATCGGCGCGAAGGTGGACGCCATCAAGAAGGGCGAGGACCGTCAGGTCTTCAAGGAGCTCGTCCTCGAGGCGGGCGCGGACGTCGCCAAGAGCGTCATCGCCCACACCATGGACGACCTCCTCGCCGGTGCCGAGCAGCTCGGCTACCCGCTCGTGGTGCGCCCGTCCTTCACGATGGGCGGGCTGGGCTCCGGGTTCGCCTACGACGAGGAGGACCTGCGCCGCATCGGCGGCGCCGGCCTGCGCGACTCGCCGACGACCGAGGTGCTCCTGGAGGAGTCGATCCTCGGCTGGAAGGAGTACGAGCTCGAGCTCATGCGCGACACCGCCGACAACACGGTGGTCGTCTGCTCCATCGAGAACGTCGACCCGGTCGGCGTGCACACCGGCGACTCGATCACGGTGGCTCCGGCGCTGACCCTGACCGACCGCGAGTACCAGAAGCTCCGCGACATCGGCATCGACATCATCCGCGCCGTGGGCGTGGACACCGGTGGCTGCAACATCCAGTTCGCGGTCAACCCGGAGAACGGCCGCATCATCGTCATCGAGATGAACCCGCGCGTCTCCCGGTCGAGCGCCCTGGCGTCGAAGGCCACCGGCTTCCCGATCGCCAAGCTCGCGGCCAAGCTCGCCCTCGGCTACCGCCTCGACGAGATCCCGAACGACATCACCGGCGTGACCCCGGCCAGCTTCGAGCCGACGCTCGACTACGTGGTCGTGAAGGTCCCGCGCTTCGCGTTCGAGAAGTTCCCGGCCGCCGACGCCACCCTCACCACGACCATGAAGTCGGTCGGCGAGGCGATGGCCATCGGGCGCAACTACGCCACCGCGCTGCAGAAGGCGCTGCGGTCGCTCGAGAAGCGGGGCTCCAGCTTCCACTGGGGCGAGGAGCCGCGCACCGTCGAGGAACTGCTCGAGATCGCGAAGACCCCGACCGACGGCCGGATCGTCACCCTGCAGCAGGCGCTGCGCAAGGGCGCGACCATCGAGCAGGCGTTCGAGGCCACGGCCATCGACCCCTGGTTCCTCGACCAGATCGTCCTCATCAACGAGGTCGCCGAGGTCGTCCGCACCGCCGGCGAGCTGGACGACGCGACGCTGCGCTACGCCAAGGAGCACGGCTTCTCCGACGTGCAGATCGCCCAGCTCCGCGGCGAGAGCGAGGCCGAGATCCGCGGCGTGCGCCACGGCCTCGGCATCCGCCCGGTCTACAAGACGGTCGACACCTGCGCAGGGGAGTTCCCCGCGCTGACGCCGTACCACTACTCGAGCTACGACGCCGAGACCGAGGTCGCGCCGTCCGACCGTACCAAGGTCGTCATCATCGGCTCCGGCCCGAACCGCATCGGTCAGGGCGTCGAGTTCGACTACTCCTGCGTGCACGCCTCGTTCGCGCTGTCCGACGCGGGCTTCGAGACCGTGATGATCAACTGCAATCCGGAGACCGTGTCGACCGACTACGACACGTCCGACCGGCTGTACTTCGAGCCGCTGACGCTCGAGGATGTGCTGGAGGTCCTGGACGCGGAGGCCGCGAGCGGCACCATCCTCGGCGTCGTCTGCCAGCTCGGCGGGCAGACCCCGCTCGGGCTCGCGAAGGGCATCGAGGCGGCCGGCTACACGGTCCTGGGGACGAGCCCGGAGGCCATCGACCTGGCCGAGGAGCGCGAGCTGTTCTCGCGCCTGCTCGACGAGGCCGGACTCCTCGCGCCGCGCAACGGCACGGCGATCGACGTGGAGGGCGCGGTGCGCATCGCCGAGGAGATCGGCTACCCGGTGCTCGTGCGCCCGAGCTTCGTGCTCGGCGGTCGCGGCATGGAGATCGTCTACGGCACCGACGCGCTGCGCGACTACTTCGTGCGGACCGCCGGTGAGGTCGTGATCGAGGAGGGCAAGCCGCTCCTGGTCGACCGCTTCCTCGACGACGCGATCGAGCTCGATGTGGACGCCCTGTACGACGGCACCGACCTCTTCATCGGCGGCGTGATGGAGCATCTGGAGGAAGCCGGCATCCACTCCGGCGACTCGAGCTGCACACTGCCGCCGGTCTCGCTCGGCCGCAGCGACGTCGACCGCGTCCGCGAGGCCACCCTCGCCATCGCGCAGGGCGTCGGCGTGCGCGGTCTGCTGAACGTGCAGTTCGCGATCAGCGCCGGCGTGCTCTACGTCATCGAGGCGAACCCCCGGGCCAGCCGCACGGTGCCCTTCGTCTCCAAGGCGCTGGGCATCCCGATGGCGAAGGCCGCCAGCCGCATCATGGCCGGCTCCACCATCGCCGAGCTCCGCGCCGAGGGGATGCTGCCCGCGCAGGACGGCTCGCGCGTCCCGCTGGACGCTCCGGTCTCGGTCAAGGAGGCCGTGCTGCCCTTCAAGCGGTTCCGCACCGCCGACGGCAAGACGGTCGACTCGGTCCTCGGCCCGGAGATGCGCTCGACCGGCGAGGTCATGGGCATCGATCGCGACTTCCCGACCGCGTTCGCGAAGTCCCAGGCCGCGGCCTACGGCGGCATGCCGACCTCGGGAACCGTGTTCATCTCGGTCGCCGACTCCGACAAGCGCGCGGTGATCCTCCCGGCGCACCGCCTCCAGCAGCTCGGCTTCACGATCGTGGCGACCGAGGGCACGGCGGAGATCCTGTCCCGCAACGGCATCGCGGTCACGGTGGTCGAGAAGTACAGCGAGACTCAGGAGTCCGGCGCCCGGAACATCGTCGACCTCATCAACGACGGGGAGATCGACATCGTCGTGAACACCCCGTCCGGTGGGGCAGCCCGTGCGGACGGCTACGAGATCCGCGCCGCCGCGGTGGCCGCCGACAAGGCGCTCTTCACGACCATCGCCGTGCTCGGCGCGGCGGTGAGCGGGATGGACGCCGCGCACGAGGGCTTCCAGGTCAAGAGCCTGCAGGAGTACGCCCAGGACCGGATGGCCGCGGTATGACGGAACGCTTCGGCAGGCGAGCCCGCGCCGCTCTGGAGGCGCACGGTCCGCTCTGTGTCGGCATCGACCCCCACGCCGCTCTGCTGGCGGCGTGGGGGCTGACCGCCGACGCCGCCGGAGTCCGGGAGTTCGGGCTCCGTACCGTCGAGGCGGCCGCCGGTCGCGTCGGTGTCGTGAAGCCGCAGGTGTCGTTCTTCGAGCGGTACGGCGCCGCCGGGTTCGCCGCGCTGGAGGACGTGCTCGCCGCCGCGCGGGCGGCCGGACTGCTCGTGATCGCCGATGCCAAGCGCGGGGACATCGGATCGACGATGGCGGATTACGCGCAGGCCTGGCTGCCCGCCGGTGCGCCTCTGGAGGCGGACGCCCTGACGGTGAACCCGTACCTCGGCGTCGGTGCGCTGGAGGGCGCATTCGCCGTGGCTGAGGAGCACGGCAAGGGGCTCTTCGTCCTCGCGGCGACCAGCAACTCCGAGGCGACCGTGCTGCAGCGCGCGACGACCGCGGACGGCGAGACCGTGTCCGCGGCCGTGGTCGCCGAGGCGTCGCGCCGGAACGCCGCCGCGACGCCCGCGGGGGAGTGGGGGAGTTTCGGCTTCGTCATCGGTGCCACCGTGGACGCGGCGGAGGCCGGCCTCGCGCCGTTCGCGCCCGTCGCCCCGATCCTCGCCCCCGGCTTCGGCGCGCAGGGCGCCACTCCCGCGGATCTCGCCCGCCGCTTCGGCCCCCAGGCCGCCTCGGTGATCGCGAGCGAGAGCCGTAGCCTCCTCTCCGCGGGCCCGGCGGCCCTCGCCGAGACGATCGCCGACCGCGCCGCCCAGTATCGAGAGGTCAGCCGTGGCTGAGGAACGCCGCACCGTCCCCGAGGTCGACAGGGCCGCCGCCGCCCGCCGTGCGGTCGAGAGACGACGCGCCAGGGCCTCGCTCAAGCGGGATCTGACGATGCGCGTCGTCACCCCGCAGGCCGTGCTGCATCGCGCGACGGAGGACCCTGACTCGGTCGAGGGGTCCCTGCGCATCACCGACTTCCTCCTGGCCCTCCCGGCGATCGGCGCGGGAAAGCGCGACCGCGTGCTGGAGCAGCTCCACATCTCTCCGGTCAAGCGGCTCGGCGGGCTGGGCGCCCGGCAGCGCCGGGTGCTGGAGGAGTGGCTGGACGACCGGTTCCCCGTACCTGCGCCCCGGGGGGCGCGCAGCCGACTGCTCGTCCTCGCCGGCCCCACGGCCGTAGGCAAGGGGACCGTCGCCGCGCACATCCGCGAGAACAACCCCGAGATCCATCTGTCCGTCTCGGCGACCACCCGACCTCCACGCCCGGGCGAGATCGACGGCGTGCACTACTACTTCGTGGACGACGCCGAGTTCGACCGCCTGATCGCCGACGGCGAGCTGCTGGAATACGCGGTCGTGCACAATCGCTCGCGCTACGGCACTCCGCGCGCTCCCATCGACGCCGCCCTGGCCGAGGGGAAGACGGTGCTGCTGGAGATCGACCTGCAGGGCGCGCGCCAGGTGCGCGCGGCCGAGCCGTCGGCGACCCTCATCTTCCTTCTGCCGCCGAGCTGGGACGAGCTGGTGCACCGACTGGTCGGCCGGGGCACCGAGGACGCCGAGGAGCGAGCCCGCCGGCTGCGGACCGCGAAGGTCGAGCTGGCGGCGCAGAACGAGTTCGACCACCTCATCGTGAACGAGGACGTCGCCACCGCCGCTCGCGAGGTCGTAGACTTGTCTACAAGCTCTGCGCGCTGACCTGATTCCAGGGTCGAGCACCACGCCGGTCCCTGAGCTCGTCGAAGGGTCGCGCGCCCGCAGCACCGTCTTCGCGGCGAATCCCGTCGCCTGATCAGGAGGTCCACCCATGGCCGGACGCAACAACGGCATCATCGATCCCCCCATCGACAACCTGCTGGAGCGCGTCGACTCCAAGTACGAGCTCGTGATCTACGCGGCCAAGCGCGCCCGTCAGATCAACGACTACTACTCCGACCTGCACGAGGGGAACCTCTTCGACAACGTGGGCCCGCTCGTCGACTCCTCGGTCGAGGACAAGCCGCTCACCATCGCCCTGCACGAGATCAACGAGGACAAGCTCCGCCTGCGTCACGCGGAGTAACTCGACGACCGTGCCGCCCCGACGTCGGTGGCGCGGTCCAGAATGGGTGCCACACCCTCCCACCGTCCGTCCCCGTTCTGGAGCATCGATGAGCGCGCTGCGTCTGTTCACGTCCGAGTCCGTCACCGAAGGGCATCCGGACAAGATCTGCGACCAGATCTCGGACAGCATCCTCGACGGACTGCTCGCGAAGGACCCGGCCTCCCGGGTCGCGGTCGAGACGCTCGTCACGACCGGGCTCGTGCATGTGGCCGGCGAGATCCGCACCGACGCCTACGTCGACATCCCGACGATCGTCCGCCAGGTCGTGAACGGCATCGGCTACACGTCGTCCGACACCGGCTTCGACGGCGACTCGTGCGGCGTCAGCGTCTCGGTGGGGGAGCAGTCCACCGACATCGCCCACGGGGTCGACAACGCCCAGGAGCACCGCGACGGCTCGTCGGTCGATCCGCTCGACGGCCTCGGCGCCGGGGACCAGGGCATCATGTTCGGGTTCGCCACCAACGAGACCCCGCAGCTCATGCCGATGGCCGCATGGACCGCGCACCGCATCGCCGAGCGGCTGACCGAGGTGCGCCGCAGCGGGCTGCTGCCCTTCCTGCGCCCGGACGGGAAGACGCAGGTCACCCTCGGTTACGACGGCTTCACCCCGAAGACCGTCGACGCCGTCGTGCTGTCCACGCAGCACAACCCGGACATCGCCCAGGACGACCTCAAGGCGCAGATCCGCGAGCACGTCATCGATCCGGTCCTCGCCACGACCGGCCTCGACCTCGACGACGTCACCTACTACATCAACCCCGCGGGCCCCTTCGTCACGGGCGGCCCCAAGGGAGACGCCGGGCTCACCGGCCGCAAGATCATCATCGACACCTACGGCGGCGCCGCACGGCACGGCGGTGGTGCCTTCAGCGGCAAGGACCCGTCGAAGGTCGACCGCTCCGGCGCCTATGCGACGCGCTGGGTCGCCAAGAACGCGGTCGCCGCGGGCCTCGCCGACCGCCTCGAGGTGCAGGTCGCCTACGCGATCGGCGTCGCCCGCCCCGTCGGCCTGTACGTGGAGACCTTCGGCACCGGACGGGTGTCCGACGAGGTCATCACGCGCGCCATCGACGAGGTGTTCGACCTCCGGCCGCAGGCCATCATCGAGCAGCTCGACCTGCTGCGGCCGATCTATGCGCAGACGGCCGCGTACGGGCACTTCGGTCGGGAGCTGCCGGACTTCACGTGGGAGCGGACGGACCGGGCCGAGGAGCTGCGGCGCGCTGCCGGGCTCTGACGGGTCCGCGGTGCTGATCTCCCCGGAGAGCCGGCGCATCGCGCGGGTGCTCCTCGAGTCGCCGCTGCCGCAGCTCGACCGCCTGTTCGACTACGCGCTCCCGCCGGAGCTCGGTGACGTCGAGCCCGGGGTCCGCGTGCGCGTGCCCCTGCGGACCGCGGGGCGCGTGGTCGACGGATTCGTGGTGGAGCTGGACGTGGAGGACGACGCCGATCGGCCGCTCTCCGAGGTCGAGAGCATCGTGTCCGCCGTTCCCGTACTGCCGGATCGCCTGTACCGACTGGCGCGGCGCGTCGCCGATCGCGCGGCAGGGTCGGCAGCCGACGTGCTGCGGCTGGTGATCCCGAAGCGGCAGGTGCGGGTCGAGAAGGCCTGGACCGCCGACGCTCCGACGCCGCTCCTCGAACCCGAGGCCCGCGACGCGGCCGCGTCCGTCGTCGGACTGTACGACGGACTGCAGGCGGTGCTCGACGAGAACGGACGAGCGGCCGTCGAGGCCATCCCGCTGCTCAGCGACGACACACCGGGCTGGGCGCGGATGCTCGCTGCTGCCGCCGCGACGACGCTCGCGGCGGGGAAGTCGACCATCCTCGTCGTGCCCGACCACCGTGACCTCGATCGGCTGCTGGCCGCCCTCGACAGGTTCGTCCCGGCGGAGGCGATCGCGCGGTACGACTCCCGACAATCGAACCCGGATCGCTATCGCTCCTTCCTGCGCACGCTCGAGGACGCGCCCTGCATCGTCGTCGGGAACAGGTCCGCCGTGTACGCCCCTGTCGTCGCCGGTATCGTGGCGCTGTGGGACGACGGCGACAGCCTGCTGGGCGAGCCGCTCGCACCCTACGTCCACGCCCGGGATGCGGCGCTGGTGCGGCAGGAGGCGGAGGGCTCGGCCCTGCTCTTCGCCGGTCACACGCGGACGACCGAGGTCGAGCGGCTCGTCGTGCACGGCTGGCTGCGGGATGTCCGCGCGACCCGGCGGGTCCTCCCGCGTGTGGTGCTGAGCACGCCGCAGGAGATGGAGCAGCCGACGCCCCAGCGCATGCCGTCGTCGGCCTTCCTCGCCGCCCGGAACGCGGCCGCGGAGGGTCCGGTACTCATCCAAGTCTCGCGGCCCGGCTTCGCGCCGTCCCTCGTCTGCGCCGACTGCCGGGCCCCCGCCCGATGCCCTCATTGCGGCGGTCCTCTCGGCGCCCGCCATCGTGGCGCGGTCCCGGTGTGCGGGTGGTGCGGGCGTGGTGCCAGGGCGTGGACCTGCCCGGCGTGCTCCTCGACCCGTCTCCGGCTCGCTTCATCCGGCAGCGAGCGGACCGCCGACGAGCTCGGACGCGCCTTCCCCGGCGTCCGCGTCATCGTCGCCGACGGCAGCCATCCGGTGGAGCGCGTCGACGCGCGCCCGGCCCTCGTGGTCGCCACGCGCGGCGCCGAGCCCCTCGCGGAGGGCGGCTACCGGGCGGTCGTCCTGCTCGACGGCCCGCGGATGCTGCAGGCGCCGGATCTGCGCATCGGCGAAGCGTGTCTGCGGTGGTGGTCGAACGCCGCCGCCCTCGCCGCGCCGGGCGCCCCCGTCCACCTCGTCGGCGTCGACGGCGCCGTCGCCAGAGCCCTCGCCACGTGGAACCACCCCGCCTACGCACGCACCGAGCTGGAGCAGCGCGCGCCGCTGCACATGCCGCCGACCGCGCGCGTCGCGCTCGTGGAAGGCTCGTCCGCCGCCGTGGCGCGCGCTCTGGAGGCCCTGTCCGAACTCTCGCTGCCCTCCGACGCGGTGCTCGGTCCCGTCCCCGTCGAATCGGATGACGTCCCGCCCCGCGTGCGGGCGCTCGTGCGCTTCGACTACGGCGCGGGGAGTCGCGTCGCGACCACCCTCCGTGCTGCCGTCGTGGCGGAGGCGGTGAGCGGCCGCCGAGGCCGGACCAAGGCCGCCCGCAGCACGCTCTCGGTCCGCCTCGATATCCTCGATCCAGAACTCTGACCCTTCCGGAGAACCTTCATGCGCCTCGTCTTCGCCGGCACTCCCGCCGCCGCGGTCCCCACTCTGCGACGCCTCGCCGCCGAGCACGACATCGTCGCCGTGGTGACGCGCCCCGACGCCCCCCTCGGGCGCAAGCGTGTGCTGACCCCGTCGCCGGTCGCTCAGGCTGCGGTGGAGCTCGGCCTGCCGGTCATCCACGCTGCCCGGCTGGACGAGGCGGTGACGACGGAGATCTCGGCCCTGCGCCCGGAGCTCGGCGTGATCGTCGCGTACGGCGGGCTCGTGCGCGAGCCGCTCCTGTCGATGCCGGATGCCGGGTGGATCAACCTGCACTTCTCGCTCCTGCCGGCCTGGCGCGGAGCCGCGCCGGTGCAGCGCGCTCTGATCGCGGGAGATGCCGTCCTCGGCGCGAGCGTCTTCCAGCTCGTCCCCGAGCTCGACGCCGGCGACGTGTTCGCGATGCGTACTGTCGAGCTCCCGGCGACCGCCACGGCGGGGGAGGCGCTGGAGGCTCTGGCCCTCGACGGCGCCGGTCTCACCGCCGACGTGGTCGCCGCGATCGCGGACGGCAGTGCCCGCGCCGTCCCGCAGGAGGGCGAGCCGACGTTCGCCGGCAAGCTGACGCTCGAGGACGGTCTCCTCGACTTCCGCGAGCCGTTCGACGCCGTGTACGCCCGGTTCCGCGGAGTCACGCCGGAGCCGGGAGCGCACACGACGATCGACGGTCAGCGGCTGAAGATCCTCGAGGCGCGACCCGCGGGTGCCGAGGCGGAAGACCTCCGACCAGGTGCCATGGCGGGCACGCGAGCGGAGGTCCTGATCGGGACGGCCACCTCGCCGCTGGCCGTCACCCGGCTGCAGCCCGCGGGCAAGGGCCCCATGAACGCCGCCGACTGGTGGCGGGGTCTGCAGGGCACGACTCCGGTGGCCGGCTCGTGAACGCGAACGACGGACGGCGCCCCGGCTCGGGTCGGCAGCACGAAGGCCGGGCGCGGAACGGCCGCGGCCCCAACCGGTCGGTCCAGCCGGCGCGCCGCGTGGCCTACGACGTGATCAGGGCGGTGTCGGACTCCGACGCCTACGCCAACCTGCTCCTCCCGACGGCGATCGCCGAGGCGGGGCTGGACCCGCAGGACGCGGCTCTGGCGACGGAGCTGACCTACGGCACGCTCCGTCGCCGGGGCACCTACGACGCGATCATCGCCGCCGCCGCCGACCGCCCTGCCGACGCGATCGACCCCGCCGTGCTCGACGCCCTCCGGCTCGCGGTGCATCAGCTCCTCGCGACGCGGGTGGCCTCGCACGCCGCCGTGAACGAGTCCGTGAACCTCGTGGCCCTCACGGCGGGGCGTGGCGCGTCGAGCTTCGCCAACGCGGTGCTCCGGCGGATCGCCCGCGAGTCGCCGGGCGAGTGGCTCGCGCGCATCGAGGCGGCGGCGCGATCGGACGACGAACGCCTGGCCCTCCGAGCCGCGCACCCGGTGTGGATCATCCGGGCGCTGCGGCGCGCCCTCGCCGCCGAGGGGCGAGTCGAGGAGCTGGACGCCCTGCTGGAGGCCGACAACGTCTCGCCCGAGGTCACGCTGGTCGCCCTCCCTGGGCTCACGGAACCGCAGGAGCCCCGCCGGCCCTACGCCGCCACGGCGTTCGCGTCTCCGGGAGGCGATCCGCGTCTCGCGCTGGCCGCCTCCGACGGTGCGGCCCGGGTGCAGGACGAGGGATCTCAGCTCGTCGCGCTCGCGCTGACCGCGGCGACGCCGCTGCGCACGGGGGAGCGGTGGCTCGACCTGTGCGCAGGCCCCGGCGGGAAGACGGCCTTGCTCGCCGCCGTCGCCCGGCAGAACGACGCGGTCCTGGAAGCCAACGAGGTGGTGCCGACCCGCGCCCGGCTCGTGCGCAACGCGCTGCGCGCTGTCCCGGGCGACGTCACCGTGCACGAGCGCGACGGCCGGGAGCTGGCGGCCGAGCGGCCGGAGGCGTTCGACCGGATCCTCGTGGACGCCCCCTGCACCGGCCTCGGCGCCCTCCGACGGCGCCCGGAGGCCCGGTGGCGGAAGTCCCCGGCGGACGTCGCCGAGCTCGTGCCGCTGCAGGTCGGTCTGCTCACGGCGGCTGTGGACGCTCTCGCACCGGGAGGCGTCGTCGCGTATGTCACCTGTTCGCCCCATCTCGCGGAGACCACGGCGGTGGTCGAGGAGGTGCGGCGCATCCGGCCGGAGCTCGTCGAGCTCGATGCCCGCGCGGTGCTGCACGGCGTGGCGCAGTCGCTGATCGATCTCGCCGACGACGGGCGGGCGCAGACGGGCAGCGCTCAGCTCTGGCCGCATCGGCACGGCACCGACGCGATGTTCCTCGCACTCCTGCAGCGCCCGCTGGAGGCGACAGACGCCCCGAAGGAAGGTTGAGACCATGGATCTGCCCCGCGCCCCGCGCATCAACCCCAGCATCCTCGCCGCCGACTTCGTCAACATGCAGGCGGAGCTCGCCCGCATCGCGACCGCCGACTTCGCGCACGTCGACGTCATGGACAACCATTTCGTCCCGAACCTCACGTTCGGCCCGCAGATGGTCCAGCGCATCCAGGAGACCAGTCCGGTCCCGCTGGACGTGCATCTCATGATCACGGATCCGGATCGCTGGGCCCCGGGCTACGCCGAGCTCGGCGCCGCGAGCGTGACCTTCCACCTGGAGGCGGCGGGGGAGCCGGTGGCTCTCGCGCGGCGGCTGCGCGACATCGGCGCCCGTGCCGGGGTCGCGGTCAAGCCCGCGACTCCTGTCGAGGGACTCTTCGACCTGCTGGACGAGTTCGACCAGATCCTCGTGATGACCGTCGAGCCGGGGTTCGGCGGACAGGGCTTCCTGCCCGAGACCATGCCGAAGCTGCAGGCGCTGTCCGCGGAGGCGCGGCGCCGCGGCTCGTCCGTCTGGCTCCAGGTCGACGGCGGCATCTCCGACGCGACGATCGCCCAGGCGGCCGAAGCGGGAGCCGACACCTTCGTCGCCGGATCCGCGGTCTACGGGGCGGACGACGTGGAGGCGGCCGTCACCCGGCTCAGGGACCTCGCGCGAGCCGGTAGCCTGGAGGGGTGAAGACTTTCGACGAGCTGTTCGCCGAGCTCAGCGTCAAGGCCGAGACCCGACCCGAGGGATCGGGCACCGTGGCGGAGCTCGACGGCGGCGTGCATGCGATCGGCAAGAAGATCGTCGAAGAGGCCGCCGAGGTCTGGATGGCGGCGGAGTACGAGTCGGACGCCGCTGCCGCCGAGGAGATCTCCCAGCTCCTCTACCACCTGCAGGTGATGATGCTCGCGAAGGGCCTCACCCTGCAGGACGTCTACCGACATCTGTGATGCGCTCCGGTCCCACTCCTTCGAACTGAAAGCCGTTCATGCTGCGCATCGCCGTTCCCAACAAGGGCTCGCTCTCCGAGACCGCCGCCGAGATGCTCGCGGAGGCGGGCTACGCCGGCCGCCGCGACCCCAAGACCCTGCATGTCATCGACGCCGAGAACGACGTCGAGTTCTTCTTCCTCCGCCCGCGTGACATCGCCACCTACGTGGCCTCCGGCGCCCTCGATGTCGGCATCACCGGTCGTGATCTCCTCCTCGACGTGCAGCAGCCGGCGCGCGAGATCGAGCAACTCGGCTTCGGGGCGTCCACGTTCCGCTTCGCCGGTCCTCCCGGACGCTTCACCTCCGTCCAGGATCTCGACGGCGTCCGCGTGGCCTCCGCCTATCCAGGTCTGGTGGGATCCTTCCTCCGCGACCAGGGGGTGAGCGCCGAGCTCGTGCAGCTCGACGGTGCCGTGGAGTCCGCCGTACGCCTCGGCGTCGCCGACGCGGTCGCCGACGTGGTGTCCACCGGCACCACCCTGCGCCAGGCGGGGCTGGAGATCTTCGGCCCCGTGATCCTGGAGTCCGAGGCCGTGCTGATCAGCCGTCCCGGTGAGGCCGACGGCGTGGAGACGCTGCTGCGCCGACTCCGCGGCGTCATGGTCGCGCGCCGCTACGTGCTCCTCGACTACGACCTCCCCACCGATCTCGTCGATCAGGCCGTGGCCATCGCCCCGGGGCGCGAGTCCGCGACCATCTCGCCGCTCCGCGACCCGGCCTGGGTGGCCGTGCGCGTCATGATCCCGCGTCGCCGGGTCAACCAGGTGATGGACGACCTGTACGCCCTGGGCGCCCGGGCCATCCTCGTCACGGCGATCCACGCGGCGAGGCTCTGATGGCCCTCGCGAGTCGCGTCATCCCGTGCCTCGACGTCGCCGACGGTCGCGTCGTCAAGGGCGTCAACTTCGAGAACCTCCGCGACATGGGCGATCCGGTGGAGCTCGCCCGCCACTACGCCGCCCAAGGTGCGGACGAGATCACGTTCCTGGACGTCACCGCGACGGTGGATGCGCGGGCCACGACCTACGACGTCGTGCAGCGCACCGCGGAGCAGGTCTTCGTGCCGCTGACGGTGGGCGGCGGGGTGCGCAGCGTCGACGACGTCGCGCGGCTCCTCTCGGTGGGTGCGGACAAGGTCGGCGTGAACTCCGCGGCGATCGCCCGTCCCGAGCTCATCGGCGAGATCGCGGATCGCTTCGGTGCCCAGGTGCTCGTGCTCTCGCTCGACGTCAAGCGCGCCGACACGACGCGCTCCGGCTTCGTCGTCACCACCCACGGCGGTCGCACGCAGACCACGCTGGATGCGCTCGACTGGACGCGCGAGGCCGCGGAGCGCGGGGCGGGGGAGCTGCTCGTGAACTCGATCGACGCCGACGGCACCCGCGACGGCTTCGATCTCGAGCTCGTCCGCCTCATGCGCGAAGTCGCGCCGATCCCCGTGATCGCCTCCGGCGGTGCGGGACGGGCGACCGACTTCGCTCCGGCCATCAAGGCCGGCGCCGACGCCGTGCTCGCGGCCAGCGTGTTCCACACCGGAGCCCTGACCGTCGGCGACGTGAAGGATGCGCTGCGCGCGGAAGGAGTGCTCGTCCGATGACCGACACGCCGAAGCAGGACGAGGTCTCCGTCGACGACCGCATCGCGCAGGTCGCCTTCAACGCCGACGGGCTCGCCCCGGTCATCGTGCAGCAGTGGGATTCGCGCGAGGTGCTCATGCTCGCGTGGGTGGACGCCGAGGCGCTGCGCCGCACGCTCACGTCAGGACGTGCGACGTACTGGTCCCGCTCCCGGCAGGAGTACTGGCGCAAGGGCGACACGTCCGGCCACATCCAGGTCGTGCGGGAGGCCCGGCTCGACTGCGACGGGGATGCGCTCCTGCTCCTCGTCGACCAGACCGGCCCCGCGTGCCACACCGGCACGCGGACGTGCTTCGACACCACCGACCTGGACGCCGTCGACGGGGTGAGCGCCTCGTGAGCATCGCGCAGCGCGGCCGCTCCCTCTCCGTGACGGGGTTCCTGCTGGCCGGCGCCATCGGGATCATCTCCTCCACGCAGACCTGGTTCACGGTGCAGCGCGCGGACGCGGGGGAGGACATCCTCGTCCCCGGAGCCTCCGCCCTCGTGCTCCTCGCCCCGCTGAGCCTCGCGGTCCTGGCGCTCGGTGCCGCCCTCGCGATCGCCGGCCGGGTCGTGCGCGTGGTCTTCGGGGTGCTGGCCGCCGCGGCCGCGCTGTTCCTGGGCTGGTCCACGCTGCAGCTCCTCCTCGGCGACGCGTACGGCGCTGTCGCTGCGACCGTCACCGAGACGACGGGACTCGCCGGGAGCGGAGCCGTCCACGAGGTCGCGGCGAGCATCGTGCCGTCGGCCTGGCCGTTCCTCGCGCTCGGCGGCTGGGTGATCCTGCTCGTCGCCGCCGTCGTCGTGCTGACCACCTGGCGGCGCTGGAAGGCCGGCGGCCGTCGCTATCGCACCGACGCGCCGAGCGACGCGCCGCACGACGGTCCCGTCGACGCGGTCGATTCCTGGGACGAGCTGTCCCGCGGGTCCGACCCGACGCGCTGACCCCGATAGACTGAACCCAGATCCCCACGTCGTCCCCGGAGGAGAACATGACCAACCCGATCGCTGACCCCGGCCACGGACACTCGCCTGCGGCCTGGACCGCCGTCGTGATCATGCTCGTCGGCTTCGCCGCCGCGACCGTCGCGTTCTGCTTCGAGCAGCCGACCCTGGTGTGGATCGCCGCCGCACTGATCCCGATCGGGGCGATCGTCGGCTGGGTGCTCGCGAAGGCGGGATACGGCGTGAAGGGTCCCAAGTACGCTCCGAAGGCGCACTAGTGGTCCTCGCCGACCTGACGGCCGGCGCTCTCGCAGACGCCGAGCGTCGCTCCCAGTCCCGTCCGCTCGCGGTCGTCGAGCGTGACGCCCTCGTGCGCCCCGCGGCGAAGGACGCGCTGTCGTACCTCGCTCCCGCCGACCGGGTGAAGATCATCGCCGAGGTGAAGCGGGCGAGTCCGTCCCGCGGTGCCCTCGCGGAGATCCCGGATCCCGCGCACCAGGCCGCGCTCTACGAGACCGGCGGCGCCTCCGCGATCAGCGTCCTCACCGAGGAGCGCCGCTTCGGCGGCAGTCTCGCCGATCTGGAGGCGGTCACCGCCCGGGTCTCGCTGCCCGTGCTCCGGAAGGACTTCATCGCCACCCGGTACCAGGTGCTCGAGGCGCGTGCCGCCGGTGCCGACCTCGTCCTCCTGATCGTGGCGGGCCTGGAGCCGGATGTCCTCCGCGACCTGTACGGGTTCATCCTCGAGCTCGGCATGACGCCGCTCGTCGAGACCCACTCGGCGGAGGAGCTGGAGGCCGCGATCGACCTCGGCGCCGCCCTGATCGGCGTGAACGCCCGCAACCTCAACACCCTCGAGCTCGACCGCGATCTGTTCGGCCGGCTCGTGGACCGCATCCCCGACTCGGCGATCAAGATCGCGGAGTCCGCGGTGCTCACCCCCGCCGATGTCGCGCACTACCGTTCGGCCGGTGCCGACGTCGTGCTGATCGGCGAGGCCCTGGTGACCGGAGACCCGGTCGCCACTCTCGAGAGCTTCCTGGAGGCGAAGTGAGTCTGCGCGACCAGCACGGTCCGTTCTTCGGCGAGTTCGGCGGACGGTACATGCCGGAATCCCTGGTCGCCGCGATCGACGAGCTGACGGTCGCCTACGAGGAGGCCATCGCCGATCCGGAGTTCCGTGCCGAGCTCGCCCACCTGCTGTCCTCCTACGCCGGGCGTCCGTCCGCGCTCACCGAGGTGCCCCGGTTCGCGGAGCACGCGGGCGGCGCGCGGGTCTTCCTCAAGCGCGAGGACCTCAACCACACCGGTTCGCACAAGATCAACAACGTGCTGGGCCAGGCTCTGCTCACCAAGCGCCTCGGCAAGACCCGGGTCATCGCCGAGACCGGAGCGGGTCAGCACGGCGTCGCCACGGCGACCGCCGCCGCGCTGTTCGGCCTCGACTGCACCATCTACATGGGCGAGGTCGACACCGAGCGCCAGGCGCTGAACGTCGCCCGCATGCGTCTGCTGGGCGCCGAGGTCGTCGCGGTCACCTCGGGTTCGCGCACGCTGAAGGACGCGATCAACGACGCCTACCGCGACTGGGTGGCCTCGGTCGAGACCACCAACTACATCTTCGGCACCGCCGCCGGCCCGCACCCGTTCCCGGCGATGGTCCGCGACTTCCAGAAGATCATCGGCGAAGAGGCTCGCGCCCAGATCCTCGACGAGGTCGGCCGGCTTCCCGACGCGGTCGTCGCCTGCGTCGGCGGCGGATCCAACGCGATCGGCATGTTCGACGCGTTCCTGGACGACGACGGCGTGCGGCTGTACGGCGTGGAGGCGGCGGGCGACGGCGTCGACACCGACAAGCACGCCGCCTCGATCGAGCGCGGCCGCCCCGGCGTGCTGCACGGCGCGAAGACGTACGTGCTGCAGGACGAAGACGGCCAGACCGTCGAATCGCACTCGATCTCCGCCGGTCTCGACTACCCGGGCGTCGGTCCGGAGCACTCGTGGCTGGCCGACATCGGACGCGCTGAGTACATCCCGGCGACGGACGACGAGGCGATGCAGGCGCTGCGGCTGCTGAGCCGGACCGAGGGCATCATCCCCGCGATCGAGTCGGCTCATGCCCTCGCCGGCGCGCTGCGGATCGGCCGCGAGCTCGGCCCCGACGGCCTGATCGCCATCTGCCTCTCCGGCCGCGGCGACAAGGACATGGACACCGCCGCCCGCTACTTCGAGCTCTACGACGAGGACGCCCTCGCGCACGACGTGTCCGAGGAGAGCGCCGCCGAGGACGCGGCCTCGAAGGGAGAGCCGCAGCTGTGAGCCGCGTCGAACAGGCCATTCAGCGCGCGCACGACGCCGGCCGCAGCGCCTTCGTCGGCTACCTGCCCGTCGGCTTCCCCGACCTGGAGACGAGCATCCAGGCCGCGATCGCCCTCGCCGAGAACGGCGTGGACATCATCGAGCTCGGGCCGCCCTACAGCGATCCCGTCATGGACGGCGCCATCATCCAGGAGGCGACGACCAAGGCCCTCGCCGCGGGCTTCCGGATGAAGGACCTCTTCACCGCCATCCGTGCGATCACCGCCGCGACCGACGTCCCCGTCCTCGTGATGACCTACTGGAATCCCGTGCTGCAGTACGGGGTGGACCGGTATGCCGAGGACCTGCTCGCCGCGGGCGGCGCGGGTCTCATCACCCCGGACATCACCCCGGAGGCCGCCAGCGAGTGGATCGCGGCCAGCGAGCGGCTCGGTCTCGACCGGGTCTTCCTCGCAGCTCCGACCTCGTCGGACGAGCGCCTCGACCTCGTCGTGCGGTCCTCGACGGGCTTCGTCTACACCGTCTCGACCATGGGCATCACGGGGGAGCGGGCCGAGCTCGACCGTGCGGCACGCACCCTCGTGTCGCGGCTCCGCGACCACGGTGCCCGTCGCGCCTGCGTGGGCATCGGCATCTCGACCCCGGAGCAGATCGCCGGCGTCTCCGAGTACGCCGACGGCGCCATCGTGGGCACCGCCCTCGTCCGCGCCCTCCGCGACGGCGGTGTGCCCGCTCTCGCCGAAGTCACCCGAACCCTGGCCGCCGGCACCGCGTCGGCGCGCTTCGCCTCAGAGAAGTAGGATCGCACTCATGTCCTCCGCGCTCCACAGCACCGCCGCCGGCGTGCTCGCCAGCATCCCGAGCCCGCCCGTGTCGTACGTCGACCTCGGTCCGCTCCGGATCCACTTCTACGCGCTCTGCATCATCGCCGGCATCATCGTCGCCGTCCTGATGACCAATCACCGCCTCACCAAGCGGGGCGCGGAGCCGTGGGTGGTCATCGACATCGCGATCCTCGCGGTGCCGCTCGCGATCATCGGCGCGCGCATCTTCCACGTCCTCACCCACCCGAACTTCTACTTCGGCGAGGGCAAGAACACCTGGAACCCCTTCGAGCCGGGCTCGGTCTGGGCGATCTGGGAGGGCGGCATCGCGATCTTCGGCGCCCTCATCGGCGGCGCCGTCGGCGCCTACCTCGGCTGCCGGTGGACCGGCATCCGCTTCTGGACGTTCGCGGACGCGCTCGCGCCAGGGCTGCTTCTCGCGCAGGCGATGGGACGTTTCGGCAACTGGTTCAACCACGAGCTCTTCGGCCTGCCGACTTCGCTCCCGTGGGGCCTGGAGATCGAGTCCACGAACTCGGCCTTCCCTCCCGGTCTCCCCGAGGGCACCCTCTTCCACCCGACCTTCCTGTACGAGGTCATCTGGAACGGCCTCGGCGTCCTCGTGCTGCTGTGGCTCGGACGCAAGCTGTTCTTCCAGTGGGGGCGCCTCTTCGCGATCTACCTCATCTGGTACAGCGCCGGACGCATCCTGTGGGAGTCGATCCGCATCGACCCGAGCGAGATCATCCTCGGCCTGCGCAGCAACGTCTGGGCCGCCATCATCGGCGTCGTCCTCGGCCTCGTCATCCTCGTGGTGCAGACGCGCCGTCACCCCGGTCTCGAGCCCTCGCCGTACCAGCCGGGCCGCGGACGGAAGGACGTGGACGCTGATGTACAATCGCAGGACAATCCCTCTGATTTCGTGGACGTGAGCGAGCCTCCGGCCGAAGAAGTCGCCGCCGGAGCCACTGCCACAAGCGCTGCTCCCTCGAGCGGGGACGGCTCCCGATAACGCCGACTCGCGGCGGGAGAACCATTGCACTGAACGAGCGGGCCGACGACGTCCCCGGGTTTCACTGAAGATCTGAGGACGGTAACTGGTGTACTTCCAGCCCCCTTACGGCGCCTCCGGCGCATACCCCCCGAAGCAGGGCATGTACAACCCGGCGTTCGAGAAGGACGCCTGCGGCCTGGCCATGGTCGCAACGCTGCGCGGCGAAGCCGGGCACGACATCATCGCGCTGGCCCTCGAGGCCCTGCGCAACCTGGAGCACCGCGGGGCCATCGGGTCCGACGCGGGCACCGGGGACGGAGCCGGCATCCTCACCCAGATGCCGGACGAATTCCTCCGCGCGGTCACCGGCTTCGAACTGCCGCCCGTGGGGGAGTACGCGGCCGGGCTGGCCTTCCTGCCTCGCGATTCGAGCGAGCGCCGCCAGCAGAAGGCAGGGATCGAGAAGATCGCCCGCGCGGAGGGGCTCCGCGTCCTCGGCTGGCGCGAGGTCCCCACGGCCAACGAGAACCTCGGCAAGCTCGCCGACGAGGCCCGTCCCGCCTTCGAGCAGCTCTTCGTGAGCGCCGGCGGCGCCACTCTCGCCGATGCGCCGCTGACCGGCATCGCGCTCGACCGCGTCGCCTATCGCCTCCGCAAGCGCGCGGGCCACGAGCTCGGCGCCTACTTCGTCTCCCTGTCCAGCCGCACGCTCGGCTACAAGGGCATGGTCACCACGCTCCAGCTGGAGCCGTTCTACCCGGATCTGCAGGACGAGCGCTTCGCCTCCGAGCTCGCCGTCGTGCACTCGCGGTACTCGACGAACACGTTCCCCTCGTGGCCGCTCGCGCAGCCGCTGCGGATGCTGGCCCACAACGGCGAGATCAACACCGTCGGCGGCAACCGCAACTGGATGCGCGCCCGCCAGTCGCAGCTCGAGTCCGAGCTCCTCGGCGACATCTCGCCCCTGCTGCCCATCTGCACCGACGGCGCCAGCGACTCCGCCTCGTTCGACGAGGTGCTGGAGCTGCTCACCCTCACCGGCCGCAGCCTGCCGCACGCGATCATGATGATGGTGCCGGAGGCCTACGAGAAGCAGGCCGACATCTCGCCGGAGCTGCGCGCGTTCTACGAGTACCACTCCAACCAGATGGAGCCGTGGGACGGCCCGGCCGCCCTCATCTTCACCGACGGCACGCTCGTCGGCGCGACCCTGGACCGCAACGGCCTGCGCCCCGGACGCTGGACGGAGACCACCGACGGGCTCGTCGTCATCGGCTCCGAGACCGGTGTCCTGCACTTCGAGCCGGAGCGCATCAAGCGCCGCGGCCGGCTGCAGCCCGGCAAGATGTTCCTCGTCGACACGGCTCAGCGCCGGATCGTTGAGGATGAGGAGATCAAGCACGATCTCGCGACGATGCACCCGTGGCAGGAGTGGCTCGACGCCGGTTCCGTCCGCCTGGCCGACCTCCCCGAGCGCGAGCACATCGTGCACCCGCCGGCATCGATCACTCGGCGGCAGCGCACCTTCGGGTACACGGAGGAGGAGGTCCGCATCCTCCTCACCCCGATGGGCCAGACGGGTGTGGAGCCTCTGGGCGCCATGGGATCGGACACCCCGATCGCCGTGCTCAGCAAGCGCCCGCGGCTGCTCTTCGACTACTTCACGCAGCAGTTCGCGCAGGTGACCAACCCGCCGCTCGACTCGATCCGCGAAGAGGTCGTCACGAGCCTCAAGCTCGGTCTGGGCCCTGAGGTCAATCTGCTGACCTGGGGTCCGGAGCACACCCGCACGGTGTCGCTCGACTTCCCGGTCATCGACAACGACGAGCTCGCGAAGATCCGGCACATCGACAAGGCCCTGCCCGGGCGTTCGAGCGCCACGATCCGCGGCCTCTACCACTTCGACGCGGGACCCCACACCCTCGCCGAGCGCCTCACCGAGATGTGCGCCGAGGTCGATCAGGCGATCGAGGACGGCGCGGAGTTCATCATCCTGTCCGACCGCGACTCGAACAAGGATCTCGTCCCGATCCCGTCGCTGCTCATGGTGTCGGCGATCCACCACCACCTCATCCGGCGCGAGAACCGGATGAAGGTCGGTCTGATCGTCGAAGCCGGCGACGTTCGCGAGGTGCACCACGTCGCGACGCTCATCGGCTACGGTGCCTCGGCGATCAACCCCTACCTGGCCATGGAGACGGTCGAGCACCTCGTGCGGACCGGCTACATCACGGGCATCTCCCCGGAGAAGGCCGTGAAGAACCTCATCTACGCGCTCGGCAAGGGCGTGCTGAAGATCATGTCGAAGATGGGCATCTCCACGGTGTCGTCCTATGCGGGCGCGCAGGTGTTCGAGGCGGTCGGCCTCAGCCAGGAGTTCATCGACGCCTACTTCACGCGTACCGAGTCGAAGCTGGGCGGCATCGGGATCGAGGAGATCTTCGCCGAGAACCAGGCCCGCCACGACTACGCCTACCCGGAGGATGCCGCGGCCCGTGCTCACGAGCGGCTGTGGACCGGTGGCGAGTACCAGTGGCGCCGCGACGGCTCTCCGCACCTCTTCAACCCGGAGACGGTGTTCAAGCTCCAGCACTCCACGCGGACCCGCCGTTACGACATCTTCCGCGAGTACACGAAGCTCGTCGACGACCAGGCGGCCGAGCTGAAGACGCTGCGTGGCCTGTTCTCGCTGCGGACCGGCACGCGCAAGCCCGTGCCGCTGGACGAGGTGGAGCCCGTCTCGGCGATCGTCAAGCGCTTCTCCACGGGGGCGATGAGCTACGGCTCCATCTCCAAGGAGGCGCACGAGACGCTCGCGATCGCGATGAACCGGATCGGCGGCAAGTCGAACACGGGGGAGGGCGGGGAAGACCCCGACCGTCTCGTCGACCCCGAGCGGCGCAGTGCGATCAAGCAGGTGGCCTCGGGTCGATTCGGTGTCACGAGCCTCTACCTCACCGAGGCCGACGACATCCAGATCAAGCTCGCCCAGGGCGCCAAGCCCGGTGAGGGCGGTCAGCTCCCGCCGACCAAGGTGTACCCCTGGGTCGCGCGCACCCGCCACGCCACCGCGGGGGTCGGCCTCATCTCGCCGCCGCCGCATCACGACATCTACTCGATCGAAGACCTCAAGCAGCTCATCTTCGACCTGAAGCGGGCCAACCCCGAGGCGCGCATCCACACGAAGCTCGTCAGCCAGTCCGGCATCGGCGCGGTCTCGGCCGGTGTCGCCAAGGCGCTCAGCGATGTCATCCTCGTGTCCGGTCACGACGGCGGTACGGGCGCGAGCCCGCTGAACTCGCTGAAGCACGCGGGAACGCCGTGGGAGCTCGGCCTCGCGGAGACGCAGCAGACGCTCATGCTCAACGGCATGCGCGATCGCGTCGTGGTGCAGGTCGACGGGCAGCTCAAGACCGGACGGGACGTCATCATCGGTGCCCTGCTCGGTGCCGAGGAGTTCGGCTTCGCCACCGCGCCCCTCGTGGTCAGCGGCTGCATCATGATGCGCGTCTGCCACCTCGACACCTGTCCGGTGGGCGTCGCGACGCAGAACCCCGTCCTGCGCGACCGGTTCACCGGCAAGCCCGAGTTCGTCGTGAACTTCATGGAGTTCATCGCCGAGGAGGTGCGCGAGCTGCTCGCCGAGCTCGGCTACCGCTCGATCGACGAGATCGTCGGTCGCACCGAGCTCCTGGAGACCAACGCGGCGATCGCGCACTGGAAGGCCGAGGGACTCGACCTCAGCCCGGTGCTGGAGGGACCGGCGTTCCCCGCGGGCGAGCCGCGTCGCAGCGGCCGCGCCCAGGACCACGAACTCGACAAGCACTTCGACGTGCAGCTCATCGACATCGCGAAGGGAGCGCTGCTGAACGGCGACCCCGTCGTGGTGGAGCTCCCGATCGCCAATACCGAGCGCGCGGTGGGCACGATGCTCGGACATCAGGTGACCTCGCGTCACGGCGCCACCGGTCTGCCGAAGGAGACCATCGACGTCACCCTCACCGGCACGGCGGGACAGTCGCTCGGGGCGTTCCTTCCGCCGGGCATCATCCTCCGGCTGGAGGGCGACGCGAACGACTACGTCGGCAAGGGGCTCTCCGGTGGGGACATCACGATCCGGCCGCCCCGCGGCTCCGCGATCGCCCCGCACGAGAACGTCATCGCGGGCAACGTGATCGGGTACGGCGCCACGTCCGGCACCATGTTCATCTCCGGCGTGGTGGGCGAGCGCTTCCTCGTCCGCAACTCCGGTGCGACCGCGGTGGTCGAGGGCGTGGGCGACCACGCGCTCGAGTACATGACCGGCGGCCTCGCGGTGATCCTCGGATCGACCGGCCGCAACTTCGGCGCCGGCATGTCCGGGGGAGTGGCCTACGTGCACGCTCTGGACACCGCGAAGGTCAACGCGCAGTCGCTCGGCAGCGGTGAGCTGCGGCTCGAGCCGCTGGACCGCGCCGACCTCGAAGTGCTGCGCGGGCTGCTCGTGGAGCATGTGGAGCGCACGGCGTCCCCGCGCGCCGCCGCCCTGCTGGAGGACTTCGACGCCAGCGCGGCGGAGTTCGTGAAGGTGCTCCCGCGCGACTTCGCCGCCGTGCGCAGCATGCGCGAGGAGGCACTGGCCGAGGGGATCGACCCCGACGGCGACATCGTCTGGAACCGCATCCTGGAGGTGACCGGTGGCTGACCCCAAAGGCTTTCTGAAGGTGACCGAGCGGGAACTTCCCGCTCGCCGTCCGGTGCCCGTGCGCATCATGGACTGGAAAGAGGTGTACGAGCCCGGCGACAAGGCGGTGCTCCGTCGCCAGGCCAGTCGCTGCATGGACTGCGGCGTGCCCTTCTGCCACTCCGGCTGCCCCCTGGGCAACCTCATCCCGGAGTGGAACGACCTCACCTGGCGCGGGGAGGGGCGCGCGGCGATCGAGCGGCTGCACGCGACGAACAACTTCCCGGAGTTCACCGGACGGCTCTGCCCGGCCCCGTGCGAGAGCTCGTGCGTCCTCGGCATCAACCAGCCGGCCGTGACGATCAAGCAGATCGAGGTCTCCATCATCGACGAGGCCTTCGCCAAGGGCTGGGTCGAGCCGGAGCCGCCGGAGCGTCTGACGGGCAAGACCGTGGCCGTCGTGGGCTCGGGCCCCGCCGGTCTCGCCGCCGCCCAGCAGCTCACCCGTGCCGGCCACACCGTCGCCGTCTTCGAGCGGGACGACCGCATCGGCGGCCTGCTGCGCTACGGCATCCCGGACTTCAAGATGGAGAAGAGCCAGCTCGAGGCCCGCCTGCGCCAGATGCAGGAGGAGGGCACACGGTTCCGCGCCGGCGTCGAGATCGGCAAGGACATCTCCTGGGCCGACCTGCGCGCCCGGTACGACGCGGTCGTGATCGCCACCGGCGCCACGGTCCCGCGCGACCTGCCGATCCCCGGTCGCGACCTCGACGGCGTCCACTTCGCGATGGAGTACCTCGTCGAGTCGAACCACGCGGTCGCCGGCGACACCGTCCCGGACCAGATCACCGCCGAGGGCAAGCACGTCATCGTCATCGGCGGCGGCGACACGGGCGCCGACTGCATCGGCACCGCGCACCGCCAGGGCGCGCTCAGCGTCACCAACCTCGCCATCGGCAAGCAGCCGAGCGAGACGCGGCCGGATCACCAGCCGTGGCCGATGATGCCGACGATCTTCGAGGTGGCCTCGGCTCACGAGGAGGGCGGGGAGCGGGTCTTCCTCGCCTCGACCGTGGAGTTCCTGTCGAACGACGTGGGCGAGGTTCGCGCACTCCGCGTGGCCGAGACCGAGTACATCGACGGCCGCCGCGTGCCCAAGAGCGGCACGGAGCGGGAGATCCCGGCCGACCTCGTGCTCATCGCGATGGGCTTCACCGGGCCGGAGCAGGACGGCTACACCGAGGACACCCGGCCGGAGGTGACCGAGCGCGGCGCCTTCCGTCGCGCCGCGAGCTACGAGTCGTCGATCCCCGGCGTGTTCGTCGCCGGGGACGCGGGACGCGGGCAGTCGCTCATCGTCTGGGCGATCGCGGAGGGCCGGGCGGCGGCGGCGAACGTCGACCGCTTCCTCATGGGCACCACCGTGCTGCCGGAGCCGGTGCGCCCGAGCGATGTCGCGATCGGCCTCCAGCCCGCGTAGGCTGAGGCCGGCAGTGTCGCCTGTTTGTAATCCCCCACTTCTACCCTGGAGACATGTTGAGACGCGCGAAAATCGTCGCCACCCTGGGCCCCGCCACTTCCACGTATGAGACGGTGCGCGCACTGATCGATGCGGGTGTGGACGTCGCCCGACTGAACCTCAGCCACGGTGACTACTCCGTGCACGAGAACAACTACGCGAACGTGCGCCGTGCGGCGGAGGACTCCGGTCGTGCCGTCGCCATCCTCGTGGACCTCCAGGGTCCGAAGATCCGTCTGGGCCGCTTCGAGGACGGACCCTACGAGCTCGCCAAGGGCGACATCTTCAAGATCACCACCGAGGACATCATCGGCAACAAGGAGATCTGCGGCACGACGTTCAAGGGCCTTCCTCAGGACGTCAAGCCCGGCGACTTCCTGCTGATCGACGACGGCAAGGTGCGCGTCGAGGTCGTCGAGACCGACGGCGTGACCGTCACCACGCGTGTCGTCGTCGCCGGCGCCGTCTCGAACAACAAGGGCATCAACCTGCCCGGCGTCGCCGTCAACGTCCCCGCGCTCAGCGAGAAGGACGAGGAGGACCTCCGCTGGGGCCTCCGGACCGGTGCCGACCTCATCGCGCTGTCGTTCGTGCGCAACGCCTCGGACGTGACCCGCGTGCACGAGATCATGGCGGAGGAGGGCGTCCGCGTCCCGGTCATCGCCAAGATCGAGAAGCCGCAGGCCGTCGACGCGCTCGAAGAGATCGTCGACGCGTTCGACGGCATCATGGTCGCCCGTGGCGACCTCGGCGTGGAGCTGCCCCTCGAAGCCGTCCCGATCGTGCAGAAGCGCGCCGTCGAGCTGGCCCGTCGCAACGCGAAGCCCGTGATCGTGGCGACGCAGATGCTCGAGTCGATGATCAACAGCCCGGTGCCGACCCGCGCCGAGACCTCCGATGTCGCCAACGCCGTCCTCGACGGTGCCGACGCGGTCATGCTCTCCGGCGAGACCAGCGTGGGCGACTACCCGGTCGTCGTCGTCGAGACGATGGCCCGGATCATCGAGTCGACGGAGGAGCACGGTCTGGAGCGCATCCTGCCGCTCACCACGAAGCCCCGCACGCAGGGCGGTGCCATCACGCTCGCGGCCCTCGAGGTCGCGGAGTTCGTGGACGCCAAGTTCCTGTGCGTGTTCACGCAGTCGGGCGACTCGGCGCGCCGCCTGTCCCGCCTGCGGTCCCGCATCCCGATGCTGGCCTTCACGCCGGAGCCCGGCATCCGTCGTCGTATGGCGCTGACCTGGGGTCTCCGCTCCACCCTCGTCGACATGGTGCAGCACACCGACCTCATGTACCACCAGGTCGACGAGTACCTCCTCGGGAACGGCCTCGCCGTCGAGGGGGACAAGGTCGTCGTCATCTCCGGATCCCCTCCCGGGATCATCGGTTCCACGAACGACCTGCGCGTGCACAAGGTCGGCGATGCGCTCCGCGGCGCCGCACCGATCTACAAGGCCGGCGTCTGACGCAGGGCGTTCCGGGAGGGGCGGGGCTTCGGCCTCGCCCCTCCCTGTCATCTCCGGGCCGGTGCGTCAAGCCTCTCGGCCGTGACGGCGGCCTCGGTTAGCGTGCTGCCATGGTCCTCCGTCGTCTCCTCGTCACCTCCGGGCTGACGTTCCGCATCCTGGAGAGTCCGCGGCCCGCTGGCAGCACCGCCCCGACCGTGGTTCTCGTGCACGGGATCGGGATGTCGCATCGGTACCTGTCGCGGCTGCACGCCGTGCTCGCCGACACCACGAGGGTGGTCTCCGTCGACCTCCCGGGCTTCGGCGGCCTGCCCAAGCCGCGGTTCGACGTCTCCATCCCGCAGATGGCGGCAGGCCTGGCTCAGGTGGTGGCGAGCCTCGACGACGATCGCGTCGTGCTCGTCGGGCACTCGATGGGCGTGCAGTGGGCCGTGGAGACGGCGCTGCGGCATCCCGAGTACGTCCGGACCGTCGTGACGATCGGACCCGTCACCGACGACGCCCACCGGACTCTCGGCGCGCAGGCCCGGGCCCTGGCCGTCGACACCGTCGGCGAGACCCCGGCGATCAACACGGTCGTCTTCACCGACTATCTGCGCTGCGGCGTGCGGTGGTATCTCCGCCAGGTCCGGCACATGCTCGCGTATCCCCTGGAGGAGAGGGTCGCGGCTCTGACCATGCCGGTGCTCGTCGTCCGGGGGAGCGACGATCCGATCGCAGGACGCGCGTGGTGCCGGCGGCTGCGCGACGCGGCGGCCGTCTCGCGATTGGTGGAGATCCCCGGTCACCATCATGTCGCGCAGCAGTCCGCGCCCCGGGCGGTGGCTTCCGCGATCCTGGCCCACACGACGGGAGCATGGCCGACGGCGGTGCCGGCCGCACCCATCCGACGGGGGAGGGCACGATCAGCGTCCTGAGGATCCTGGGCTGGTGGGCCGCGGACTACGCCTACGCGGGGTTCTGGCAGGTCCGCTCGTTCTTCGGCCGTGACCAGGCGGACGACTTCACCACCGGAGACCGCGCCCCGCTCGTGGTGCTCGCCGGTGTCTACGAGACCTGGCGCTTCCTGGAGCCGCTCATCGTCGCGCTGCACGAGCGGGGGCACCCGGTCCATGTCGTGGATGCGCTGCGCCGCAACCAGTTCCCGGTGCAGGATGAGGCCGATCAGGTGGCCGATTACCTGCGAACCCACGACCTCTCCGGCGTGTTCCTCGTCGCCCACAGCAAGGGCGGTCTCGCCGGGAAGCTGGTGATGACCGGCCCGGAGGGTGCGCGGATCCGCGGCATGCTCGCCATCGCGACGCCGTTCGGAGGCTCCCGCTACGCGCGGCTCCTGCCCGGACGGGTGCTGCGGGCCTTCGCGCCCGACGACCCCTCGATCGTCGCGCTGGGGCGGGAGCTCGACGTGAACGCGCGCATCGTCTCGGTCTACGCCGCGTTCGATCCGCACATCCCCGAGGGGAGCGAGCTCGCCGGGGCCAAGAACGTCGTCCTGGAGACGGGCGGACACTTCCGCATCCTCGCCCACCCCCGCGTGATGGCCGAACTCGCCGCCCTCGCCGAGTGACGGGGCGAGCGGTCCGCGATGCTGGTGCCGGCGGTGGGACTCGAACCCACACGCCCTCTCGGACAAAGCATTTTGAGTGCTCCGCGTCTGCCATTCCGCCACGCCGGCCCGTGTCTCGCGACTTCGACTGTAGCGCAGACGACGGACGGTTCCCCGCGCGCCCGCCGTCTTCAGCCGGCGGTGGGGACCTCTCCGTTAGGATGGAGGGGTGACCGAGCAAGAACAGGCTGAGCAGCCCACGGCATCCGCACCCCGACGCGTCGTCGTCGCCGAAGACGAGTCGCTGATCCGTCTCGACATCGTCGAGATCCTCCGCGACAACGGCTTCGATGTCGTCGGCGAGGCCGGCGACGGCGAGACGGCGGTGGCCCTCGCCACCGAGCTGCGTCCCGACCTCGTCATCATGGACGTGAAGATGCCCCAGCTCGACGGCATCAGCGCTGCCGAGAAGCTCCACAAGGGCAACATCGCCCCGGTCGTGCTGCTGACCGCGTTCAGTCAGAAGGAGCTCGTGGAGCGCGCGAGCGAGGCCGGAGCCCTGGCCTACGTCGTGAAGCCCTTCACCCCGAACGATCTCCTCCCCGCGATCGAGATCGCCCTGGCCCGCCACGAGCAGATCATCACCCTCGAGGCCGAGGTCGCCGACATGGTCGAGCGCTTCGAGACCCGCAAGCTCGTCGACCGTGCGAAGGGCCTCCTCAACGAGAAGATGGGCCTGAGCGAGCCCGAGGCGTTCCGCTGGATCCAGAAGGCGTCGATGGACCGCCGCCTGACGATGCAGGACGTCGCCAAGGCGATCATCGAGCAGCTCGCTCCCAAGAAGTAAGGCACTCCGGTGCTCCGGCTGGACGCAGAGCACGTTCTGCGGCCGGTCCGCGCCGGCGACGGTGCGGCGCTCGCGCGCGCGTATCTCGCGAACAGAGAGCACCTCGCCCCGTGGGAGCCGGAGCGCTCCGAGGCGTTCTTCACCGAGGACTGGCAGGAGCAGAACGCGCAGCAGTGCGTCGCGGAGGCCGCCCTCGGCCGGAGCTCCCGGTTCGTGATCCTCTCGGACGACGGCGAGATCCGCGGCCGGGTCAACCTCAACACCATCGTGCGCGGTGCGTTCTGGAGCGCCGATCTCGGGTACTGGATCGATTCCACCCGGCTGCGCCGCGGGCTCGCCGGGCGCGCGGTCGCCCTCGTGGCGGAGCACGCGCGGGACGAGCTGCGGCTGCACCGCCTCCAGGCGTCGACGCTGCTGCACAACGTCGCCTCGCAGCGGGTCCTCGCCGCCACCGGCTTCGAGCGCATCGGCATCGCCCCGAAGTACCTGCGGATCGCGGGGGAGTGGCAGGACCACATCCTGTTCCAGCTGCTGCTGGAGGAGCCGCTCAGCCCGCGGCGGGAGCGTCCTTGATCATGTTGGTGATGCGGATCGTCGAGCAGCGCCGGCCCTGATCGTCGGTCACGACGATCTCGTGCACCGTGATGCTGCGCCCCAGGTGCACGGGCGTGCAGACTCCGGTGACCACGCCCGAGGTGGCCGACCGGGTGTGCGTGGCGTTGATGTCGACGCCGACAGCGAGGCGGCCCGCGCCCGCGTGCAGGTTGGCCGCCATGGAGCCGAGCGATTCGCCGAGCACGACGTAGGCGCCGCCGTGCATGAGACCGACCGGCTGGGTGTTGCCCTCCACCGGCATCGTGGCCACACAGCGGTCGATGCCGAACTCGACGAACTCCATGCCCATCTTCTCGGCCAGCGCACCCATGCCGCGGGCGGCCGCCCACTCGAGTCCCTCGCTGGTGGCGACCTCGCTCATGCATCCTCCTCTGCGGGTGTCCGTGCTCCTCGTTAGGCTGACAGGGTGACGGACTCCGCAAAGCCTACCCTCATGGTCGTCGACGGCCACTCGCTCGCCTACCGGGCCTTCTTCGCCCTCCCGGTCGACAACTTCACCACCAAGGACAACCAGCACACGAACGCCATCTACGGCTTCCTGTCCATGCTGGTCAACCTGATCAAGGCCGAGCAGCCCACGCATCTCGCGATCGCGTTCGACACCTCCCGCCACTCGTTCCGCACCGACGAGTACCCGGAGTACAAGGCCACCCGGTCCGAGACGCCGCAGGAGTTCAAGGGCCAGATCCCGCTGCTGCAGGACTGCCTCGCGGCGATGTCGATCCCGGTGCTGACGCAGGAGGGCATCGAGGCCGACGACATCCTCGCCACCCTCTCCACGCAGGGGGCGGCCCAGGGCTACGACGTGCTCGTGGTCTCGGGAGACCGCGACACCATCCAGCTCGTCACCGACGACGTCACGCTGCTGTACCCGTCCGTCCAGGGGGTCTCGCAGCTCAAGCGCTACGACCCGGCGACCGTGCAGGAGCGCTACGGCGTCCGTCCCGAGCAGTACCCCGACATCGCCGCCCTCGTGGGTGAGACCAGCGACAACCTCCCCGGCGTGCCAAAGGTGGGGGAGAAGACGGCCGTCAAGTGGCTCACGCAGTTCGGCTCCCTCGACGAGCTGCTCGAGCGTGCCGGTGAGATCAAGGGCGTGGTCGGCGGCAACCTCCGCGACCACATCGAAGACGTCCGCCGCAACCGCAAGCTCAACCGCCTGCTGACCGACGTGGAGCTGCCGGTCGCCCCGGCCGACCTCGCCGTCGCCCCGATCGACGCCGAGGCCGTCCGCGACATCTTCGCCCGGCTGGAGTTCCGCACGCTGCTGCCCCGGGTCTTCGAGGCCGTCGGAGCGGGCGAGGTCGCCGACGACCCGGCCTCCGTCGTCGAGATGCCCACGCCGGCACAGGTGTCCGCCCCGGATCTGGCCACCTGGGCCGCGGCGCAGGACGGAGACGTCGCTCTGCGGGTCGTGGTGCAGTCGGGCGCACCTGTGCGCGTCGGTGTCGCCACCGGGAGCGAGCTGCGCGAGCTCGACTGGTCGGAGGAGGCGTCCGCGGCGCTGCGCCCATGGCTGGAGTCCGACGCGCCGAAGGTGCTGCACGACGCCAAGCCGCAGGTGAAGGCGTTGCTCCGTCAGGGCATCCGTCTGGGCGGGCTCGCCTACGACACGAGCCTCGCGGGCTGGCTGCTGCGCCCCAGCTTCCCCGACAAGACGCTGTCCGACCTCGTTCAGCGCTACCTGGGGGAGAAGCTCCCCGAGGCCGATCCGTCGCAGCTCGTGCCGGAGACCGAGGGCGCCACCCCCTCGCAGGAGGCATGGTTCATCCTCCGGGTGGCCGAGGCGCTGCGGAACGATCTGCCGGAGCCGGTCGACGCCGTGCTCCGCGACATCGAGCTGCCGACGCTCCGCACGCTCGCCGACATGGAGCTCGCCGGTGTCGCCGTGTCGCACGAGGTGCTGTCGACGTTCTCGGCCGAGCTCGCGACGCGAGCGGACGCCCTGGCCCAGGAGGCCTTCTTGGTCGTCGGTCGCGAGTTCAATCTCGGGTCGCCGAAGCAGCTCCAGGAGGTGCTGTTCGAAGACCTGCAGCTCCCGAAGACGCGCAAGACGAAGACCGGGTACTCGACTGATGCCGCGGTGCTCGCCGACCTGCAGGAGTCGCACCCGCACCCGTTCCTCAGCCTGCTGCTGCAGCACCGTGAGGCGACGAAGCTGCGGCAGATCATCGAGTCCCTCGACACCGCGATCCGGGAGGACCACCGGGTGCACACGACCTATGTGCAGACGGGCAGCCAGACGGGGCGCCTGTCCAGCACCGATCCGAACCTGCAGAACATCCCCGTCCGCACCGAGGAGTCGCGGCGCATCCGCAGCGCCTTCGAGGTCGGCGAGGGGTACGAGACCCTGCTCACCGCCGACTACTCGCAAATCGAGATGCGGATCATGGCGCACCTCTCGGGCGACGAGGGGCTGATCGAGGCGTTCAACAGTGGTGAAGACCTCCACCGCTTCGTCGGCGCCCGCGTGTTCGGCGTCGATCCGTCCGAGGTCACGCCGGCGATGCGCACCAAGGTGAAGGCGATGTCGTACGGCCTCGTCTACGGCCTCTCCGCATTCGGGCTCTCGAAGCAGCTGCGCATCGAGCAGTCCGAGGCCAAGCAGCTCATGGTCGAGTACTTCGCACGGTTCGGCGCGGTCCGCGACTACCTGCGGGCCTCGGTGATGAAGGCCAAGGAGGTCGGCTACACCGAGACGATCTTCGGGCGTCGGCGGCCGTTCCCCGATCTCGCGAGCCCCAACCGCGTGCTGCGGGAGAACGCCGAGCGGGCGGCGCTCAACGCCCCGATCCAGGGCAGCGCGGCCGACATCATGAAGATCGCGCTGTTCCACATCCACGACGACCTCCACGCCGCGAAGCTGGAGTCGCGGGTGCTGCTGCAGATCCACGACGAACTCGTCGTCGAGGTCGCAGCAGGGGAGTGGGATGCGGTGGAGCAGATCGTCCGCACGCGGATGGGGGATGCCGCTCAGCTCTCCGTGCCGCTCGACGTGCAGGTGGGCCGCGGTCGGGACTGGAACGAAGCCGCGCACTGATCCCGGTGGCCGACGGGGGCGGGGATTAGGCTGGAAGGCATGACTTCAGCACCCCGCACCCCCTCCGCCATCGACAGGGTCGCCGATGAATGGGTCGACACGATCGCCGTCCTGGCGCCGACTCTCGGCACCTACATCGGTCGGTCCGAGGTCAACGACCGGTTCGGCGATCTGAGCCCGGAAGGTCATGAGGAGATCGCCGCGGCGACGCGGGCCACGCTCGACACGCTGTCCGCGCTGGAGCCCGTCGATGCGATCGACGAGGTGACCAAGACCGACCTCAGTGCGGAGCTGCGCCTCGACCTCGAGCTGCACGAAGCGAAGTGGCACCTGCGCGATCTGAACGTCATCGCCTCCGCCGCGCAGGACGTCCGCTCCGCCTTCGACCTGATGCCCACGGCGACGGTCGAGGACTGGGAGGTCATCTCCACCCGGCTCTCCGCGGTTCCCGCGGCGCTGCGCGGATACGTCGAGACGCTGCGCCTGGGCATCGCCGAGGGCGTGACGCCTGCACGACGCCAGGTCGCGGAGGTCGCGACGCAGATCGACCGCTACATCGCCGACGACGGCTTCTTCGCGGCGTTCGTCGCGCACGCCGATCCCGAGGAAGGCCAGCTTCCCGCCTCGCTCGCCCGCACCCTGGCGGACAACTCCGCGGCTGCGCGGGTCGCGTACGGGGAGCTGCGGCGCTTCCTTGCCGAGGAGCTCGCGCCCGAGGCCGGTGAGACGGACGCCGTGGGGCGCGACCTCTACGCCCTCAACTCCCGTCGATTCCTCGGCGCCACCATCGACCTCGACGAGACCTACGAGTGGGGTCGCGAAGAGCTCGCCCGCATGGTGGCCGAGCAGACGGCGATCGCGAACGAAATCCTCCCCGGCGCCTCCGTGGAGGAGGCCGTCGCGCATCTGGAATCGGACCCCGCCCGCAAGCTCGTCGGCACCGAGGCGCTCCAGCGGTGGATGCAGGAGACCAGCGACCGCGCGGTCGCCGAGCTCGGCGCCTCGCACTTCGACATCCCGGAAGCCATCCGCACCCTGGAGTGCATGATCGCGCCGACGCAGGAGGGCGGGATCTACTACACCGGCCCCACCGACGACTTCTCGCGCCCCGGCCGCATGTGGTGGTCAGTCCCCGAGGGCGTCACCGAGTTCGACACGTGGCGCGAGCTCACCACCGTGTACCACGAGGGTGTGCCGGGGCATCACCTGCAGATCGCCCAGGCCGTGTACAACCGCGCTGAGCTCAACTCGTGGCGACGGCTGCTCGCCGGCACCTCCGGTCACGCGGAGGGCTGGGCGCTGTATGCGGAGCGACTGATGGAGCAGCTCGGTTACCTGGACGACCCGGCGGATCGCCTCGGCATGCTGGACGGGCAGCGGATGCGGGCGGCGCGCGTGGTCCTCGACATCGGCGTGCACCTCGGCAAGCCCCGTCTCGACGGTGACGGCGTCTGGGATGCCGACTACGCGCTCGACTTCCTCCGTCGCAACGTCAACATGTCGGACCAGTTCGTGCAGTTCGAGGTCAACCGGTACCTCGGCTGGCCGGGTCAGGCGCCGTCGTACAAGGTCGGTCAGCGCATCTGGGAGCAGGTCCGCGACGCCGTCCAGCAGGCGGAGGGCGACGCGTTCAGCTTCAAGGGCTTCCACAAGCGCGCCCTGGATCTGGGCGGCGTCGGGCTCGACACGCTGCGGAGCGCGCTGCTGCCTCGGTGATGGGAATGCCCGCCTCCCGCCGCGCGTTCCATTCACCTGAATAGGAAGGTGTGACATGGACATCGAGTTCGGGCTGGACACGTTCGGCGACATCACCCGGGATCAGGACGGCGAGCTGCTCAGCGGCGCGCAGACCATCCGGAACGTCGTCGCCCAGGCGGAGCTGGCCGATACGGTCGGCGTGGACTTCTTCGGCGTGGGGGAGCACCATCGGCGCGAGTTCGCGGTCTCGTCTCCGGAGATGGTGCTCGCGGCGATCGCCGCCCGCACCGAACGGATCCGGCTGGGCACCGCCGTGACCGTGCTGTCCTCGGACGACCCGGTGCGCGTGTTCGAGCGCTTCTCGACCCTCGACGCCCTGTCCGGAGGGCGGGCGGAGGTCGTGCTCGGGCGCGGTTCGTTCATCGAGTCCTTCCCGCTGTTCGGCTACGACCTGCGCGATTACGACCGGCTCTTCGAGGAGAAGCTGGAGCTGTTCGTCGAGCTCCTCAAGGAGGAGCCCGTGACGTGGTCCGGGTCGCTGCGGCCGTCGCTCGACAACGCGGACGTCTTCCCGAAGACCGAGAAGGGTCTGCGCACGTGGGTCGGCGTCGGCGGCAGCCCCGAGTCCGTCGTGCGTGTCGCGCGTCACGGTCTCGGCCTCATGCTGGCGATCATCGGCGGCCCGGCCGGGCGGTTCAAGCCGTTCGTCGACCTGTACCACCGCTCGGTCGCCTCCTTCGGGACGACGGCGCACCCGGTGGCCGTGCACTCGCCGGGACACATCGCGCCCACCGACGCGGAGGCATGGGACGAGGCCTACCCGGGCTTCGAGGCGATGAACAACACCATCGGTCGCGAGCGCGGCTGGCCGCCCTACAGCCGCGCGCGTTTCCAGAACGACATCGGTCCCGAGGGCTCCCTCTATGCCGGCTCGCCGGAGCGCGTGGCGGCGAAGATCGCCGACACGATCACGACCCTCGGGCTCGGCCGCTTCGACCTCAAGTACGCGACGGGAACCCTCTCGCACGAGTCGATGATGCGCAGCATCGAGCTGTACGGCACCGAGGTGATCCCTCGGGTGCGGAAGCTCCTCGCCGACCGCGACTGAGCGGGCGTCATCTCGCGGCTCGGCGGGACGGGCGGCCCTACGATGAGAATCATGGCCGATACCGCCCTGCCGAGCCGCACCTCGCTCGCCGAGCGCCTCGACGTCCTCCCGTTCACCCGCCGGCACCTGCGCCTGCTCACGGGCTCCGGCGTCGGCTGGGCGCTCGACGCGATGGACGTCGGACTCATCTCCTTCATCATCGCGGCGCTCTCACAGCAGTGGGATCTGACAAAGGGGGAGGCCGGCTGGATCGCCTCGCTCGGCTCCGTCGGCATGGCGGTCGGCGCGACCCTCGGCGGTCTTCTCGCTGACCGCTTCGGCCGTCGGCAGGTGTTCGCCCTCACGCTGCTCATCTACGGCGTGGCCACCGGAGCGAGTGCTCTGGTCGGGGGAGTGGCGGCCCTGCTCGTGCTGCGTTTCTTCGTCGGCCTCGGTCTCGGCGCGGAGCTGCCGGTCGCCTCGACCTACGTGAGCGAGTTCGCTCCCGCGCGCATCCGCGGACGGCTGATCGTCATCCTGGAAGCCTTCTGGGCCGTCGGCTGGACGGCCTCCGCGCTCATCGGGTTCTTCGTCATCCCCGCCTCCGAGGCGGGCTGGCGATGGGCCTTCGCGCTCGGCGCGATCCCCGCGGTCTACGCGCTCGTCGTGCGGTGGGGTCTGCCCGAGTCGCCGCGCTGGCTGGCGTCCCGCGGACGCATCGCGGAAGCGGATCGCATCGTGGCGGCCTTCGAGGCCGATGCGGGAGTCGAGTACACCCCGCCCCTCCGGAAGGAACCGGCGTCGCGGGCCATCGCGAAGACGGCACGGGCACGGCTCGCGACCCTCTGGAACGCGGAGTTCCGCGTGCGGACGGCGTGCCTCTGGCTCGTGTGGCTGGCCGTGAACTTCGCCTACTACGGGGCCTTCATCTGGATCCCCAGCATTCTCGTGGACGCCGGATTCGACCTCGTCCGTTCGTTCGGCTTCACCCTCATCATCACGCTCGCGCAGCTCCCGGGCTACGCCGTGGCGGCCTGGCTCATCGAGGTGTGGGGACGCCGCATCACACTGTCGGTCTTCCTGCTGGGGGCGACCGCGTCGGCCGTCGTCTTCGGAACCGCTACGACCGTGCCGATGATCATCGGCGCCGGCATGGCCCTGTCGTTCTTCACCCTCGGCGCGTGGGGCGCGTTGTACGCGGTGACGCCCGAGATCTACCCGACCTCGCTGCGCGGCACCGGGGCGGGCTGGGCCGCCGGGGTCGGACGCATCGCCTCCATCGTGGCGCCCCTCGCCGTTCCCGTCCTCCTCGTCGCCGGCGGCGCTCCTCTGCTGTTCGTCGTGTTCGCGGCCTGCTTCCTCGTCGCGGCGGCCGCCGCCTGGGGACTCGTCGACCGGAGCGGAGCGGCGCTGGACGACCGGTGACGTCCGGGACCGGGAATAGGCTGGGCGCGTGGCTGATGTACGTTTCGTCGCGATAGGCGACTCCTTCACCGAAGGCGTGGGCGATGTGCTCCCCGATGGGCGCGAGCGCGGCTGGGCCGACATCGCCGCGCAGGGATGGGCGGATGCCGCGGGGCACCCCATCCAGTACGCGAACCTGGCGATTCGGGGGAAGCTGGCCTGGCCGATCGTCGAGGAGCAGCTCGAACCCGCGCTGGCCCTGCGTCCCACGCACCTGTCGTTCAACGGTGGCGGCAACGACATGCTGCGGCCGCGGACCGACGTGGAGCACATCGCCGATGCGTTCAGCCGGGTGCTGCGACGGTGTGACGAGGAGGGCGTGACGATGATCCTGCTCTCCGGCGCCAATCCCAGCGGGCAGCTTCCGATGGGCTCCCTCGTGCAGCGGCGTGGCGACCTGCTCTCCGAGGCGGTCCTGCGGCGGATCGAGGACCGCCCCGACGTGGTCCGCGCCCTCAACTGGCCGGATACGGAGCTCTCGAAGCCCGCGTACTGGTCGGAGGACCGGCTTCATATGAATGCGGCCGGACACCATCGTGTCGCCGCCCGCGTGCTGCATGGACTCGGGTTCGAGCCGCCGGCAGCCTGGTGGGCGCCGCTCGATCGCTGGACCGCCGGCCCCGCGGGTCTGGCCTACTACCGCGAGTTCGTCGGGCCCTGGGTGCGTCGACGCGTGACGAGGACCTCGTCCGGAGACGGCCGCGCAGCGAAGTACCCCACGTGGGTCGAACGGACTCCGGCGTGAGCGTCGCCGCACCCCGCGCATGAGCGATATCGAGCTCGTCCGTCTCGCCGCCGGCACGGTGACGCTGCACGACGCCCGGCGACGCACGCGCCGCACCGTGGAACTCGAACCCTTCGCCCTCGGTGTCTTCCCGGTGACCGAAGAACAGGTCACCGAGGTCCTGGGCACCCCGTCACGGCATCCTCGTCGCCCGGTCGCCGACGTGAGCTGGCTGCGGGCCGTCCACTTCTGCAACGCCGCCTCGGAGTGGGAGGGGCTCGATCCCGTCTACCACTTCGAGGGTGAGGATGTGGCCTGGGACACCACGGCGGACGGCTACCGCCTGCCGACCGAGGCCGAGTGGGAGTACGCCTGCCGCGCCGGTTCCACCGGGCCGCACTACGCCCCGCTGGCCGAGGCCGCGTGGACCGCTGCCGACGGAGTCGGCACGCCGCAGGACGTGGGCGGGAAGCTCCCGAACCTGCATGGGCTGTTCGACACGCTCGGGAACGTGTGGGAATGGTGCTGGGACCTCCTCGACCCCGCGCGGTACGACGACTACCGGGTCTTCCGGGGCGGCGGGTTCGCCGACGACGCCTGGAGCGTCCGCGCCTCGGTCCGCCGTGGGGGAGGGCCGCGCATGCACCACGAGGACGTCGGCTTCCGCGTGGCCCGCGGCGCCTTCGACACGGAAGAGGAGGCGCAGGGCTGGTCGGCAGCGGCGGACCGGGACCGTGCCTTCGTCGACGGAGGGTTGCCGTCGGGATGGACGCCGCGCCGGCGATAGCGCAGGCCGGATGCGGCGGTTTTGGCCGCGGTCTGCGCCGGGTGGGAGACTGAGCGGATGACCAGGCCCTTCGCGCTCATCCTCAACCAGGGTCGCGTCGCCGACCGCACGGACGGAGCCCTCGTCGGGGCGCGCCGCGTCGCCGACGCCCTGTCCTCGCTTCTCCGGCGGGAGCCCGTCGTGGTCGGCACTCCGGAGCCCGGTCGGCTCGACGACTGGTCGGTCGCGCTGCCCGAGGCCTCGGACACGCTCGCGGGCCTCCGTGCCGCGGTGCAGGAGGCGATCACGGGGGAGACGACGCCGCTCCTCGTGACGAACACGTGTGCGGCGAGCCTCGGAACGCTGCCGAGCGTCGCCGAGCACCACCCCGACGCGGTGGTGCTCTGGATCGATGCGCATGGCGACTTCAACACGCCGGACACCACCGACTCCGGCTACCTCGGCGGCATGGTCCTCGCCGCCGCCTGCGGGCTGTGGGACAGCGGCCACGGGGCGGGCATCGACCCGCGGCAGGTCATCGTCGTCGGCGGCCGCGACATCGACCCCGCCGAGGGAGAGCTCCTCGCCGGCGCGGGAGTGACCGTCCTCAGCCCCGCGGAGAGCACGCCGGAGCGGCTGAGCGCTCTCATCGCCGGGCGACCGGTGTGGATCCATGTCGACTGGGACGTCCTGGAGCCCGGCTACATCCCCGCGGCCTATCGGGTCGGCGACGGTCTGCTGCCGCACCAGGTGGCCGCGCTGTTCGCCGCCATCCCGGTCGCCGACGTCCGCGGCGTGGAGCTCGCCGAGTTCGAGGCGGGCGACGCGGAGGTGCCGGAGCGCGTCAGCGTCGAGTTGATCGTGGAGACGGTCCAGCACCTGCTGCGCTGACGGCGCCGAGTGCCGTCACGGCGCGGCGGGTGCGGCGCCGAGGTGCCAGGCGGTGATCTCGACCTCGGAGCCCGAGACGATGTCGAGCTCGACCGGCCACGAGCCGCGGTCGAGTCCGGGGAGCACGGCGGCATGCAGGGCGCGGGCGACGAGAGCGCCGTCCGTGGCATTGGCATCCCAGCCGATCACCGCGTTCGCCTCGCCGCCGGGCGGTACCGTGACGGGCGCGATACCGGGGTCGGTCGCCAGGAATGAGGAACCGGGGCGCACCTCGACGTCGAGCGCATGGCCGTTCTGGTCCGCGAACGCGATGTCGGGATACCCCTCGACCACGCAGGGCTCCTCACCGACGTTCATCAGCCGGATGCTCTGGGCGCGGTGCCCCGTGGCCCCGTTGGCGGTTCCGAGCAGCAGTGTGGCTCGGTCGAGTGTGCAGGCGCCCGCGGGAAGCTGGGGTGTCGAGACCCCCGGGGCGCGCTCCGGCACAGGGTCGCCCACAGCCGCCGGATCGACGAAGGCTCCCGTCTCGTCGGTGGCGCCCTGCAGCGCGGCGTTCTCCTCGACAATCTGGCGCTGCCACGCGGCATCGGCCAGGCTCCCGACCACGACGAGAGCGACCACGCTCGCGAGGGTGACACCGAGAAGGCCCGGGGACCACTGCCGCGCAGATTCCTCACCGGCCCTGCGCGAGAACGCCCAGGCGGGGATCCAGCCCCAGGCGAGTCCCCAGTAGGCAGTGTCCGGCGCGGACTCGACGACCGCAGCCGTGAGACCGTGCAGGCCCGAGAGAGGGAGGAAGGACAGGACCCGGGTGACGTCGTCGCACAGCCCGACGACCGTTCCGGCGAGGACGGCACCGAACCAGAGCACGAGGAACGCGGGAGCCCGGCCGACGCCCCGTGCTCCGCGTGCCACAATCCAGACGACGCCGCAGAGCACGGCGGCCGTCACCGTCAGCACCAGGACGCCCCACGCACCGGGGAGCAGCCAGGCATGACTCTGCAGCGGCCCGATACCGGCGAAGCTCAGCAACCGTGTCAGAACGATGTCGGAACCAGTCAGTCGTGCGATGGCGCCGGAGATGATCCAGAGTGCGCCGAGGAGCAGGCCGGCGAGCAGCCCCGCCGTCACCGGTGGCCTCGTGCGGCCGTCTCGGGCGCTCGAGACGGGGGCGGTCGACGGGGGAGCGGAGGCCATGCCTCATCCTATGGGCGCTCAGCGACGCCGCTCGGGATCCAGCCCCATGCGGATGCGCGTCCGTTTGCGTTCGATGAGGATGAAGACGACCCCGAGGATCCAGAGGGGGATCGGGGTGAGGAACGCGACACGGAAGGCGTCGAGCGTGTAGGTGTCCGGGGTGCCGGCGCCCTGGGCGTCGAGGAGGAGGCCGATCACGAAGACCGCGATCAGGGCTGCGATGAAGCCCCCCGCGTTCGTGACTCCGGTCGCCGTGCTGAGGCGGTGCGCGGGGTTGTGCGTGCGAGCGTGGTCGAAGGCGATCATCGACGCGGGGCCCCCGGTCGCGAGAGCGATCGCCAGGACCCAGAGGAGCCAGTCCGGGGCAGGGCCGGGGAGGGCGATGACCGCGATCCAGGCGGCCATCTGCACACCCACAGCGGGAAGGACGAGGGCGAGCGAGCGATGGTTCGGCAGGCGGCGGGAGAGATCGCCGATGATCGGGCCAAGGATCATGCCCGCGACCACGTAGATCGAGATGATCCCCGCCGCGTGGGCGGTGGTCAGGCCCTCGCCTGCCGTGAGGAACGGCATGCCCCACAGAAGCACGAACACCGTGCCGGCGAACGGAGTGGTGAAGTGCGACCAGAACGCGAGCCGCGTGCCGGGATGTGCCCACGCCGCCCGGATGCCGACGCCCGTGTCGATCGCCGACGTCACGACACGCACGACTCCGGTGTCCGTGTTCACCGACACGTCGGGGCCGCTCTCCGCGGGGTTGTTGCGCACGATGAGCCACACGAGGATCGTGAAGAGCAGGCCGAGACCGGCGATGCTGCCGAACGTGATCGACCAGGTGGTGGCGTGCAGCAGGGCGGCGACCGGCACCAGCGCGATCAGCTGCCCGGCCTGCCCGATGATCCCGGTGAACTGGACCATGACGGGCCCTCGTTGCGCGGGGAACCACGTGGCCACCAGTCGCAGCACGGCCGGGAAGACGGCGGCATCGCCGGCTCCGAGGAGGACACGCGCGACGATCGCGATGCCGATGCTGGGGGAGAGGGCCATGGTGAGCTGTCCGGCCGCCATGAGCAGCATCCCCGCCGTGATGATCGGACGGGATCCGTAGCGGTCGAGGAGGACGCCCACCGGGATCTGCATCCCGCCGTAGACGGCGAGCTGCACGACCGCGAACAGCGCGAGCGTCGAGGCGTCCGCCTGGAAGCGGTCGGCGGCCTCGACACCGACGGCGCCGAGAGAGGTGCGGTTGGTGATGGCGAGAACGTAGGCCGCGACGCCGACGGACCAGATCGCCCAGGCCCGCCACCCCGGCGTGGAGACGGGGGAGTGGGAGACCTGAGGCACCCTTCCACGCTACTCCTGACCGACGATGTCCGACGCCGTGGCTACAGTGCCCGCATGACAGCCTCCTCGCAGCACCACGCCCTCGACTATGTCGAGCTCGTCGTCACGGATCTCGACGTGGCGAAACGCTTCTTCACCACCGCCTTCGGGTGGAGCTTCCAGGACTACGGCCCTGGCTATGCAGGGATCCTCTCGCCCCGCGGAGCCGGGAGCGAGGTCGGCGGCCTCCTGCTCGCGGACGCACCGCGACCCGTCGGCGGTCCGCTCGTGCTGCTCTACTCCGATGACCTCGATGCGACGAAGGCGGCGATCCAGGACGCAGGCGGCCGGATCCTGCAGGAGCCGTATGCGTTCCCCGGTGGCCGGCGCCTTCACTTCGCCGACCCGAGCGGCAACGAGCTCGGCGTCTGGTCCTCCCATTAGGCGCTGCAGATCACAGCGCGGGGGCGGATGAGTGCCAGACTGCGAGGATGAGTCACCTGCCCCGCATCCCGGAGATGGAGACGTTGCGCCTCCGCCTGCGCCGGCAGACGATCGAGGACGCACCCGTCTTCCGGCACCTGTGGACCGAACGCGACGAACGAGTCCCCGCGCACCGAAGGCTCGACACGGACGGCCGCCCCGACACGGACGACATCCGTGCGCATATCCAGGGCGCTGAGGCCTCGCCACTTCTCACCGTGGAACGGATCGACACCGGGGAACCGATCGGGTACTGCGGTCTCGTCTACGGCGGCGAGGGGGTGGGCGAGGAACCGGAGCTCGCGTTCGAGCTGCTCCGTGCCGAGCACAACCGGGGATACGCCACCGAAGCTGCCCAGAGCGTCCTGGCGTGGGCAGCCGGGGTGGGTGTCGACCGCGTCTGGGCCGGCGTCTGGGAATGGAACCTCCCATCCCGCCGCGTGCTCGAGAAGCTCGGCTTCGTCGAATCCGGACGGGAACGCCCGTCCTCCGTCCACGGTCGAAACATCTTGACTGTCAGGACTCTCTTCGCGACGTGAGAGCGGGCTCCGAGCCGGCGCTCTGGCTCACGTGACTGAGGACCCCACCGGCAGCGGCTCGCCGTCACCCGGGGGCACCTGCACGAGGTGAAGGGCCTCCGATTTCGTCAGATGGTTGGGGTACAGCGTCCGGGAGAACCTTCCGCGCGGATCGTCTTTGTCGCGGGGGAGATCGATGGGTGCTCGCTCGATCGCCGCGATGAGGAGTTCCGTCTGTTCATCGGTCAATACGAGGAGACCTCGTTCTCGCAAGCCCACCACTGCTCGCGAGTGATCCGATGCCGTGAGGACGACCGCGATACTCCGGGCTGTGGCGTCCGGCTCCCAGGGGTGTGCGATGACCATGGCCGTGGTGATGGTCGCGGTCGGGATCTCCTTCGTGCCGACGAGCAGACGGGTGGCGTCGCGTGAGATGCGCGGCGGTCGCGAACGTCGCCGCACGACGGCGCTGACGGTGATCGCCACGGCCGCCAGCAGCGCAGCCGCGAGCGGCCACGTCCATGCGCCGAGCGGTCCCGCCGCCACCGGGATGAGGAGCGCGCCGATCATCATCGCAAGGAGAAGCGGCTGTCCGGAGAAGACGTGAAGAGCCCACCAGGGAAAGAGAGTCCGCGAACGAGAGGGCCCTAACGGCATCCACTCCTGTACGTCGACGTTCGGCTCGCTCTCCGGGCGATCGGACGAGTGCACCGGTTGAGGCTGCCGTCGCACCCCTCTGATGATCGACGTCACGCCCAGCACACCGAGCACGGCGGACAGCACCCATCCGCGCAGCGGGTCGTCGGCCTCGTTCTGATCGGTCCCCGCCAGTGTGACCACTCCACCCACGGAGATGAGGAGAAGGAAGACCCCGTAGAGCAAGAAGACCCGACGGGTGCGGCGGGCCGTCCAGGGCTTCGGCTCCGGGCCTGGAGGCCACGAGGGGTCGCCCCATGTCCTTCGCCTCGTGAGCAGGAGGCCGGCCGCCACTCCGACGCATCCGAAAGACAGCGTCACTGCCGCCAGAACACCGATTCCAGGATCGGCGATCAGGAATGTCGAGGCCACCGCCACCGCTGCGCTGAAAATCGCCAGCGCCAGGCCCACCACGGCGGGCCTCAGCGGCCCTTCGCCCCTGTCATCGTGCGCGTCCATCCGCCCGCCCCACATCTCCCCAGTCAGCAGGCGGAAGTTCAGGCCCCTCTATCCTGCCGAGGCCGAAATGTGCCTGTTCCTGAGGATGAACCTACCGTTCCGCAGGACCTGTTGCGATCGCACTCCATGCCCTCCGGAGAGCGTGTACCCCGCCTCGGAGATCGTCAGCTGAGGGGAGCACAGGCCCGTCGGCGATGTCCACGTCCCGTTTCGGATCATCATGGGAGTGCTGGGGGAAAACGTGAGCGTGCAGATGCGGCATCCGATGGCCCATGACCAGGTAGTCGATCTTCCGCGGACTGTACACGGAGTCGATCGCTCGCCCCGCACGTTCCGCATCGTCCCAGAAACCGCGCAACTGGTCTGTCGTCAGGTGACCCATGTCCGTCACGTGCTCCCGCAGGATCACGAGGCAGTACCCCGCATGGGCTTGGTTCCTGGCGAGCCGGACCTGAGACGGATGAGGGTAGCGCGAGTATGCCCCCAGCGAAGGTGTACGACTCGTAGGATCACGATATGACCTCGCCTCGCCGTGTCCCTGCAGATCTGCGGAAGCGCGGGGGCTTCCGGGGAGCCGACGACTCGACCGCCTCGCTCATCCTCGGCCAGTTCTTCGTCGGTGGCTTCTTCCTGTTCATCGTGGCTTTCTTCCTCGCGCTCGGAGCTGCGGAAGAGTACGACGGGGTGACGTCCTTCATCGGGGCGAGCATCATCGCCGTCGTCCTGTCCGTCGTGTCGATGATCACCGCCCTGGTGATCGGCCTGCCCCTTCGCCTCGTCTCGGCGCTTCGCGCGCGGTGGCTCGCGCACGGCGAGATCACCGTCGTCGGGGTCGTCGTCGGACTCAGCGCCTGCATCGTGTCGGTCATGCTGGCGGGCGGAAGCGGGGGAGCGGCGCTCCCGTGGTGGGCGTTCTTCGTCTCGTGGACCGTCCTCGCCTTCTCGGTCGCGCATTTCGTCTGGCCAGGACGACGCCGGCCGCGTGAGTTCCGAGCACCCTGAGACGGCGACCAGCCCGCGTGAGTACGCGCGGGGAGGGTCAGCAGCCGGAGGACCCGGGAGCACGGGACGCCGATGAGCACGTGCCGGCGCACACGCGGCGGGGATTCCTCATCGCCGCCGGAACCGGCATCGCGGTGACCGGTGTCGGCATCTGGCTCTCCACGAGCTCCGGGGGAGAGGCAGACGACACCGGACGCCGCCCGGACAACCCCCGCGGGCTGCCAGAGTACGAGCCGGTCTACGACCGCGCGGTCACGGGTCTCGAGGTACCGCTCGGTTTCGAGGACTGTGCCCATCCGACGATGCGCGCTGACCGGAGCATCGCGGGAAGCGAACGTCGAACCGTGAGTCCGGTCATCGACCGCTTCATCATCCACCACACCGGCACGACGACGGACCAGTTGGACTTCTTCTCCCGCTGCAACAGGAGATCATCGGCTCCCACCTTCTATCTTCGGCACGACGGCTCGGTCATCGAGACCATCCGCCCGGGAGCGAAGCCGTCGTCCACCGGCGCGGACTGGAACTGGCGCTCCGTGGCGGTGGAGACGCTGGATTTCACCGGAGCGCCGGAGTACACGGTGACCACCGCGCAGGTCGAGGAGATCGCGCAGATGATCGCGTGGCTCGCAGGCTTCGACGGCCGGACCCTGGACGGCGTTCCGGTGCGCTTCCGGATCGACCGAGAGCACGTCATCACCCACCAGGAGACGTGGTCGGGAACGGAGTGTCCCGGCCCGTTCCTCCAATCGCGAGTGGATGACATCGTGGCGCGAGCACAGGTTATCTTCACGACATCATGAGGCTGGAGCCGTCCGCGACAATAGGGGAGTGCGCCACCTTCTCTCATTGACCGAACTCACTGGGGACGATCTGAGGGAGATCTTCGCGCGCGCCGCGCGGATCGAAGCGGGAACCCTGGCGAGGAGGGACGGCGCGGCCGCGCTGTTCTTCCCTTCCTCGAGCCTGCGGACGCGTGTCTCGTTCGAACGCGGCGCTGCGGAGATGGGTTTGCAGCCGATCGTCTTCCCTCCGGAGGCGCTCGACACCGTCGAGGACGCGGTCGACATCGTCGGATACCTGTCGGCGTGGGTCGAACTCCTCGTCGTCCGGCATACCGATCTCCACGAGCTTCGTGAGCTGGCTGCCCCTGGGATTCTCCCGGTGGTCAACGCGATGACCAACGCGAACCACCCGTGCGAGGTGCTATCCGATCTCTTCGCGCTCTCGCGCGAGACGGATGTCCGCTCACTCCGAGTCCTCGTGGTGGGACCAGACGGCAACATCGCTCGAGCCTGGGAGGAAGCCCATCGGGCTTTCGGAATCGATGTCGTGCAGGCCTGCCCGGAGGAGGTCCGCACACCCGCGCTGCCGTGGAAGGAGGATCTCAGCGATGCCGTGCAGGAGGCCGACGTGATCATCACGGATGGGCCGGGGGAGCACACCGCGGCCATGGCGCCCTATCGGATCACTGCGGATCTCCTCGACAGCGCCCCTGACGGTGTCCGTTTCGCGCCGTGTCCGCCGTTCGTCCGCGGGCGTGAGGTCTCGGTCGCTGCCGCCAACCATCCCGCGTTCGTGGGCTACGAGTTCAAACGTCACCTGAAGAGCGTGCAGCAGGCGATCATGGGGTGGGCGATCGAGGGATGAAGGGGAGATGGTCGGGGTGGCGCTCTTTCCTCTACTGGTAACCCTGCGTATCAAGGTTGGGCGTATACGAGCTGAGTCAGGCTGTGGTTCAGCCGAGGGGCCTGACATCGCGAGCGTGGTCACGGCCTTGGCAGCAACGCCGATCGCGGGCACCATGGCGCGTGCGCCGATCTGCTCGGCCAGGGGCGCGCAGCGGGACCGTGCTGCTTCATCTGTCGGAGAACGCAGCGCGGCACCGGCACCACTGCGCATCCGGCTCGGGCATGTTCCCCCGCGAAGGGCTGGGGCAGTCAGTTCCGGCCTTCAGAGCGACGCGGGGGAGGGAATCGAGGACGCGTGCTCGGCGGCATGTGGGGATGCGACTGAGGGTCTGCGCTGGCGCTGGCCTAGACTCAGCACTGAGCGGGGACGGTTGTCCACGCTCCTGGTCGATCCATCCAGGAAGGTTGGGACATGTTCTTCAGGGCTCGGGCCAGCCTGTAAGTGGCGAGTAACAGGACCGCGCTGGAACGTCGCGCGGTCCTTTGTTCTGCCCACTCGCCCGCTCATTCCTGAGGGAAGTTCATGTCTTCTACCGATTCCTCTTCTTCTCTGCGATCCTCGCTACCACGGCCCAGGTGGCCATTGCTATTGTCCAATGCCTTGGATGCCGCTGGGCGTCGGGGTGTCGACTTCGTAACTGATGTCTTGGCGGTACTGGTTCTTGGAGCCAGTGCTGCGCAGATGGGTTTGCTCAACGCCATCGGAACACTGGCATTCCTCGTGCTGGGGATCCCGATTGGGGTCCTGGTCGACCGCTCGCCCACGGTGCGGCTGCTCGCTGGCTCTGGCCTGGTCCGAGCAATGCTGCTGGCGACGGTGATCACTGCCCTGGCACTGGACTCGCTGACCATGGTCCACTTGTACCTGGTCGCTGGGTTAGTCGGCACCACTACGGTCGTCACCGAGACCACACAGACTGCCATTGCCCCTCGAGTCGCCGGACAGGACGCGGTGGCCGCCCTGGAGATGCTCGATCCTCCACGCGATGAGTTCCCGCCTCGCCCCGACGAGACCTGTCACTATTACGAGGCGGAAATCAGCTTCTTCGAACGAGTCGACGTCCACGTCGTCTGCTTCGCCTCCGACCAGGTCAGCAGGATCGGAACGGTTCCCGCGCCATGGCCCCGGAGGATCGCACCGACACCCCGCCGATCCGTGTCCTGATCGCGGATGACGACCAGCTCGTCCGCACCGGCGTCGCCGCTATTCTCGCCTCCGCCACTGACCTTGACATCACCGCCCTCGCCAGCAACGGCCACGAGGCCGTCGACGCCGCGGCAACACACCGCGTTGACGTCGCACTGCTGGATATCCAGATGCCACGACTCGACGGCATCGGAGCTCTCCGTGAGATCCGGCACCGACTGCCCGAGCTTCCGATCGCCATGCTCACCACCTTTTCCGACGACCATCTCATCGCCGATGCGATCAACGCCGGCGCCCTCGGTTTCCTCCTCAAGTCCGACGAACCTCAGCAACTCATTGCCGGCGTCAGGGCCCTCGCGCACGGCGGAGGCGCGTTCTCCCCTCGAGTCGCCCGCTGGCTCGCCGCCGAGCAACGAGCGGGCCACCGCACCCGAACCGCGCGAGACGAACTCACTGCCCTGCTCACCGAGCGCCAGATCGAGCTCCTCACCCACATCGCTCGCGGACTCTCCAACGCCCAGATCGGCAGGGCCATGCATCTGTCCGAAGGCACCGTCAAGCAATACGTCTCCCAGCTCTTCAACACCCTCGGCATCGACAACCGTGTCCACGCCGCCATCACCGCCTACCGACATGGACTCATCACCTGAAGCCGACCCTGACCACACTAATGGTGGGTAGTGGCGCACTCGAGAGCATGGTCATCGTCGGCATCTAGATGGCGGTCGTCTACAGCGGCGCAATCTTTTAACCAAAGTGGACAGCGCGTCCGCGATCAGTCCCCGCTCCCCTGATCGTCGAAGGCAGTAGCGTCGTGACGGTTTCGATGCGCGTGATGATCGCGAGGGATGGCTACAAGCACCTCCTGCGCACGGTCGCGGCCAAGGACGACGACCGCGAGCCAACCCCGTAGGGCCGGCAAAGTAGTTGCGTTTCGATCGGGTAGTTTCTGCGGTTCCCAGATTACGGGCTTAAGGGTCGTTCGTGCTGTCCGCACAGGCCTCAGTCAACCTGCGTCTCGATGCAGTAGCGTCGCAGTTCTGCGATCATCGCGGTCTTGGGGGTGCTGACGAAGCGGAACGCATGGCTGAAACGGACGCGCATTCCTCCAGCCTCGAGGTAGCCGTCGCAGGAAGCGCGTCGTCCGTGGGTGACGACAGAAATGACCTCCACCCGCTCGGGAGAACGGCGGGCGCACCTCTCGGGCTGCACTGGGGCCGCTGTGTGTGGATTTCTCGATGAGCGTCCAGCTCATGTCATCGGCAAGCCACTCGGAGAGGGCCTCCAGCTCTCCCTTGGCCCGGTTCACAACGAAGTCTCCGTCAACGCACTTCCGTGAAGACTCATGGTGCTATGGCTCGATCCGATGCGCCCGGCCTTTCTCCGCGATCGGCACGCACATTTCGATGGGTCTATCAGGCTCCCAGCTGACCTGTCCTTGGTAGATGATGCCGAGTTTCCCGGTGGCGCCGTCTCGCTAGTCGGCCATGGCGAAGCAGTGTCGCCGCCGTGTTGCTCCTGCTCACGTCTCACAACTCACATCGAGTCGCCGCTCGCCCATGAGCCGAACTTCGGGGACGCTGCTGTACCACGCATGATGAGAATCACGCAGGGCACGTAGAGTGCTGCGGCGCAGAGCCAGAGGAAGCCGTCGGCGTTGATGTAAGTGAGCGCGAAGATCGTTGTGAAAGCGACCGGTCCGAAGATCGATGTGACGCTGTTGATGCTGGCGAGCACACCCTGGAGGCGCCCTTGGTGCTGTTCATCGACGCGCTGGGAGAGAAGGGTTTGCAGAGCGGGGAGGCCGATGCCACCGATCCCCAGTGCCGCCAAGATAGGCGCCATGGAAAATGCGTCAGTGACAATCGCCAGGCCTACGAGACCCAAGGCGTCGGTAACACACCCGATGATGACTGTTTTTGCCTCACCGATCCACTCCACGATGCGGCCAGTAAGGAGGGCCTGCACGAGAACCTGTACGATCCCGAAGACGGACAGGGAGATTCCAACTTCGACGGGACTCCAGTCGAGGCGGTGTTCAGTAAACAGCACCCAGGTCGCACCTGGAGCCTGCCCAATGAATTGAACAAGGCCGAATGCGACTAATAGGAAGGTAATCCCAGGCACCGCGCTGAGGCCGGGGCGACCACGATGCTGAGCGAGCGACGCAGAGCGCGCAGGGGAATCAGGACGGGTCTCGCGTAACAAGATAAAGGTGAGTGCCAGATTGCTCGCTGAGAGAAGAGCAGCGAGCAAAAACGGCAGATGTGGCGAGATGGCACCGAACAGTCCACCCATGGCTGGCCCCGCGATCATTCCGCCGCCATAGCAGGCACTGAGTAAACCGAAACGCTTGGCGCGCTGGTGGGGTGGCGTGATGTCGGCGATCACGGTGGCGGTGACCGCATTGGTCGCTCCGGTTATCCCAGCCACTGCACGGGCGATATAGAACACCGACAGAGCGGATGTCGTGGCGAGCACGAGATAGTCGACGGTCGCACCGGCCAGGGAAACAAGCAGCACCCGGCGGCGGCCGAATCGGTCCGACAGTGTTCCCAGTACGGGGGCAAAGATGAACTGCATTACCGCGTAGAGCGCGATCAGCACTCCGACGTTCAGCGGAACCGCATCAGCGGTGACCCCTGCCTCGTGTAGCAGTGCGGGGAGAATCGGCATCACCAGGCCCATGCCGGCGGCGTCGAGGCTAGCCGTGATGAGGACCGTGGCCAACGAGCCACGAGCGGAAGTGAGAGATGACACCTTATCAACGATAAAGTTATCGATGATAAAGTGCAAGCATGGCTCAGAAACAAGCGCGACTCGATCGTGCAGCAGTCTTGCGCGGTGCGAGGCATGTGCTCAATAACACGGGGATCGACGGTTTCACCACGCGGGCGCTGGCTGCGCATCTGCGGGTGCAGCAGCCAGCGCTCTACTGGCACTTTCGGACAAAGGGCCACCTGCTCGGATCGCTCGCAGCTGATGTGCTTGATCGCGAACACCACGCCTCACTCCCAGAGTCAGGGGAGCGCTGGGACGACTTTCTCCTGCGCAACGCGCGGAGCTTCCGGACAGCGCTTCTGGCAGTCCGGGATGGAGCACGGCTGCACGCAGAGTTTCACCGTCAAAAGAGTGACCAGATGCCAGCGGGCTCGGATGCCCCCGAAAGTCAGATCGAGTTTCTCGTGTCCGAAGGATTCGCTGAGGTCTCTGCGGTCCGAGCTCTCATGGCTATCAGCCGCTATACGGTCGGTTTCGTACTAGAAGAACAAACAGCGCTCGACAACGGATGTGAGCCTGTCGATCAAGACCTAGATTTCGAGTTCGGGTTAGTTGCAATGGTTGAAGGGCTGGCATCAAAGCGATGAGGGATGCTCGCGCTTTGGGTCTCTGCGTCAGTAAGGTCAATCCTTTCCCGCTCCCGCAGCAGCTCCTCCGCGATACTGACGTTTTGCTCATGGCTACGGAGCTCACTAACGAGCAAATCAGGGACCGTATGCATGTCGCGTCGCGATCGCGGAACGGCACATCAGCAGCATCTTCACCATGCTCGACCTTAACGAGCGCACAGGAAACAAGCGCGTCATCGCCGTCCTCGAGTACCTCAAGAACTAAGCGTCGAGTGCGTGACCGGCGCGATGACCATAGGTAACGGCGGTTTAGCATCGGTGCCGCATCTTGACACGACTCAATCCGCGACAGCTAACCTCCGCATATGGAGTTCGACGGAATGGAGATCCCCGACGATATCGAGGTCACGGTCTGGGGGAGCAACGAGCACCGGCTCTGTAACGTCTGCCGCGCAGAATGCGACCCCGAGCCGAGCGGCGCCGACGGGTACGGCGTGTGAATCGTCTACGTCTGCCGCGACCACGGAGTCCAATCCGTCGTGGACCCATTCGAGCATCTCCGTTGAAGCGCGCTCTTCGCTATCTCCCTGCATTGACGCAAACATCGCGCTCTCCGCCTTCCGAGGGTAGATCCCAAGATCTGCGGCGCACCTGCCCAGTGTGACGATCTCGATCAGGGTCATGACCGCTGGGGACGGGTACCGGTACCTGCTGAACGCAGTTGTCGCTGGCGACGGGGATCGCGATGCGTCGTCAGCGCTGACAAGGTACTACCTTGAATCAGGAACGCCTCCCGGCATCTGGCTCGGGGCCGGCCTCCCAGGACTCGCCGGAGAGATCGCCGTCGGTGCCTCGGTGAGCGAGGAGCAGTTACGGCGCCTCATGGGGCACGGGCAGGATCCGAACAGCGGCGAGCAACTGGGGCGTCCGTACCGAAAGTTTGCCACCGCGGGCGAGCGGACGCAGCGCCGCCTCGATCAGCTCCCGAAGTCCCTTACCGCAGGTGAGCGTACCGCGCAGCAAGCGCTGATCGAGGCGGAGGAAGCACAGAAGCCAACGAATGCGCCGGTCGCAGGGTTCGATCTCACGTTCTCGGTCCCGAAGTCCGTCTCGACCCTCTGGGCAGTTGCCGACGGCGGCACGCAAGCACTCATTGCCCAAGCTCACCACGCAGCGATCCGAGACATGATCGCCCTACTCGAGCGCGACGTCGCGATGACCAGGGTCGGCGCGAAAGGGGCGCGTGGCGCCGTCGCGCAAGTCGACGTGCGGGGTGTGATTGCGACTGCCTACGATCATTACGATTCTCGGGCCGCGGATCCACAACTCCACACGCACATTGTCGTCGCCAACCGCGTGCAAGCAGCTCATGACGGGAAGTGGCGCACGCTCGATTCTCGCGCTATCCACGCCGCCGTCACCGGCCTATCGGAGCATTACAACGCGGTCCTCTCGGACCATCTCACTCAGATCCTCGGCGTCGGGTGGGAAGCCCGTGAGCGCGGTGCGGGGCGCTCCACGGCGTGGGAGATCGTTGGCGTGCCGCAGGAGCTGATGGACGAGTTCTCTTCCCGTACTCGCGATATCGAGCAGGTCAAAGACCGGCTGGTCGACGACTACGTCTCGAAGCACGGGAGGCAGCCGTCCCCGAAGCTGGTGTGGCAGTTCCGGCAGCAGGCCACGCTCGAGACTCGGCCCCCGAAGCAGCAGCACTCTCTCAGCGATCTCACCTCCCAGTGGCGAGAACGCGCGACCGCGTTGCTGGGTGAGGACGCGCCAACCTGGGCGTCGGCACTGCTCGCCGGTAGTGAGCACGAACCGTTGCTGCGGGCAGACGATATCCCGTTGGAGGATCTCGAGGAGGTCGCCGAGGTCGTGGTGCAGCAGGTCGGTGACCGGCGAGCGACGTGGAAACGGTGGAACCTCCACGCGGAGGCCGTGCGACAGACGATGGCTCTCCGCTTCGCGTCCGCGAACGACCGGGACGTCATCACCCAGCAGATCGTCGATGCCGCAGAACGGGTCTCGCTGCGCCTCACTCCGCCCGAGCTCGCGAAGAGCCCCTCGCTGTTTCGTCGCGCGGACGGGTCGAGCGTGTTCCGACCCAAAGCCGGAACGGTGTTCTCCTCCGAGCAGGTGCTCGCGGCAGAAGACCGACTCCTTGGCGCGTCGAATGATCGGTCGGCGCCGACCGTACCGCTGGCATGGATCGAGGACGCTGCCAGAACGAAGAACCGCGACGGGCACACCCTGTCGGTGGACCAGGAGCAGGCGATCGCGAAGATCGGCGTCTCCGGCCGCGTCCTCGACGTACTCGTCGGCCCCGCAGGGACTGGGAAGACCACAACGATGCGTGCCCTGCGCCGAGCCTGGGAGCGACGCTACGGGCCAGGCTCGGTGACCGGGCTCGCGCCCTCGGCCGCTGCCGCCGACGTCCTCGCCGGGGATCTGGAGATCGGGACGGAGAACACGGCGAAGTGGCTGCATGAGCATCGCCTCGGGAAATGGAACCTCACGCGCGGACAGCTCGTCATCATCGACGAAGCCTCCTTGGGTGGCACGTTCGCGCTCGATGCCATCACCAGTCACGCCCAGCAGGTCGGCGCGAAAGTGCTGCTCGTGGGCGATTGGGCGCAACTCGCAGCGGTGGACGCGGGCGGCGCGTTCGGGATGCTCGTGCGTGACCGCGGCGACGCCCCGGAACTGGTCGATGTGCGTCGCTTCCGAAACGACTGGGAGAAGCAGGCGTCCCTGCAGTTGCGGATCGGCGACACCGACGTCATCGATACCTACATTGCGCACCAGCGCGTCACGCCGGGCGGATATGACGAGATTCTCGAAGCCGCCTACCAAGCCTGGCGCACAGACCTCGCAGCGGGAAAGAGCACGGTGCTGATCGCGGAAACCCTCGACACGGTCTCTGCGCTCAACACCCGCGCCCGCACCGACCGAATCCTCCAGGGCGACGTCGCTGTGGACGGCGTCAAACTCCATGACGGCAACGAAGTTTCCCGCGGAGATCTCATCATCACCCGCGAGAACAATCGGCGCCTCTCGCTCGGGCGAAGCTGGGTGAAAAACGGCGACCGCTGGCACGTCGCCCATGCGAACGACGACGGATCCCTCACCGTGCGGCGGGCAGGATCGAAGCGGCGCACCACGATCACGCTGCCCGTGAGCTACGTCGCCGAGCACGTCGACCTCGGCTAGCCGAGGTGCCCTAAACGCACTCACCTGTGATCGTGCGCGTGTGCGCGGTTGTAGTTTACCGGTCGGTGAGAGTTCACTCGCGCGACCGACTGATCATCGCGGGCAGCGAGATCATGAATCGTTAGACCGTGGTCGTGTTTGGTGGGTTTTGAGTGGTGGCTGCTCAGGCATCGCGTTCCAGACTCCGGCCCACTGCTCTGGTGTCAGGTCTCGCGGCAACGCGCGTGTGTCGATGCCACTCTGCCTCAAGAGTTGCTTGGCTTGTCCAGGATCGAGGCGGCCCGCGTTCGCGATGATGCGCTCGAGGGTTCCGCCTCGACCGGTGAACACCGCGCGTACGAACTGTTCGTACCGGCTGCGCTGTGAACCGGGAACGAGAGGATGGTTGCGTCTACTGATCTGGATGATGCCCCCATCAACGCTGGGGCGTGGGCGAAAACCCCAGGAGGGAACCCGGCCGTGGAGGTCGAAGGTAAACCAGGGCGCAGTCTGCGCAGTCAGCATGGTGGAGCCACCGATCCCGCAGCGCTTGCGTGCGACCTCCCATTGAGTGAGGAGCACGGCCTCGGTCCAGGTGCCGCCCCGGAGAAGCCGTCGCAGAATCGGAGTGGTGAGGTGGAAAGGGATGTTCCCTACGATCACGGGATGGTCGAGAGGAACGGTGAGCGCGTCGGCGTGATTGATCGTCACGCCTGGCAGTGCGCTTTGGAGGCTTGCGATCCGATGCTCGTCGATGTCGATCGCAGTCACTGGCCTGCCGAGTTGCGCGAGAGGCCTCGTGAGTGCACCGGCTCCAGCGCCGAGTTCAAGGATCGGCCCCTTCGTCGCCGTAACGAGGGCTGTGATCTTGCTGATAGTGGGTGTGTGGGTGAGGAAGTTCTGGCCGAGTTCGTGTCGGCCGCCGTGGGATGAACGAGGCATGTTCGCGCTCCAAGAAAGAAGGATGGAGCGCCTCGGAAACAGGGCAGAGCACAGAGAAAAAATGGGTGCGCAAGATCGCCGTTCCGAGACGCGAATGGTCTCTCGGATGGACGACGCGCGAAGCGTTCAGCGAGGCGCGCCGTTAGGCGCGGCGGTCGCGGACAGCAAGCGTGTGCGTCGCAGCGAACACGCAAATCAAGTTACCCATGCCAAGCATCATACCCGACGCCAGGATAGGTCATGTGGACCACAGGAACTGCGTGACTGATCACAGGCCGCGCGCTGGTCCCTCGCGGCGCGGGTCATAGCGTTGGGGATCGTTCGCAAACGGACTATGCAGTTGCCTGGCCCGTTCCGTTGCCTGCTGCCGACCACGCTCCTGCTCGGCGCGCTTCGTCTCGATGAGCTTGGCGGCGACGTTCGTCGGGAGGCTGCGGAGTTCTGCACTCTCGACGCGAAGGAAGTCTGCGCGGGTGCGAGCATCGCGGGCATTGCGTCGAGGGTTGAGGGCGCGCATCCCGTACTGGTGAGCGCGGGCATTCTCAGCCCCGTACTCGCTTGCCAAGAGCGCCAGCCGTTCGTTGCGGTGACGGTCAACCGTTGTGGTTCGTTCGGTGCGCGCGGTTTCGACAGCTTGGTTGGCTTCGCTCACGCGGGGATCGGCTTCTGCTCGCCGCTCCGCGACCTGTGTAGCCCATTCGGGTAGTGCGCTGCGGGTTCGTGGCGGTTCGGCGTCCCACTCATCGCGAAGGTGTACTCGGATGGTTGCTGCTTGTTCGCTGGCGGCGCGGTGCTCGTCGCGGGCCTTACGCCGCCCGAATCGCCCGACAGTGGCGAGGCGTGTGCTCGCTGTCCTCTCTGCTTCTACTCTGGCAAGGTACGTCGCTCCGTCTTGTTCGGCTTGCTTGGTGAGGGGCGCGGCGACCTTGGCACGCACCCGCGCGGCCTCTTCCTCGGCCTGGCGAAGCGCGGCGGTGCTCTCGTCGCTCTCGGCCCGGTGCGCAGCGCGTTGGGCATCGAGCCGGTTGGCGGCCTGCTCCCATCGATCCGCATGCCGCTCAGCACGTTCGGCTTCCCTGTCGAGTCTGGCGAGTTCTTCGGTGACGCGCTGGATCGGGCCGTCCTTGACGATGCCACGCACGGCTTCGGCGGCTTGTGCGGTGGCGTGGTCGAGGCCCCGGTCTGCGGGATCGCGCTCCGTCGCTGCAACGAACTGCGCCCGAGCCTCCGCCATATCCTCGGCAACAACGTGCAGCCAGTTGTGCTCGCGGCCTCGGGTCATGCCAACGTAGACGCCTGCCGCGCTCGTCGCCTCAGTCAGCATCGTGTGGGAGGCGTTGACGGTTGCGCCCTGGACGCCGTACGCGGTTGCTGCGTAGGACAGGTGCGCGTGTTCACTCACGTACTCAGGCGGGAGGGCGACGGTGCGGGGGTTCCTGCGCCCGCTGCCGGTCTCGCGGGCGTACACGGTGCCATTACCAGCGACGTGCTGCACGATCCATTGCTGCCGGTTCGCCACGCCAAGCGCGGGGTCGTTCCTCCTCGTCTGGATCAGATCACCCCGACCGATAGGCAGCTCGTCGCTGCCGGTCGCCGTGATCGTGTCATCAACCTCGCCTCGCTCGACCCGCCCCATGCGGATGCGCTCGTTCAACGCCGCTGCCTTGTCGTTCGAGGCGACCGTGATCGCCTCACCCTCAGTAGCTTGCTCTGTGATGTGCTGCTGGGCTTGTTCCTCGTCCGCGTGCAGTATCACGAGGCCCATGGCAGTGAGCCGGTCGAACACCTCGCCGGGGTTCTCCCGGTCGCGCATCGTCAGCGTGAGTGTCGCGTACTCGGCGTCGGCGAACCGGTGCAGCTCGGTCATGTCGTATGTACGGCCCCTGATCTGTGCGGCCATGTCGAGTACCCCGCCCCGACCGACAGCGGGGAGTTGGGCACGGTCGCCGACAAGCGCGACGGTCGCTCCGGCTTCGGTGGTGATGGTGAGGAGGGCGTGGGCGGTGTCTTGGTCGAGCATCCCGGCCTCGTCCACGATTACCCGTTCACCCCGCGACAGCACAGCATCGTCGGGCGGGCCGGTGAAGGTGCGCCCGGTGTCGGGGTCAGCGTCGCCAGGGTGTAGGCGTGTCCATACGCCATCGGAGTTCCATCGCCATCCGTGCGCATGTACGAGCGCCGCAACGCTCGTTGCGGGGATGCCGAGTTCTTCGTGCGCGACCTGCGCCGCGCGCAGCGTCGGTGCAACCACCCGTGACGCCCTGCTGTGCTGGGCGGCGACGTCGATGGCGGTGCGCAGCATCGTCGTCTTCCCGCTGCCCGCAGCACCCTCCACGATCACCAACGGGTCAGATGATGCAACCGCAGCAGCAGCGACCGCCTGCCCTTTGTTCAGCCCCGCTACTTGTGCGGCGTCGGTCATGTCCGGGTGCTTCGATTCTTGCTCTGGGGTGGTGGCGGCGAAGCGGTCGCGGAGCGCGGTTTCGGCGGCGATCACGGTGAGGCTGGTCAGGTGCGCGACATGTTCCGGCGTCGCCGCACCCGGTGGCAGGACGGAGAAGCAATCCGAGACCGCAAGGTCGGTCGCTATCTTGATGAACTCGCGCAGCTCGGCAGGTGTTGCTTGCACTCCGTGTTCGGTGGTGATGCGGGTGACGTGCTCCTGCATGCTGTGTTTCGTCCATGCTGATGATGCGGCGGCGCAGCGATCCAGTGCCCGTGATGCAACCTCCTGCACCGCAAGTTCATCCAACTGCACCGGGCGCTGCACGGTGCTGCGTCGAGGTGCAGCGGGTCGTATCCGGCGTCGCGGAGTTCCTGCACCCACCACTGCTCGTTCTTCAAATCAGTCGGCTTCTTCCCTGGCCGCTTGTGTGTCCAGGCGATGCCCTGCAACTTCGCGGTCATGATCGGGCCGAGAGCTTCGCCGGGGTGCTCTGTTTCCCATTCGGCTTCGAGCCGGACGAGGTTGCGTCTGATCTGCGCAGACCGCTTCGACATCACCCCATTGAATGGCTGCAACTCAACTACCTCGCCGGAGACGGGATCGAGGGTCAGGCCATGCTCTGCGAGGGTTTGCGCGAGGTGTGGGTGCGCGGCGATGACCGCGGTTCCGAGGGCGCGGATCGCGCCTTGCTGCTTGAACAACGCCGCCGTATCCAGTGCCCGCCACTTCCCAGCCGCAAACACCCGAGTGCCGATCTGCATGTGAATATGCCGGTGCGGATCACCAGCCCGCGAGGTCTTGTGGCGGATGCCGACGACCTGCATCTGCTCGATAGGCAGCACTTCCCGCGCGTCACGCGGCCCGACCCTGATGACGGAGTGTTGGCCGAGCCAGCGGCGAATCTCTCCAAGTGCATCCTGCTGCGCTTGGTCGAGGGCGCTAGATACTTCGGGGTGGAGGGCGGCGGCGACCGACAGGCTCTTGGGTGCGTTAATCGTCATCTCCGCGAACAACGGCGAACCCTTCGACCCCTCACCCGGATTGGCTCTGTTGCAAAGATTGGCGGCAGTCAGAGGTAGGCTGTCGCTCTGCGCCGATCAGGCGGCTGCTGCGAAATGGTGGTTGAGCATGCCCATGGCCTCCGTCAGCGCCGAGGGCCCAATGCCAAAAGCTCTCTCCACAAGGCGCACCTCGCCCCTGATGCCGGGCTGCAGGCACCAGGGGCGAGCCTGTCCTTTGCGCAGGGCTCGCATGACTTCGAATCCCTTGATCGTGGCATAGGCCGTGGGGATCGATTTGAAACCGCGCACCGGCTTGATCAGTATCTTGAGCTTTCCGTGATCGGCCTCGATCACGTTATTGAGATACTTCACCTGCCGGTGGGCCGTCTCCCGGTCCAGCTTTCCTTCGCGCTTCAATTCGGTGATCGCTGCACCATAGCTCGGCGCTTTGTCGGTATTGAGCGTGGCAGGCTTTTCCCAGTGCTTCAGGCCTCGCAGGGCCTTGCCCAGGAACCGCTTCGCTGCCTTGGCGCTGCGGGTCGGCGACAGGTAGAAATCGATCGTGTCGCCCCGCTTGTCGACTGCCCGGTACAGGTAGGTCCACTTGCCCCGCACCTTGACGTAGGTTTCATCCAGGCGCCAGCTCGGATCAAAGCCACGCCGCCAGAACCAGCGCAGCCGCTTCTCCATCTCCGGGGCGTAGCACTGGACCCAGCGATAGATCGTCGTATGGTCGACCGAAATGCCGCGTTCCGCCAGCATTTCCTCAAGGTCGCGATAGCTGATCGGATAGCGACAATACCAGCGCACCGCCCACAGGATCACATCACCCTGGAAATGGCGCCACTTGAAATCCGTCATCGTTCCGTCCGTCCAATCTCCGCCAAGCATGCTCAAGCTTCACGATTTTTGCAACAGAGCCTGTCTGCGTAACCGGCTCAAACGCGTCCACGCACAGCCCCGGGCGCCTTACCGCTGCTCGACATCGTGTACGGAGAGGCATCTGCGCAGGTCAGAGCCCTCGCCAGACGTCTCGCAGCACCATGTCGCCCGGGGGACCGTGGTGATTCATCTGATGCAATACGCAGACTAGAAGCTGACATAATGTGCATTATCGGATAATCCGCATGCGGAGTGGGCGAGGGCAAGAGAGGGCCCGGAACGCTCGACTTTCCCCTCACCGACCGACGTACGCCGCGAGATGTTCGCCCGTCAGCGTCGACCCGTCAGCGACGAGCTCGGCAGGCGTTCCCTCGAACACGATGCGGCCGCCGTCGTGGCCGGCTCCCGGTCCGACGTCGATGATCCAGTCGGCGTGTGCCATGACGGCCTGGTGATGCTCGATGACGACCACCGTCTTGCCGGCGTCGACGAGTCGATCCAACAGGCCGAGGATCGTGTCGACGTCAGCGAGATGCAGACCCGTCGTCGGCTCGTCCAGCACGTACACGTCGCCCTTCTCGCCCATCTGGATCGCGAGCTTGATGCGCTGTCGTTCACCGCCCGACAGAGTCGACAACGGCTGGCCGAGCGACAGGTACCCGAGCCCCACGTCCTCCAGGCGTCCGAGGATGGCAGCCGCGGCCGGGAGCTTGGCCTCGCCCTCGCTGAAGAACACACGAGCCTCGGAGACCGGAAGGTCGAGCACCTCTGTGATGTCCTTGCCGCCGAGCTTGTACTCCAGCACCGCCGCCTGGAAGCGCTTACCGCCGCAGTCCTCACAGGGGGTCTCGATCGTGTCCATGAACCCGAGCTCGGTGATGATGACACCGGCGCCCTTACACGTAGGACAGGCGCCCTCGGAGTTCGCGCTGAACAGGGCGGGCTTCACGCCGTTCGCCTTCGCGAAGGCTTTCCGGATGGGTTCGAGCAGCCCCGTGTACGTCGCGGGGTTGCTGCGACGCGAGCCCTTGATGGCGGATTGATCGATCGCCACCACGCCCTCGCGTCCCGTCACCGAACCGTGGATGAGCGAGCTCTTACCGGAGCCGGCGACACCGGTGACGACGGTCAGGACGCCGGTCGGGATGTCGACGTCGACGTTCTGGAGGTTGTTCGTGGATGCGCCGCGCACCTCGATCGCGCCGGTGCGGTCACGCACGGCGTCCTTCAGCTGCGCGCGGTCATCGAGGTGCTGCCCCGTCAGTGTCCCACTGGCGGTGAGACCCTCGACGCTCCCCTGATAGCAGATCTCTCCCCCGGCGCTTCCCGCACCCGGCCCCAGGTCCACGACGTGATCGCCGATCGCGATGGTCTCCGGCTTGTGCTCGACGACGAGTACCGTGTTCCCCTTGTCGCGGAGTCGGAGCAGCAGGCCGTTCATCCTCTGGATGTCGTGCGGATGCAGCCCGATGGTGGGCTCGTCGAACACATAGGTGACGTCGGTCAACGAGGACCCCAGGTGCCGCAGCATCTTGATCCGCTGCGCCTCTCCCCCGGACAGCGTCCCCGAGGGCCGGTCCAGGCTCAGGTACCCCAGGCCGAGGGTCACGAAGGCGTCGAGGTTGGCACTCAGCGCCTGGAGCAGCGGCCCGGCTCCCGGGAGATCCAGGCCGCGGACCCACGCGGCGAGATCCGTCACCTGCATGTGGCAGGCGTCGGCGATGCTCACGCCGTCGATCTTCGAGGATCGCGCGCCCTCGGTGAGACGAGTACCGTCGCACTCCGGGCACACCGCGAAGGTGGCCACGCGCTCGACGAAGGCACGGATGTGCGGCTGGAGCGCGTCGAGGTCTTTCGAGAGCATGGACTTCGTGATCTTCGGGATCAGACCCTCGTAGGTCATGTTGATGCCCGAGACCTTGACCTTCGTGACCTCTCCGTAGAGGAAGAGGTGGCGTTGCTTCTCGGTGAAGGACGAGATGGGCTTGTCCCCCGGGTAGAACCCGGACTGCGAGAACCCCTTCACCATCCAGCCGTCGGCGGTGTAGCCGGGCACCATGATCGCGCCCTCGTCGAGGGACTTCGACTCATCGACGATCTGGGACAGGTCGAGGTCCGACACCACTCCCCTGCCTTCACATCGCGGGCACATGCCGCCGAGGTAGATCGCGTCCTTCACGATCTTCTTCTCGCCACCCGGCCCGGTCATGACTCCGCTGGCCTTCTGCGTCGGGATGTTGAAGGAGAACGCCGTCGGGCCGCCGATGTAGGGCTGGCCCAGCTTGCTGAACAGGATGCGGAGCATGGCATTGGCATCCGTCACGGTGCCGACGGTCGACCGCGGGTTCGCGCCGAGACGCTCCTGGTCCACGATGATCGCCGTGGTGAGCCCTTCCAGCACGTCGACGTCGGGCCGCGGCACCGACGGCATGAAGCCCTGCACGAACGCGCTGTACGTCTCGTCGATCATCCGACGCGATTCGGCGGCGATCGTGTCGAAGACGAGCGAGCTCTTTCCCGACCCCGAGACCCCGGTGAACACCGTCAGACGTCGCTTCGGGATGTCGACGCTCACGTCCTTGAGGTTGTTCTCGCGCGCGCCCTGCACGCGGATGAGGTCGTGGGTGTCCGCGGGGTGCTCGGCAGCGGTCATGCGGCGTCCTTCGTGGTGGTGGCGCCGTCAGGCGGCCTGGTTGATACGGAGCAGGTTGCCGGCGGGATCGCGGAAAGCGCAGTCGCGGACGCCGTAGGGCTGGTCCATCGGCTCCTGGACGACATCGGCGCCGACAGCGACCAGCCGCTCGAACAGGGCGTCCAGGTCATCGCTCGCGAGGGTGAGAGCGCCATAGCTGCCCTTCGCGATGAGTTCCAGGATGGTCTGCCGCTCCGCCTCGGTGATGCCGGGGTCGGTGGCCGGCGGGTGGAGGACGATCGAGGTCTCGGGCTGGCCGACCGGGCCGACCGTGAGCCAGCGCAGGCCGTCGTATCCGACGTCGTTGCGCACCTCGAAGCCGAGGGCGTCGCGATAGAAGCCGAGGGCGGCGTCGGCGTCGGTGTGCGGGAGGAAGGCGTAGTGGATGCTGATCTTCATGATGCTCACGTTAGGTGCGCCTCGGGGCGCGGCGCTTCTCGATTCCTGATCGGTCGGGTGACCTGCTTGGCGTGGAACGACGGGATGCCCTCGACGTTCGCGGCGCGTTCACGGTACACGCTGGGTGGGACACCGACCAGCTCCGAGAACCGGGTGCTGAACGTGCCCAGCGAGGAGCAGCCCACCGCGAAGCACACCTCGGTGACGCTGAGGTCGCCGCGACGCAGCAGCGCCATGGCACGCTCGATGCGGCGGGTCATCAGATAGGAGTACGGAGATTCGCCGTACGTCTCGCGAAACCGCCGGCTGAGATGGCCGGCCGACAGGTGCACGCCCCGCGCCAGAGCCTCGACGTCCAAGGGCTTCGCGTACTCGCGATCGATGCGGTCGCGGACCTTCCTCATCACGACAAGCTCCCGCAGGCGAGCATCATCCACCGGTGTCACGTCATGATCCTGCCATGACGCCGGAAGACGCGGAATGACCATCCGCGACGCGCGGAGGCCCTCCTCCCCCGCTGCCGGAGATCCGGCGCTACCCTGGGGGCATCCTCACAGGATTCTCTCAGAAGGGGTTCCCCGCCATGTCTGAAGCACTCGCTGAAACGAAGTCGTTCTTCAAATCCATCCGCGTCGCTCTCGCGGTCTCCGGCGTTCTCGCGCTGCTCGCGGGCATCGCGCTGCTGGTCTGGCCGGTGAAGTCGGCCGTCATCGTGACGGCGATCTTCGCGTCCTACCTGATCGTCGCGGGAGTCGTGTACATCGGCCTCGGCATCTTCTCCCGCGCGAAGGGCGGCTGGTCGCGCGTCGGACACATCGTGCTCGGCCTGCTCTACATCGTCGCCGGCGTCATCGCGTTCTTCAACCTGAACGTCGCCGCCGCCACCCTCGCGCTGGTCGTCGTGATCTTCATCGGCGTGAGCTGGATCGTCGACGGCGTCGTGGCGCTCTCGCTGCTCGGCAGCGACGGATCGCGGGTCTGGACGCTGATCTACGCGATCCTCAGCATCATCGCCGGAATCATCGTCCTCTTCTCGCCGGTCATCGCCGGCTTCGCGCTCTGGCTGCTCCTGGGCATCTCGCTCGTCGTGCTCGGCATCGTGCAGATCATCCGCGCGATCACCCTCGGCAAGGACGAGAAGGCCTTCACCACGGGCGCTGCCGCCGTCTGATCCGCAGACGCGAGACGCCCCGGACCTGCAGCAGCGGGTCCGGGGCGTTTGGCGTCTGACGACTACTCCGCGGCGAAGGCGCTCACGTCGCCGACGAGGCGGGTGTTGTCCGCGGGGACGGGATCGATCACGGCCCTGGCGACCTCCGCGGCGAACTCGGACACGTTGTAGAGGCGGCCGGCGGACTCGCGGCGCTCGGCGATGGCACCCGGGTTCGCGCGCTCGAGCAGCGTCGCGGTGATCGTGCCCTCGATCATGTCGCCGGAGACGACCGTGAAGCCGATCCCCTTCTCCGCGAGACCGGGGATGAGCTCCCGCAGCGCGTCCTCACCGGCGCGCTTGGAGAGCGCGACGGGCTCGTACTCGGGCATCGTCGGCGTCGTGCGGATGAAGTGCGCCTGGTGGCTGGTGACGAACACGACGCGTGCGCCGTCCGACAGCAGCGGCGTCGCGGCGTCGAGCACATTGAGCTGCGCGTCACGGTTGAGCTTCAGGGCGTAGTCCTCGGCCATGCCCGACTCCATGCCTCCCGACGCGTTCAGGACGAGCACATCGAGGCGCCCGTACTCGGCGCGGACGGCGTCGAACATCTCGGCGACCGATGCGGGGTCGGTGAGGTCCGCACCGACGACCAGCGCCCGACGGCCGAGCTCGCGCAGCTGCGCCGCGAGCTTCTCCGCGCGCGGCGCCTTGTTCCGGTAGTTGATCACGACGTCGGCGCCGGCCTCGGCGAGGTACCGCACGGTGTCGGCGCCGATCCCCCGCGATGAGCCGGTGACGAGGGCCACCTTGCCGTCGAGGGATCCTGCGGGAAGAACGTCGGTCACGGGTGACTCCTCATGGTGCGTGGAACGCCGTGAGCGCACGGCTCTCACAGATTACCAAGGGGGCGCGGTGGCGGCCGGTCGGCTGTCGCCGCGCGTGGTACGTTGACGGCAAAGGAGGCCGCATGGACAACTTCTCGACGTTCGTCACGTTCATCGACCACTGGGCATGGATCGGGTGGCTGGTCCTCATCGCCGTCTTCCTCGTCATCGAGATGCTCTCCCTCGACTTCACCTTCCTGATGCTGAGCTTCGGGAGTGTGATCGGTCTCGTCACCGACTTCGTCGGCCTCCCGGTCTGGATCCAGATCCTCATCGCCGCCTTGGCATCCGCCCTCTTCATCCTCTTCCTGCGGCCACCCCTCCTGCGCCGCCTGCACCGCGGAGCCGATCCCACGCGCTCGAACGTCGAGGCGCTGGTCGACCTCCGCGGCATCGCGCTCAGTGAGATCACGCAGATCTCCGGCCAGGCGAAGCTCGCGAACGGCGACACCTGGACCGCCAGGACGACCACCCCGATGGCCATCCCCGCGGGGGCGCCTGTCGCCGTCAGTGCGATCAACGGCGCGACCGCCATCGTCCGACCCCTCAACGACTAGGAGCACGCGTGGACGACGCATCGATCATCCCGACCGTGATCATCTGGATCCTGGTGATCGCGGTCATCATCTTCGTGATCGTCACGATCGCGCGGGCGATCCGCATCATCCCGCAGGCGACCGCCGGCGTGGTGGAACGGCTCGGCCGGTACCACAAGACCCTCTCCCCCGGCCTCAACATCCTCGTGCCGTTCATCGACCGCCTGCGGCCGCTGATCGACATGCGCGAGCAGGTGGTGTCCTTCCCGCCGCAGCCCGTGATCACCGAGGACAACCTCGTCGTCTCCATCGACACCGTCGTCTACTTCCAGGTGACCGATGCCCGCGCCGCGACGTACGAGATCGCGAACTACCTCGGCGCCGTGGAACAGCTCACCACCACGACTCTCCGCAACGTCGTCGGTGGTCTGAACCTCGAAGAGGCCCTGACGAGCCGCGACAACATCAACGGGCAGCTCCGCGTGGTCCTCGACGAGGCGACCGGCAAGTGGGGCATCCGCGTCGGTCGTGTCGAGCTCAAGGCCATCGACCCGCCCGTGTCCATCCAGGACTCCATGGAGAAGCAGATGCGCGCCGAGCGGGACCGCCGCGCCGCGATCCTCACCGCCGAGGGGACGAAGCAGTCCGCGATTCTCGAAGCGGAGGGCCTTCGTCAGGCAGAGATCCTCCGAGCCGAGGGTGACAAGCAGGCGGCCGTCCTGCGCGCCCAGGGTGAGGCGGAGGCGATCCAGAGCGTCTTCACCGCGATCCACCAGGGCGCGCCGGACGACAAGCTCCTCGCCTACCAGTATCTGCAGATGCTCCCGAAGATCAGCGAAAGCCCGTCCAGCAAGCTCTGGATCATCCCGAGCGAGCTGACCGAGGCACTCAAGGGCATCGGCACGGCCTTCACTCCCAAGACGGGCCAGGGTTCGACCACTCCCCCCGCCGGCGCGTGACGCACCCATACTTCGTCAAGGCCGAGCAGCCCCGCATCCTGGCCCATCGGGGCCTGGTGACCGCCGAGGGGCGGGAATCCGGCGTCTGGGAGAACACCGCGGCCGCCTTCGCCGCGGCGCATGCCGCCGGGGCCGAGTACATCGAGACGGACTGCCAGGTCACCGCCGACGGTGACGTCGTGCTCTTCCACGATCACGATCTGCGCCGTCTCGTGGACGATCCGCGCGCCGTCCACGAGGTCAGGACGCGGGAGCTGAGCGCGCTGTTCGCCGAGCACGGCGGTCTGCTCACGGTGGCCGAGGCGCTCTCCGCATTCCCGGAGACCCGGTTCAACATCGACGTGAAGACACCGGCCGCCGCGGCGCCGCTGGGCCCCATCCTCGCCGCGCACACGCATCGTGTCCTCGTGACCAGCTTCTCGGATGCCAACCGGCGGGCGACTCTGGAGGCCGTACGGCAGACCGGCACGGCGCTCCGTCCCGCCACCTCCGGCGGGAGTCGGACGATCGCGGCCCTGCGTTCGCTCTCCGCGGTGCGCCTCTCCCCCGGCAGACTGCTCCGGGAGATCGACGCCCTGCAGATCCCCGAGCGTCACGGCGCGATCAGGGTGCTGACGCCCGCACTCCTCCGCGCCGCCCACCGGGCCGACACCGAGGTCCACGTCTGGACCGTGAACGACGCGGACGAGATGCGGCGCCTCATCGACGCGGGTGTGGACGGCGTCGTGACCGACCGCGCCGACCTCGCCGTCGCCACGTTCCGGAAGCCCTGAGCGCCCCATATCCTCCGGCGCTGGGATTCCCCTGTGAATACCGCGCAGAACGCCCCGACGTGGATGAAGCGCACAGGCTCGAACGTTATACCTGACAGCGACGAGAGGACCACACAATGGCAGATCGCAGCCTGCGCGGCATCCGACTCGGCGCCCAGAGCCTACAGAGCGAAGAGGGCGTCGTTTTCATGGAGCGCCGTGAAACCACCTACACCTGTGACACCTGCGGACACGACACCACGCTCATGTTCGCCGCCGATGCCGAACCGCCTCAGACCTGGGAGTGCCGTTCCTGCGGAGCGGAAGCCCGCCTGAAGGTCGACGGCGAGGCCGTCACCCTCGAGGTCACCGACGAGAAGGCCGCCCGCACCCACTGGGACATGCTCATGGAGCGCCGTACCCGTGCGGAGCTGGAGGAGCTTCTCGAAGAGCGCCTCGCGTACATCCGAGCCCGGCGCGGTGCCGGCGAGGACCCCACCCGCGAGAAGATCGGCGCCTAGCGCCGACGGGCGCGCCACCACCCGAGACCGAGCGCGCCCAGACCGCCCCAGAGCAGCACCTGCTGCAGCCAGGGGCCCAGGACGATTCCCGCCGTGAGGCCGGAGCGGAGCTCGACATCCTCGAGCATCGCTCCGGCCTCATCCGCGTCCAGGCTCGTGACCGTCCGCCCGTCCGGGAGGATGACCTGGCTCGTGCCGACCGTGGAGATGTTGACGACGCTCCGGCCCGTCTCGATCGCGCGCATCCGTGCGAACGCGAGCTGCTGGAGATTCTCGTCCGTGCCGCGGAAATCGGCGTTGTTCGTCTGGAAGACCAGGACCTCGGCGCCGCCGTTCAACCCCTCCGTGATCACGTCGTCGTAGATCACGTCGAAGCAGATCGCCAGACCGACGCGGACATCGCCCACCTCGACGATCGGCGGGTTGGTGCCCGGGGTGTATTCGCGCTGGATCAGCCCGATGAGATCCGGGACCAGGGCGTTGAAGAAGGCCCGATCCGGCACGTACTCGCCGAACGGCACGGGATGACGCTTGTCGTGCTTCTGCGGCGCTGTGCCGTCCGGCAGCCAGAGCATCGAGGTGTTGTAGTAGAGGTTCCCGCGGCCGGTGGCGGCGTTGGCGAGCAGCGGCGCATCGATGCGGTTCGACACCAGGGTCATCCGTCGCGCGATGGCGGAGTTCGCGAAGGGATCCGTATCGAGCCCGCCCTCCGGCCACACGAGCAGGTCGACGTCCTCGCCGTACAGCGGATCGGTCGCCTCCGTCTGCGCCTGGATCACGGCGAAGGGCTCGCGCTCGTCGAAGTAGCCGGTCGGCCCGTTCCCCTGCACCGCAGCGATGCGCATCGAGCCGGACGGCGTGGTCGGGAACAGCGGCGTGAAGAAGAGGACCAGGACGAGGGCGGCCGGCGCGAGCAGGGTGATCGGTCGCCGCCAGAGCCCCATCCGGATGATCTCGATCACCATCGCGACGAGGAAGACCATGAGGAAGCTCAGCCCGCTCACGCCGATCCAGGAGGAGAGCGCGGCGAGGGGGCTCTCGGCCTGGCTCATCCCGAGACGAGCCCAGGGGAAGCCGCCGTACGGCCACCAGCCGAGGAACAGCTCCCGCCCCACCCACAGCGCCGCGACGACGGCCGGGAGGGTCAGCAGACGTCCCGCCACGCCCGGCCAGGCTCGGGGCAGCCACCGGTACGCGAGGGTCACGGGGATGAGTCCGACGGCCGTGAGGACACCCTCGACGACGCTCAGAGCCGCCCAGGGCAGCGGCCCGAGGTATCGAGACGTCCACGACACGAGCAGCGCGAAGAACACGACGCCGTACACGAGACCCACGAGCAGCGCTCCCCCGGCCCGACGGCCGATCAGCGCGAGCAGAAGCAGGGCGGTGGCAGGGAAGGCCAGGATCCAGATCGCCGCCTCGGGGAACGCGAGGTCCATGAGCAGCGCAGCCAGGCCGGCCAGGGGAACGGCGGCCCAGAGGGGCAGGAGGGCGCGTCGACGGACGGAGGCTTCGGTCATGCGGGCGGATCTCACATCGAGGAGTAGGCGACGATGCCACGGCGCACACCGTCGAGGGCAGCCCGGGCGGTGCGTGCGAGCGCGGCGTCTTCCGCGACGATGGACAGCTGATCCAGGAGGTCGATGGTCTGCTTCGCCCACCGCACGAAGTCGCCGGCCGCCATGTCGGCATCGATGAGGACGCGGTCGAGCATCCCGCCGCGCGCCCAGGCGTGCATCGCACCCGCGAGCCCGGCGGCCAGCGGCTCGCTTCCCGGGAGCTGATGGTCCTGCTCCAGGTCGTCGAGCTCGGCCCAGAGAGCGGTCGTCTTCTCGTATGCCGCTCGGAAGGCGCCCCTCGGGAGGCCCCGCTCCCCCGCATTCGCTTCGTCGCGGCGCGGTTCGTACACGAGGCAGCATGCCATCGCGGCCAGCGACGGCGCGTCCAGCCCCTTCCAGAGGCCTTGACGCAGCGATTCGGCCACGAGCAGGTCGCGCTCACCGTAGATCCGCCGCATCGTGCGCCCGGCGTCGGTCAGGTGCATCCCGTCCTCGTCGCGACGGACGTAGTCCAGTGTCTCCAGCACCTCGACGACACGGTCGAAGACGCGGGCCACCGTGCCGGTCCTGGTCTCGATCTGACGGCGCGTGCGATCGGTCTGGCGCTTGAGCTTCCAGTAGCGCTCGGCCCACCGGGCGTGCTTCTCGCGGTCAGGACAGCGGTGGCAGGGGTGGCGCTGCATCCGCGTGCGGAGCGTCTGGATCCGCTTCATCCGCTTGTCCCGAGCAGCGCGCGGGGCCTGGGTGTCCTGCCGGTTCTTCTTCTCGAGGTCGCTCAGCTCGCGGCGGATGGCGGCGTACTCCGGGAAGTCGCCGTGCTCGCACGCCATCGCCGACTGATAGCCGGCCAGCGACTCCTCGGCCTCCCGCACCTGTCTGGCCAGCCCGACCACGGCGCGGTCCGCCTGGAACTGGGCGAACGACGACTCCAGGATCTCCCGGGCTCTCGCCTGGCCGAACAGGTCGATGAGGTTGACGGCCATGTTGTACGTCGGCCGGAAGCTGGAGTTGAGCGGATAGGTCCGCCGCGACGCGAGGGCGGCGACGGCCTGCGGGTCCATGCCCTCGCTCCACTGCACGACCGCGTGCCCCTCGACGTCGATGCCGCGGCGCCCGGCGCGGCCCGTGAGCTGTGTGTACTCACCGGAGGTGATCGCGACGCGAGCCTCTCCGTTGAACTTCTCCATCTTCTCGAGCACCACCGTCCGCGCCGGCATGTTGATGCCGAGGGCCAGCGTCTCGGTCGCGAAGACGACCTTGAGCAGCTTGCGCTGGAACAGCTCCTCGACGACCTCTTTGAAGGCCGGCAGGAGGCCGGCGTGGTGGGCGGCCACGCCCCGTTCGAGGTTGTCCAGCCATTCCCAGTAGCCCAGCACCCCGAGATCCTCGTCCTGCAGAGTGCGCGTGCGCTCCTCGACGATGGCCCGGATCTCGGCGCGCTCCTCCGCCGAGGTCAGGCGGAGCCCGGAGCGCCGTACCTGCTGCACCGCGGCGTCGCAGCCCACGCGGCTGAAGATGAAGAAGATGGCGGGGAGCAGGTTCGAGCGTTCCAGTAGCTCGACCACGTCCGGGCGGTCCATGCGCTCGATCCGGCGCGCGTTCGCCGCGCGCACGGGGCGACGCCCGCCCCGCGGCGGTCGGGGGGCCTGCCGCCCGGCGTGCCGGTTGCTGCGATACGACTGCGCCTGACGGTTGCTCTCGTAGGTGGAGCCGGTGAACGACCGGATGCGCATGAGCTCCTGGTTCACCTGAGCCGTGGCGATGCCGGCACGGTCGTCGAAGAGCGGTAGCAGGTCGTCGCGCACGAGCACGTGCTGCTCCAACGGCACCGGACGGATCTCGGAGACGATGACCTCGGTGTCACCGCGAACCGTGTCGAGCCAGTCGCCGAACTCCTCGGCGTTCGACACCGTCGCGCTCAGCGAGACCAGGCGCACGCGGGGCGGGAGGTGGATGATGACCTCTTCCCACACGGCACCCCGGAAGCGGTCGGCCAGATAGTGCACCTCGTCCATCACGACGTAGCGCAGGTCGCGCAGAGCCGCGGAGTCGGCATAGATCATGTTCCGCAGGACCTCGGTGGTCATGACCACGATGCGTGCGTTGCCGTTGATGTTGGTGTCGCCCGTCAGCAGACCGACGTCGTCCGCACCGTACACATCGACGAGTTCGCGGAACTTCTGGTTGGACAGCGCCTTCATCGGCGTGGTGTAGAACGCCTTGTCCGTCGCGGTCTGCATCGCCAGGTGGATGGCGAACTCCCCCACGATGGTCTTCCCGGCACCCGTGGGGGCGGCCACGAGAACGCTGCGTCCGTTCTCCAGGGCGTGGCAGCCGGCGAGCTGGAACGGATCGAGCTGGAAGCGCTGGCGCGCGGCGAACGCCGCCGTCTCCGGGTGCGCGGCGCTCTCCTGAGCCTGCGCGTACCGCTCGGACGGCGAACTCATGTGGCGTCCGGGACGAGTCCGGCGGCGGTGTCCCGCTTGCGCTTGCGTCGGTCGAAGAGGAGGGAGAGTCCTGCCGCTGCGAAGAAGAGGACGATGAGGATGCCGGCCAGCATGAGCATGCTCACCACATCCGCTGCCGGGGTCGCCAGCGCGGCGAAGATCGTCGCGATGAGGATCGCCACCCGCCACCCTTTGAGGATGGCGCGGCCCGACATCACGCCGGCGAGGTTGAGCGCGACGAGGAAGACGGGGAGGACGAACGAGATGCCGATGACGATCATCAGCTTGAACACGAAGTCGTAGTACTCCTGCGCGGAGTAGAAGTTGGTGCCGCCCTCCGGCGTGAAGCTCCACATGAGTTCGATGACGTGCGGCATGATCTGCACCCCGAGATAGCACCCCGCGAAGAACAGCGGCACCGCGGCGACGACGAAGCCGACGGTGTAGCGGATCTCCTTGCGGGTGAGGCCGGGCATGATGAAGGCCCAGATCTGCCACAGCCAGACGGGTGCGGACAGGAACAGGCCGATCGTGAACGCGATGCGCATACGCATGTCGAACGCGGACGTCACTGTCGCGAAGTTCAGGGCGCTGAAGTCATCACCTCGCTGTTCCGAGATGATGCGGATCGGACCGGTGATGAAGTGGATGACCGGGTCCGCGATGATGAACGCCACGACCATGCCGACGACCAGAGCGATCGCCGCGTACATGAGGCGCTTGCGCAGTTCGACGAGATGTGCGCCCAGCGACATCCGCCGATCCCGATCCGCCGTCGGCATCACGGTCGGTTCGATGGCTGCCACGGCCGGTCAGGCGCGAGGCGGAGTCTCAGGGTCGGTGCCCGAGTCCTTCACCGTCGTCGGCTCCGCGGGAGCCGACTCGGCACGAACCGCGTCTTCTTCCTTCATGGCCTTCATCTCACCCTTGAAGACGCGGGCCGACTGGCCCATGCTCTTCGCGAGAGCCGGCAGCTTGGCAGCGCCGAAGAGGAGGAGGATAACGGCCAGCACGATGAGCAGGTGCCAGCCTTGCATTCCAGCGAACATATCGACAATCCCGTCGTAGGGGGGCTTTCCGCCCCAGTCTACAGATCAAACCTCGGCATCAGGCCGGTGGTAGAGCGCGAGTCCCGCGGCGGCCCACTCCCGGGTGGCGGTCCGCGCGATCCCCGGATCCGTGACCTCCATCGCACCGCCGAAACGAGCCGCGAGCCGTTTAATGCTGCGGGGGTCCGCGAGGTGGAGCTGCGTCGTCACCATCCCGTCGCCGGCGCGGAGCGTCTCCGTGGGCACGAAACCGCTGAGCAGCGGAGCGAGGCGCTCCGGGACGCGGACGGTGACCTCCCTTTCCTCCTCCAGCCCGGCGAACGCCTCCGGCACCCGGTCGCCGCCGTGCGTGCTGGGGATGTCGGTGAGGGTGGGCGCGCTGACGCGATCGAGGTGGAACGTGCGCATCGCCTCGCGCATGTGGCACCAGCCCTGCAGGTACCACTGTCCGTTCGTGATGAGGATCTGCACGGGATCCACGGTGCGCGTGGTGGGCTCGGCGTCGGGAGCCTGGTACGTGAACGACACGGCCACCCCGTTCTGCAGGCCGCGCGCGACGACCTCACGCACCTCGTCCACCGCGGTCGGGGCGACGACGACGTCGGCCGGCGCATCGGCGGCACCGCGCGAGAGCTTCGAGATGAGGCCGGCGACGAGTCCGGAGTCGGATACGGCCGGGACGGCGGCGACCATCTGCAGACCGGCGAGCAGGGCTGCCGCCTCTCGTGCGGTGAAGCGCGGCACGCGGCGGAGGGCCACGTCGTTCGTGATCTCGATGACGTCCTCGAGGTCGAGGAGATCCCAGTTGATGTCGAACATCTCCTGCGGCTGCTGCCAGTAGCCCGCCTCGCCCGGCAGGCCGATGACCGTCAGCTTCTCGACCATCGCCCGCATCTCCCGCGGGGTCACGCCGAACTCCTCGGCGGCCTCGGCGAGTGAGACCTGTCCGTGCTCGAGCAGGTACGGGACGAGCGTCAGGTAGAGACGCACGCGCTCCGCGGCGAGGAGAGGCTTGGGAGCCGCGCTCATGCGGACACCTCCGCATCGGTGTGGGCTTCGACCACCGCGCGCAGGCGGCCGATCACAGCATCGCGGAGTCGTGCGGGCTCGACGACGCGGACCTCGGGACCGTAGGACGCGAGCTCGTCCGCGAAGATGTGCAGATCGACGAAGGGGACGTGGATTCCCTGCGCCGCGGGCGTCGCCCGCCGCCCGAGCCGCAACGCGGCCTCAGTGCCGGGCGTCACCTCCAGGAGTGCCGAGTTCTCCGCGGCGACGCGCTCCAGACCCCGCAGAGCCCGCTCCCCCGCCCCTTCGCGCAACGCGGGGTCGAAGGTGCTCGTGCTGACGACGACGTCGCCGACGATGCGGCTCAACAGGAACGTCCGGTCCTCGTCGATGTCGACGTCGACGCCGTACACGTGCCAGCGCGCTTCATAGTCAACGAGGGCGAGGGGCCGGATCCGACGCCGTCGAGGAGCGTCCTCGCCCGGCTTCACGTAGTCGAAGGACACCACCCTGCTGCGTTCGATCGCGTCCTGCAGCGGGGCGAACGCAGGGTCGCGCGCGGTGATCCGCGGCGCGAAGCCGATGATCGGCTCGTCGCCGTCGATGCCGAGGGCCCGGATCTTGCGGACACCGGACTGTGCGTCTCCCGAGACCGACTCCGAACTCCAGACGCTGCCCGCGAGGCGGAGCACGGCCAACTCGGCGGGCGAGAACTCGATGTCCCCTGGCAGATCGTATTCCGCCTGCGGAATGCGATACCTCGCCTCACGGAGATCGTTCGGGTCCGCCGCGTCACCGATGGTCTCGATGGGGACACCCAGCGAGCGGAGCTCGTCCTTGTCCCGCTCGAACATCTTCTCGAGCGCGTCCGACCGCGTCCCCGCGTCGGCGCGCTGGCGGTAGCCGGAGACGTTGTCGAGGATCTGCTGCTTGGTGAGCCCGATCTCCGTGGCCATCAGCGCCACGACGAGATTCGTCAGGCGCTCTTCGGCAGGGATCCGGGCGGCCATCAGGGTGCGGCGACCGGGGACACGCCGAGGATGTCGACCACGACGGCCATGGCCGGGGAGCTCTCGGTCTTGGGGAGCACGACGAGGACCTGCGAGCCGACCGGCTTCCCGACCAGCGCATCCGCGACCGGCGCGGCGATCTGTCGGATGCCGTCGGTGGCGGACTGGCCCCAAGTACTCTGCACGACGGTCTTGTCGTCGCAGTTCACCGCGGTGAAGTGCACGAGCGGCGTCTGCTCCTCGGTCAGCTCCTCGCCGTCGCCGCGGATGAGTGTCTGGACGACCTGCTCGTCCGGGGCGGCGCTGTCGGGGATGATGATGCCGGGAGTGCCGTCGTCGGCGCGCACGACGGTCGGCATGCCCTGCGCGTCGTTGAACTGCAGCGTGCCCTCGGCCTTCGGGAGGAACGCGTCGACGACGTCGATGACGAACACCGCGATGTCGTCCTGGCCCATGCCGAAGCCGCCGAGGTTCGCCTCCCCGAAGTCCTCCGGGGTCAGACCCGCCACGATGCGGCTGCCGCCGGTCGCGCACTCCAGGACATCGGCGAGTCCGGGAGACTGCGCGGCCCAGGACCCGATGGTCGAGGCGCGCGTGGTGTCCTCGTCGTACGTGGTCGCGAAAACCTGCTTGCCGGTCGCCCCGTCGTAGATGGAGATCTGGGCGACGAGCGGCTGGGCGTCGTCGACGAGTGCACGGCCGTCCCCCGTGACGACGTCCGCATAGGACGTCTCCGTGAGGCGCACCGGCGCGAAGATCTCGACGTTCGGCTCGGAGCCGACCTCACCGGAGACGGTGACGGCGCTGTCGATGCCGTTGGCGTGTCCGCCACGATCGCACGAGGCGTCGGCGGACGAAGAGGTCACGCTGCACCCCGTCAGAGCGAGGGCGGCGAGGCTGAGGGAGGCCAGAACGGCGGACGTTTTACGCACGCGCTCCAGTCTATTCCGTCGTGTGCTCGGATTCGCGCGATGCCGCCGCCAGCCGCGCGCCCTCAGCCGCCTTCCCGGCCTCTCGCGCGCGCTTGCGGAGGTTCTTGTCCGTGATCTCGCGATCGCCCACCGCGCCCGGCGTCCACAGCTCGACGTCCTCGTCGCTGTAGCTGCTCTTCGAGGCCCGACGCTTCACAGACGGGGCCACGGCACCCGGGGCGAGCCGGCGAGCCGTGAGGAGGAACCCCGTGTGCGCGACCATGCGGTGGTCCGGCCGGACAGCCAGCCCCTCCACGTGCCACCCGCGGACCATGGTCTCCGACGCCTCGGGGTCGGTGAAGAGCCCGGTGCCGCGGATGAACTCGGCGACGCGGGAGAGCTGCGTGGCGGTGGCGATGTAGCAGAGCACGACACCGCCGGGGGTCAGCGCCTCCGCGACCGCCTCGATGCACTCCCAGGGCGCGAGCATGTCGAGCACCACCCGGTCGACGGTGCCGGGTTCGACTTCTTCGGGCAGCGCGGCGACGAGGTCTCCGACGACGACGCGCCAGGAGTCGGGGCGCTCCCCGAAGAAGGTCTCCACATTGGCCTGGGCGACCTCGGCGAAGTCCTCGCGGCGCTCGAAGGAGAGCAGGCGCCCCGTGGAGCCCACGGCCCGGAGGAGCGAGAGCGACAGGGCGCCGGACCCGACTCCGGCCTCGACGACGGTCGCGCCCGGGAAGATGTCGGCCTGCATGACGATCTGCGCCGCGTCCTTCGGGTAGACGATCGCGGCACCGCGGGGCATCGACATCGCGAAGTCCCGCAGCAGCGGCCGCAGCGCCAGGTACTCGTGCCCGGAGCTGTTCGCCACGACCGAGCCATCAGGGAGCCCGATGAGGTCGCGGTGCCGGAGGACCCCGTGGTGCGTGTGCAGCTCGCCGTCCTCGCGGAGCGTCACGGTGTGCAGGCGACCCTTCGGGCCGGTGAGCTGTACGCGGTCGCCCTCCCGGAAGGGGCCGCTGGGGCGCGGGGCGGACGTGGTGGTCATCGGGTGGCCTCCGTGATCGCAGCGCGGGAGCCGAAGAGCTCCACGAGGTCGGCGGCACCGCGGCCGTCGAGGGTCGGCCACAGCTCGTGGGCGCCGAGGCCGTCGAGCGGGACGATGTGGGGCACGCCGAGCGTCAGGGCGCCGGAGGCGAGGCCCGCGCGGAGACCGGTCGGGGAATCCTCGATGACCACGACCTCGGCGATGTCGACGTCGAGGAGCGCGGCGGCCTGGAGGTACGGCTCCGGGTGCGGCTTGGGGTTGTCGACGTCATCTCCGGCCACGACGATGTCGAAGGCCTCGAACTCGATCAGCCCGACCACGTCGAGAGCCATCCGGCGCAGCGACATCGTCACCAGACCGGTCGGGATCCCGGCGGCACGGAGATCGCGGAGAAGCTCCTGGGCGCCCGGCCGGAAGGGGACGCCCTGGGCCCGCAGCGACTCCTGCACGGCCGTCGTGAGGTGGGAGACGATCGCCTCCGGAGCCATGTCGACCCCCGCGCCCTGGAGGATGATCGCGCTGTCGATGAGGCCGCTGCCCACGAGCTGCAGGGCGTCCTCGTGGGACCAGGTGCCGCCGAACGACTCCACCAGTGCGGTCTCGGCCGCCATCCAGTACGGCTCGGTGTCGACGAGTGTTCCATCCATGTCCCAGAGGACCGCGCGGGGCTTGTTGCTCACTGAACCCATGCTAGCCGGGCCCGCCCACATCCCCTCGACGCGGGCTAGCCTGGGGGGACGGAGCCACGACCTCGAAGGGAGTACGGCATGGACGTTCTCGGTTCGCGCATCATCATCGCCGCCTTCGACGGCTGGAACGACGCCGGTGAGGCCGCGACCGGAGCCGTCGGCGCGCTGCAGGCGGCGGGCGGCTACGACCTCGTGCACTCGGTCGACCCGGAACTCTACTTCGACTACCAGTACACGCGACCCGCCACCCGGCTCGACGCCGAGGGCCGCCGTCAGATGACGTGGCCGGAGGCGGGGCTGTGGCGTCCGCGCGAGCCAGGACCCGGCCCCGAGTTCTGGCTCCTCACCGGTGCCGAGCCCGCGCGCACCTGGCAGGCGTTCGCGTCCGAGTTCATCGACGTCGCCCTGCGCGACGACATCACCGGCTTCGTGACCCTCGGCGCCATGCTCTCCGACGTGCCGCACACTCGCCCGATCTCGATCTTCGCGTCGAGCCAGAACGAGCAGGTCCGGGAGGCGCATGCGCTGGAGCGGTCGGTGTACGAGGGCCCGGTCGGCATCCTCACCGTTCTCGAGCACTTCGCCGAGAACGCGGGCATCCCCTCCGTGAGCCTCTGGGCGAGCGTCCCGCACTACGTCGCCTCTGCCGCCCCTTCGCCGAAGGTCACCCTGGCCCTCCTCGACCGTCTCGAGGAGCTGACCGGGGTGGATGTCGACCGCCGGCACCTCCGCACGGAAGCCGCGGCCTGGGAGGCGTCGATCGATGCCGCCGCATCCGAGGACGAGGACATGGCGGAGTACATCCGGCAGCTGGAGCGCACGCGGGACACATGGGACTCCCCCGATGCGTCGGGAGACGCGATCGCCCAGGCCTTCGAGCGCTACCTGCGGCGCCGCGACGACGGCCGCGGCGACCGCAAGCGCTGATCAGGCGTCCGGCTCAGGCCGAGGCCGGGATCACGCCCATCGCGAGCAGCACGAGCAGCACGCCGCCGAGCAGGATCCGGTAGATCACGAACGGCAGGAAGCTGCGCTTCGAGATCCAGTTCATGAAGAACGCGATCACGCCGAGCGCGACGACGAAGGCGACCCCTGTCGCGGCCATCGTGTCGCCGAGCGAGAAGAAGGACGGCTCGCCCCAGCTCTTGAACAGCTGGTAGAAGCCGCTGCCGAACACGGCCGGGATCGCCAGCAGGAACGCGTAGCGGGCGGCGGCGGCGCGCTCGTAGCCGAGGAACAGCCCCATGGTGATCGTGCCGCCGGACCGCGAGACGCCGGGGATGAGTGCGAGTGCCTGGGCGAGTCCGAAGGCGATGCCGTGCGGGTAGGTCAGATCGTCGAGCGTGCGGCGCTTGGCTCCGACGTGGTCGGCGATGCCCAGGAGGATGCCGAACACGATGAGCATGATCGCCACGATCCAGAGCGAGCGGAAGACGGTCTCGATCTGGTCCTGGAACAGGAGTCCGAGCAGCACGATCGGGATGCTGCCGATGATGATGAGCCACCCCATGCGCGCGTCCGGGTCGTTCCGCGGCACCTTTCCGGCGAGGGACCGGAACCACTGGGAGATGATGCGGACGATGTCGCGCCAGAAGAACACGACGACGGCGGCCTCGGTGCCGATCTGCGTGATGGCGGTGAACGCCGCGCCCGGGTCCTCCCCTGAGGGCAGGAACGTCCCCACGACCCGCAGATGGGCGCTGGAGGAGATCGGCAGGAACTCGGTGAGACCCTGGACGATTCCCAGGATCAGAGCTTCGAGCAGGTGCATGGAGAGGCCTTCGTCTTTCGGGGCGGCACGGAGCGCGTGGACGCCGCTCAGTACGTGCGCAGCAGATCGGCCAGCACCCGCTGACCGAAGACAAGTGAGTCTACGGGCACCCGCTCGTCGACTCCGTGGAACATCCCGGTGAAGTCGAGATCGGCCGGCAGGCGCAGCGGGGCGAAGCCGTAGCCGGTGATGCCGAGCGTGGCCAGCGCCTTGTTGTCGGTTCCCGCGCCCAGGAGGTACGGGATGACAGGGACACCGGGGTCGTGCCGCCCCAGCGCCGCCACCATCGCCTCGACGAGCTCCCCTGTGAACGGCGTCTCCATGCCGATGTCACGGACCACGGTCTCGATCCGGATGTCGTCACCCACGATGCGCTGGAGCTCCGCGAGCACGTCGTCCTCGGTCCCCGGGATCACGCGGACGTCGATCAGCGCCTCGGCGCGCTCCGGGATGACGTTGTGCTTGTAGCCGGCGGTGAGAGCCGTCGGGTTGGTCGTCGTGCGGAACGTGGACCGGAGGAAGGCCTCAGCCGGACCGGCCGCGGCGGCGAGGGCGTCGGGGTCGTCGGCGCTCCGGCCGCTCAGCGCGCTCAGGCCCTCGAGCAGCGCTCCCGTCGTCGGCGTGAGCCGGACCGGCCACCGCGTCCGGCCGATGGCGGCGACGGCCTCGGCGAGCTTCGTGACGGCGTTGTCCTCGTGCAGGCGACTGCCGTGCCCCGCCCGACCGGTGGCGACGAGACGGATCCAGATCAGGGCCTTCTCCCCCACCTGCAGCAGGTACGCCCGACGGTCGTCCACCGAGATGGAGTAGCCGCCGACCTCGCTGATCGCGGCCGTCGCCCCGGCGAACCACTCCGGCCGGTCCTTCACGACGAGCGCGGAGCCCTCGACCCCGCCGTTCTCCTCATCGGCGAAGAACGCCAGGACGAGGTCGCGCTCCGGCTGCTCCCCCGCGCGCAGGATGTCGGCCACGGCGGTGAGGATCATCGCGTCCATGTTCTTCATGTCGACCGCGCCGCGACCCCACAGCATGCCGTCCTGCACGGTGCCGGCGAACGGATCCACCGTCCAGTCCTCGGCGACCGCGGGCACGACGTCCAGGTGGCCGTGCACGACGAGAGCCGGCTTGGTGCGGTCGCGGCCCGGGACCCGCGCCATGACGTTCGTGCGCCGCGGGATGGGCTCGTAGTACTCGACCTCGAGTCCCAGCTCCTCCAGGTACGCCCCGACGTACTCGGCCGCCTCGCGCTCCCCTTTCGCGTTGCCGCCGCCGTAGTTGGAGGTGTCGATGCGGATGAGGTCGCTCGCGACGCGGGCGACCTCCGGCAGGGAGGAATCGGTCATGGACTCAGGCTATCGAAACCGCGTGCCACGCCCGGGCGTCACGCTCGGTTCGAGACGCCTCCGAGAACGTGCTAATCTCATTCTTCGGTCGGCAACGATCAAATCCAACACCTGCGCGGGTGGCGGAATGGTAGACGCGCTAGCTTGAGGTGCTAGTGCCCGATAGGGCGTGGGGGTTCAAGTCCCCCTCCGCGCACAGAGAGCGAAGGCCCCGGATCCACGGATCCGGGGCCTTGGTGGTTTCCGGTGCGGTCATGGCGGTGCGCTGCGGTCCCGCGCGAGCGGGACCGCAGGACCGTCACACCGCGCCGACGCCGAAGAGCAGACCCAGCGCGTAGGTCACCGCAGCCGCGCCGAACCCGATGGCGAGCTGCCGCAGGGCCCGCCGGAGCGGCGGTCCTCCGGAGAGGACGCCGACCATCGCACCGGTGCTGAGCAGCGCGACGCCGACCAGCACGAGCGCGAGCACGATCGCCGCGGTGCCCTCCATGCCGAAGATCCAGGGCAGGACGGGCACGATCGCGCCGGAGGCGAAGAGGAGGAAGCTGGAGATGGCCGCCGTCCAGTCGTTGCCGACGACCTCGTGGGCGTCGCCGCCCTGGACGGCCACCGGCCCCGTAGCCGCACGCCGGACGCCTTCCTGGGCCGCCTGGACGATGCGACGGGCCCGGGCCAGCGACTCGCCCTGATCCATGCCGCGGGCGCGGTACACGAGCGCGAGCTCGTTCTCGTCGATGTCGAGGTCGGCCGCGGCCGCCGCGGCATCCTCGTTCGCCTCGGTGGCCGTGAGGAGCTCCCGCTGCGACCGCACGGACACGAACTCCCCCGCGCCCATCGACAGTGCGCCCGCGAGGAGACCCGCGATGCCGCTGAACAGGACGAAACCCGAGCTCACGCCGGTGGCGCCGATGCCGAGCACGAGGGCGAGGTTGCTGACGAGACCGTCGTTCGCCCCGAAGACGGCCGCGCGGAAGGAGCCGGAGAGGCGCCGGCGGCCGCGCGCGGCGAGACCGCGGACGACCTCGTGGTGGACCTTCTCGTCGGCGCGCATGGCCGGGGTGGCCCAGCGCTCGGCGTCGTACGGAGAGCGGGCCTCGGCGCTCTGGGCGAGGGCGAGGACGAAGATCGAGCCGAAACGGCCGGCCATCCACCCCAGGAGGCGGGAACGGACCCCGGCCCGCGGCAGGCGCGTCGGTTCGCCGCCCAGCAGGTCGAGCCAGTGCTTCTCGTGCCGGCGCTCGGCCTCGGCGAGCCCGAGCAGGATCGCCCGCTCCTCCCCCGACCGGCGGGCCGCGAGGCGCTGATAGACGGCGCCCTCCGCCCGTTCCTCGACGAGATAGCGAGCCCAGCGCCGTCGATCGGCGGCCGTGGAATCGGCTGCGGCAGGGGCTGTCATGGAACCTCCAGGTGTCACGGTGCCCGGCGTCCGGGCAACCGTTCCACGCTATCCGCGCGGTGCCGCGCCGGCCGCGTCCTGGCACGGATTGCCAGCATTTCGGGGATCCGAAGCAGCGACCGGAAAGTGCTCAGGAGCGGACGCGCTTGCGCAGCACCTCGATGCGGGACTGCAGCTGTGTCACGGTCGCCTGCGCCACCGCCGGACCGCCGCAGATACGACGGAGCTCGGCATGCACGGCGCCGTGCGGCTGGCCCGACTGCCGGGCGTAGAGGCCTACCAGGCTGTTCAGCAGTTGGCGCTGCTCGCGCAGGGTGCGATGCAGCGGCGCCGGCAGTGTCGTCGTCTGCGTCGGGTCGGCCTGGGCCTCCCGGACCTCGCGGTGCCGGGACTGGCGGGCCTGCCGCTGCATCAGGAGCTCGTGCACGTGCTCGGGCTCGAGCAGACCGGGGAAGCCGATGAACTCCTCCTCCTCGGGCGTGTTCGGCTCGGCGAGCTGGCCGAACTCCTTCCCGTCGAACACCATGCGGTCGAAGTGGGCGACGGAGGAGATCGCCTGGTAGCTGAACTCCTGGGTCAGCGCGTCGGAGGCCTCGTCCTCGCGGTTCGCGCTCTCCAGCAGCGAGTCCTCGAGGCCGTCGTCGTCCTTCGACTGACGGTCGAGCGCGTGATCGCGCTGCTTCTCCATCTCGTTCGCGAGCTTCATCAGCACGGGGACGTGCGGGAGGAAGACGCTCGCCGCCTCGCCTCGACGACGCGCCCGCACGAAGCGGCCGATGGCCTGAGCGAAGAACAGCGGGGTGGACGACGATGTCGCGTACACGCCCACCGCGAGCCGCGGCACGTCGACGCCCTCCGAGACCATGCGCACCGCGACCATCCACCGGGCGGTGCCCTCCGAGAACTTCTCGATACGCTCGGAGGCGGTGGCGTCGTCGGACAGCACGATCGTCGGCTGCTCACGGGTGATGCTGTGCAGGATCTTGGCGTAGGCCCGGGCGACGGTCTGATCCGTCGCCAGCACGAGTCCGCCAGCATCGGGGATGTGGTGCCGGATCTCGGTCAGACGGCGATCCGCCGCGGAGAGCACAGCAGGCATCCAGTCGCCCTCGGGGTCGAGGGCCGTTCGCCAGGCCTGCGAGGTGACGTCCTTCGTGTTGTCCTGTCCCAGATGGGTCTCGAGTTCGTCGCCGGCACTCGTCCGCCACCGCATCTTCCCGGCATACATGTGGAAGAGCACGGGACGGACGACGCCGTCCGCGAGAGCGCGGCCGTACCCGTAGGCGTAGTCGGTGCTGGAGACCCGGGCTCCGGTCTCGTCCGGGAGGTACTCCACGAACGGGATCGGTGCGGTGTCGCTCCGGAACGGGGTCCCCGAGAGCAGCAGTCGGCGTTTCGCAGGTCCGTAAGCATCGCGGATCGCGTCGCCCCAGCTCAAGGCGTCGCCGCCGTGGTGCACCTCATCGAGGATGACCAGGGTCTTCGCGTCCTCCGTCAGGTGACGGTGCACCGACGACTTCGCGGCGACCTGCGCATACGTGACCACGACGCCGTGATAGTGCCGCGCCGGTGCCCAGTCGCTGTTGCGGAAGCGCGGGTCGAGCCGGATGTGGACGCGGGCGGCGGCGTCGGCCCACTGGGTCTTCAGGTGCTCCGTGGGTGCCACGACGATGACCCGGTTCACCTCGCCCATGCGCATGAGCTCGACCGCGAGGGTGAGCGCGAACGTGGTCTTGCCGGCGCCCGGTGTGGCGGCCACGAGGAAGTCACGCTGGTCGGCCTGGAAGTACGCGTCCAGAGCCTCCTGCTGCCATGCCCGCAGCTTGTTCGCCGTTCCCCACGGGGCGCGCTGAGGGAAGGACGGAGAGAGCATCGACTCCACGATAATCGCTCCCACTGACACCGCGGCATCCGCCAGGGTGCCGCGCGCGTCCCCCTCGAAAGCACCGGCACGGGTAGGCTCGGTCACTGCGCGGCGGTCACCACCGTGCGCGCACGCCTTCGCGAAGGAGAGCCGGATGAGCGATCAGGAATCGACCAGGACCCCGTACGTCGCGAACGAGACCCCGCACCCGTGGCGCCGGTTCGTCGCGATCGGCGACTCGTTCACCGAGGGCATCGGCGACCCGGACCCGGCGGCCCCCGGGGGTCACCGCGGCTGGGCCGATCGCGTCGCCGAGGTACTCGCCCAGCAGGTCGACGACTTCGCCTATGCCAACCTCGCCGTCCGAGGAAAGCTCATCGCGCAGATCGTCGCCGATCAGGTGGAGCCCGCCGTTGCGCTGCGCCCCGACCTCATCTCGATCTGCGCGGGCGGCAACGACGTCATCCGCCCCGGCACCGATCCGGATGCCATCGCCGCACAGCTGGAGGACGCGGTGGCGCGCCTGTCGTCCACCGGCGCGGCCGTGGTCGTGTTCACCGGCATCGACACGGGGTTCACGCCGGTGTTCCGTCCCTTCCGCGGCAAAGTCGCGATCTACAACGAGAACGTCCGCGCGATCGCGGAGCGCCACGACTGCATCGTCGCGGACCAGTGGGCACTGAAGGTCGTGCAGGATGCGCGATTCTTCGACGACGATCGCCTGCACTACAACGCGCTCGGCCACCACGAGGTCGCGCGGATGGTGCTCCGCGCCCTCAACGTTCCGAACGACCTCGAGGCCATGCAGCCCGAGCCGCTGCCGCTGCGGACCTGGCGTGCCGCCCGCAGCGAAGACCTCGGCTGGGCCCGGGAGCACCTCGTGCCCTGGGTGCTCCGCCGGCTGCGCCACCAGTCGTCCGGCGACCACATCGCTGCCAAGCGCCCCGAACCCTCCCCGGTCATCCTCCCCGGCAAGGAGTGACGCGCACTCTCACTCCGCGGGAGCGAGTGCCCACAGCGCCACGGCGGCGGCCGAGGCGACGTTGAGCGAATCCACGCCGCCGGCCATCGGAATGGTGACCACGGTGTCCGCGCTGTCGAGCGCGGTCCGCGTGAGACCGTCGCCTTCGGCTCCGAAGAGCAGCGCCACCTTCTCGGGCCGCTGTGCCGCATACATCCGGAGATCCACGGCTGTGTCACTGAGTGCGAGGGCAGCGATGTCGAAGCCCTGCTCACGGAGATCCGAGACCGCCGACGACCACTCGTCGATCCGGGTCCAGGGCACCTGGAACACCGTGCCCATGCTCACCCGGACGCTGCGACGGTAGAGCGGGTCGGCACAGCGCGCCGACACGAGCACCGCATCCGCCCCCAGGCCGGCGGCGGCGCGGAAGGCGGCGCCGACGTTGGTGTGATCGCCGAGGTCCTCCAGCACCAGCACCAGCCGGGCGTCGCGCACCACGTCGGCGACCGGCGCCAGAGCCGGACGGCGCATGGCGGCGAGGGCTCCGCGGTGGACCTGATAGCCGGTGACCTGTTCCGCGACCTCGTCCGGGACCACGAGCACCGGAACGGCGCGCTCCCCCAGGATGCGCCGCACCTCGTCGACGCGCCGGGCCGAGACCAGCACCGATCGGGGTTCGTGCCCGGCGGCCAGCGCGCGCTCGATCACCTTGGCGGTCTCGGCGATGTAGAGTCCCTCCGCGGGCTCGCGGACGGCGCGGAGGGCGGTGTCGGTGAGGCCGCGGTAGTCGTCCAGCCGCGGGTCGTCGATGTCGGTCACATGCTGGAGGTCCACCGCTCCACTCTGCCATCCCGGTTCTCGTCCACCCCGCGCCCCGTAGACTCGATCGAGGAGGTCCTGTGAGCGTGACGAACACCGCTGAGCCGTCGGCTGAGCTCTCCCACGCCGCCGACCTGCTGCGCGGCAAGCGGATCGCCCTTCTCACCGGCGCCGGGATCTCGACCGACTCCGGCATTCCCGCCTACCGCGGCGAGGGGGCGCGCACCCGCAGCGACCCCATGACGATCCAGACCTACCTCGGCGACGAGGCCGCCCGGCGCCGCTACTGGGTCGGCGGCCACCTCGGCTGGCGGGCGTTCGCGCAGGCCGCCCCGAATCCCGGCCACCGCGCCCTCGCGGAGATGGAGTCCAGGGGCGTGGCCTCGGGTGTCATCACCCAGAACGTCGACGGACTGCACCTCCGCGCGGGCAGCTCGCACGTCATCGAGGTGCATGGGACCATGCGCCGCGTGCTCTGCCTGCACTGTGGTCAGGTGTTCGACCGTCGGGACATCGCCGTGCAGATCGAGGAGCGCAACCCCTGGATCACCGTCCCGGAGAACGTGGCGCTGGCCCCGGACGGCGACGTGCTCCCGGAGAGCACCGAGGGCTTCGTGGTCCCGACCTGCACCGTGTGCGCGGGCATGCTCAAACCCGACGTGGTGTTCTTCGGAGAGTATGTGCCGCAGGATCGCTTCCGTGCCGCCGAATCGTTGCTGCGCTCCAGCGACGCGCTCATCGTGGCCGGCTCCTCTCTCGTCGTGAACTCCGGCGTGCGCCTCGTGAACCGGGCGCGTCGACGCGGCATCCCTCTGATCATCGTCAATCGCGAGCCGACCCGCGCGGACGCCTGGGCCGATGTCACCATCGCCGCCGGCACCAGCGACGTGCTCCCCGCCCTGCAGGAGATGCTGTCGTGACCTATCTCACCCTCATCCGCCACGGTCAGACCGACTGGAACCTCGCCCGCCGCATCCAGGGGTCGACCGACATCCCGTTGAACGAGACGGGCCGCGAGGACGCGCGGTGGGCGGCAGAGAAACTCGCCGGCACGACGCACCATGCCGTCTACACGAGCCCGCTCGTGCGGGCGAGCGAGACCGCCGGCATCATCGCGGAGCGCCTGGGCTTGGAGATCGCCGGCGTGGTCCCCGACATCCGGGAGCGGGAGTTCGGCGAGGGCGAGGGCATGCTCGTCCCCGACTACATCTCGACCTACGGCGACTGGCACGCGGAGGTCCCCGGCGCGGAATCGCTGCACGAGGTCGGCGTCCGCGCCATCGCGGCGCTCCACCGCATCGCGCGCGACGCCCGGCGGAGGTCGGCGCCGCAGGCGGAGTCGGTGCTCGTGGTGACCCACGGCGGAGTCATCCGCGCCGTCATCGACCATGTCTCCGGCGGTACGCTCCCCCGGGACGGCGAGGTGCTGCGCAACGGCTCCGCGCACCGGTTCGTCGCGGCACCCGGCTACCTCCGGCTGCTCGAGGAGACGCCCGTCCTCTGACGGGACGGTCAGCCGGCGCGGGAGACCACGGCGCGCGCGTGGCGCAGGACGGGCTCGTCCACCATGCGCCCCCGGAAGCGGAACACACCGCGCTCCTGCGCCGCAGCGGCGAGCACCTCGCGCGCCCATGCCACGGTCTCGGCGTCCGGGGCATATGCCGCCCGGATGACCGCGACCTGACTCGGATGGATGCATGCCGTCGCGCGGAACCCCGACGCCGCCGCATCGTTCGCCTCCCGCTCCAGCCCCGCGGTATCGCCGATGTCGACGTGCACCGCGTCGATCGCCGCCTTGCCGTGCGCACCGGCCTCCAGGAGCACCCGGGAGCGGGCGTAGCGCGCGATGTCGCGGTAGCCGCCCTCCGTGTTGCGGGACGAGGTGCCGCCGAGGGAGGCCACCAGATCCTCCGCGCCCCACATCAGTCCGGCGACCGCCGGGTGCGCGGCGATCTCGGGCGCCGCATGGATTCCGCGCGCCGTCTCGCACAGCGCGAGGAGGGTGAAGCCCGCGTCGAAGGCGTCCAGGCCCTCCGCGCTCTCCGTCTTCGCCACCATCACGGTCCGGAACGGCGAGCGAGCCAGGGCCTTGAGGTCGTCCGCGAACGCCGCGGAGTCCGGCGCATTCACCCGTACGATGACGCGCGCGGGGTCGAGGTCCGCGGCGACGATGTTCTCGCGGGCCTCGCTCTTCGCCTCCGGCAACACGGCGTCCTCCAGATCGAGGATCACGGCATCCGCCCGCTCCTGGGCCTTCGCGAAGCGTTCCGGGCGGTCCGCCGGGCAGAACAGCAGGGCAGGGCCGAGTTCGAAGGTCATGCGGCGTCCTCCTCCGGCCGGCAGCGCACCAGCACCGTCCGGACGGCCGTCGCGACCACCGTGCCGTCCTGGTTGCGTCCGGTGTGCGCAATCTGCACGACGCCCTGGCCGGGACGGGACGACGAGAGCCGCTTGTCGACGACGACGCTCTCGGTCGTGAGCGTGTCCCCGGCGAACAGCGGATGCGGGAAGGCGATGTCGCCGAGGCCGAGCTGCGCCACCAGCGTCCCCTGCGTGAGCTGGGCGACCGAGGAGCCCACCATCGTCGACAGCGTCCACATGGAGTTCATGAGGCGCGCGTGGAACGGTTCCTGGGCATCGGCGAACGCCGCGTCCAGATGCAGCGCCTGGGTGTTCATCGTCAGCGTCGTGAAGAGGACGTTGTCCGCCTCCGTAGCCGTGCGACCGGGGCGGTGCACGTACCGGACGTCGGTCTCGAACTCCTCGTAGTACAGGCCGCGCTGCACGACCTCGCGCATGGTCATGCCTCCACGCTACCGGGCGAGTCCGAGCGCCCTGGCGATCACGAGGAGCTGGACCTCGGTGGTCCCCTCGCCGATCTCGAGGATCTTGGAGTCACGGTAGTGGCGCGCCACCGGGAACTCGTTCATGAAGCCGTTGCCGCCGAAGATCTGCGTCGCATCGCGGGCGTTGTCCATCGCGGCCTCGCCCGCGACGAGCTTCGCGATGGCCGCCTGCTCGGCGAACGCCTCTCCCGCGTCACGGAGGCGTGCGGCGTGGTGCCAGGCGAGCCGTGCGGTATGCACGCGCGCCCTCATCCGCGCCAGCGTGAACTGGGCGTTCTGCCGCGTGCTGAGGGCGCTGCCGAAGATGGTGCGGCTCTTGGCGTACTCGACCGCCGCCTCCAGGCACCCCTCCGCCGCGCCGGTCGACAGGGCGGCGATCGCGATGCGGCCCTCGTCCAGGATGCTGAGGAAGTTGCGGAACCCGCTCCCCCGCTCGCCGAGGAGATTGCCCGCCGGCACCCGCGCTCCGTCGAACGTCAGCGGATGGGTGTCCGACGCGTTCCACCCCACCTTGTCGTAGGGCGGCTCGACCGTGAATCCCGGCGTACCGTTCGGGACGATGATCGTCGAGATCTCCTTGCGTCCCTCGCTCTGGCCGGTGACCGCGGTGACCGTCACGAAACGGGTGATCGGAGTGCCCGAGTTGGTGATGAACTGCTTGGAGCCGTCGATCACCCACTCGTCGCCGTCGAGCCGCGCCGTCGTGCGCGTCGCCCCGGCGTCGCTCCCGGCCTCGGGCTCGGTGAGTCCGAACCCGGCGAGGGCGCGACCGGCGAGGAGATCCGGCAGCAGCTCGCGCTTCTGCTCCTCCGTGCCGAAGCGGAAGACGGGCATCGCCCCTAGGCTCACCCCGGCCTCGAGGGTGATCGCGATCGACTGGTCGACCCGTCCCAGTGCCTCGATGGCGAGGCCGAGCGCCATGTAGTCGCCGCCCTGCCCGCCGTACTCCTCGGGGAAGGGCAGTCCGAAGAGGCCGAGCTCCCCCATCTGCCGCACGACGTCCATGGAGAGCGTGTGCGTGCGATCCGCCTCGTACGCCTGCGGAGCGACGACCGTGTCGGCGAGCTCGCGTACCATCGCGGCGAGCTCGCGCTCCTCCTCGGTGAGATCGTGCATCATCGGTCCTCCTCCGTCATCGTCACGCGGGCGACCGGTTGGTCGCGCCGCACCTGGTCGCCGACCGCGACCAGCAGCCGCACCACGCCGTCGTGCGGCGCGAGCACGGGGTGCTCCATCTTCATCGCCTCGATCGATACGAGGGGCGCTCCCGCGCGGACCGCCGCCCCGTCCTCGACGTGAACAGCCACGACCCCGCCGGGCATCGAGGCGCGAGCCTCGGGCTCCGTGGCCCTGGCTTCGCGTTCCGCGGCGGCGAGGCGCCTGCGCATCCGGCCGCGGCGGTCCAGGGGACGCAGCCGGAGCGTCCGCCCTTCCTCGCTGACCCATACCGCGCCCTCGGCGTCGCGGGCCACGTGCACCCGGTCGGCGCGCACCAGGGGTGGCGTCGCGCGCACGATCTCTTCGTCGTCCGTGAGCAGGGCGACGGGTTCGGGGGCGCACGGCGCCGCTCCGAGACGCCATCCCGGGAGGCTGTGCCACAGCGGGCCGGCGCCCTCTCGCGCGGTGACCGTCGCGGAGCGGGTCTGCACGACGCCGGCGGCCGCCGCGAGTTGCGCCGCCGACGGGGGCACCGGTGCGAGCGGGAGCAGGGTCTCGATGAGGCCGGTGTCGAGGTCTCCCTCGCGCACACGGCGGTCCTGAAGCAGCTGGCGCAGGAACGCGATGTTCGTCTCCACGCCCAACACCACGGTGCGGGCAAGGGCGTCGTCCACGCGCTGCAGCGCCGTCTCCCTGTCCTCCGCCCACGCGACGACCTTCGCGATCATCGGGTCGTAGAACCCGCTCACCACACTCCCGGACTCGACGGCGGCATCCACCCGGACGCCCGGAGGCGCCTCGAAGAGCAGCACGGTCCCCGTCGAGGGCAGGAACCCCCGTTCCGGCGACTCGGCGTACACCCGCGCCTCCACGGCATGGCCCGTCGTGCGGGGCTCGACGTCGAGCTTCTGTCCATCGGCCATGCGGAGCTGCAGCGCGACGAGGTCGAGTCCGGTGACCTCCTCGGTCACCGGATGCTCCACCTGCAGCCGGGTGTTCATCTCGATGAAGAAGACGTCTTCCGGGGCGTCCGCGTCGACGAGGAACTCCACGGTGCCGGCCCCGACATAGGCGACGCTCTCCGCTGCCCGCACCGCCGCCGCGAGCAGCCGGTCGCGGGTCGCGGACGGGATCCCGGCGGACGGCGCCTCCTCGACCACCTTCTGATGACGACGCTGGAGCGTGCACTCGCGCTCGCCGAGCGCCACGACGGTGCCGTGGGCGTCGCCGAACACCTGCACCTCGATGTGTCGCGGTCGACGGATGAGACGTTCCAGGATGAGCGCGTCGTCGCCGAAGGCGGATGCCGCGACCCGTCGGGCGGAGCTGAGCGCGCTCGCCAGACCCGTGCTGTCGGCGACGACCTCCATGCCCTTCCCCCCGCCGCCCGCGCTCGGCTTCACCAGGAGCGGGAATCCGACAGCCTCCGCCTCCTCGCGGATCTCCGCGTCGGACAGCCCGCGCGCGTCGAACCCCGGCACCACGGGCACGCCGCTGCGGCTCACGTGCTCACGGGCTCGCGCCTTGTCCCCCATGATCTGCAGCGCCTCGACCGTGGGACCGATGAAGACGATGCCGCTCTCCGCACACGCCTCCGCGAGCCCGACGCTCTCGGAGAGGAATCCGTAGCCGGGATGGATGGCCTCCGCTCCGGAGGCACGAGCCGCCGCGATGACGGCATCGATGTCGAGGTACGACTCCGCGGCCGGTGCCGGACCGATCCGCACGGCGGCATCCGCCTCGCGGACGTGCGGCGAGTCCGCGTCCGCGTCGCTGTAGACCGCGATGCTGCGGATGCCGAGCTCGCGGAGGGTCCGGATGATCCGGCGCGCGATCTCGCCGCGGTTCGCGACGAGGACCGAGGAGAACGAGAGTTCGGGTGAAGGCGACATGGGGCTCACATCCGGAAGACGCCGAAGCGCGGCTCGGGCAGAGGGCAGCGGGCGACGACGTCCAGGGCGAGTCCGAGGAGGTCACGGGTCTGCTCCGGATCGACGATGCCGTCGTCCCAGAGCCGTGCGGTGGCGTAGTACGGCTCGCCCTGCTCTTCGTACTGCGCCCTGATCGGCTCCTCGAACGCCGCACGCTCCTCCGCGGTCCACGACTCCCCTCGCGCCGAGAGCTGGTCGTCCTTCACGGTGGCCAGCACCGAGGCGGCCTGGGGTCCGCCCATGACCGAGATCCGGCTCGCGGGCCAGGTCCAGAGGAACCGCGGAGAGTAGGCACGTCCGCACATCGAGTAGTTGCCCGCTCCGAAGGAGCCCCCGATGATGACGGTGAGCTTCGGGACGCGGGTGGTCGCGACGGCCGTGACCATCTTCGCCCCGTCTTTCGCGATGCCACCGGCCTCCGCATCGGAGCCGACCATGAACCCGGTGATGTTCTGCAGGAAGAGCAGGGGGATGCCCCGCTGATCGCAGAGCTCGATGAAGTGCGCGCCCTTGAGCGCGGACTCGCTGAACAGCACGCCGTTGTTCGCGACGATGCCGACGGGGTGGCCGTGCAGCCGCGCGAAACCCGTCACCAGTGTGGTGCCGTACTCGGCCTTGAACTCATGGAAGGTGTCGCCGTCGACGAGGCGTGCGATGACCTCGCGCACGTCGTAGGAGGCGTTGACGTCCACCGGAACGACGTCATACAGGGAGCCGACCTCCGCGGGCGGTCGACTGTCGCCGACGTCCCAGGCCGGGGCGAGCGGCGGCGGCAGCGTGGCGACGATGTCGCGGAGGATCTCCAGGGCGTGCTCGTCGTCGTCGGCCAGGTGATCCACGACGCCGCTGCGACGGGCGTGCAGCTCCCCTCCCCCGAGCTCCTCCGCCGTGACCACCTCGCCGATCGCCGCCTTCACCAGCGGCGGCCCGCCCAGGAAGATCGTGCCCTGTCCCCGGACGATGACGGTCTCGTCGCTCATCGCCGGAACGTAGGCGCCCCCGGCCGTGCACGAGCCGAGGACCGCTGCGAGCTGCGGGATTCCCTGCGCGGACAGCCGCGCCTGGTTGAAGAAGATGCGTCCGAAGTGCTCCCGATCCGGGAACACCTCATCCTGGCGGGGAAGGAAGGCGCCGCCCGAGTCGACGAGGTAGAGGCAGGGCAGGCGGTTCTCGAGGGCGATCTCCTGCGCGCGCAGATGCTTCTTCACGGTGAGCGGATAGTAGGTCCCGCCCTTCACGGTGGCGTCGTTGCAGACCACCATGACGTGCCGGCCGTGGACCAGGCCGATGCCGGCGATGACACCGGCCCCGGGCGCCTCGCCGCCGTACAGGCCGTCGGCCGCGAGCGGCGCGACCTCGAGGAACGGGCTGTCCTCGTCGAGGAGGCGCGCCACCCTGTCGCGAGGAAGCAGTTTGCCGCGGGCCACGTGTCGCTCACGCGAGGCGGCCGGCCCGCCCTGCGCTGCCGCGGCGAGACGGTCGCGGAGCTGCTGGGCGAGCGCTTCCTGGGTTGCCGGCATCGTGACGTCCTCCTCGACCCACGTCGCGCCGGGTGGGAGCCTGGCGCGCTGCATGCATTCTCGGTTAGTGTTCACTAACCCGTTGATTCAGGTTAGCGAGGATTAACTGAGATGACAAGCCCCGCCACCGCCCGCGACCGCGCCAAGGCGGAACGCTCCGACGCGCTTCTGCATGCCGCGGCACGGCTCTTCGCCGCGCGCGGGTACAGCGGCGTGAGCCTGGAGGACATCGGCGCCGCCGTCGGCGTGTCCGGGCCTGCCGTGTACCGCCACTTCGCCGGGAAGCAGGCCCTTCTCGGCGCGGTCCTGGTCAAGGTCAGCCAGGATCTCGTCGCGGGCGGACGACGCGTGTCCGCGGAGACGACGGCAGCCGACGAGCGGATGCGCGGACTCATCCGCTTCCACGTCGAGTTCGCGCTCGGCAACGCCGAGGTGATCCAGGTGCAGGACCGGGACCTCGCCTTCCTCGACGACGACGACCGCGCCGAGGTCCGTCGCCTGCAGCGCGCCTACATCGAGCTCTGGATGGATGCGCTCGCCGCCCTGGATCGTCCGGAGCCCCTGGACCGTGACGAGCTGCGGCTGCGCGTGCAGGCGTGCTTCGGTCTCATCAACTCCACCCCGCACAGCACACGCGCCGCGACGAGACGGCACGCGGCCACCGCGACCGTGCTGGTCGCGATGGCCGAGGCTGCGCTGCGCGCCGCTAGCTGAGCAGCATCGCCCGCCCCGGATCCTCGAGGATGTCCGCCACGTCCTTGAGGAACGTCGCGCCCTCGGCCCCGTCCACGAGGCGGTGGTCGAAGGACAGGCTCAGCGTCATGAGCTGACGCAGCGCGATCTCCCCGCGGTACTCCCACGGCTGCCGACGCACGGCGCCGACCGCGAGGATTCCGGACTGCCCCGGCGGGAGGATCGGTGTTCCGGCGTCCACCCCGAACACCCCGATGTTCGACAGCGAGAACGTACCTCCGGCGAGTTCGGCCGGCGAGGTCTTCCCCGCACGCGCGGTCTCCGCGAGGGCACGGATCGCTGCGGACAGCTCCACCAGATTCATCCGCTCCGCGTCCCGGATCATCGGCACGATGAGACCACGCTCGGTCGCGGCGGCGATGCCCAGGTCGACGAAGCCGTACTCGACGATCTCCCCGGACTCCTCGTCCCATCGCGCGTTCAGGCCCGGAGCACGGCGCAGGGCGAGGCAGACCGCCTTCGCGACGACGGCGAGCGGGCCGATCCGATGCTCCGAGAGCGCTCGGTCGTCGCGGAGACGTGCCAGCATCTCCATGGTTGCGGTCACATCGACCGTGTGGAACACCGTGACGTGCGGGGCGGTGAAGGCGCTCTGCACCATCGCCGCCGCCGTGTGCTTGCGGACCCCGCGGATCGGGATGCGCGTCTCCCGCGGCCTCTCCTCCGCGCGCGGGAGAGTTCCGGAGATCGGGGTGGTCTCGCGCTCGGGTGCCCCGATCAGCCGCGACGGCTCCGCTCCGATGCGCTCCGCATACGCATCCACGTCTGCCCTCGTGATCACGCGGTCGCCGACTTCCGCGGCGACGAGGACGAGGTCGACGCCCCGTCGCTTGGCGTAGGCGCGCACCGGCGGGGTGGACCGTGGTCGCTCGAGAACGGGCTCGACCGCGACCGATGGCGTCGCGTCGTGCGGCGCCGCCTCGAGAACGGCCGTGTCGGCCGCGGAGGCCACCGGGGCGGCACTCCGTCGCCGCGCCCGGCGCGCGGGGCGTCCGCTCGAGGTCGGGGCGGCCCCGTAGCCCACGAGGTTCGGCTGCGCCTTCTCCGCGGAGGACTCCTGCTCGCCACCGGACGGCGCCGCCGGAGGGTCGTCCCCCTCGATGTCGAAGGCGATCAGCGGCGCTCCCACGGCGACGGTCTCTCCCGCGTCCGCGTGCAGGGTCGACACCGTGCCCTCGTATGGCGACGGCAGCTCGACGACGGCCTTGGCCGTCTCGACCTCCGCGAGGGTCTGGTTCAGCGCGACGCTGTCGCCGGGCGCGACGAGCCACTGCACCACCTCGGCCTCGGTGAGTCCTTCGCCGAGGTCGGGGAGACGGAATTCGGCGATCATGCGTCTGCTCCCGTCAGGCTGTGCGGGCGATCCATCACGCGGTCGACCGCATCGAGGATCCGGTCGAGGTCCGGCAGGTGGTACTTCTCGAGCTTGGCCGGCGGGTAGGGCACGTCGTGGCCGGTGACTCGCAGCGGAGCGGACTCCAGGTACTCGAAGCAGCGCTCCGTCACGCTCGCGATGACCTCTGCGGCGAGTCCGGCTTCCCGGGAGGCCTCGTGCGCCACGACCACACGCCCGGTCTTGCGCACCGAGGCGGCGACGGAGTCGTAGTCCACCGGCGAGAGCGACCGCAGGTCGATCACCTCCAGGGCGATGCCCTCGTCCTCCGCGGCTTCGGCCGCCTGCAGCGCGGTGCTCACCATGGCCCCGTAGGTGAGGACGGTGACGTCGGTGCCCGGGCGCACCACCCGCGCGATGCCCATCGGCGGGGCATCCGCGAGCGGGGCCTCCAGGTCGACCTCCCCCTTGTGGTGATAGAGCCGCTTGGGCTCGAAGAACACGACGGGGTCGTCCGAGGCGATCGCCTGGCGAAGACTCCGGTAGGCGTCCTCCGGGTTCGACACGGCGACCACCCGAAGGCCGGCCGTGTGGGCGAAGTAGGCCTCCGGAGACTCGGAATGATGCTCCGCGGCACCGATGCCGCCGGCCCAGGGGATCCGGATCGTGATCGGCATCTTCACCCGCCCCTGGGTGCGGTAGTGCAGCTTCGCGACCTGAGAGACGATCTGGTCGAAGGCCGGGTAGACGAACCCGTCGAACTGGATCTCGACGACCGGGCGGTAGCCGCGGAAGGCGAGGCCGACGGCCGTGCCGACGATCCCGGACTCCGCGAGGGGGGTGTCGATGACCCGCGCCGCCCCGAACTCGTCGAGGAGGCCGTCCGTGATCCGGAAGACACCGCCGAGCTTGCCGATGTCCTCCCCCAGCAGCACCACCTTCTCGTCGTCGCGCATCGCCTGACGCAGGCCGGCGCCGAGCGCCTTGCCGAGAGTGAGCTCGGTCATGGTCACGCCTCACCCTCGAACGACGCCAGATAGGCGGCGTACTCGTCGCGCTGCCGCTCCAGACCCGTGTGCGGCTCGGCGTAGACGCCGTCGAAGACCGCCAGCGGCGGACGGGTGATCATGCCCAGGCAGGTCGCGCGCATCTCCTTGGCGATGGCGTCCGCAGCCGCCTGCGTCTCGGCGACGTGCTCCGCGGTGAGGTCGCCGGTGGCGCGGAGGTACGCCTCGATGCGCGCGATGGGGTCGCGGCGCCGCCACGACTCCAGCTCGGCCTCGTCCCGGTACCTGGTGGGGTCGTCCGCGGTGGTGTGCGGACCCATCCGGTAGGTCACCGCCTCGATGTAGGCCGGCCCCTTCCCGGAGCGCGCGTGCTCCAGCGCCCAGCGCATCGCCGCCAGGCACGCGAGGACGTCGTTGCCGTCCACGCGGAGGCTCGGGATCCCGAATCCGGGGGCGCGTCCCGCGATCGGGTACTGCGACTGCACCGCGACCGGCTCGGAGATGGCCCAGTGGTTGTTCTGGCAGACGAATACGACCGGCGCCTGGTAGGACGCGGCGAAGATCATCGCCTCGTTCACGTCCCCCTGACTGGTGGCCCCGTCTCCGAAGTAGGTCACGGCGACCTCCGGGGCCTTCTCGTGCCGGATGCCGAGGGCGTACCCGACCGCGTGCAGGGTCTGGGCACCGATGATGATCTGCAGCGGAGCGACCCGCAGGACCGCGGGATCGTAGGCGGCACCCTCCTCGCCGCGCCACATGCGCACGTAGTCCCCCGGCTGGGCGCCGCGGGCGTAGATCACGCCGGTCTCACGGTAGCTCGGGAAGACGTAGTCCTGCGGATCGAGGGCCCGGGCGGTGCCGATCTGCGTGGCCTCCTGCCCCTGGCACGGCGCCCAGAGACCGAGCTGCCCCTGGCGCTGCAGCGCGACACCTTCGGCGTCGATCCGGCGGAGGATGACCATGTCGCGATGCAGGGCGCGCAGCTGCGCGGCGTCGACATCGGCGACGAACGGGTCGAGGCGGGCGTTCGCGACGCGGGTCCCGTCCGGAGCGAGGATCCGCTCCGACAGCTCGAGATCCTGGGCGGTGTCCGCGATGGGGGTGGTCTGCGGCGACATCATCGTCCTCCTCGTCCCTGGCGGCCCTCGTGGGGCGACGCACAATGGAGCCGGCGTCATCACCGGCATGGTCTGAGGGTACGTCTGGTCAACACCTCGCTCAAGCAACTCAACGCCGATTGAGCATGTTGCTCATTTTTCTCCGATGCCGTGCTGCTAGGGTTTGGCACTATGCCTGGACTGGACCGGATCGACCTGGAGCTACTCGCCGCCCTCGCCGACGACCCGCGCGTGACGATCGTCGCTCTCGCCGAGCGCATGAGCCTGTCGCGCAACACCATCCAGGCGCGGATGGCCCGGCTGGAGCAGAGCGGCGTCTTCCTCTCCTACGAGCGCGCCTTCTCCCCCGACGTCCTCGGGTTCCCGCTGCAGGCGTTCGTCAGCATCGGCGTCCGCCAGACCGAGCTCCCCCGCATCATCAACGAGCTGGCGCGCATCCCGGAGGTCGTCCAGGCACACGGTCTGAGCGGCTCCATCGACCTGCTGGCGCGCGTGGCGTGCCGCGACGCCCGTCATCTGTTCGACACGGACGCCCGGATCCTCTCGATCGAGGGTGTGGAGCGGACCGAGACCTCGCTCGCCATGGGTGAGGTGATCCCGTTCCGAGTGGCCGGGCTCATCGGCCTCGCGCGACGGGAATCCTGAGGAACCGACGGATCGCGCCGGCCGCTTCCGCCGGCGTCTCATAGTGGATGAGGTGACCCACCTGGGCGATCTCGACGAGAGACGCGTCGGGGAAGAGCGTCACCAGCTTCCGTTCCGCCTCGATCGGGGTGATGTCGTCGCGCTGTGCGGCGATGAGGAGCGTGGGCACGTCGATCGCGTGGGCGAACTCCCTGACGTCGTGCGAGACGCTCGCGACGAAGGCGTCGTGCAGCACGTCGCGATCGGAGAACCGCGAGAAGTAGGTGTCGTGCTGGTCGTGGATGAAGCGCCGCAGCTCGGGGTCCCGCGTCTTCGCCATGGTCATGCTCATCACGCGGACGATCATCCGATTCCGCAGTAGCGCGGTCCCGATCCGCGGCGGGAGCTTGGCGCCCAGCGCGTAGTAGAGCACTGCGAGTCGGGTCATGACGCCCTTCGGGCCCTCCAGCGCCGGTGCGCCGATGGGGTTCACGAGGATCAGCCGCGGCGTCTCGAGCCCTCCGGCCACGGCGGCGGCGGCCACGATGGAGCCGAAGGAATGGCCGAGGATGACCGCCCCCGGCGCTGTGGCCGCGGCGAAGTCGGTCAACCATCCCGCGTACTCCTGCAGGTCGTGGCGACGACCGGGAAGCGGGGCGGATTCCCCGAATCCGGGCAGATCGGGCGCGAGCACGCGGAGCTCCGGAAGGAAGGCGAGGACCGACTCGAGGCCGTGGTGCTCGCCTCGGAAGCCGTGAACCGCGATGACGGTCGTCTCGGCGTCGTCCGGACCGTAGACCCAGTACGCCGTCGTTCCCCCGCGCACCTCCACCTCCTGGCGCTGCACCGGAATCCGGCTCAATCGCTCCGCATACGGGGAAGGAACACTCATGGTCCGAGTCTACGAGGCCTCGGCACTCCCGCCTTCCCGACGGATACCCCCGGGGCGTCCCCACCGTGTTGTCAGTGGCGTGGGTTAGTGTCCAAGAAGCCCCGGCCACCCGGACGAGGCGCAGCAAGGAGTGTCGGTGCAGTTCACATCCACGGACATCGAGCAGGTGGAGTCCACCTGGCAGCAGTTCGTGCCCTCGGCGACCCTCCAGGACGTGGACCCCCGCCGGTTCCGCTTCGACTGGCGATCGGTGGAGGCGGCGTCCATGTCGCTCGTCCGCTATCAGCTCGCGGCCCAGGTGCACTCCCGCGCCGAGCCGGAGGATCAGCTGCTGGTGTGTCGCGTCGATGCCGCCGACGCCCGGATCTGGTCGGGCCGGCAAGGACTCGACGCCGGTCAGCCGTGGCTCACGGACGGTGTCCGGGTCGAGGCGAAGTGGAACCAGGTCGCCCGCGTCCGTGCTCTCGTGTTCGATCGCGCGGCGGCGCGTGACTCGATCAGACAGATCACCGGCGACGACCGCCTCGAGCTCCGCGCCACCGGACTCGCTCCGCACACGCGGGAGGACGGGGCACGGTGGGAGCGGATGTTCTCCTACATCGACGGCTCGTTCGGTCCGGATGGCGCCGACCCCCTCATCGCCGCCGAGCTCGAGCGCCACGCCCTGCTGCTGACCATGTCGGCGTTCCCCACCACCTTCAGCGAGTCGCTGCACCGTCCGGCCCAACGCTCCGCGGCGCCGGCCTCGGTGCGTCGCGCCCTCGCGTTCATCGAGGACAACGCACACCTGCCCATCACGGTGGACGACGTCGCGGCGGCGGCCTTCATGTCCACCCGAGGCCTGCAGTACGCGTTCCGTCGCGCGCTCGACATGACACCGAACGAGGCCCTGCGGCGCGCCCGGCTCGACGGCGCGCATCGGGATCTGCGACACGGCAAGGGCACGTCGGTGTCCGCGATCGCGCGCCGGTGGGGGTTCAGCAACGTCTCCCGGTTCGCCGTGGCCTATCGCGAAGCGTACGGGAATCCGCCCGCTCTCACCGCTATGTGACGGGAGACTGACACCGCGCGCATACTCTGTTCGCAGCAGACGGCGCGTCGCCCTGATGCGCACGATGTCGTGCGCAAATTGGCTAGAGTCCAAGTATCCCCGGGAGCGGTCTGCCGTCTTCCCCCCACGTTCCCAAGGAGCGCCATGAACATTCCCGCAGCCCCCGCCGCGAAGGTGGGCTGACGATGGGCAGCCTGTATTACGGCGACACCCAGACGCCGATCCAGATCGAAGACCGTGCGCTCGCGCACCTCAAGGTCGTGATCGCCACGAAGTTGCGGCGGAACGAGAGCTTCACGCTCTCCTGGCGCCACCCGGAGGGCGATGCTCCCGGCCGGTCCACGCTGTGGCTGCACCCGTCGATCCCGCTCCGTTTCGTCTTCGACGAGGCCGAGACGCCCGAGCTGAGCCGGCGCTGGATCGAGGAGCTCGCGCACTCCGCGAACTCGAGCGGGGGCATCACCCTCGTCGAGGAGCATCTCGAAGGCGCGGACGTCGTCTGACGAGAAGGGCCGCGGGTTCTCCCGCGGCCCTTCTCCTTCCTGTGTGCGTGCGCTCAGAGCCCGTCGTCGGAGCTCGAGCTGACGGAACGCCGGGTCGTGGGCTCGCCCGTCGCCGGGTCCACGTACGTGCGCGACACCGTCTCCGTGCGACGCCGACGCGCGAGGAGCACGATGCCGATGAGGAAGATGATCACGCCGGCACCCATGAGGATGTAGCCGACCATGTCCAGGTCGACCCACGGCACGTCGACGTTGATCGCGAACACGAGGATCGCTCCGATGACGAAGAGCGCGATTCCGCTGCCGATGCTCATAGTCTCTCCCGTTCCCGCGGCGCGGTGCCGCTCTCGGGGAGCATGTCAGTTCGCCATGGCCTCGAGGAGGGGCTTGACACGGCCGCACGCAGGTCTTTCGCAGTGGGGTCAGGCCGCGGCGGTCTTCGGCTGTCGTGCCCAGAGGTCCGGACCGAAGACCTCGTAGTCGATGCGGTCCGGGGCGATGCCGCGTGCCGTCAGAGCGTTTCGGATCGCCTGCATGAACGGTAGCGGCCCGCACAGGAACACGCGCGGTGTCGGCGGGAGGTCGATGTCGGCGAGATCCATCCGGCCGGAACGCACCGCCGGGCCCTCCGCTTCACTCGCCGAGTACCAGGTCAGGGTGCGGACGTCGCTCAATCGCTGCGAACGGTCGCGCACGTCGGCGACGAGAGCGTGGGTCTCCGGCTCCCGGTCCACGTGGAACAGGTGCACCGGCCGCTCGGGACGCCGCTGCGCGAGATCGTCCACCATCGCTGCGACGGGCGTGATGCCGATTCCCGCCGAGATGAGGACCAGCGCATCATCGGAGTCATCGAGGAGCAGGTCCCCGGCAGGCTGAGAGACGTCGAGCACCGTTCCGACGTGGGCGTTCTCGTGCAGCCAGGTCGACACCTGCCCGTCTGGTGCGCCGTCCGCGCCGCGCACGCGCTTCACGGTGACGCGCAGTGCGGCCTCGGGCGTCGACGAGGAGATCGTGTACTGGCGGGGCTGGCGCGTGCCGTCAGGGAGGTCGACGGCGACGGCCACGTACTGCCCGATGCGATGGGGCGCTCGGCGACCGTCCACCGGCTCCAGGATGAGGGAGATGACGTCGCGAGCCTCCTCCACGCGGTCGACGACCCGGTGCGGTCGCCATGGGTGGTCCGGGTCCGTCCCGGCGTCCGCGTAGAGCCGCGCCTCCTCGGCGATGAGAGAGCAGCCGAAGAGCCAGTACACCTCGTCCCACGCCGCATGCACTGCCGGCGTGATCGCGTCGCCGAGTACGTCATCGACAGCGGCCAGGAGATAGCGGCCCACGATCGTGTACTGGCGCGCCGAGATACCCAAGGAGACGTGGCGGTGGGCGATGCGTCGCATCACCGGGGAGAAGTCCGGCGCGTCCGGATCGATGAGGTGCACCGCGAACGCCACGACGGACGCCGCCAGCGCCTTGGGTTGATCGCCTTGGACCTGATGCGCGCGGTTGAAGACGTTCAACAGCTCAGGATGGGCCTCGAACATCCGCCGGTAGAACAGGGCGGTGATCTCGTCGGCGTGTGCGGCGACGACGCCGGCGGTGGCGCGGACGATGACTTCGGAGTCCGTGGAGAGCTGCATGACTGCCTTTCGGTCGGTGTCCGTTCAGCCTCTCGACGACGAGCGCGCCACGCCGCCGCGGATACCGTGGAAAACGAGGCCGCGGCGCGCGGCCGCCCTTCACCTCACGTAGCCGTACGACTCGACCCGCGGGAACGCGAGCCCATCGCCGTCGCCGGTCCACACGCCGGTGAAGCGCAGCACGACGCTGTCTCCGGCATCGAGCGGCCCGTTCCACGTGACGGCATTCCCCGCGACGGAAGCGCGACCGGAGGTCGCCTCCAGGGCCGACGCTGCCCAGGTCGAGTCGTCGAGGAGGCCGTCCAGGCGGAACGTGAGCGCGCTCTTCGTCGAGTCGACCTCGCCGTTGTTGAGGAACTGCATGGTGTACGTCACGGTGTCCCCCACCTGGGGATCGGTCGGACTCATGTTGAACGTGTACTGGAAGAAGAGACACGCCGCCCCGACGCGCTGCGTGAGAACGCCCGTGCTATGCGTACTCGACGCCGTCGGATCCGCGGGCGTCGACTCGGCGTGAGCGGCGGAAGCGAGCACCGCCCCGCCGAGCGAGAGAGCGGCGGCCACGCCGAGGGTGGCCGAGGTACGGGCGAGGAGCGTCTTGGTCATGAGAGGTGCCTTTCTCCGACGCGCTGCGGCGTCGACGTCGTCGTCGAGGGAGAGCCCCTCGACGACGACAGGACGCTGAACGGCGCGATCGATCACGCGACGACGGTGAAGTCGTTGCGTGATCGATCGGCGTGGCCCCTCCCGGCCCTCAGTCGCCGGTGCGCGAACCCGAGACCCGGTGACGGACGCCGAGCGCCACGACTCCGGCGAGCAGCAGCAGCGCTCCCAGGAGGATCGGGCCGGTCGGCCCCTCGGCCCCGGTCAGGGCGAGCTCACCGCCCGGCGTGGGCGGAGGAGTGACCGCGGTCCCGTTGGTGAGCACGACCGCGACCGTCGCGTCTTCGGAGATCGTGAGCGTGGCACCGCCGTCGCCGACGTCGACTCCCGCGCCGGTGAAGCGCGGGCTCTTCCACGTGACGCCCTCCACGGAGCTCGGCGCCTTCTCGCGGAGCGTGACGACCGTTCCCGCCGGCAGATCCGCGAGTCCGTCGCTCTTCCCAGCGCGGAGCGCGAGTTCACCGGTGACGGGCTGTCCCGCGAGCTCGTACGAGTACTCCACCGTGAACGTCTGGTCCGCAGGGACCAGCGACGTCCCCGGGCCCGTGACGTTCTTGGTCACCGTGAAGCCCCCGACCGGCGGCGGCGTGACCGTCGTCGGGTTGGTGAGCGTCACCGCGACCGTCGCCCCCCGTGCGATGGTGACGGTCGCGCCGCCATCGGTGATCGCCACACCGGTGCCGGAGAAGACCGGCGCCTGCCAGGTCACGCCGTCGACGTCCGCCGGCGTGACCTCAGATAGGGTGACGACCGTGCCCACCGGCAGATCCTTCAGGCCATCGGTCTGGCCGGACCGCAGGGCGAGCTCGCCCTCCACCGTCTGTCCGGCACGCTGATAGGAGTAGGCCACCCGGAACTCGCGGTCGTCGGGCACCAGAGCCGCGCCGGCACCGCTGACCTCCTTGGTCACGGTGAATCCGCCGACCGGGAGCACCCCTTCGCCATCGCCCCCGCCCTGGGAGTAGATGACCGGTGTGCTCTCGGTGACCCAGCGGGAGCCGGTCACGGTGTTGTGGAACGCATCACCGGGACGGACGTCGGCGGGCAGAGCCGTCTTGTAGCGGAGCACGTAGATCGCGTCGGCGACGATCGGCGCGTTCACTGTCACCGTGAACGACTCGGAGCTGACCTCCGTGACGGTGAAATCGCTGCCCGACTGCAGCCCCGTCGACACGGTGTACTTGCCTCCCGCCCAGTCCTTCGCGAGCACGTACGCCACGGTGACGGACCCGGGATCGAGCACGAGACCGGCCGTGAACGTGTCGGTGAGCGTCGGGTCCTCCCCGGCCAGCGCGGAGGACGGGATGTTCACGCCCCATGCGATCTTCCGACCGTCGAGCGTCACGTCGCCCCACTTGGTCGGGGTCGTCGGCGCCGGGAACTCCGGGACCGGTCCGATCCCGCCGGGGACGTCGACCGGGACGACGGTTCCGCCGCCTGTCGTGAACGGGATCTCCGTCAGCGTGGTCTCCTCGTCCGCCCTGGCGCGGAAGTGCAGCGTGCCGCTGACGTCGGTGTGGCTGTCCACGTAATCCGTGAGCGTGCACACGAGCTCACCGGTCGACACCTCGCAGGTTCCGACGGTCTGGCCGTCCGGCGCCGTCAGGGCGAAGGAATCGCGCACCCCGGTCAGGCTCGGGCTCGTCGGAAAGGCGAGGCGGAACGTGTCCCCCGCGGTCGCCGTGTCCGGCACTGCCCAGGTCGCTTCGAACGCGATCCGGTCCCAGACCTCGATCTGGTCGGTGGGTTCGGTGATGGTCAACGAGGTGATCCCGGTGACCTCCGCAGCGCGGGCCGTCGCCGGCGTCGCGATGACGGCCGCCAGGGCCGCCAGACAGATCGCGAGCAGAGCACCCACGAACGTCGTCAGGCGCGTTCCCCGCGCGCCCGATCTGATTGCATGCTGAATGACTGGCACTTTCGACTCCCCAGATGATCGATGAACTCGCGCGGATGGCTTCTTCCGCGCGAGTGATGTCCCCAGGAAGGGATGCAGAACGACGCGTTCTGTTACGCGGTTCCGCCGAACGGGTTTCTCGCGGCACACGCAATATGCCGTGATGCTACGGAAAACGGCGTCATGAAACGGTCACCTCGTCATCTCTCCTGTGACGGATCGCTTCCCCTTCCGACGCGTCCGTCCGTCTGTAGAGGCATTCGCCGTCTACCTGGTGCCGGGGGCATCGTTGTCTCTCCCCGCTCCCGGCACCTCCTTTCGCAGCGCATCGATGCTCCACCGGTAGCGCTTCAGCCCCGCGAGCAGGATCGCGGCGGCCGTGAAGACGAAGACCGGGTACCGGAACGGCGCGAGCGGCCCGAGGAAGGCGAGCATCGTCACCCCGAACGTCGCCGTGAGCAGCGCAGCGACTCCCGCCGCGATCCGGGTCCACAGCCCGACGGCCAGAAGCAGGGCGAGGACGGTCTCCAGAGTCGTCGCCAGCACCGCCGCCGTGTCCACCACTGCGTCGACGGGGACAGGGACGAGCTGCGCGGTGTACGCACGGAAGATCGTCCACGAGCCCCACGACACACCATCTGCCCCCGGGCCGCCGAGGACGCCGAAACGGTCGGCGACGGCGAGGGCGAAACTCGCCGCGATCGCGAGACGCAACGCGAACTGCCCCACATCCTCGATCCGACGACGCGTCTCCGCGTTCGGCACACTCGTTGTCGTCATGGCTCCTGCTCCGATCCGGAGGCTGACGGGCGTCGAGACCTCCAGAGAAGAGACAGGAGAGCGCCGCGACGATTACGACAGACGAGGCCAGGGAGTAGGGCGGGTCGGACTTGAACCGACGATCGTTGGGTTATGAGCCCACTGCCTTAACCAGCTTGGCCACCGCCCCGTACCGCCCAGCCTAGCGGGGGGAGGGTCTCACGCCTCGCTCGCCTGCGTGTGCGTGGCCACGTGTTCCAGGTAGATCGCGGCATTCGCCAGCAGCGCGGCGCGTTCGTCGTCGGAGAGCGCCCTGCGCACCTTCGCCGGCACGCCTGCCACGAGGGAACCCGGCGGCACCTCGGTCCCACCCAGCACGACGGCACCGCCGGCGATCAGGCAGCCCTCTCCGATCACGGCGCCGCTGAGGACGACGGCCCCCATCCCGATGAGAGAGCCGTCACCGATCGTGCAGCCGTGCACGACAGCGTTGTGCCCGATCGACACCCGTGACCCGACGAGGACGGGATGCCCGGCGTCGACGTGGATCGACACGTTGTCCTGCACGTTGCTGCCCGGTCCGATGACGATCGGCGAGGAGTCACCGCGGAGCACCGCGTTGTACCAGATGCTGGCACCGGCTCCGAGAGACACCGCGCCGACGATGCGCGCGCCGTCAGCGACGAAGGCGGTGTCGTCGAGCTCGGGGGTGCGATCCGGGAGGGCGAGGACGGAGGCTCCGGCAGCGATGCTCATGAGGCGAGACTACCCTCACTCCCCCGGAATCACGCGGAAGTGAGTGGAGCCTCAGCTTCCTTGCGGAATGCCTGAGCCTGAGTAACGTTGTACTCGTCAGACAGAGAACTTCATTCGGAGGAGCAAGAAGATGAGCAAGGCCCAGACCGTTTCCACCACCGCCATCGACCCGACTGTGGCCGCCGGTGCGGCGCAGTTCCTCTCCCCCGTCGTCCTCGGCCTCCAGGCGCTGACCGTCAACGGCAAGCAGGCGCACTGGCACGTCCGCGGCGCCAACTTCGTCGGCGTGCACGAGCTGCTCGACACGATCGTCGCCCACGCCGGAGACTTCGCCGACACTGCCGCCGAGCGCATCGTCGCTCTGGGCCTTCCGATCGACGCGCGCGTGAACGCCGTCGCCGAGAAGGCAGGCGCCACCGGCGTTCCGGCCGGCTTCGCGCAGTCGGACGATCTGATCCGCGCCGTGATCGCCGACATCGACGCGATCCTCGTCGATGTGAAGGCGGCCGTGGAGGGCCTCGACGAGGTCGACCTCACGAGCCAGGACGTGGCGATCGAGATCCAGCGCGGGCTGGAGAAGGACCGCTGGTTCCTCGTGTCGCACATCGCGGCCTGACACCACGTACACGACGAAGGGCGGCTCCCTACGGGGCCGCCCTTCGTCGTGTGCGCGCTGCCTCAGGCGAGGTGCGTGAGGCGACCGCCGAGCAGCGTGGTGGTGACGGGCATCGTCCGGAGCCCCGCCGCGTCAGCGGTGCGAGGATCACTCCCGAGGAGCACGATGTCTGCGCTCTGACCGGGACGGAGCGACGTGCGGACACTCGCTTCGAGGGCCTGATCCAGCGTCACCCGCTCCTCCGGATGCCAGGCGGCCCGGTCGTCGTCGGTCCGCCAGACCGCCGCGGCGATCGCATGCCAGGGGTCGAGCGGCGCGACCGGCGCATCGGAGCCGAAGCGCACCTCCGCACCCGCCGACAACAGCGAGGCGAGCGGGTAGCCGATCGCGGTCTGCTCCGCCCAGTGGTGCTCGACGAGGTCGCGGTCGTCCACCGCATGCTGGGGTTGGACGCTCGCGCGCACCCCGAGCCGGCCGAATCGGGCGAGGTCGGCGTGCCGCACCAGTTGCGCGTGCTCCATCGACCCCGTGGCACCGGAAGCGCCGAACGCGTCGAGGGCCGCCGTCACGGCGCGATCGCCGATCGCGTGCACGGCGACCTCGATCCCCGCTCCCGCCGCAGTGGTCAGCAGCGCCGTGAGCTCGTCCGGAGGCACCGTCAGCACCCCGAAGTTCGCGGGGTCGCCGGGGTAGGAGTGTGAGCACGCCGCCGTACGGGTGCCGAGCGAGCCGTCGCTGATCACCTTCAACGACCCGACCCGCACGAGGGACCCGACAAGCCCGGTCGGATCCGTCACCGCAAGGCGCTCCCCCGTGCGGAGGCCCGCGGCGATCGCCCGATCGAGATCCGCCGGGTAGAACGCGAACTCGACACGGTGCGCGGCGAAGCCCGCGAGGATCCGTCGCGGCCAGGCATCGGCGTTCCACGCCATGTCGAAGTCGACCAGACCGGTCACGCCCCGTGCCGCGGCGGCCGCCCCCGCGCGGATGACCGCCTCATCGCTGTGGGCAGGATCGACGGCATTGAGCCGTCGGGAGATCTCGAACGCGTCCTCCTCGCGGAGCAGACCGTCGTCTCCGCGGAAGCCTTCGCGCGCCAGGGCCGCCGAGTTCAGCCAGACGCTGTGCACGTCCGCATTGATCAGGTAGGTGGGCACGACGCCCGTCTCGGCATCGAGCGCGGCCACGGATGGCCGATCCGGCCACAGCGCGTCCCGGAACCCCGTGCCGATCCGTCGGCCGTCCGGCAGCACGGGCGCGTCGCGCATCAACCTCGCGGCCCCGGCGGCCGAGTCCGCCGCGCCGAGCGGCACGCGCTCCGCGGCGAGGGCCCACTGCACAGTGTGCACATGGTTGTCCCAGAGCCCCGGCACCGCCCAGGCACCGTCGGCCTCGATGACCTCGCCGCGCGCCGGCAGGGCCCCGGTCGGCGCGATGTCGACGATGCGTCCGTCGGCGAGGTGGAGGTCGACCGGCTCATCATCCAGCAGGAACTCCCGCCCCGGACCGACGGGGCGGACGGCACGGACCGTTCCGACCTCGACTCCGAGGGCGCTCACGCCCTTCCACCCGTCCGTGCGTCCTGTGCACGACGCATCTCCGCGGCGAGGGCGGCGTTCGCATACGGCCCTTCGGCGTGCAGCGCCGCGATCACCGCCTCGATGGTCTCCGCGGGCTTGTTCTGGCTCAGCTTCCGCTTGGCGACGACCTTCGTCGGGGTGAGGCGGAAGCCGACCGTTCCGGATTCGAGTCTTTCGATGAAGGCCGCGTCGTTCGGACGCTCCCACATCAGGCGCGGGTCGGGCAGCCGCGACTCGAACCGCGCGACCAGGGCATCGAGCACACGGAGGTTCTCCGCGGTGCTGAGGATCTCGGGAACGCCCGACAGGTGCACCGCGGTGTAGTTCCAGGTCGGGACCGCGGGAACGTCGCCGTACCAGCCCGGGGAGACGTACCCGTGCGGCCCCTGGAAGGCGAGCAGGATCTCCCGCTCCCCCAGGCCGTGGATGGCGTCGTCCGGGCGGCCCACGTGCCCCACGACCGTCAGATCATCGCGGTCGTCGTCGAGGAGGACGGCATAGTGCGAGGCGACCAGACCGTCCTCAGGCGCACTCACCACCGTCGCCCACGGGTTGGCGTCGATGACGCGGCGGATCTCGGCCACATCGGCGAGCGTGAAGCTCGGATTCTGTCGCATGGATCCCAGCCTAGAGCGGCGGGAGCCCCGGGGATCCCGCCCTCAGGCCTGACAGCGCGGGCACCAGTACAGCTTGCGGGCGCCGATCTCCTCCAGCGCGATCTCGGTCCCGCAGACCCGGCACGGCAGGCCGGCCCGGTGGTAGACCCAGTGACGATCGTCGCGGCTCGCCATCGCGGCGCGGTACTGCTCGGGAGACAGCCCGTCCATGGTCATCATCTGACCCGTCTCCACGCCGATGGCCAGCAGTCGCACCCAGTCATGCCAGAGCGCCCTGACGACATCCTCCGGGACGTCGCGGCCGGGCGTGTGCGGGTTCAGCCGCTGCCGGTAGAGCATCTCGGCGCGGTACACGTTGCCGATGCCGCTGACGACCGCCTGGTCCATCAGCAGCAGCGCGATCGGGGTCGGCTTCTTCCGCACGGCGCGGACGAACCGCTCCTCGTTCTCCGCCGGATCGCCGACGAGCGGATCGGGACCGAGCTTGGCCACCGTCGCCAGCATCTCCTCGGGAGTCTGCAACACGCAGGCGGTGGGACCGCGCAGGTCGGCCACCGTGATGTCGGTCATGAGGCGCAGCCGCACCTGACCCACCACGGGCGGCGGCCATTCGTCGACCTCGTCGGTCAGCCCCTTGGTCTGCTCGGACATCCGCACGTGGACCCTGGCGCGCCGCGGCGCCCCGATCGAGGCGAGGGAGTTCTCCCCCGCGTCGTCGAGGATCGCCTCGTCGAGAGTGGTGCCGCGCTGATTGGTCTGGCCCATCCTGCCGTTGGCCGACGCGATGGTGGGGTCGACGAGGATCTCCCCCGCGAAATCCCAGGCACCGTAGAGACCGAGATGCACGCGCAGCCAGAGGTCACCCTCCGCCTCGAGGAACATCTGCTTGCCCACGGCCTGCACGCTCACGGCCTGGCGTCCGTCGAGCACCGCGGCGCCCTCGGCGAAGCGTCCCTGCGGGCTGGAGGCGCTCATCGTCTTGCCGACGAAGTTGCGATCGAACTGCCGCGCGATGCGGTGGACGGAATGTCCCTCGGGCATGTCAGGCTCGGGGGTCCGGGAGGAGCGAGCCGTCGCGCTCGAAGTCGGCGATCTGTCCGATGCGCCGGACGTGCCGCTCGTCGCCGGAGAACGGCGTGGCGATGAACCGGTCGATGAACGCCGTGACCTCGTCGTAGGTGTGCTGACGAGCTCCGATGGAGATGACGTTCGCGTCGTTGTGCTCCCGCGCGAGCTCGGCCGTGGAGAGGTTCCAGACGAGCGCTGCGCGGACCCCGGCGACCTTGTTCGCGGCGATCTGCTCGCCGTTGCCCGAGCCCCCGAAGACGACCCCGAGCGCCGGCACCCCTGTCGCCTGATCGACGACGACGGCCTGCGCCGCCCGGATGCAGAAGGCCGGGTAGTCGTCGAGCGCGTCGTACTCCACCGGACCGTGGTCGATCACCTCGTGCCCCGCGGCGCGGAGATGCTCCTGCAGCTGGGTCGAGAACTCGAGTCCGGCGTGATCGGTGGCGATGTGGATGCGCATGTTCTCCATCCTAGGATCCGCTCCGTCCGCGACTCAGGGGGCGATGCCGGCAGCCGCGGGCTTGAACCCCGCGCGCACGTTCTCGCAGCACCCGGGACGGCAGACGTCGAACGCACCGGGCAGATCAGTGACGTGCGGACGCTCCGCGTTCGGGCGACCCTGCAGGCGCTCCTCGATGAGGTCGACGATGCCCTCAACGAAAGCCTCGCGGACACCGGGCGTCGGCGTGCGGACGAAGGCGAGGCCCGCCTCCTCCGCGGCCTCGGCGGCCTCGGTGTCGAGATCCCAGAGGACCTCCATGTGGTCGCTCATGAAGCCGACGGGGACCACGATGACCGCCTTGCGACCGCGCGCCGGGAGCTCCGCGATCACGTCGCAGACGTCGGGCTCCAGCCAGGGCTGCGACGCGGGGCCGGAACGCGACTGGTAGACCAGCTCCCAGGGCACGTCGGCGGCTCCCGGGACGGCGGCCCGCACCTGCTCCATCGTCCATTCCGACACGGCGAGGTGCTGGGCGGCGTAGGCCCCGCCCTCGCCCCAGTCGATGTCGCGGGCGCCGGAGCGCTCGGCGTCGGCGGTCGGGATGCTGTGCGTGGAGAAGAGGACCTGGATCTCGGTCGGCGCGAACCCCTGGTCGAGGTAGCCCTGCACCGACTCCCGCACGCCCGCCTCGAAGGCCTCGACGAAGCCGGGGTGGTCGTAGAAGGGACGGATCTTGTCGATGGTGACCGTCTCGCCGAGGCCGGTGTCGGTCAGCACGCGGGCGAAGTCCTCGCGGTACTGGCGGCAACTGGAGAACGAACTGTAGGCGCTCGTTGCGAAGGCGAGGAGGGTGGTGTGGCCGTTGGCCGACGCCTCGGGGAGCACGTCCTCGAGGTACGGACCCCAGTTGCGGTTGCCCCAGTACACCGGGAGGTCGATCCCCCGGGCCACGAGCGCCTTCTCCAGCGCCTCCTTGAGCACGCGGTTCTGGCCGTTGATCGGGCTCACGCCGCCGAAGTGACGGTAGTGGTGCGCGACCTCCTCCAGCCGCTCGTCCGGGATGCCCCGACCACGCGTCACGTTCCGGAGGAAGGGGATCACGTCCTCCTGGCCCTCCGGGCCGCCGAAGCTCGCCAAGAGGATGGCGTCGTAGGCGACGGGCGTGGTCACATAGGGGTCGCCGCCGGCAGCGGCGGGCGAGGCAAAGGGAACGACATTCGGCTCGATCGCGGTCACCCCTCCATCTTCCCATCTCCGCGGACGACGAGCGTCCGCACGACCGTGACTATCCCCGGTTCGTGAGGATCGACGGCGCGCGCGTCGCTCTGGCGTAGGCTGTCATGGTTGCCGTCGGCGCCAACTGCGCCGACCCCCGGTTACATCCCCTCACCCCTGGGAGTACAGCTTTGCCTGGAGAGAACCTCACCCGAATCGAAGCGCAGGAGCGCCGCGACGTCGTCGACACGCACTCCTATGAGGTCGCCCTCGATCTGACCAAGGGCGCCGAGGTCTTCGGCTCCCGGAGCGTCGTGCGCTTCTCCGCGTCCCCCGACAGCTTCACCTTCATCGACCTCATCGCCCGCGACGTGCGCGAGATCTCGCTCAACGGAGAGCAGCTCGACCCGCGCGAGGTCTTCGCCGACTCCCGGATCGCACTCGCCGGGCTGCAGGAGGAGAACGTCCTCGTCGTCGACGCCGACTGCCTGTACACCAACACCGGCGAGGGTCTGCACCGCTTCGTCGACCCGGTGGACGGCGAGGTGTACCTCTACTCGCAGTTCGAGGTGCCCGACTCCCGTCGCGTGTTCGCCGTCTTCGAGCAGCCCGACCTCAAGGCCACCTTCCAGTTCACGGTGACCGCCCCTGCGGAGTGGAAGGTCGTCTCCAACTCCCCCACCCCGGAGCCCATCGTCCACGACGACGGGGTCTCGGCCACCTGGGGCTTCGAGCCCACGCCCCGGATCTCCTCCTACATCACGGCCCTCGTCGCCGGACCGTACGAGGCCACCTTCTCGGAGCTCACCAGCGCCTCGGGCCGCGTGATCCCGCTCGGCGTCTACGGACGCAAGAGCCTCTGGCAGCACCTGGACGCCGACTACATCTTCGACAAGACCCGTGAGGGCTTCGCCTACTTCGAGTCGAAGTTCGGCGTGCCGTACCCGTTCGCCAAGTACGACCAGCTCTTCGTGCCCGAGTTCAACGCCGGCGCGATGGAGAACGCGGGAGCGGTGACGTTCACCGAGACGTATGTCTTCCGCAGCAAGGTCACCGACGCCGTCAAGGAGCGTCGCGTCGTGACGATCCTGCACGAGCTCGCCCACATGTGGTTCGGCGATCTCGTCACCATGAAGTGGTGGAACGACCTCTGGCTCAACGAGTCGTTCGCGGAGTGGGCGTCCACCATCGCGACGGCCGAGGCGACCGAGTGGACCGAGGCCTGGACCACCTTCAACGCGATGGAGAAGACCTGGGCCTACCGCCAGGACCAGCTCCCCTCCACGCACCCGATCGTCGCCGAGATCAACGACCTCGAGGACGTGCAGGTCAACTTCGACGGCATCACCTACGCCAAGGGCGGCTCGGTCCTCAAGCAGCTCGCCGCGTGGGTCGGCATCGAGGCGTTCTTCGCCGGTGTCTCGCAGTACTTCCAGAAGCACTCCTGGGGCAACACCGAGCTCAGCGACCTCCTGACGGAGCTGGAGGCCACGAGCGGCCGCGATCTCGGCACCTGGTCGAAGAAGTGGCTGGAGACGGCCGGGGTGAACACCCTCGAGCCCGTCGTGGCCGAGGACGACAACGGCAGGATCTCGCGCTTCGCCATCACCCAGACGGCTCCGGCCGACTACCCGACCATCCGTCCGCACCGTCTCGGCATCGGCTTCTACTCGCTGCAGGACGGCGCGCTCACGCGCACCCATCACATCGAGGTCGACGTGGACGGCGACCGCACCGAGGTCCCCGAGCTCCAGGGCCTCGACCGTCCCGACCTCATCCTCCTCAACGACGACGACCTCGCGTACGCGAAGATCCGTCTCGACGAGAAGTCGCTCGCGACCGCGATCGCCCACCTCGCCGACATCCACGATCCCCTCGCCCGCTCGCTCGTCTGGGGAGCAGCCTGGGACCAGACCCGCGACGCGGAGACGGCGGCGTCCGACTACATCGACCTCGTTCTCGGCAACATCGGCCGGGAGACCGAGTCCACCACGGTCCGCACCACCCTCGCGCAGCTGCGCACGGCCGCGACCCTGTATGTCGCCCCGGCGGAGCGCGAAGCCGCACGGCTGAAGGTGGCGGATGGCCTCTGGGCACTCGCCGAGTCGGCGGAGGCCGGCAGCGACAGCCAGCTCCAGTTCGTCACCGCCTTCGCGAACAACCTGGTGACACCGGAGCACGCCGGCATCGTCGGGCGTCTGCGCTCGGGTGAGGAGACGCTCCCCGGGCTCGACGTGGACGCCGACCTGGGCTGGCAGCTGCTCGTCGGCCTCGCGACGATCGGTGCGACCGACGCCGGGGCCATCGACGCCGCGCTCGCCGCCGATAACACCGCGAAGGGTGCGGAGTTCGCCGCGCAGGCGCGCGCCGCTCTTCCGGACGCGGCCGCGAAGCAGGAGGCCTGGGATGCGCTGATCGCGCGCGACGACGCCCCGAACACGATTGTCCGCTCGGCGGCGCTCGGCTTCGTCCACCCGGCGGGTGCGGAGGTGCTGGGCGCCTTCGTGCCGCAGTACTTCGACATGCTCCTGCCGGTGTGGGAGTCGCGGACCTACCAGATCGCGCAGTACCTGATCGTCGGGCTCTTTCCCACCGCTCTCGCCGACGTCGCGCTGCGCGACGCGACGCGGGGCTGGCTCTCCGAGCACCAGGACGCGCCGCCCGCTCTGCGCCGTCTCGTGCTGGAGAACCTCGCGGACGTGGAGCGCGCCCTCGCCGCGCAGTCCCGCGACGCCGAGGACTGACCCTCCACCGCCGACACCGACACGGGCCTCTGCCGCCGCTCTTCCAGCCGGCGCAGAGGCCCTCTCGGTACCATCGAGACGATGCTGATTTCCGCTGAGACGACCCCCACGCCGACGCCGACCGAGCTCCCCCCATGGGTGGAGGACATGCTCACGCTGCTGACCACGGTCGGCGGCAAGCTCCTGCAGATCGCCCTGATCATCGGCGCCTGCGTCCTCATCGCGCTCGTACTGCGCCGGGTGATCAGGCGGGTCGTGCACCGCATCGTCGACACCGCCAAGAACAAGGCCGCCGTCGACGACACCCAGGCACTCGAACGCTCCCCGCTGGCCGACATGCGACTGGTCCAGCGCACACGCACACTCGGCACCATCCTGCAGAACATCGTCAACGTGATGCTCGTGATCATCGCGATCATCCTCATCGTCAACGCGATCGACAATGCTCTCCTCGGATCGCTCACCCTTCTCACGGCGGCGGTCGGTGCCGGCCTCGGTTTCGGTGCCCAGAACATCGTCAAAGACGTGCTGAACGGCATCTTCCTCGTCGCCGAGGACCAGATCGGCATCGGCGACGTCGTCGACCTCGGGCTGGCGAGCGGCGTCGTCGAGTACGTGAGTGTGCGCGTGACCCAGGTGCGGGACGTGAACGGGACCCTCTGGTACGTGCGCAACGGCGAAGTGACCCGGATCGGGAACATGTCGCAGGGCTGGGCGCGCGCGATCGTCGACATCGGTGTGGCGCCGGATTCCGACCTCGAACAGGTCGAGCACATCCTGCTGGAGACGGCGCAGGGCCTGGCGAAAGACCCGAAGTGGCGCACCCGCATCGTGGAGAAGCCGGAGCTGTGGGGCCTGGAGTCGGTGGACGGCGACGCCCTCGTGGTGCGCGCCGTCATCAAGACCAGGGCGAACGCGCGCGACGACGTGGCGCAGGAGCTCCGACGCCGTCTCCGAGCCGCTCTGCTGGAGAAGGAGATCGACGTGCCGCGTCTCGCGGACGTCGTGCCCACCGGATTGGAGGGTGCGCGCCGCGTCCGGGGCGCCAACCCGCCGAAGACGCGCCCCAACGCCGTCACCGGGGTGCCCGTCATCCCGGATCGCGGCATCTGGCGGCGCAAGAAGAACACCGGCGGCGACGGGAGTACAGACAAGTGACGTTCTACGACGAGGTCGGTGGGCGCGAGACGTTCGCGAAGATCGTCTCGGTGTTCTATCGCGAGGTGGCCCTCGACCCCGTGCTCAAGCCGATGTATCCGGAGGAGGACCTCGGTCCGGCCGAGGAGCGCCTGCTCCTGTTCCTCGAGCAGTACTGGGGCGGCCCGAGCACCTACGGCGAGACCCGCGGCCATCCCCGCCTGCGGATGCGTCACATGCCCTTCCGGGTCGACCCCGACGCCCGGGATCGTTGGCTTCGTCATATGCGCACGGCCGTGGACGAGGCGCAATTGTCCCCGTTGCACGAAACCACTCTCTGGGACTACCTGGAGCGCGCCGCCTATGCCATGGTGAACACATTCGAGCCGTCCGGCATCGGCACGGCACCCCAGGGGCGCACGACCCTGGAGACCCGCTCCCGTCAGGAATCAACGGAGACCCCATGACGACCACACCCCCGACCGCAGACGTCCTGGTGATCGGTTGGGGGTTGGCCGGTCTCGTCGCCGCCGCGGAAGCCCTCGAGGCCGGACGTCGGGTCGTCATCGTGGACCAGGAACCGCGGACGAACCTGGGCGGGCAGGCGTGGTGGTCCTTCGGCGGGCTGTTCCTCGTGGATTCTCCGGAACAGCGCCGCCTCGGCATCACCGACTCGCTCGAGCTCGCGACCCAGGACTGGTTCGGCACCGCCGGATTCGACCGCCCCGAGGACGAGTGGCCCCGGCGCTGGGCAGAGGCCTATCTGCAGTTCGCGGCCGGCGAGAAGCGCTCGTGGCTCCGCGCCCGCGGCGTCGGCTTCTTCCCTGTGGTCGGCTGGGCCGAGCGGGGCGGCTACGGCGCCCTCGGTCCGGGGAACTCGGTCCCTCGCTTCCACATCACCTGGGGCACCGGGCCGGGGATCGTCGCCCCGTTCGCGGCCGCCGTCGAGCAGGGAGAGCGCGAGGGACGGCTCACCGTCCTCGCCCGACACCGCGTCGAGGAACTCGTCCTCACCGGCGGGCGCGTGACCGGTGCCCGCGGGAGCGTGCTGGCGTCGGACGGTGCCGCCCGGGGCGTCGCCTCGTCCCGAGACGTGATCGGCGCGTTCGAGATCGACGCGACGGCGACGATCGTGGCCTCCGGGGGCATCGGCGGAAACCATGACCTCGTCCGCGCGGCCTGGCCCTCGCGCCTCGGCACTCCCCCGGCGCACATGCTCTCCGGCGTGCCCGCCTATGTCGACGGCTCGATGCAGACCGTGAGCGCCGCCGCCGGCGCCCGCCTCATCAACGGCGACAGGATGTGGCACTACGTGGAAGGCATCACCAACTGGGACCCGGTGTGGCCGCAGCACGGCATCCGCATCCTGCCCGGCCCCTCGTCGCTGTGGCTCGACGCGACCGGACACCGGCTCCCCGTTCCGCTCTTCCCCGGCTTCGACACCCTCGGCACGCTCGAGTACCTGCGGCGGACGGGCCACGACCACTCCTGGTTCCTGACCTCGCGGCAGATCGTGGAGAAGGAGTTCGCGCTGTCCGGCAGCGAGCAGAACCCGGATCTCACCGGCAAGGACGTGGCCCTGCTCCTCAAGTCCCGCCTCGCGAAAGGGCCGACCGGACCCGTGCAGTCGTTCCTCGACGAGGGCGAGGACTTCATCGTCGAGAACGACCTGGAGTCCTTGCTGGAGCAGATGGCGGCCCACCCCGGGGGCGAGCTCCTGGACATCGAGGCCGTGCGCCGCGAGGTGGTCGCCCGCGACCGGGAGATGGCCAACGACTTCAGCAAGGACCCGCAGATCGGCATGCTGCGCTCGATGCGGGCCTATCGCGGGGACAAGCTCATCCGCACCGCGGCCCCGCATCGGCTCCAGGACCCCGCCGCCGGGCCGCTGATCGCGGTCAAGCTGCACGTGCTCACCAGGAAGTCCCTCGGGGGGATCAACACGGATCTCGACGGTCGCGCACTGGATGGAAGCGGCGCGCCGATTCCGGGTCTCTTCGCCGCGGGCGAGGCCAGCGGCTTCGGCGGCGGTGGCGCGCACGGCTACCGAGCCCTGGAGGGCACGTTCCTCGGCGGGTGCCTGTTCTCCGGCCGTCAGGCCGGACGCGCAGCGGCTGCCCTCGGCTGATCCGGAGCTGCCCGCCGGTCCCGTGGTCGCGTCAGGCCCGGGTGCCGGTGGCTCGCACGCCGGTCAGCCCGGAGGCCACGGGACCGCGGGCGAGCACGTGGCCGCGGCGGAACGCGAGCCGCGTCCAACGACCGGAACGCGTCACGGGCACGTCCTCTTCGCCGGAGATGAAGCCGAGCGCGTCTGCTGCGAAAGCGACGCCGCGCGGCAGGCCGCCGAGGTCGTCGTCCGGCTCGCCCCAGATCGCCGCGCGGAGCGCACGCACCGCCTCTTCGCCGGATCCCGGTCCCGCGCCGTGCGCGACCGCGGAGATGCCCCACTGCGCGCTCTGCGCGATGACGGAGGCGGGAAGGGTCGACTCCAGCGCCCACCCCTGTCGTGGGGGCGCGACACCGGCCCACGCGGGCGAGAGAGCGGTCTCCGGCAGAGCGAGGCGCTGCGGGTCGTCCGTCGACCTCAGGGCGTCGATCACGAGGTCGCACTCGAGTTCGGGATCGGCACGGACGATGCGCATGGCAAGGATCGTCGGCGTCTGATCGAAGAGCCCCTGAGGCGCGAGGACCGCCGTGGTGAGCGCCAGGACGCCCTGATGAGCCTGGAGACGCACACCCTCGTCGGACACCCGGGCCGCGCGGCCCGTGAACGTGAGGACATCCTTCGCCGTGTCCGGATCGGCGAGCAGGAGCTGAGGGGTCACGCGTTCTAAACTACCAACGAGCGGCGACCCCGGGCCGCGGAGGGGAACACATGAGCGCCGACGAGCACGCCATCCAGACCGTGGAGCGTCTTCTCGACGTCCTCGACCTCGACGCCACCCAGGCGCGGACCACCGAGGACATCTTCACGGGCTCGTCGCACCCGATGCCGAGCGGCCGCATCTACGGCGGACAGGTGCTCGCGCAGACCCTCGTGGCCGCGGAGCGCACGCTTCCGGAGGACCGCGCCGTCCACTCGATGCACGGCTACTTCCTCCGTCCCGGCGATGCGAGCCAGGGGATCACCATCGCCGTCGACCGGATCCACGACGGACGTTCGTTCTCCACCCGCCGCACCCAGGCGTACCAGAACGGCGTGCCGATCTTCTCGATGATCGCCTCGTTCCAGGATGCCGACCCCGGGGTGGAGCACGCGGAGCCCATGCCCGCCGGTGTGCCCGTCCCGGAAGACCTCGCCCCCGATGAGGACCGTGTGCCCGCACTCGCCGGAGGTGCGCGACGCATGCTGAGCGAGCGTGCGGCCGACATCCGCCACGTCGACTCCCCCCTCTATCTGCCGAACGATGACGAACGGGTCCCCCGGCAGGCGGTGTGGATGCGACTGCGCGCCCCGCTCCCCGACGACCAGCGGCTGCACCGGGCCGCCCTGGCCTACCTCAGCGACATGACGATCCAGGAGTCGATCCTGCGCGCTCACGGGGTCTCCTGGTCACTTCCCGGCCTGAAGGTCGCGAGCCTGGACCACGCGATGTGGTGGCACCGCCCGGCGCGCGTGGACGAGTGGCTCCTCTATGTGCAGGAGTCGCCGAGCGCCCGCGGCGGTCGCGGTCTGGCCACGGGGCGCGTGTACACCCGAGAGGGCACGCTCGTGGCGAGCGTCGCTCAGGAGATCATGATCCGGGTTCCCGAGGATCGCTGACGCTGCGCTCAGCGGTGTGCGTACTCGATGGAGGGACCGACGTACGGCTCCCACGCCTCGCGCATCTCCGCTGTCAGGCGTGTCGGCCGTCCCGTGCCCGCGTCGACGAGCACGATGATGGCCGTGGATCGCGCGTAGAGCTCACGCGGCTCGGCGGCCGGGTCGTTGTGCACCTCGTAGCAGACCTCGACGCTGGACCCGCCGAGCTTCCCGAACCACATCTGCACCTCGAGCGGGCGCCGCTGGTACGGAACCGGAGCGAGGTACTCGATCTCCTGCCGCGCGATGAGCGTCAGGATGCCCTCCTCGATCCCGGAGTCGAGGACGGCGGTGGACGGCGCCTCCTCGCCGGGTCCCGCACGCCAGAACGCGCGGACGCGCGCCTCCTCGAGCAGCTTGAGCATCGAGGTGTTGTTGACGTGGTTGAACGCATCCAGATCGCCCCAGCGGAGGTGGATCGGGATGTGCAGGCGGGAACCCGGCGAGTCGGTGCTCATGGCCGCCTCAGTCGCGGGTGAGCTTGCGGTGCGTCGAGCGGTGGGGCTTCGCCGCATCCGGGCCGAGACGCTCGATCTTGTTCTGCTCGTAGGCCTCGAAGTTGCCCTCGAACCAGTACCACTGGTCGGGCTTCTCGTCCGTGCCCTCGTAGGCGAGGATGTGCGTCGCGATCCGGTCGAGGAACCACCGGTCGTGGGTGATGACCACCGCACAGCCGGGGAACTCGAGCAGCGCGTTCTCCAGGGAGCTCAGCGTCTCGACGTCGAGGTCGTTGGTCGGCTCGTCGAGGAGGAGCAGGTTGCCGCCCTCCTTGAGGGTGAGCGCGAGGTTCAGACGGTTGCGCTCACCACCGGAGAGCACGCCGGCCTTCTTCTGCTGGTCCGGGCCCTTGAACCCGAACTTCGAGACGTAGGCACGGGACGGGATCTCGGTCTTGCCGACCGTGATGAAGTCCAGGCCGTCGGAGACGACCTCCCACAGGGTCTTGTTCGGGTCGATCGACGACCGCGACTGGTCGACGTAGCTGATCTTGACGGTCTCGCCGATCTTGAGGTCGCCGCCGTCCAGCGGCTCCAGCCCGACGATGGTCTTGAACAGGGTCGTCTTTCCGACGCCGTTCGGGCCGATGACGCCGACGATGCCGTTCGGCGGAAGGCTGAAGCTCAGGCCGTCGATGAGCGAGCGGCCGTCGAAGCCCTTCTTGAGGTTCTTGGCCTCGATGACGACGTTGCCGAGTCGAGGACCGGCGGGGATCTGGATCTCCTCGAAGTCCAGCTTCCTGGTGCGCTCCGCCTCGGCCGCCATCTCCTCGTACCGGGCCAGACGCGCCTTCGACTTCGTCTGACGGCCCTTCGCGCTGGAGCGGACCCAGTCGAGCTCGTCCTTCAGGCGCTTGGCGAGCTTGGCATCCTTCTTGCCCTGGATGTCGAGGCGCTCCGCCTTCTTCTCCAGGTACGTGGAGTAGTTGCCCTCGTAGCCGATGAGGCGTCCACGGTCGACCTCGGCGATCCACTCGGCCACGTGGTCCAGGAAGTACCGGTCGTGGGTGATGGCGATCACGGCGCCCTTGTACGACTGGAGGTGCTGCTCGAGCCAGAGCACGCTCTCCGCGTCGAGGTGGTTGGTGGGCTCGTCGAGGAGCAGCAGGTCGGGCTTCTGCAGCAGCAGCTTGGCCAGCGCCACACGGCGCTTCTCACCACCGGAGAGCGGAGCGATGGCCGCGTCGCCGGGCGGGGTGCGGAGGGCGTCCATCGCCTGCTCGAGCTGGGAATCGAGGTCCCAGCCGTCCGCCGCGTCGATCTCCTCCTGCAGCGTCCCCATCTCCGCGAGGAGCGCGTCGAAGTCGGCGTCCGGATCGGCCATCAGCGCGGAGATCTCGTTGAACCGGTCGACCTTGGCCTTGATGGCGATGCCGTCCTGGATGTTCTCGAGGACCGTCTTCGACTCGTCGAGCTCCGGCTCCTGCATGAGGATGCCGACGGAGTACCCCGGCGAGAGCTTGGCCTCACCGTTGGACGGGGTGTCGAGCCCGGCCATGATCTTGAGGATCGTCGACTTTCCGGCGCCGTTGGGGCCGACCATGCCGATCTTCGCGCCCGGCAGGAACGCCATCGTGACGTCGTCCAGGATGAGCTTCTCACCCACCGCCTTGCGGGCACGAACCATGGAGTAGATGTACTCAGCCACCGAAAACCGCTCCTTCTGTTGGCGTCGAAGATCGACACTCCAGCCTACCGGCCGCGAGTGGGCTTATCTGTGTACGCGAGTCACCAGTCGATCGGCCGCGTCGCGCCCACCAGGCACCGCCCGCCGGCCAGCTGGGGCATGACCGTGGTCACGACGGCACCGGTGGAGGGACCGACCTGTCCGATCAGGCACTCCTCCTCGCCCCAGCGGACCGAGAACTGGATGCTCTCCGCCGGGTTCCCGACCGTGGACTGGTCCGGCGTGAGCTGCATGGCGTCCCGATCGAATCCCGCCGCGACGAGACCGTCGACGTACGCGCGCCCCTCCCCGCGTTGCTCCGTCCCCCAGACCTGCTCCGCCACCGCCGTGAAGACGGGGAGGTTGTCCTCGGCGCTCCCGTCCGGCACCAGAGCAGGAGCGGCGGACGGCGTCGGATCAGCGGTGGCTGCCGCCGTGGGAGTCGGCGTCGCCGAGGGCTCCGGCGCGCATCCGGCGAGGACGGCGGCCGAGACACCGGCGACGAGCACGAGCGCCGCAGCGCGGGACGGGAGGACCGATCGGAGCACGAGCAGAGTCTAGGCCGCCTCGGTCTCTGCAGGCTGATCCCACGCGTCGTGCGCCTCGTCATCCACCGTCGAGAGATCAGCGCTCTCCCCCGCCTCCCCGGATGACGGCCGGGAGCTCGGCCGATATGCCGTGGTCCCCCACCGCAGATCGTGTCCGATGGTGTCCGCGTCGATGTCGACGCTCGTCCCCTGCTTGCCGTTGCTCTCCCATGGGCGCACCCGGAGTCGCCCGGAGACGATGACGCTGTCGCCCACTCGCAGCGATGCCCGCGCGTGCTCCGCCAGCCGTCGGAAGGCGGCGATCGAGAACCAGTTGGTCCCCGCATCCACCCAGGTCCCGCTCGCCGGGTCGAAGCGCCGGTGCGTGCTCGCCAGCCGGAAGTTCGTGACGGGCACTCCAGCGCTCGTCCGCCCGGGGGTGGGGTCCGTCGCGACTCTGCCCACGATGGTCACGGTGTCGATCATGTGTTCGTCCTCTCGGTGCCGGCTCGGCGGCCGGATGACCTCCAGCGTGCACCGCGCCGACGGGTGCGCGAGGGCGCGATCGCGCGTTCTGTGGAAGGTCGACAGCGGAGAGGATCCGTGCAGAAGAGGCCCGGTCACCGCCGGATATCGACACCCGGACGAATGTCGGTGGCCGGTCGTATGTTCGAACCATGGAAGGAGAGACCATGACCGCCACCACCACCTCGACCCCCGCTCCCGGAGTCCCGCTTGCAGCCCCGCCGCTCGCGTCCCGTCGAGAGCACCTCGTCCGTGCCGCCGATCACCTGTGGCGTGTCCAGGACAGCCGCGAGCATGTCCTCGGTCACCTCCGCGCGGTGGCCGATCCCCTCGGCGTCCGCTACCGCGCGGAGCGGCTCCATCTGGCGACGGGCGGCTTCCGGCTGATCGGCGAGTTCTGGCGCGCAGACGACGCGGTCGACGCGCTGCGGCACTGCTGAGACCCGTCGATCTGACGGGCGATCAGTGGCGCCCCCGGCAGGATTCGAACCTGCGACCAAGAGATTAGAAGGCTCCTGCTCTATCCCCTGAGCTACGGAGGCGGACGTCTCTACCGTACCGCGCCCCGCGGGTCGATGTCGGGGCCGTCGATAGGATGGCGACATGGTGACTGCTTCGGAGAACGACCGCCTCGTCTGGATCGACTGCGAGATGACGGGGCTCGATCTCGCCGTCGACGAGCTCGTCGAGATCGCGGTGGTGGTCACCGACTTCGAGCTCCGTCCGCTCGACCCCGGATTCCAGGTCGTCATCCGTCCGAGCGCGGACGCGCTCGCGAACATGAACGACTTCGTCACCGCCATGCACGAGACCTCGGGGCTCATCGACGAGATCCCGCACGGAGTCACCCTCGAGGAGGCGGAGGAGCAGACGCTGGCGTACATCCGCCGCTTCGTCCCCCTCGAGCGCCGCGCCCCTCTCGCCGGCAACACGATCGGCACCGACCGGATGTTCCTCGCGAAGTACATGCCTCAGGTCGACCAGTGGCTCCACTACCGCAACGTCGATGTCTCCAGCATCAAGGAGCTCTCCCGTCGCTGGTACCCCCGCGTGTTCTTCCAGGCTCCGGCGAAGGACGGGGGCCACCGCGCGCTGGCCGACATCCTGGAGTCGATCCGCGAGCTCCGCTACTACCGGGAGGCCGTCTTCGTGGACGAGCCGGGCCCTTCCAGCGACGACGCCAAGGAGATCGCCGCGCGCACGGTGTCGGAGTTCGCCCCGAACATGTAATAGACTCGTGGGGTTGCCTGTTTCGACGGGCGCATGGTGGGTATAGCTCAGTTGGTAGAGCGCCTGGTTGTGGTCCAGGAGGTCGCGGGTTCAAGCCCCGTTACTCACCCCAGCTCGAAGAGGCTCGGACCGGTTCGGTCCGAGCCTCTTCGCCTCTCACGCGGGCCCTAGACTGTCCTGGTGTCACTGGCGGTCTGGTTCTCTCTTCTCACCGCATCCGTGGTGATCAGCTTCACGCCGGGGGCCGGCGCGATCAACACGATGTCCAACTCCCTCACGCAGGGCTGGAAGCGCTCGATCTGGGGAATCATCGGCCAGCAGATCGCGCTCATCGTGCATGTCGTGATCGTGGCTGCCGGCGTCGGGCTCCTCGTCTCGCGCTCGGACGTCCTGTTCAACCTCATCCGATACGCCGGCGCCGCCTACCTGGTGTACCTCGGCATCCGTTTGATCCTGACCCGCCCCGCTCCGGCGCTCGATGACGCGCCGGATCCGGTGGATGCCCGGGAGAGCCACTGGTCGATGATGCGCCGAGGCTTCTGGGTCAACCTGCTGAATCCCAAGGCGATCGTCTTCTTCCTCGCCTTCATCCCGCAGTTCATCCGGCTGGACCAGCCTCCGCTCCCCCAGTACCTGGCCCTCGTCGCGACCGTCGTGGTCGTCGACGTGCTCGTCATGTGGGGATTCTTCGCCACGGCCGCACGCCCCTTCCGGCGCCTCACCCGCTCTCCGCACGGCCAGCGGATCCTCAACACCGTGTTCGGAAGCCTCTTCATCGGCGTCGCGGCGCTGCTCGTCCTCCTGCACTGAGGAACCCGTCGTCGTCCCCGTAGGCTGGAGGGGATGGACATGGACGCCGCGGCCTTCGAGGCCCTCGTGATCGACGAACTCGACCAGCTGCCCGACGAAATGGTCGAGCAGCTCGAGAACGTCGTCTTCGTGGTGGAGGATCGTCCCGAGGACGGCAGCCTCGATCTGCTCGGCCTGTACGACGGCCTCGCGTTGCCGGAGCGCACGCAGTACGGGATGGGTGAGCTGCCCGATCGCATCATCGTCTACCGGGAACCGCACCTCGCGCAGTGTGAGGACATCGACGAACTCCGCGACGAGATCCACACCACCCTCGTCCACGAGATCGCGCACTTCCATGGCATCGACGACGCCCACCTGCACGAGCTCGGATGGGCCTGACCGTGTCGACTGCTCTTCCCGAGATCGATGAAGCCACCGATCTCTCCGCTGCGCCCCTGGAGCCCTGGGAGGTCGTCGTGTGGAACGATCCGGTGAATCTGATGAGCTACGTCGTCCGCGTCTTCCGCATCTACTTCGGCTACACCCGCGAGCATGCCACCCGCCTCATGCTCGCCGTCCACCACGACGGACACGCGATCGTCGCCACCGGACCCCGCGAGACCATGGAGGTGCACGCGCAGGCGATGCACGACTACGGGCTCTGGGCCACCGTCAGGAAGGCCGCATGAACACCCCACCGATCACCGTCTCGGTCGCCACGATCGAGGGCATGCACCTGGCCCGGCTCGTCGATGACTTCATGGACCTGCTCCGGGATTCCGAAGGCGATGACCCGGGCGTGGCCCGGTTGACGCCGAACGCCTATCCGGACGACGACGACGCCGCGGCGGCGTTCGCCTCGGCAACCCGCGCGGACCTCCTGGACCGACGGCTGCACGATGCGCGGGTCATGCGCACGGCGCTGCAGGTGTTCGACCCCGACGCCGAGGTGACCGATGAGGGCGCCCGCGTTCCCCGCGACGTCCTCGTACGGCGCGAGGACGTGGACGCGTGGCTCCGCACCCTCACCGCCATCCGGCTCGTCATCGCCACGCGGCTCGGCATCACCGACGACGAACCCGACGTCGGCGGTGACGGCCAGGCCGTCTACGACTGGCTGGGATACCGTCTCGAGCTGCTCATCGAAGCCGTGGACGAGAGCGACGCCGACGCCCTCCGCTGAGCGGAATCACGGGACCTCGATCACGCGAGTGGCGAGTTCCCTCGGACGGTCTCGCTCGAGGTGACGGCGCTCCTGCGCCGCCCACCGGTCCCAGTGCGGGCGATAGGTGTCGCCATCCCGCGCCAGCGCACGGGCCTTCCGCGATGACTCGCCGGACTCCACCCAGATCCGGATGTCGGCCAGGCGTGCCGTCGAGGGTCGCAGGATCCCGCTGCCCTCGACGATGACGCCGAGGGCCGGATCGACGGCGTGGGTCTCCGCCTCCTCGCCGTGCTCCCAGTCCCAGCGACGCCACGCCCCGAGAAGCCCGCGTCCGTGGGGACGGAGGATGCCCTCGAGCGCGCGCTCCGCCCCGTCGTCGAGGCCATCCCAGCCGGGATAGAGGGAGTCCAACGCGATGACCTGCACGCGTCCGGTGACCGGCCAGGCCCGCGCCACGCGCGCGGCCAGAGAGGTCTTGCCTGCGCCGCTCCCGCCGTCGATCAGCACGACGGGGTTGGATGCCGCGAGTGCGCGGACGTCTTCCGCGATCAGCGTCGCCGCGTGCGAGAGCGCCGCTGCGACCGCATCGTCACTTCTTGAGGGCACGGATGATGCGCGTGAGGGCCCGACCGGTGACCCAGACGAAGGGGACGGCCACGACGAGGAGCGTCACGATGTTCGGCTCGAAGCGCAGGCCCTCCTCGCGCCGGACGTAGACGCCCACCGGCACCGAGACGCCGCCACCTCCGCCGCCTTCTCCGCCGTCCCCGCTGGCTCCGCCGAAGCCCGCGTAGGTGAACGCCACCGGAGTGACGGTGGCGCCATCGATCTCCTGCGGTTCTCCGTACGCGCTCTTCACGCCGAAGGACGCGACCTGATTCCCGAGTTCCAGTGCAATGTTCGGCATGTTCCCACGGTAGCCGACGGCGGCCTGCGGCGCGCGGTCAATCGACGCCGTGGTCCTTCGGATGCCGCGCGGCGCCCCGTCCTTCACCGCGTCCGATGTGGCGCGCCCTGCTGATCGTCGCCGAACCGAACCGCGCCATGGCCTCGTCGACGGCCCCTTCGACCTTGCGCCAGTCCTCGTCCTCGTCCCACAGCGCCAGCGCGCCACCTCCCGCCGGCCGGAGGTTCTCCGCCCGGACACCCACGAGGCGGACCGGATCTCGACGCTCGACGAGCGCGAACAGGCTCTGGGCCGCCTCGCCGATGCGCTGGCCGACCGCGGTCGGCTCCGGCAACGTCTGGGAGCGGGTGACGGTCCGGAAGTCGTCGAAGCGGATCTTGATCGCGACCGTGGAGGTCTCCCACCCGGCCCGGCGCAGGCGCGCGCCTACGCGATCGGCCAGCCGCAGCAGCTCCGCGCGGAGGAAGGCACGATCCGCGACGTCGTGGTCGAAGGTCTCCTCGTGTCCGATGCTCTTCTCCACGCGGTCCGTGTCGACCGCACGCGCGTCCTCCCCCCGCGCCAGCTGCGCGAGCCTCGCGCTCAGCGCCGGCCCCACGGCGCGGTCCAGCATCTCGGGCGATGCGGTGCGGAGGTCGCCGATCGTGCGGAGGCCGCGGGCCTCCAGGGCCTCCGCCGCCTTCGGCCCCACGCCCCACAGCGCTCGCACGGGGCGCGGCGCGAGGAAGGCGAGAGTGTCGTGTTCCGCGACCACGAGCATCCCGTCCGGCTTGGCCATCGTCGACGCCATCTTCGCCACATGCTTGGTCGCGGCCACGCCCACGCTGCACGTGATGCCGACCTCGGCGAGGACGCGCTCACGAATCTGGGCCGCGATCCGGGCGGGGCTCCCCCAGAGCCGGCGCACACCCTGTACGTCGAGGAACGCCTCGTCCACCGACAGCGGCTCCACGAGCGGCGTGAACGACTCGAAGATCGCCATCACCTGCCGCGAGACCTCTTGGTACCGGGGGAAGTGCGGCGGGACGATCCGTGCCGTCGGGCACAGCCGCACGGCCTGCGACACGGGCATCGCGGAGCGCACGCCGTAGCGCCGTGCCTCGTAGGAGGCGCTGGAGACCACGGAGCGGCCATCCGGAGCCCCGATGATCAGCGGCAGTCCGCGGAGACTCGGGTCGTCCAGCACTTCGACGGCCGCATAGAACGCGTCCATGTCGACGTGGAGGATGCGCGTACCGGAGTCGTCGGCATCGGCCGAGGACACCATGCGGCCTCTGCCATCACCGTGTCCCATGAATCCATTGTCCCCTGGGCCTCCGACATGGAGGCCCAGGGGCGAGAATCACTGCGCGGCGCGCTCGAGGATGAGTTCGCGGACGCGGGCGGCGTCGGCCTGGCCCTTCATGGCCTTCATGACCGCACCGATGATGGCACCCGCGGCCTGGACCTTGCCGTCCTGGATCTTGGCCATCACATCGGGCTGTGCGGCGAGAGCCTCGTCGATCGCCGCGATGAGCGCACCGTCGTCCGAGACCACGGCGAGACCGCGTGCGTCGACGACCTCCTGCGGCGTGCCCTCACCGGCGATCACGCCCTCCAGCACCTGGCGTGCGAGCTTGTCGGTCAGCGTCCCGGCGTCGACGAGCTGCTGCAGCGCCGCGACGTTCTCCGGGCTGACGAGGTCGACCGCGTCCTTCTCCTGCGCATTGGCGAGGCGGGTGATCTCCCCCGTCCACCACTTCCGTGCCGCGGCCGGCGTGGCCCCGGCGGCGATCGTGGCCTCGACGACATCGAGCAGACCGCCGTTGCGCACGTCCTGGAACTCCAGCGGGGTGAAGCCCCACTCGTCCATGAGCCGGCGTCGACGGGCGACGGGCTGCTCGGGCAGGGCGGCGCGCAGCTCCTCGATCAGCTCGCGCGGCGGCTGCACCGGAAGCAGATCCGGCTCGGGGAAGTACCGGTAGTCGTCGGCGTCCGACTTCGGACGTCCGGGAGAGGTGGTCCCGGTGTCCTCGTGCCAGTGCCGGGTCTCCTGGATGATGGTGCCGCCGTCGGCGAGGATCTGCGCCTGACGCTGGATCTCGTACCGCACCGCGCGCTCCACCGATCGCATGGAGTTGACGTTCTTCGTCTCCGTGCGCGTGCCGAGCTTCTCCTCACCCCGACGACGGAGCGAGACGTTGGCGTCGCACCGCAGGTTGCCGCGCTCCAGCCGAGCCTCGGAGATGCCGAGTCCGCGGACGATGTCGCGGATCGCGGCGACGTACGCCTTGGCGACCTCGGGAGCCCGGTGATCGGTGCCGAAGATCGTCTTCGTCACGATCTCGACGAGCGGGACGCCGGCGCGGTTGTAGTCGACGAGCGAGTACTCGGCGCCCTGGATCCGGCCGGTCGAGCCGCCCATGTGCGTGAGCTTGCCGGCGTCCTCCTCCATGTGCGCGCGCTCGATCGGGATCGTCACCATGGTGCCGTCCTCGAGCTCCACCTCGACCGACCCCTCGAAGGCGATCGGCTCGTCGTACTGGGAGATCTGGTAGTTCTTGCCCAGGTCCGGGTAGAAGTAGTTCTTCCGGGCGAACCGGCTGGACTCCGCGATCGAGCAGCCGAGCGCGAGGCCGAGGCTGATCGACGAGCGGATGGCCGTCTCGTTAACGACCGGCAGCGCACCGGGCAGTCCCAGGTCGACCGGGGCGATCAGCGTGTTCGGCTCCGCCGCGTGGTACGCCTCGTTCGCGGGGTTGGGAGCGTCGGAGAACATCTTCGTGTTCGTGTTGAGCTCGACGTGCACCTCGAAACCGAGGACGGGCTCGAACAGCTCGAGCGCCTTGTCGAAGTCCATGAGCGTGGCGGCGGCCATCAGCGCGCGCCTCCTTCCAGCTGGGGGGCACGGGACAGCAGCGGCGCGCCCCAGGAATCCACGAGCAGCGTCTCGAGGGCGGCACCCACCCGGTAGAGGCGGGCGTCCTCCCGCGCCGGCGCGAGGAACTGGATGCCGACGGGCAGCCCGTCGTCGTCCGAGAGACCGCTGGGGATCGAGATGCCGGGGACGCCGGCGAGGTTCGCCGGGATCGTCGTGATGTCGTTCAGGTACATCTGCAGCGGGTCGTCGATCTTTTCGCCGAGCTTGAAGGCCGTGGTCGGGGCCGACGGCGTGGCGATGACGTCGACATCGGCGAAGGCCGCGGCGAAGTCCTGCTGGATCAGCGTGCGGACCTTCTGCGCGCTGCCGTAGTACGCGTCGTAGTATCCCGCCGACAGCGCGTAGGTGCCGAGGATGATGCGGCGCTTGACCTCGTCGCCGAAACCGGCGTCGCGCGTGGCGGACATCACGTCCTCCACCGTGGGGTTACCCGCCGGGGTGACCCGGAGACCGAAGCGGACCGAGTCGAACTTGGCCAGGTTGCTCGAGGCCTCGGCCGGGAGGATCAGGTAGTAGGCGGCGACGCCGTACTCGAAGTGCGGTGCACCGATCTCGACGATCTCCGCACCCTGCGCTTCCAGCAGGGCCAGGGCGCTGCGGAAGGAGGCCGCAACCCCCGGCTGGAAGCCGCTGTCGGGAAGCTCGCGGATGACGCCGACACGGAGGCCCTTGAGGCCGTCCCCGCGCGCACCCTCGCGTGCGGCCGCGGCGAAGGACGGCCACTGCTCGTCGAGCGACGTGGAGTCCTTCGGATCGTGGCCGCCGATCGCGTCGTGCAGCAGACCGGCATCGAGGACGGTGCGGGTGACGGGGCCGACCTGGTCGAGGCTCGACGCCAGTGCGATCGCGCCGTAGCGGCTGACGCCGCCGTAGGTCGGCTTCACGCCGACCGTGCCGGTCACGTGCGCCGGCTGACGGATCGATCCGCCGGTGTCGGAGCCGAGGGCGAGCGGGGCCTCGAAGGCGGCGACGGCCGCGGCGGAGCCCCCACCCGAGCCGCCGGGGATCCGGTCGAGGTCCCAGGGGTTGCGGGTCGGGCCGTAGGCGGAGTGCTCCGTCGAGGAGCCCATCGCGAACTCGTCCATGTTCGTCTTGCCGAGCGGGATGAGTCCGGCGGCACGGGAGCGGGCCACGACCGTCGCGTCGTACGGCGAGCGGTACCCCTCGAGGATCCGCGAGCCGCTCGTGGTCGGCTGATCCGTCGTGACGAGCACGTCCTTGATCGCGAGCGGGACACCGGCGATCGGCCCGAGGTCCTCCCCCGCGGCGCGGCGGGCGTCGATTTCGGCCGCCGCGTCGAGCGCGTGCTCGTTGACGTGCAGGAACGCATGGACGTCGCCGTCGACCTGGGCGATGCGGTCGAGGTGCGCCTGCGTGGCCTCGACGCTGGAGACCTCCCGCGTCGCGAGCTTGTCGGCGAGCTCCGCCGCGGTCAGCCGGATGATGTCGCTCACTGCTCTTCTCCCAGGATCGCGGTGACGCGGAACCGGCCGTCGGCCTGATCCGGGGCGTTCTGCAGCACCTGCTCGTGCGTGAGCGTCTCGCCGACCACGTCGGGACGGAACACGTTGCTCAGCGGGATCGGGTGGCTCGTCGCGGCGACATCGGCGGTCGCGACCTCGGACACCTTGGCGATGTTGTCGACGATGGCGTCGAGCTGGCCCGTGAGCCGCGTCACCTCGTCGTCGTTCAGCTGGATGCGCGCGAGCACGCCGAGATGGCGCACAAGATCAGGGGTGATTTCAGACACGTCCCCAGTCTAGTTGGCGAGCCGCCCGCCGCTCGGCGCGGCGCGGCCCGCCTAAGCTGGGCGCGTGAGCACGTTCCAGCCCCCTCGCCCGTGGATCGCCAGCTACGCCGACGGCGTTCCGGAGGACCTCGCCCCCGTCAGCGGCTCCCTCGTGGACATCGTCGCCGCCTCGGCCCGCGACTATCCCGACGCACCGGCTCTGCAGTTCTTCGGCAGGGAGACCACCTATGCGCAGCTGCAGGAGGCGATCGATCGCGCCGCCGCGGGGCTCCGGGATCTCGGCGTCCGTGCGGGCGACCCGGTCGCGATCGTCCTGCCGAACTGCCCGCAGCACATCGTCGCGTTCTACGCCGTGCTGCGTCTCGGTGCGGTCGTGGTCGAGCACAACCCGCTCTACACCCCTCGCGAGCTGCGCAAGCAGTTCGAGGACCACGGCGCCAAGCACGCGATCGTCTGGAACAAGGTCGTCGCGACGGTGCAGGAGTTCCCGAGCGACCTCGCCGTCTCGACTCTCATCTCGGTCGACGTGACGCGAGCGATGCCGGCCCTCACCCGCTTCGCCCTCCGGCTGCCGGTCGCGAAGGCGAGAGAGTCGAGGGCGGCGCTGACCGAGCGCGTCCGCGGCACCGTGCTGTGGGAGTCGGTGGTGGCCAGCACCCCGATCCCCGCCTCGCATCCTCAGCCCGACACCGACGACCTGGCGATCATCCAGTACACGTCCGGCACGACCGGCACACCGAAGGGCGCCGCCCTCACTCACCGCAACCTCCTCGCCAATGCCGCCCAGTCCCAAGCCTGGGTGCCGTCGATCCAGCGCGGCAAGGGCTGCGTCGTGTACGCCGTGCTGCCGATGTTCCATGCGTACGGGCTGACACTCTGCCTCACCTTCGCCATGTCGATGGGCGCGCGTCTGGTGCTGTTCCCGAAGTTCGACCCGGACCTCGTGCTCGACGTCGTCAAGAAGCATCCGGCGACGTTCCTCCCGCTCGTGCCGCCCATCGCCGACCGGCTGCTCGCGGCCGCCAACGCCAAGGGCGTCTCCCTCGAGGGCATCGAGGTCGCGATCTCCGGGGCCATGGCCCTCCCGCACGAGCTCGTCGTCCCGTTCGAGGCCGCAACGCACGGCTACCTCGTCGAGGGCTACGGGCTGAGCGAGTGCTCGCCCGTCCTCATGGCGAACCCGGTCGCCGACAACCGGGTTCCCGGCACCGTGGGACTCCCTCTCCCGGGCACGGAGTGCCGCGTCGTCGATCCGGAGAATCCCACCGAGGATGTGCCGGAGGGCTCCGCCGGGGAGCTCATCGTGCGGGGTCCTCAGGTCTTCTCCGGCTACTACGGCAAGCCCGAGGAGACCGAGGCCGTGTTCGTCGACGGCTGGTACCGGACCGGCGACATCGTCACGATCGATGACGCCGGCTTCGTCCGCATCGTCGACCGCATCAAGGAGCTCATCATCACCGGCGGCTTCAACGTCGCCCCGACCGAGGTGGAGAACGCGCTGCGCCAGCATCCGTCGGTGGCGGACGCCGCGGTCGTCGGACTGCCCAGCGACCACTCGGGCGAGGAGGTCGTCGCGGCGATCGTCGTCGATCCCGGAGCCGATGTCGACGTGGAGGCGATCCGTGAGTACGCGCGGAGCATCCTCACCCCGTACAAGGTGCCGCGCCGCGTCTTCGTCGTCGACGAGCTGCCGAAGTCGCTGATCGGGAAGGTGCTCCGCCGGCAGGTGAAGGAGAAGCTGCTCGCCCTCACGTCGGGGGTCTGAGCCGGCCCCACAGGAAGAGGGGGGCCGGGCGCGCTACCCTTGGGAAGTGACCCCTGAAGAAGTGACCCCCGCCGACGCCCCCGACGAGTCCCCTGCCACCCCCGGATTCGAGGACCTCGGCATCACCGGGCCGGTCCTCAAGGCCATCAAGGATCTCGGCTACGAGACCCCGTCGCCCATCCAGGCCGCGACCATCCCCACCCTCCTCGCCGGCCGCGATGTCGTCGGCATGGCGCAGACCGGAACCGGCAAGACCGCCGCCTTCGCCCTGCCCGTGCTGGAGCGGCTCGACGTCGCGCAGAAGACGCCGCAGGCCCTCGTCCTCGCCCCGACCCGTGAGCTCGCGCTGCAGGTCTGCGAGGCGTTCGAGTCCTACGCCTCCCGCATGAAGGGCGTGCACGTGCTGCCCGTCTACGGCGGTCAGGGATACGGTGTGCAGCTGTCCGCCCTCCGCCGCGGCGTGCACGTCGTGGTCGGCACCCCCGGCCGCATCATGGACCACCTGGCCAAGGGCACCCTCGACCTCTCCGAGCTCCAGTACCTCGTGCTGGACGAGGCGGACGAGATGCTGAAGATGGGCTTCGCGGAGGACGTCGAGCAGATCCTCGCTCAGACCCCCGAGGAGAAGCAGGTCGCCCTGTTCTCCGCCACGATGCCCGCGCAGATCCGCCGCCTCGCGCAGCAGTACCTCCGCGACCCGGAGGAGATCACGGTCAAGTCCAAGACCGCGACCAACACGAACATCACCCAGCGCTACCTCGTCGTCTCGTATGCGCAGAAGGTGGACGCGCTGACCCGCATCCTCGAAGTGGAGAACTTCGACGGGATGATCGTCTTCGTCCGCACGAAGAACGAGACCGAGACCCTGGCCGAGAAGCTCCGCGCCCGCGGGTACTCCGCCGCCGCGATCAACGGTGACGTGCCGCAGGTGCAGCGCGAGCGCAGCGTCAATCAGCTCAAGGACGGGAAGCTCGACATCCTCGTCGCGACGGACGTCGCCGCCCGCGGACTCGACGTCGAGCGCATCAGTCACGTCGTCAACTTCGACATCCCCACCGACACCGAGTCGTACGTGCACCGCATCGGACGGACCGGGCGGGCCGGGCGGACGGGCGACGCGATCAGCTTCATCACCCCGCGCGAGCGCTACCTGCTCAAGCACATCGAGAAGGCGACCCGGCAGCAGCCTACGCAGATGCAGCTGCCGAGCACCGAGGACGTGAACACGACGCGGCTCGCCCGCTTCGACGACGCCATCACGACCGCACTGTCGGAGACGTCGCGCATCGACGCGTTCCGCGACATCATCGCCCACTACGTCCGGCATCATGACGTGCCGGAGGGCGACGTCGCGGCCGCTCTCGCCGTGGTCGCCCAGGGCTCCACGCCGCTGCTCCTCGACCCCGCAGACGACGCCCTGTCGCAGGCGGTCGCCGCCGACAACCGCCCGCAGCGCGAGCGGCAGACGCGGGAGCCCCGGGAACCCCGGGAGCGTCGCAGCCGGGGCGACTACACCCCGTACCGCATCGAGGTGGGTCGGCGGCACCGCGTCGAGCCGCGGCAGATCGTGGGCGCGCTCGCGAACGAGGGCGGTCTGGGCCGCGACGACTTCGGCGCGATCAACATCCGTCCCGACTTCTCGATCGTCGAGCTCCCGGCGAACCTCGACCCCGCCGTCCTCGACAAGCTCCGCGATACGCGCATCTCCGGACGGCTGATCGAGATCGCTCCTGACCGCGGTCCCGGCGCACGGCGGGGCTCGTCCTCGCGCGACGGCGACGGCCGCGGCCGGCCGGCCCGCTACGACCGGAACAACCGCCGCGACCGTGACGAGCGCCCGCCGCACCGCGACCGCGAGGAGAAGCCTTTCCGGAAGCCCCGCCACAAGGCCTGAGCGGACCGACGATGCGCATCGACCGCGCCGGCAGGGAGGATCTCGCCGCGCTCGCCCAGCTCAAGTGGGAGGACGTGCCCGCGGACCTGACGGCCGGTCGATCGCTCGACGCCTTCACCGCCGAGCTGGGCGACTGGTGGCGGGCCCACGACCGCACCCACGTGGCCTTCGTCGCGCGGCGCGATGACGACGACCGCATCGTCGGCGCGGCGTGGGTCGCCCTCGTGCCCCGCGTGCCGCGGCCGGGCGCTCCGCACCGCCTCTCCGCGGACGTCCAGAGCGTCTTCGTCCTTCCCGAACATCGCGGACGAGGAGCGGGCCGCGGTCTCATCGCCGCGGCTTGCGCCCACGCCGTCTCCGTCGGCGCCGAACGGATCACCGTGCATTCGAGCGAGGCAGCCGTCGGGCTCTATCAGGAGCTGGGGTTCGCGGACTCCCCACGGCTGCGGCAGTTCCTCGCTCCCACCACGGCGGCGCCGGAGAACGCCTGATCCTCAGTCCAGCGCCGCGGGCCCCTCGTTGACCAGGACGTGGAACTGCGCGGCGTCGAGGATGCGGACGCCGAGCTCCTCCGCCTTCGCGAGCTTGGAGCCGGCTCCCGGCCCCGCGGCCACGAAGTCCGTCTTCTTGGACACGCTCGAGGCCGCCTTTCCGCCGGCCTTGATGATCGCCTCCTGCGCCCCCTCGCGGGTGTACCCGTCGAGGGATCCCGTCGCCACCACGGTGAGTCCCTCCAGCACTCCCCCGGCCGCGACCGCCGCTCCCGGGCCGGGGTGACCCGGCGTCGCCCACTGCACGCCCGCATCAGTCCACTGGCGGACGATCTCCTGGTGCCAGTCGACGTCGAACCACGCGAGCAAGGAGTCCGCGATGATGCCGCCCACGCCCTCGACCGCGGCGAGCTCTTCCCGCGATGACTCCCGGATCGCGTCGAGCGACCCGAACCACTGCGCGAGCGCCCGCGCAGCGACCGGTCCGACGTGACGGATGTTGAGCGCGACGAGGAGCCGCCAGAGGTCTTTGGTCTTCGCCTTCTCCAGCTCCGCGAGCAGGGTCAGCGCCTGGGAAGACGGCTGCGGACCCTCCAGACCCGACTTCTTCTCGGCCGCGGTCGGGTTGCGTCGGAACGGCGCGCGGGTCTTCACGAGGCCGTCCTCGTCCTCGCGCGGCAGACCCGTCTCCGCATCGCGCACGACGACCTCGATCGGCACGAGCTGCTCCAGGGTCAGGGCGAACAGGCCCGCCTCCGTCACCAGGGGAGGCTCCGCCGGACTCGTGGGCTGGGTCAGCGCCGCCGCCGTCACCTCGCCCAGGGCCTCGACATCGAGGGCTCCCCGCGAGCCGATGTGCTCGACGCGTCCGCGCACCTGGGCGGGGCACGACCGGGCGTTCGGGCACCGGAGGTCGATGTCCCCCTCCTTCATGGCGCGCAACGGCGTGCCGCACTCGGGGCAGTCGGCGGGCATGACGAACTCCCGCTCGGTCCCGTCCCGCTTCTCGACCACCGGGCCGAGCACCTCGGGGATCACGTCGCCCGCCTTGCGCAGCACCACGGTGTCGCCGATGAGAACGCCCTTGGCCTTCACCACGTCCTTGTTGTGGAGCGTGGCCTGACGGACCACGGATCCGGCGACGTGAGCCGGCGCCATCACCGCGAAGGGCGTCGCGCGACCGGTGCGACCGACGGAGACGACGATGTCGAGCAGCTTCGTCTGCACCTCCTCCGGCGGGTACTTGTAGGCGATCGCCCAGCGGGGTGCCCGGCTCGTCGCTCCCAGCTCGTCATGCAGGTCGAGCTCGTCGACCTTGACCACGATGCCGTCGAGCTCGTGCTCGATGTCGTGCCGATGCTCGCCGTAGTGCTCGACGAAGGCGACGACGTCGTCGATGCTGCGGCACACCTTCGTGTGCGGACTCGTCGGCAGCCCCCAGGCGGCCAGCAGCTCGTAGACCTGGCTCTGGGCCGCGACCGGCGGGTTCGTCCAGGCACCGATGCCGTGCACGTACAGCGCGAGCGACTCGATGCGCAGCAGACCCGCTTCCAGCTCCAGGCCGTCCTTCTTGTCGATCTGCTGACGCAGGCCGCCACTGGCCGCGTTGCGGGGATTCGCGAAGGCCGGGAAACGCCGTGCCGCCGCGGTCCGCGCCTTCTCCTCGTCGAACGGCTTCTTCGCGCCGCCCCTGGCCTCCCAGCGCGCGAGGGCGTCCGCGTACGCGCGGTCTCGGAACGCCGCCTGCGCTGCGTTCAGCCGCTCGAACGCGGCGACGGGGATGAAGACCTCTCCGCGCACCTCGACGATCGGCGGATGCCCCTCCCCGGCGAGCCGTTGCGGGATCTCGGGGAGTCGGAGCGCGTTCTCGGTGACGATCTCGCCGACGCGCCCGTCGCCACGGGTCGCCGCCGACGTCAGCACGCCGTCCTCGTACCGCAGGTTGATCGCGAGGCCGTCGATCTTGAGCTCGGTCAACCAGTCGACGTCACGCCCGGCGGCGGCGCGCGTCTTCTGCGCCCACTCGCGCAGCTCCTCGATCGAGAAGACGTTGTCGAGGCTGAGCATGCGCTCGGCGTGCTCGATGGTCGCGAGCCCCGTCGCCTCGGCCGCGCCGACCATCTGCGTGGGCGAGTCCTGTCCCTGCAGCTCGGGGTGCAGGCGCTCGAGCTCTTCCAGGCGCCGCATCCAGCCGTCGTACGTGGCATCGTCGACGAGCGACGTGTCACGCCCGTAGTACGCGTCCTTCGCCTCGAGGATGCGGGTCGTGAGCTCCTCCGCCTCGCGGCGGGCGTCTTCCAGTGAGATGTTCTCCGGCACTCCGTCAGTCTAGGAGCGGCGACCGACATCCGCCCGGATCAGACGCCGACGGGGACCGCGGAGACGGTCGCATCGATCGTGAACTGCCCGAGCACGCGCGTGCCGATGTAGAGCACGGCGGTCTGCCCCGGGGCGACGCCGTCCAGGGGCGTGTCCGGGACGACGCGGACGCCCTCGGCCGTCACCGTGGCCGTGGCGGGCACCGGCTCGGCATGCGCGCGGATCTGGACGTCGCACGCGAACGACGACGAGGTCGGCGCGGCGCCGGCCCAGCTGAACCGCTCCCCCGCGATCTCGGCGATCGCCAGGGCCTCCTTCGGGCCGACGACCACCGTGTTGGACACGGGGCGCACCTCGAGCACGAAGCGCGGCTTGCCGTCCGCCGCCGGGACGCCGAGCTTGAGTCCGCGCCGCTGACCGACCGTGAACGCATGAGCACCCTCGTGCGCACCGACGACGGCACCGGAGCGGTCGACGATCTCACCGGTGGCCGTGCCGACCTTCTCGGCCAGCCAGCCCCGGGTGTCCCCATCCGGGATGAAGCAGATGTCGTGGCTGTCCGGCTTCTGGGCGACGCTGAGACCGCGCTGTTCCGCCTCCGCCCGCACTTGCGCTTTCGACGGCGTGGTGCCCAGGGGGAAGTAGGTGTGCGCGAGCTGGTCGGCCGTGAGGACGCCGAGCACGTAGGACTGGTCCTTCGCGTTGTCCGAGGCCCGGTGCAGCTCGAGTCCCGCCGGGCCGTCGACGAGGGTCGCGTAGTGCCCGGTGCACACGGCGTCGAAACCGAGCTCAAGGGCGCGCTCCAGCAGGGCGGCGAACTTGATCTTCTCGTTGCACCGCATGCACGGGTTCGGCGTCCGACCCGCACGGTACTCGGCGACGAAGTCGTCGATCACGTCGTCGCGGAACCGCTCCGAGAAGTCCCACACATAGAAGGGGATGCCGAGGAGGTCGGCGGCGCGACGCGCGTCGAGGGCGTCCTCGATCGTGCAGCAGCCGCGGCTGCCGGTGCGCAGGGTCCCGCCGGCGCGGGAGAGCGCGAGGTGCACGCCGACCACATCGTGCCCCGCCTCGACGGCCCGGGCGGCCGCGACGGCGGAGTCCACACCACCGCTCATGGCCGCAAGGATTCGCATGGGTCCAGTCTACGAGCGCTCGGCTGCACGGGCCCCGGATGCCCGTGCGTAGGCTTCTCCGATCACCGCCAGCACCGCATCCACATCGGCGTCGGTGGACGTGCGCCCGAGGGAGAATCGCAGCACGCTCCGGGCGTCCGCCTCACTGCGCCCCATCGCCATCACGACGTGCGAAGGCTCGGCGACCCCCGCCTGACACGCGGAGCCCGTGGAGGCCGAGACGCCGGCCACGTCCAGCAGGAACAGCAGGCTCTCTCCCACCGCACCGGGGAAGAGCAGATGGGCGGTACCCGGAAGACGGTGATCGGGATCGCCCAGGAGCTCGGCCGCCGGCACCCGCGCACGGATGCCCTCGACCAGGCGGTCGCGCAGACCGCCCACCCGGACGCTCTCGGCGGCCCGCTCCCGTTCGGCGAGTTCGAGCGCCGTCGCCAGCGCCGCCGCTCCCGGCACGTCCTGCGTGCCCGCACGCAGACCCCGCTGCTGGCCCCCGCCCCGCAGGAGCGGGGTCAGCCGGGCGGACCGGGCCACCACCAGCGCGCCGACGCCGACCGGTGCGCCGACCTTGTGTCCGGCGACGCTGAGCGCCACGAGGCCCACGCCGTCGTCCGCGCGGCCGCGGAGGTCCCGGAAGGACAGCGGCAGATGCCCGAGAGCGGCGACGGCGTCGAGGTGCAGGGGTACACCGGCGTCGGCCGTGGCCGCCGCCAGCGCGGGCGCACCGTTGATCGTCCCGGTCTCGTTGTTCGCGACGAGCGCGGTCGCGAGCGCGGCCCCCGGCAGGGCCGCGGCGAAGCGGTCCTCGTCGATGCGCGCGTGGGCCGACACGGGCACGGCCCGCACCGCGGCACCGTCGGCCACCAGGGCTGCGACCGTGTCCATCGTCGCGTGATGCTCGCCGTCCGGCACCACGACAGCGGTCGTCTCCGGACGACGCGAGTGCCACAGTCCCTGGAGGGCGAGGTTGATGGATTCCGTCCCACCGGAGGTGAGCACGACCTCGATCGGATCGGACCCGAGGACCGCGGCGATCCGCTCCCGTGACTCCTCCAGCACCCGGCGCGCGTCCTGCCCGGCTCCATGCGTCGACGACGCGTTGCCGATGATGACCGACGCCTCCAGCCACGCGTCCCTGGCCTCCGGGCGCAACGGGGTCGTCGCCGCGTGGTCGAGATAGTGCCGCATGCTTCGATTCTCCCCGATCCGCGACCCGGACGGACCGTCTGCGCGTGAGACCGGGTGCGTCCTGTCATGAGACTGAAATGCAACACGTTTAGGGTGTATCCATGTCTTCGTCCCCCGACTCCGTCGTGCCCGGTGGGGCGATCCTCGACAACCTCGGCGTCCGGCTGCACGACGGTGTCGGCACACTGCGGGTCTGGTCGCAGAACGCCTCCGCCGTCGAGCTCGTCGTCTTCGACGCGACGGACCTCGACTGGGTCGTCGACCAGGCTCCGCTCGAACGGCGGCCCGGAGGCGTCTGGGAGGTCACGACGCCGTTGCTGCAGCCCGGAGTCCGCTACGCGCTCCGCGTCGAGGGTCCGCACGGGCCCGGCAACACGTTCAACCCGGAGACGCTGCTCCTCGACCCGTATGCGCGAGGCCTCGCCCAGGGACACGGCTACCAGGAATGGCGAGCCGTGGTCATCGAGGACGGCTTCGACTGGGGCGGCTCCACGAAGCCGCGGATCCCCGTCGACCGGACGCTGATCTACGAGGGCCACCTGAAGGGACTGACCAAGCGGCACCCCGACATCCCGCCCGCGCTGCACGGCACCTACGCGGGCCTCGCGCATCCGGCCATGATCGCGTACCTCCGCACGCTCGGGGTGACGTCGGTGGAGCTGCTCCCCGTCCACGCCTTCGTCCCGGAGCCGCGGCTGCTGGAGCGGGGGCTGACGAACTACTGGGGGTACAACACCCTGAACTTCTTCACGCCCCACGCCGCCTACGCGACGGAAGACGCCAGGAAACGGGGCCCCGAGGCGATCATCGCCGAGTTCAAGGGCATGGTGCGTCTGCTGCATGAGGCCGGCCTCGAGGTGATCCTCGACGTCGTGTACAACCACACGTCGGAAGAAGGCATCGGCGGGCCGCGCTCCAGTCTCCGCGGTATCGACAACGCGCGGTACTACCGACAGGACGACGCGGGCGTCTACGTCGACACCACGGGATGCGGCAACACGCTCAACACGGCCACCGACGCGGGCGCACGACTGGTGCTGGACTCGCTCCGGTACTGGGCCGAGGAGATGCAGATCGACGGCTTCCGCTTCGACCTGGCGACGGCGATCGCGCGCGACGGCGCTCACGCCTACACTCCGGATCATCCGCTGCTGCAGGCGATCGCCGCCGACCCCGTCCTCGCGGACACCAAGCTCATCGCGGAGCCCTGGGACGTCGGACTGGGCGGCTGGCAGACGGGCAACTTCCCTGCGGGGTGGCACGAGTGGAACGACCGGTACCGAGACCGCGTGCGCAACTTCTGGCTGAGCGACATCGACTACGCACGACGGGCCTCGGCGCCGGTCGGCATCGGCGGCTTCGCCACCCGGCTCGCCGGATCGTCCAACACCTTCAGCGAGGACCGCGGACCCCTCGCGAGCATCAACTTCGTCACGGCGCACGACGGGTTCACGCTGCACGACCTCGTGTCGTACGACGTCAAGCACAACGAGGCCAATGGCGAGCACAACCGCGACGGCGCCGACCTGAACCGCTCGTTCAACCACGGCGTCGAGGGGCCGACCGACGATCCCGCGATCCTCACCGCCCGGCGCAAGGCCATGCGCAACCTGCTCGGCACCCTCCTCCTCTCGGCCGGCATCCCGATGCTCACCGCCGGGGACGAGGTGGGGCGGAGCCAGCGCGGCAACAACAACGCCTACGCGCAGGACTCGCCGCTGTCCTGGCTCTCCTGGGAGTTCGAGCCTTGGCAGGACGACCTCCGGGCCCACGTCGCGCGCCTCGCCCGGTTGCGCGAGGAGAATCCGGCGCTGCGGCCGAGTCGGTATGCGCGCCTCGGCGAGCACATCCCGAACGCCTCGGTCATGGACTGGTACGACCAGGACGGTGCGACCATGGAACCGGGGCAGTGGACCGATCCCGGCAATCGCACGCTGCAGTACGTCGCCGCCTCCACACCGGACAAGGAACCTGCCAACCGCATCCTCCTGATCGTGCACGGGACGGAGGCGCCGATCGACGTGCGGCTCCCGGAGGAGATCGAGGGTGCCAGCCGATTCGTCTCCCTCTGGTCGAGCGCCGACGAGCGCCCGTCGGAGGCCGAGGAGACGTACGCTCCGGGTGACGTGCTGCCGATCCCCGGCACATCCATGCGCCTGTTCCGGGTGGAGTGATAGCACGGTTCGGCGCCGGGGTCGAGCGGTAGGTTCCGACAGGGCCGAGCGGTAGATTCGGCATGTGACTGCTCGTGCTGGAACCCGACCCACGGCTCTGCGGAGCCCCGTTCAGATCCCGACGCGCGCCGTCGACGCCGACCAGCCCGGAGCTCTTCGGACCACCCGGATCCCGCTGCTGGACGGCACGCCGGTGGTTCCGGGAGGCTTCCCCGCCAAGGCGTTCGCGGGCGAGGTCGTCCCCTTCCGCGTCGTGGCGTTCCGCGAAGGGCACGACCTCATCGGCGTGCACGTGCGACTGACCTCACCGGCCGGCGAAGAGAGCCTGCACCGGCTCACGGCGCTCGCCGACGGCACCGATCGCTGGGAGGCGGAGATCGCCCTCGATGCGGAGGGTCTCTGGCGGTATCGCTTCGAGGCGTTCTCCGACGACTTCGCCACCTGGGCGCACGCCGCGCACGTGAAGATCGCCGCCGGGGTGGACGTCCCCGTGATGGCCGCCCTCGGAGCCGAGCTCCTGCAGCGGGCGGCTGCCGAGAAGGACCGCCCCGCAGCGCAGCGCACGCGCCTCAGGACCTGGGCGGAGGAACTCCGGGCCGGCGACCCCGTCGTCGCCGCCGAACGGGCCGTGGACCCCGACCTCGCGGCGATCTTCCGCGATCGCCCCGTCACGACGCTCCGTTCCGCCTCCGCGGAGCAGCTCCTCCGCGTGGAGCGCACCCGCGCCGGAGTCGGCGCCTGGTACGAGTTCTTCCCGCGGTCGGAGGGAGCCCGCCGCCTCAAGGACGGAACGGTCCGCAGCGGCACGTTCCGTACTGCAGCGAAGCGCCTGCCCGAGGTCGCCAGGATGGGCTTCGACGTGATCTACCTCGTCCCCGTGCATCCCATCGGCACGACCAACCGCAAGGGTCGCAACAACACCCTCGTCGCCGAGGCCGGGGACCCGGGCTCGCCGTACGCCATCGGAGCGGCGGAGGGCGGGCACGATGCGATCCACCCTGACCTCGGCACCCCGCAGGACTTCCGCGCCTTCGTGCGGGCCGCGCGGAAGGAGGGACTGGAGGTCGCCCTCGACCTCGCGCTGCAGGCCTCTCCCGACCACCCCTGGGTGCGCGACCACCCGGAGTGGTTCACCACCCTCCCCGACGGCACGATCGCGTACGCCGAGAACCCGCCGAAGAAGTACCAGGACATCTACCCGCTGAACTTCGACAACGACCCGGAGGGGATCGCCGCCGAGATGCTCCGGATCGTCCGGCACTGGGTGGCGGAGGGGGTTCGGATCTTCCGCGTGGACAACCCGCACACCAAGCCGCTGCAGTTCTGGGAGTGGCTGATCGCGACGGTGAACGAGACGGATCCCGACGTGATCTTCCTGGCCGAGGCGTTCACCCGACCGGCGGTGATGCGCGCGCTCGCCGCGGTGGGCTTCCAACAGAGCTACAGCTACTTCACGTGGCGCAACACCAAGGCGGAGCTGGAGGAGTTCCTCACGACGATCTCCCACGAGACGGCCGACTACATGCGCCCGAACCTCTTCGTCAACACGCACGACATCCTCACCGAATACCTCCAGTTCGGCGGACGCGCGGCCTACCGGATCCGCGCCTGCATCGCCGCCACCGCGGGCCCCGTGTACGGCGTGTATGCGGGATACGAACTCATCGAGAACGTGGCCCGCCCGGGTTCCGAGGAGAACATCGACAACGAGAAGTACGAGTACAAGTTCCGCGACTGGGCGGGGGCCGAGGAACGCGGGGAATCGCTGGCTCCGCTCCTGCGGCGGCTGAACGAGATCCGCGCGGCGCATCCGGCCCTGCGGCAGCTGCGCAACCTCGAGCTGCACTGGAGCGACGATGACGCCATCCTCGTGTTCAGCAAGCATCTCGACGCCGCCTTCACCGGAACCGGGCGGCCGGACACGCTCATCGTCGTCGCGAACGTCGACCCGCACTCGGTGCGCGAGACCACCGTCCATCTCGACACCACACGCTGGGGCGTCCCCCTGGGTGAGAGCTACGAGGTGGAGGACCTGCTCACGGGCAGCGTCTGGACCTGGACCGATCACAACTACGTCCGGCTCGACGCCTTTGCCGAGCCGGTCCACATCCTGAAGGTGAGGGAGCGCGCATGAGCGGCATCGACGACACCGCGAACGCCGACTGGGAGGCCGTGGCGGAAGGGCGGCACCACGCGCCGCACGCCGTGCTCGGCGCCCACCCCGCGAAGGATGCGGCGGATCGCACTGTCACCGTGATCCGGGCTCGCCGTCCGCTCGCCGAGACGGTGGAGGCCGTCTTCGACGACGGCAGCCGCCTGACGCTCACCCACGTCGCGCACGGGGTGTGGGAGGGCACGCATCCGGGACCGCCGCTCCCCTACCGCCTCGCGACGCGCTACCGCGGCGAGGAGGAGAGCGTCGCGGGCGACCCGTACCGTCACGCGCCGACCCTCGGCGACCTGGACCTTCATCTGATCGCCGAAGGCCGTCACGAGCGGCTGTGGGAGGCGCTGGGAGCCCATCCCCGCACGCAGGGCGACGAGCAGGGCGTGTCGTTCGCGGTCTGGGCACCCGACGCGACCGCGGTCCGCGTGGTGGGCGATCACAACGGCTGGAACGGCGAGAGCCACGCCATGCGCTCGCTCGGCGCGAGCGGCGTCTGGGAGCTCTTCATCCCCGACCTCCCCGTCGGGACCCGCTACAAGTACCAGATCCGGACGCGGAGCGGCAGCTGGATCCTCAAGGCCGACCCGATGGCGTTGGCGGCGCAGGTGCCGCCGGAGACCGCCTCCGTCGTGACGGCGTCGTCGTACGTCTGGGAGGACGGCGCCTGGATGACGCGTCGTGCCGCCACGCATGCCGTCGCGCAGCCGCTGGCGGTGTACGAGGTGCACGTCGGCTCCTGGCGCGGGGGCCTGGGCTACCGCGATATGGCGGATCCGCTGATCGCGCACGTGCAGGAGACGGGGTTCACGCACGTCGAGTTCATGCCGCTCGCCGAGCATCCGTTCGGCGGATCCTGGGGATACCAGGTCAGCGGCTACTACGCGCCGACGAGCCGGTACGGCTCCCCCGACGACCTGCGCTACCTCATCGACCGCCTGCACCAGGCCGGCATCGGCGTCATCATGGACTGGGTGCCGGGCCACTTCCCCAAGGACGACTTCGCCCTGGCGCGCTTCGACGGTCAGCCCCTGTACGAGCACCCCGACCCCCGGCGCGGAGAGCACCAGGACTGGGGCACGCTCATCTTCGACTACGGTCGTCCCGAGGTCCGCGGCTTCCTCGTCGCGAACGCGCTGTACTGGCTCGAGGAGTTCCACGTCGACGGTCTGCGCGTCGACGCCGTCGCCTCGATGCTCTACCTCGACTACTCGCGTCGCGAGGGTGAGTGGGAGCCGAACATCCACGGCGGACGCGAGAACCTCGAGGCGATCCGCTTCCTCCAGGAGGTCAACGCCACCGCCTACCGCCTGCACCCCGGGATCCTCATGATCGCCGAGGAGTCCACGAGCTTCCCCGGTGTCACCGCGCCGACGGATCACGCCGGCCTCGGGTTCGGATTCAAGTGGAACATGGGGTGGATGAACGACTCGCTGCAGTACATCGGCAGAGACCCGATGTACCGGGCGCACCACGAGGGCGAGATGACCTTCTCGTTCGTCTACGCGTTCGGCGAGAACTACGTGCTGCCGATCAGTCACGACGAGGTCGTGCACGGCAAGGGCAGCCTGCTGTCGAAGATGCCCGGCGACCACTGGCACAAGCTCGCGAACGTCCGCGCCTACCTCGCGTACATGTGGGGGCATCCGGGCAAGAAGCTGCTGTTCATGGGTCAGGAGTTCGGACAGCTCGCCGAGTGGTCGGAGGGGCGCGAGCTGGACTGGTGGCTCCGCGACCAGCCTTCGCACGCCCAGCTCCAGGACTTCGTCGCCGCGATGAACGGGGTGTACCGGGCGCAGGCACCGCTCTGGGAGCGCGACAGCGACGGCTCGGGGTTCACGCGGCTCGGGGCACCGAGCTGGGATCCGTCCGTGATCGCCTTCGAACGGCGGGACGCGCACGGCGGCCGTCTGGTCGTGGTCAGCAACTTCGCCGGCGTGGAGCGCACCGGGTACCGCCTGGGATTGCCGCGCCCCGGCGTCTGGCAGGAGATCCTGAACTCCGATGCCGACGTCTACGGCGGACGCGGTTCCGGCAACCTCGGGATGGTGGTCGCCGAATCCGGAGACGGGGGCGCGGCGACGGCCTCGATCACGCTGCCGGCCCTATCGACGCTGTGGCTCCGCTATCAGCCGGAGCCCCACGTCCCCACCGTGAACAACGGCTGACGGGGGTCTGCGCGGGGGCGTTCCCCCGCGCAGACCGCTCAGAAGAGCAGCGAGGAGAGCCGGTTGCGGGCCGCGATCACGCGCGGGTCTCCGGCTCCGATGAGACCGAAGAGCTCGACGAGGCGCTCGCGCACAGGCGTCCGCTGATCCGACGGCAGCTGCGCGAACAGGTCGAGCAGACGGCCGAACGCGTCGTCGACGTGTCCGCCGGCGAGGTCCAGATCGGCGACGTCGAACTGCGCCTGCACATCCTGCGGTGCGGCGGCGGCTGCTGCGCGCGCGGCCTGGAGGTCGAGCCCCTGCACGCGGTCGAGCAGGCGGACCTGACCGAGACCGGCGATGGCGTCCTCGTCGCGCGGGTTCTCGGCGAGGGCCTTCTCGTAGGCGGTGATGGCGGCACGGTAGTCCCCGCGCTCGATCGCGGCGAAGGCCTCCGCGTGCAGCGGCGGCAGCTCGGGCTCGGCCGGGGCGGCGGCCTCGGCCGCCTCGCCCTCTCCGACGGGCAGCGACCCGGACACCCCGTTCTGCGCCGCCACCTGCAGCAGCTGCGCGAACACCTCGCGGACCTGCTGCTCCGGAACCGCGCCCGTGAACATGGGGACCGGCTGACCGGCGATGAGGGCGACGACCATCGGGATCGACTGCGCGCGGAAGCTCTGCGCGAGCTGCGGGTTGGCGTCGACGTCGACCTTGGCGAGGAGGACGCGTCCGCCCAGCTCACGGGTGACCTTCTCGATGATCGGGCTCAGCTGCTTGCACGGCCCGCACCACTCGGCCCAGAGGTCGACGACGACCGGCACCGTGCGGGAGAGCTCGAGCACCTGGCCGAAGTTCTCATCGGTCGCGTCGACGACGACATCCGTGACCGGAGATCCGGCGGGAGCGGTCGCCGAGCCGCCTGCCGGGGCGGAGGGGCGATGGCGCAGGCTGGACAGGTCGACGGCACCGCGCAGGGCGGCGGGAGAGATCTCGCTCACTTGATCACCTTCACGGACACGAGGTCCTGGCGCGACGCCAGGAGCCGGATCGGGTCGCTCGATCCCTGCGAGGGGACGGCGAAGAACAGCTGGAATGCATAGGTCGTCTCGGCGCCCTTGGCGGACTCGTTGGCACCGGTGAGGGCCTTGGCCTCCTCGTTGTCGCCGAAGCGGATCACCACATCGGACGAGGTGGGAGTGATCGTCTCGACGTCCAGCACGGAGACAGCGACGATGGCACCGCTGTCCAGGGTCGTCAGGGAGACCGGGTCCTCCTCCGTCGGCGTCATGTCGAAGGCCGCCGTCGAGGTCTCCGCGGCACCGGCGTCGGCCAGCCCCTGCACCAGGCTCTGGCGGCTGTCGGTGATCGACTTCGCGAGGTTGAGTGCCAGCTCGTCGAACTGCCCGTACGACTCGCTCTTCTCCCCGTTGTCGACGACGTCCGCGAAGGCGGCGGCGACCTCGTCCGGGGGCACCGACAGGAACGCGGAGTCCGCGGGGACGAGGGAGGTGCCGAGCCAGCTCGCCGCCACCTCGGGGAAGGCCGCGTCGGCGGACATCTCGGCCATGTTCGTCACCTTGTAGTTGGACCAGGGGTCCGCCTGCGTCATGGTGAGGACCACGGGCGGCACGGTGTCGTCGCCGGTGCTCTTCGAGAGCATGAGGACGGTGCGCGGCCAGCGGTCGGTCGCCTCCGGAAGCACGACCTCGACGTCGTCGGTCGGGATCGCCGCCGGTGCGGGGCGGTCGGGCAGCTTCTCCCGCAGGGCGTAGTCGGTGGTGCGGGTCGCCAGCGCGGTCCCGTCCAGGCGCGTCGCTGCGAGATCGAGGTCCTTCTCCTCGTCGGCCTTCACCAGCGTCTCGGAGATCTCCCCGAGGATGCGGTCGGCCTGCGTCTCGGTGACCGCCGGGGGTTTCTGGTTGTCGGGCGCGATGACGGTGGGGCTCGGCGACGGCGACGCAGAGGCATCCCCGAACTCCGGCCAGGACTCGGCGCTGCAGCCGGCGGCCAGCACCGCGGTCAGACCGAGAGCGGGCACGACGAGCAGACGCCGACGACGGCGCGGGCGCACACTCTGCATGGCGTTCTTCCCCTCCGTGGGCTTCTCGTCGACGACCTCCGCGTCCTCCACGTTGTCCTTCCGCTCCGGAGTCTTCGGCTCCGTGCCGTCCGCGGCCTCGAGCGCCTCCCGCTCGGACGGCGGGAGCGCCGCCACGTCGATCGGCTGGGTCGTGGGCAGCGGCCCCGGCCCCTTCCGGCGCGGGCCGCGGCCACGGCGCTGGTGGCGGATCGCGAGCACGTAGAGCACGAGCCCCACCAGCAGCACGACTCCGCCCGCGACCATGAGCGGACCGGCGAGCGGGGTCCGCGTGTCCAGCGGCCAGGAGACGACGATGTCGTCCGGCGCGTCCTCGCTGCCGTCGTAGGCGATCAGCACGCTCGTCCCCTCGGGGAGCTGCATGGTGTCGGTGGAGAGGAAGTTCTTCTCGCTGAAGGAGTCGAGCCACAGGTCCGACCCGGCCGGATTGCGGCCGGCGGGCTCGGCGGACTCCTCGTCCTCCGGCGCGGGGGTCTCGGAGTCGTCCGGCGCGGGGGTCTCGTCCGACTCCTCCGGGTCCGGGGCCGCGACGTGCTCGACGAGGAGCTCGTCGTCGTCGCCGACCGAGACGTGGTTGTACTCCGCGTCAGAGAGCCACGCCTCCATGTCGGCCGTACGGCCGTAGCTCGCGAAGATCTCGCCCTCGCCGCGGATCAGCACCTTCTGCGCGCCCGGGTTCATCCGGAGCACATCGCCGTCCATCAGCACGTACGGAGCGGGCTCCTCGATGTCGACGCGGGCCTCCTGGGACGAAGGACCGACGAAGACGGTGCGTTGGGCGATCCCCGCACCGATCAGCACGGCAGCCAGCACGAAGGCCACGACGGCCCATACGAAACGCACGAATAGTCTCCTCACGCACCACGGCTTCCCGCCCGTGACGCCACACTCGACATTTCAGACTAGCGAAGTCACCTGTGTGTTGACCACGAGGCCCCTCCCCTGGCGACGCTGCGGCACGTCGGCGACGCGTCGTGGCCGGTCATGGGTAGCCTTGCTGCAGCCGTTCCGAGGAGTCTGCATGAAGATCCACAACCCGTTCCGCACCGCCCTCGTGGCGACACTCGGCGTGGGCCTCGGCATCGTGCTGATCAGCAGCGTGCAGACGCTGTCCACGGTGCTGCTCTACATCGGCACCGCTCTCTTCCTCAGCCTCGGGCTCGATCCGCTCGTCACGTTCCTCGAGCGACGGCGCCTGCCCCGCTGGCTCGCGGTCCTGGTCACGATCGTCGCCGTGCTGGCGGTCTTCAGCGGGATCGTGCTCATCGTCCTCCCGGTGCTGGTCGACCAGATCTCCCAGCTCATCGCGCAGATCACGGCGATCGTGCAGCGGGGAACCGCCATCGAGGACCTGCGCACGTGGATCCAGGAGACCTTCCCCAACCTCCGCGTCGACGACGTGTTCGCCTACGTCGAGGACTGGCTGGCGACGAACCTCGCCGAGATCGGCGGATCGATCGGTCAAGGTGTGCTCGTCGCCAGCGGGGCCGTGCTGAGCGGGGTGTTCGGCGCCTTCATCGTCCTCATCTTGACCATCTACCTCACGGCCTCCACCCCCTCGCTCAAGCGCGCGGTGTACCAGCTCGTGCCGGCGTCCAAGCGGGACCGCTTCATCGACCTCTCCGAGCAGATCACCGACTCCGTGGGCTACTACGTCATGGGGCAGGTCAGCCAGGGGGTCATCAACGGCATCCTCAGCGCCATCTACCTCACGATCATCGACGCGCCGTTCCCGGCCGTCCTCGCCGTCGTCGCGTTCTTCTTCTCGCTGATCCCCCTCGTCGGCACGTTGACGGGTTCGACGATCATCGTCCTCGTCTGCCTGATCCCCGGTCTCGGCTCCCCCGGCACGGCTCTCGCCGCGGCGATCTACTACCTCATCTACATGCAGATCGAGGCGTACGTGATCTCGCCGCGGATCATGAGCCGCGCCGTGTCGGTGCCCGGCGCCGTGGTGGTCGTGGCCGCCCTCGCCGGAGGAAGCCTGCTCGGCCTGCTCGGCGCGCTCATCGCGATCCCCGTGGCGGCCAGCATCCTCATCATCTATCGGCAGGTGCTGATCCCCCGCATGAACGAGCGGTGACCGGACCGTCGCTCCGCGTCAGCCCTCGACGGGCCAGTGCGTCGGCAGCGGCAGGGCCGACGGGTTGACCGCGGCGACGATCTCGGTGAGCACGCGCCGCGTCTGCGTCTCCCCCACCCACAGGTGCTTCCCGCCGTCGACGGCGATCAGCTGCGCGTGCGGAATGCTCGCGAACCGCTCCCGGGCCTCGGCGGGGCGCAGGTAGTCGTCCAGCTCGGGGACGAGGATGACGACGCGGTGGTCGGTCGTCCCCCAAGCGGCGACCTCCTCCGCCGTCGCGCGGTGCAGTGGCGGCGAGAGCAGGATGATGCCCTCGATGTCGTGGTCGGCGCCGTACTTCAGCGCGAGCTCCGTTCCGAACGACCAGCCGACGATCCAGGGGCGAGGCAGTCCGCGGTCACGCACGAAGTCCATGGCGGCGGCGACGTCGAACTGCTCCGCAGCCCCACCGTCGAACGCGCCCTCGCTCGTGCCGCGCGGCGACGTCGTGCCGCGCGTGTTGAACCGCAGGACGGCGAGATCGGCCAGGGCAGGCAGGCGTGCGGACGCCTTGCGGATGATGTGCGAGTCCATGAAGCCGCCCGCCGTCGGCAGCGGATGCAGCGTCACCAGCGTGGCCACCGGGGCGGCCGTCTCGGGCACCGCCAGCTCGCCCACCAGCGTGAGCCCGTCTGCGGTGTGCAGCTCGATGTCCTCACGCGTCGCGGGGAGCTCGAGCGGTCCGCGGATCTCCATGGTCATGCGATCCTCCAACAGGGGGTGTGCCAGTGTCTGCGGTCGGCCAGCGCCGCCGCCTCGCCGAGGATGCCATCCGCCCGCCAGGCGACGAGATGCGCGGTCCCGGGGTCGACGGACCGGCCGCAGCCTGGGCAGACGTAGGCCTTCTGCGCCTGGACGGCGGAGACCGGCTGGACCGTCCACTCCACGCCACGACGCACCTCGGTGCGCTTCCACCCGGCGAGGAGGCGATCGAACGAATCCTCGCCCTCAGGGCGCGCGGAAGGACGACGACGTGAGCGGGGCATGGTGCCGGCTCACCACCAGTGGTTGGTGACCCAGAAGTTGTACGCGCCGGCCCAGCTGCCGTACCGACCGGTGGCGTAGCCGGTGGCCCAGCGCAGGTTGTCCACCGGGTTGTAGCCGTTGCCGGGCACCTTGCTGCAGGGAAGAGCCTGGACGAGCCCGCAGGCACCGGAGGAGGAGTTGGTGGCGTTCGGGTTCCACCCGCTCTCCCGCGACACGATGTAGTCGACGTACTGCCAGTCGCCCTGAGCGATGCCGGCCGCGGCCATCCACTCCGCCGGCGCACCGCCGCCGCTGTACGGCGGGAGACCCCCGCCGGAGGACCCGCCCTGCGAACCGGACGACGGCGTGCTCGCGGGAGCCGCCGGCTTCGGCTTGGGCTTGGGCTTCGGCTTGACGTACACCTCGAAGGACCCGCGCTCGACGGGGGTGATCGCTGCGCCTTCCACGGTGACGGTGAGGTTCTGCGTGTCCGCGAGAGCCGCCGCGTACACGGAGTCCGGAGCTTCCGTGGCGACCGGCTGCGCGAGGGCGACGCCGGTCGGAGCGACCATCGCGGCGGCGAATCCGACGACCGCGAGAGAGCTGAAGACACCGGCGACACCCCGGCGACGCGACCAGCGTCGCGTGCCTCGGGAGGCAGACGTGGCCGTCGCTGCGGGTACCAGCGCGGCCTCGCTTCGTTCGGGAATCATGTCGTTTCGGGAGTTCACGATGGTGGACAGTCTACGCATACCTGCCTGAACAGGCCATCAGGCAGGCTCAGCGGACCGCCAGGATGACGTCGATCGTGGCGTCGAGCAGCGCATCGACCTGCTCCTCGCGGTAGCCGCCGCGCTGCATGCGGAACGCCGCGGACCGCAGCTGTTCGGCGGTCAGCGCGTCGCCGTCGCGGAGGTACCGGACGATGCGGGAGGTGACGTGATCGACCTCGTCGACGCGGTACCCGAAGGTGAGGATTCCGGTGCGGGCGAACCGATGACGCCGCGGACGCGCGAGATGGTCGAGGATCACCTGTGCATCGGCCCTGGCCTGTTCCACCCAGGCTCCAGCTCCGCGAGCGCGCACGGCGCGCTCGCGCTCTCGGGCCGCAAACGCATCCTCGACCCGGCCGAGCGCGGCATCGACCTCCGCCACTGCATACCCCTCCTTCACGAGGGGGAACGAGGCGGTGCGCACGTCCTCGGCGGTGAGGTCGTCTCCTCCGCCCTCGAACGCCTGACGCGCCGAGGCGAGGAAGGTGTCGACGGCCGCACGGTGGTAGCCCTTGGTGCGACCGCTCGTGAGCGCGAACGCAGGCTTCGCCGTGCTGCGCGCAGAGGTGTCGACCCCGTCGTCGTTGATCACAGCACCGCTGTCGTTCATCAGAGCACCAACCAGGGAGAGAGGAGGAAGTACAGGCACAGGGCGGGGATGGTCGACAGCAGGATGCTGTCCAGGCGATCCAGGAGACCGCCGTGGCCGGGGAGCCAGGAGCTCATGTCCTTGATGCCCAGGTCGCGCTTCAGCATGGACTCGCCGAGGTCGCCGAGCGTCGCGGACAGCAGGATCGCCGCCCCGAAGATCACGCCGCCCCACCAGGGCAGATCGAGGAGGAACAGGGCCAGGAGCACACCCGCCGCCAAGGAGGCGACCACGGCCCCGCCGAAGCCCTCCCAGGTCTTCTTCGGGCTGATCCGGGGCGCCATCGGATGCCGGCCGAACGCCAGACCCGCGGCGTACGCCCCGGTGTCGGCCGCCACCGCGATCGCGATGAAGCTCAGCACCCACCACTGGCCGCCCTCCTGCTCAAGCAGGATGAGGGCCACGCCGGCGAGGAACGGCACGTACACCTGGATGAAACCGCCGATCACGGCGTCGGTGAGCACGTCACCGTAGGTGCGACCGTCCTTCGCGACCATCTGGGCGAGCAGCCGCCACACGATGACGAAGGCCACGGCGACGAACAGCATGACCCAGCTCAGCCACGGCTCGGCGAAGTACGCGGACAGCACCAGGAAGGTGGCCGCGACCAGCTGCGGGATCACATCCACGCGGCGTCCGGCCGCCCGCAGCGCCCGGGACAGCTCGTAGACGCCGAGGAGAGCGGCGGCCAGCGCGAACGGGACGAACAGCGCCTTGATGAACAGCAGCGATCCGAGGAGGGCGGCGCCGAAAGCGAGCCCGATCACGATCGCGAGCACGAGGTCGCGGCCGGTGCGCTGCTTGATGCGTTCGTTGGCCTGATCGAGCTGGTCGCGGGCGTGCGACACGTGCGTCCCGAACTCATCCCGCGCCTGGCGCCACTGCTCGCGGATCGCATTGTGATCCGCGGTGTCCAGCCGCTCCGCCGTGACGGACGGAGCGGGAGGCGTGACGGGAAGCGGAGGACGCGGCGGCACGCTCCCGGCGTCGAATCCCGGGAACGACGCATCGCCGAGCGGGGCACCCCCATCGGAGACCCGGTCCGGCTGTGCCTCCCGGCGGGTCACCGGAGTGCCCTCCTCGGCGCCGCGCGATTCATCGGACATACGAGCTACACCTCGAGGAGTTCGGCCTCTTTGCGCTTGAGCGCGTCGTCGATGAGGTCGACGTGCTGACGGGTCAGCGCGTCCAGCTCCTTCTCGCCGCGGGCGATCTCGTCCTCGCCGAGCTCGCTCTTCAGAGCGTCGAGCTCGTCCTTCGCCTTCCGGCGGATGCCGCGGACGTGGACCTTGGCGTCCTCGGCCTTCGACTTCACGAGCTTCACGTACTCCTTGCGCCGCTCGGCGGTGAGCTCGGGCATCGTGACCCGCACGAGGTTGCCGTCGTTCGTGGGGTTCGCCCCGAGGTTCGGCATGTCGCGGATCGCCTGCTCGATCGCCTTGAGCGCCGACTTGTCGTACGGCGTGATGATGAGCGTGCGCGCTTCCTGGTTGGCGAGCGAGGCGAGCTGCGCCAGCGGCGTCGGCGTGCCGTAGTAGTCGACCAGCACCTTCTGGAAGAGCTGGGGGTTCGCACGACCCGTGCGCACCGTGGAGAAGTCCTCCTTGGCAGCCTCGACGGCCCGGGACATGCGGGTGGTGGTTTCAGCGAGGACGTCCGCAATCACGGTGGCTCCTATCGTCGGGGTGTTCTGGAAATTCTATCGGGAGCGGGCTCCCGTCCCGTGCAGGCGCTCAGGCCGTGACGAGCGTGCCGATGGGCTCGCCCAGGAGCGCGCGGGTCACGTTGCCCGCCGGCTCCATCCCGAAGACGCGCATGTCCATGTTGTTGTCCATGCACAGGCTGAACGCCGTGGAGTCGACGACCTTGAGTCCCTGCTGCAGCGCGTCGCGGTAGGTCACGCGCTCGATGCGCTCCGCGTCGGCGTGCTTGTTCGGGTCGGCGGTGTAGATGGCGTCGACGCCGTTCTTGGCGACGAGCACCTCCTGCGCGCCGATCTCCAGGGCGCGCTGTGCGGCCACGGTGTCGGTGGAGAAGTACGGCAGGCCTGCGCCGGCGCCGAAGATCACGACGCGGCCCTTCTCCATGTGGCGCTCTGCGCGACGCGGGATGTAGGGCTCGGCGACCTGGGTCATCGAGATCGCGGACTGCACGCGGGTGGCGGCGCCCGCCTGCTCCAGGAAGTCCTGCAGCGCGAGCGCGTTCATGACGGTGCCGAGCATGCCCATGTAGTCCGCTCGTCCGCGGTCCATTCCCCGCTGGCTGAGCTCCGCGCCGCGGAAGAAGTTGCCCCCGCCGACGACGACGGCCACCTCGACGCGGTCGACCGCGGCGGCGATCTCCCGCGCCATCTGGCTGACCACGTCAGGGTTCACGCCGAGCTGACCGGCGCCGAACGCCTCTCCGGAGAGCTTCAGGAGGACGCGGCGGCGTCCGGTGCGTTCAGTCATGGGGGATGTCCTCTCGTCCCGATTCAAGATAGTGCCTGGTGGGCATGAAGAAGGGGTTCGGATCGAGTGATCCGAACCCCTTCGACAGTGCTACGCGCCGACCTTGAAGCGCGCGAAGTCCGTCACGGTGATACCGGCGTCCTTCGCCACCTGGGCGACGGAGAGCTTGTTGTCCTTCGCGTAGTCCTGCTCGAGCAGGGCGACCTGCTTGATGAACGCGGCGACACGGCCCTCGACGATCTTCGGCAGGGCGGCCTCGGGCTTGCCCTCGTTGCGGGAGATCTCGGTGACGATCTCGCGCTCCTTCTCGACCGCGTCCGCCGGAACGTCCTCGCGGGACAGGTACGACGGGTTGGCGAACGAAATGTGCTGGGCGATGCTGCGCGCGGTCGCGGCGTCGTCACCCGTGTAGGCGACGACGACGCCGATCTGCGGCGGCAGGTCCTTGCTCGTGCGGTGCAGGTAGACCTCGACGCTGTCACCGGTGACGGTGCGCACGCGACGGAGCTCGACCTTCTCGCCGATGATGGCGGCCTCTTCCGAGATGAGCTGCTCGACGGTCTTGTCGCCCGCCGGAGCGGCCAGGGCGGCCTCGACCGAGTCGGCCTTCACGGCGGCGACGGCGTCGGCGACCTTGTCGGCCAGCGCGATGAAGCGCTCGTTCTTCGCGACGAAGTCGGTCTCGCAGGCGAGCTCGACGAGCGTCACGGCTCCGTCCTGCTCGCGAGCGACGACGAGGCCCTCGCTGGTCGAACGGTCGGCGCGCTTGGCGTTGCCCTTCGCACCCTTCAGGCGCAGGATCTCGGTGGCCTTCTCGACGTCGCCGTCAGCCTCCTCGAGCGCCTTCTTGGTGTCGACCATTCCCGTGCCGAGCTGCTCACGCAGCGCCTTGAGGTCGGCGATGGTGAAGTTGGCCATGTGTGGTGGCTCCTTGCTTCGTTGTGTGGGTGTACGAGGGATTACTTGGCGTCAGCGGCCTCGGCGGCGGCGACCTCGGCGGTCTCCTCACCGGAAGCGGCGGCGATCGCCTCGTCGTGCGCCTGGGCACCGGCCTCGTCGGCGGCGGTGGCGTCGGCGGCCGGGGTCTCGACGACGGCGGCCTCGTCGTCCGCGGTCACGACCTCGGCGGCGTCAGCGGACTCCTGCACGGGAGCCTCGAGAAGCTCCTTCTCCCACTCGGCCAGCGGCTCGGCGTCGCCCGACTCCGGGTTGTGCTTCTGCTGCAGGCCCTCGGCGGCGGCGTCGGCGATGATGCGCGTCAGCAGCGACACCGAACGGATGGCGTCGTCGTTGCCGGGGATCGGGTACTGGAAGTCGTCCGGGTCGGCGTTGGTGTCGAGGATGCCGATCACCGGGATGCCGAGCTTCTTGGCCTCGTCGATGGCGAGGTGCTCACGCTTGGCGTCGACGACCCAGAGGGCGGACGGCGTCTTGGTGAGGTTACGGATACCGCCCAGCGACTTGTGCAGCTTGTCCAGCTCGCGCTTCTTGAGCAGCAGCTCCTTCTTCGTGAAGCCGGAGGCGGAGGGGTTCTCGTAGTCGAGCTCCTCGAGCTCCTTCATGCGGGCGAGACGCTTCGCGATGGTGGAGAAGTTGGTGAGGAGGCCGCCGAGCCAGCGCTGGTTCACGTAGGGCTGGCCGACGCGCGTGGCCTGCTCCGCGAGGATCTCCTGCGCCTGCTTCTTGGTGCCGACGAAGAGGATCGTGCCGCCGTGCGCCACGGTCTCCTTGACGAAGTCGTACGCCTTGTCGATGTAGCCGAGCGACTGCTGGAGGTCGATGATGTGGATGCCGCTGCGCTCCGTGAGGATGAAGCGCTTCACCTTCGGGTTCCACCGACGGGTCTGGTGTCCGAAGTGCACGCCGCTGTCGAGCAGCTGACGGATGGTGACCACAGCCATGGTCGTCTCCTGATTCTGGCGCGGGACGCGCCGTTGAGGTTGTCATGCCGACCGGACGGTCGGACATCCTGGTGCCCGGCTCACGCCCACCCGTTCGGAGACGGGACCTGCGGGAGTGGATGCCACGACGGAGTCGCTCTGGGCACGCGTAGTCACCCCGAGATCGAGGTGCTCGTCCAGCATACAGGATCATGCGCCCACAGCTCGTCCTCCCCAGCAGCGCAATTCCTGGTCTTCTCCCCTGCCTCCGGCCCCGGCGGAGAGAACCCGCTCCACCGGCCCGCACCGGCCACGCACACTCGCGTGATGACTCCTCCATCCCCTCCTCGCCCTCGCTCTTTCCCGCACCCCTCGCTGCTCCGGGTGCTGATCGCCACCGTGCTCGCCGCTGTCGTGCTCCTGTGCGGCGGTGCTCCGTTCCCGTCTCCTCCCGCCGCGCGAGCGGCGTCGGCACCGCACGGCCTCACGCCCGTGCCCGACGAGTTCGTCTCCGACGTTCCCTGGCGGTGGCCCGTCGAGGGGACTCGGCGCGTGAGCGTCGCCTACCGCGCGCCGGCGCACGCCTACGGTCCCGGGCACCGCGGTATGGATATCGTCGCGAGCGCGGGCGACGCCGTCCTCGCCCCGGCGGAGGGGGTGGTCGCGTACCAGGGCGTCGTCGTCGATCGCCCGCTGCTCACGATCCGACACGCCGACGGTCTCGTGAGCACGTTCGAGCCCCTGGAGTCGCCTCTGCGCGCGGGAGACCCGGTCCGCCGGGGCCAGGACATCGGCCGTGTCGCCACGGGCGGTCACACTCCCCCGGGCGCGCTGCACATCGGGGTGCGACGCGACGGCGAGTACCTCAACCCGATGGTGCTGTTCGGCGGTCTCCTGCGGGCGCGCCTCCTGCCCTGCTGCGACGGATGACCCGACGCGCGGGCTTCGCGCTCAGGCCCGAGGGTGCGCCAGACGATACGTCGCCGTCAGCCGCTCCGCCGAGACATGCGTGTAGATCTGGGTGGTGCCCAGGCTCGCGTGCCCCAGGATCTCCTGCACCGCGCGGAGATCCGCACCACCGTCCAGCAGGTGGGTCGCCGCCGTATGGCGGAGGGCGTGCGGACCGACGGTCTCGGCGCCGACGACGGGCGCGAGCGCACGGGCGACCACCTCGTAGACCGTCCGCGGACCGATACGTCCCCCGCGACTGCCGAGGAAGACGGCGGGCGACGCGGCGCCGGACCGCGCGAGCAGAGCCGGTCGAGCGCGGCGCAGGTAGGCGGTGAGCGCATCCCGCGCCGGCGCGCCGAACGGGACGACGCGCTCCTTGTCGCCCTTGCCCCGCACGAGGGCCGTGCCCCGATCGAGATCCAGGTCGTCGATGTCGAGGCCGCAGAGCTCGGAGACGCGGACCGCGGCGCCGTAGAGGAGCTCCAGCACCGCATGGTCGCGGAGGGCGGTGGGATCGCCCGAGGACGCCGCCTGCCGGTGTCGCTCCAACAGCTCCGTCATCGCGTCCTTCGATGCCACCGTCGGCAGCGTCTTCGCGCGCTTCGGCGCCACGAGCCGCAGGCTGGGGTCGAGGGGGACGATGTCCTGCTCGCGCGTCCAGCCGAAGAACGCCCGCGCGGTGGCTGCGCGTCGGGCCAGCGTCGCCCGGGCGTCACCACGCTGGGTCGCCTGCCAGAGCCATTCGCGCAGCATCTCCAGGTCGATCCGGTCGACCGGGCCGCCCCCGACGCTCGCCCCGAGGTCTCGCAGATCGGAGCGGTACGCCTTCACGGTCGCCGGAGAGAGCCGACGTACCTTCTCGAGGTGGTCGGCGAACGCCTCGACGGCGACCGCGAAGTCCATATCCCCAGCCTGCCGCTCCCCCGCCTTCAGAGCGACGCGCCCCGCCGGGCGCGACCGACGACGAGCGCCCCGCACACCGTCAGCGCGTACCCCTAGGGCGCCGCGCCCCTTCCGCGCCAGCCGTCCCCGTCGCGGCGAGCGAGCCCGTCGAGGTCGAGCAGACCGAGCAGGGCCCTCGTCCGCTCGACGGTGAGACCCGCGCGCTGCGCGAGCTCCGCCTCCGTCCGAGCGGTCCGCGTGCTCAGCGCGCGGAGGAGCCCCACCCGCCCCTCGTCCGTCGCTTCACGTCCCCGGGGCGACCGGGCACCGACAGGGAGCATCTCGGCGACCTCCGCCGCGGAGGTGACGCACACCGCGTCGTATTCGCGCAGCAGCCGGTGACAGCCGGCCGAGGACGCAGACGTCACCGGACCGGGTACCGCGCCGAGCGGCCTGCCCAGCGTCGCCGCATGCCCCGCCGTGTTGAGGGAGCCGCTGCGCCAGCCCGCCTCGACGACCACCGTGGCCTCGGCTCACTCGCACCAAACCGCTCCTTCAACGACTCCCAATTCATGGACTGTGACGAGACGAACTCGATCTCTTGGACCGCGTCCCTCCCCACCGCGGAGAGGGCTCGCTTTCTCCAGGAATCGGCCGCGACCTTTTCGTCGTGCATGACCACAGACCGGTACGACGACTTCTTCGACTTGCTCGAGGACTGGATGAACACGGCACGCATCCACTCGGACCCCACGCTCGCTGCCGCGCTCTCTGAAGACATTGAGGACCCGCTCGGGCAGATTGTGCCTTGAGGCCCTTGCGGACTCCCTATTGACCAATGCGAACGGTCCGTCCTCGTCCGAAAGGCCAGACGGGGCGATGGGTAACGGCGGCGTTGCCGCCGTGCTGATGGCCTGACAGAGTCATTGCCGTGGAGACCATCACCGCTGCGATCATCACGTCGTCCGTCACGTTCCTCTCAGTAATCGTCGCCGTCGTCGCGCTTCGGCGGCAGTTCGTGAAAGACCGTGCAGAACGGAACGCCGCCAATGAAGCACGCAAGACGGAAGCGAATCGACAAGCACGGTTGATGAAGGAAGCAACTGAAGCGCGAACACTCGCCGAGCATCAACGGGTGGAGGCGATCGAGCGCGCAGATCGGCATCGAGCTGAGGATGCCGATCGGCGTGAACGCGCTGCCGCGTACTCGGACTTCCTAGTCGCCGAGAGCGCGCGCTCCGACGCGTTTGCCGACTACGCCCACGTTCGGAAACAGCTCTCACACACGCCGTTCAAGAAGGGGACGCCAGAGGAGGACGCTCGCGTGGCGGAGATCGAGGCACGTCTCAGACTCGCGAGCGATGAGATCGATCGAACCCGGGCGGAGTCCTGGGGGCCGCTCGCGACAATGCGCTTGGTCGCGTCCCACGATGTGCTCCGCGCGGCCGACGCATATGACAAAGAGTTGGCTGCAAGCAATCCACGACGCGAGAAGATGCCGCCGGTCCCGCTCACGATGAACCGGAAACGAGACCTCATCGACGCGTTCCTCGCCGCAGCCCGCGCGGACCTGGGGCGGTCCCCCGTTGAACGACAGGTGCTGGTTAGCGCGGACGAGTCAAACGAAGAAGAGCCAGAGGAAACCCCGATCGGTCAAGATTAAGTTCTTCGGACCAGGAGACTCATACTGCTGTAGTCGTGAGGCGTCAGGCGTCGGCTCCCGTACGACGCGGAGCTCGCACCCGCAGCAGAATTGGGGACGTACCGCGCGCTCGCCGGCGCACTCACCGCAGTGAAGGCGGGACGAGCGATGTGCTTAGATCGCGGCTATGGGCATGGCGAAGCAGCAAGCGATCGCGGCACACGAACGCGGATACGACTCACTCGACGATATGACGATCTGCCTGGATCACCTCACGGACTCATATCTCCTCACCCATGCTGGCCTCGCCTCCGAGGCATCGTGCTCCTTCTGTGGCCGCACGCGCGAAGACGACGCCTTTGCCGTGTCGTTCAGCGGTGTCCAGGAGATCTTCATGAACGGATTCTGGACCTTCTACACACGAGCCGACGACGCGCCCTATTGGGATCATGAGTACCAAGGGCTGGAGGACACAGGGCTCACTGTGAACGAGTTCGCGCAAGGAATCTTCGACGACAGCGTGGTCGACCACGTCGCCGATGCGCTGACCAAGGCGATCGGGGACCCGGAAGTGGGAACTTGGTTCAGTCGAATGGCAACCGACGATCTGGAGCTCAGCTGGTCCGAGTTCGTCCATACTGCGAGGCACGTGTCGCGATTCATCGTCCCTGGCGACGAGGATGGCCGATCCCCGATGGCGCGTGTCTCGTCATTTCTTGGGGAGCTCCTCCTTTACGTCGAGGGCGAGCACAGCCTGGTGCGCACGATGGAACCGGGAACACTCGTCTACCGTGGCCGCCCCGCGGAGAAACTCACTGGCAAGCTCTACGACACGGCAGAAGATCTCGGTCCCGCCCCCGGCGACAAGGCCGCGGCGAACCGGATGTCCCCCGCCGGCATCCCCATGTTCTACTGCTCTGCGGACCCTGTCACGGCGGTGGCGGAGATCGCCGTCCACGATGTCCGGCCGTTCGCGGTCATCGGTGAGTTCACCTGCCAACGCGACCTGCGGATCCTGGATCTGACAAAGGTTAGAACACGACCGTCACCGCTCGACCCCGACCACTGGGCCGAGATGCGGATGCTCTCATTTCTCGATCAGTTCGCCGCCGATCTGTCTCGTCCTGTGATCGCCGATGATCGGCAGCATGTTGAGTACGCTCCCACCCAGGTGCTCACCGAGTACCTCCGTTGGGCCCCGTCGGCGAAGATCGACGGCATCGAGATGCGCAGCAGCCAGACGGGTGCGTCGACGTACATCCTCTTCGTCGACGCCGACAACGTCGTGGACGTCTCCGCCCCGGTGGAGCCTGTCGGTATACCTCGAACGCGCCTCACCGCCGATCTGCTTGGCGACGACGAACCCGTCGGGCCAGCTTTCACGCTCGACCCAGCGAGTGTCGTCGCCTACGAGGTGAACCGGAAGGTCGAGCCGATCCCGGTCGCGCATCGGACGGCCACGGAGTGGGTGATCACCAGACCGTCTCGCGCGTAATCCCCCGTTCGCGCGGCCAGAGATGTCCAGCTGGAACTCGACGGCCGCGCGATCGAGGCATGACGGGAATCGATGACTGCAAGAATGTCCGGATGACGGGCCGCACCCAACTCCCCGAGCATAGGTTCGCCGGATGGGCGCTGACCAGGGAACTCAGCGCTGAGGAACGCGAACTCGTGGCAGCGATCGAGACTCGACGATCGCCGCTCGAGGTGGCGGCCTCTCGCGAGCTCGATGAACGGCGCGCAGCTGTCGAGGGCGATCTCGTGCCCGTGTGCACATGCGGGTGGCGCGGGGCGCCGGAGCCGTGGCAGCCGACACGCTTCCGAAGCTCGCGAGGCGGACAGCAGCACATTGAGCACAAACACCATGCGCGCCTCAACGCGATCAACGGAGCCTTCGCCGCAGACATCGCCGCCGCAGCGCTTCGACACGCCGCTGACGCGGCGACCGACCCGGCCGTCGTGGCCTGGCTCGAGGGGCGCGCGGCGCACGTAGAGCAGGTTGGGCATTACGACGGTCAGGTCTGGCCCTAATAGATCCACCGCGCTGGGCGAGAGGGCAGCGCGCCCTTCGGAACCGGGGGTCTATGCAGTCGTGGTCCGCTCCGCGAGCCCCAACTCATCGGCGACAACACCAAGGCAGGGATTGCGCGGTCGTGACTCTGGCAACATGATGGCCCCATGGCGCGATCGCAGGCGATTCGATTCACCTTCGCTATCCAGTCCGGCCACAATGCGGGGCTCGGTGTGGGGCAGTTTCGCGTGTGGTGCCACCGTGAGGACACGTACATCGCCGACCCTGGTGTGCCCCAGTGGAAGACCTCCCTGCACGGCGAGGTCGCATGGCGCCCCGCCGAGACTGCGGAGAGCCATTCTTCATCTGAGGCGCGACTTCCAGCGGACATCGATCGCGCGCCATGGAAGTATGCCCCGCCCCATTTCGTCGACGGTCAACGACTCGCATCTGTGGTCGGCGTAACTCGGGCGGCGCTCAGACCGTGGACCGCGCCTGAGCGGTATCAGCGCGTCGAAGTCCGAGATCGATGGGACGAGCTGACCAAGGCCAACGTTTGGATGACGAAGGCAGATGCCGACGTCCCAGACCACCCGACTCGTGTCGGGCCGATCCTTGAACTGGCAAGCGGTACACGGGTGTGGGTATCCGTCGGTCGCGAAGCCTTGGATCCCATTGACCCCGAGCCGGTGCCGATCTCGACGATGCTCGAGCCCCAGATTCCTGGAGTGCACGACGTGACCGCCCCTGGCGTACTGATCCGTGGGGTCCATCTGGCGCGCTGAAACCCGGCCGGTCGACAGACGCGAACCGGTCTAAGCACCTGCGTAGAGTCGTCGAATGGACTACGAACGCTTCGACGGCGCCGACGGCCTCGAGATCCGCGTCCCGAAGAACGAGGGCTATCGCACTTGTGCCGAATGCGGCGCGGACTGCCTGCCTGAGCCGACCGACATCGAGGGCGCCGGCATTCGGATCGCGTTCGTCTGCCCAGACCACGGTGTCCACTCCTTCATCGATCCGTTCGAAGGACGACGGTAAACGGGCCTCAGCAGCGGCTCGCTCGGCGGTGGGACCGAAGATCGAGACTCGCCAGCTCCGCGTCGCAAAGATCAGCGAGGCAGTCAGCACCAGCGACGAGAGTCGTAAGTGAATTCTCCAGGACATGTCGGGCCGTCCGATGTACTGATTTGACCCGACGATATTCTCGTCAGCAACGGTGAATCGAAAGGGTCCGTGCCATGGCAGAGGAGGTACGCGAGCAGGAAACCGTCCTGTCTCCGACAGACCAGGCGCAGCAAAACCCGCGAGACGTAGCACTCTTCTCTGCCGACGCCACGCGCCCGCGCGTTCTCGCCATCGGCTTGACGCCCGACGAGATCCAGGCGATCCGGCCAGTCGCAGGCAGCATCGTGGAAGCCTCGAGCATCTACGACGTTCATGCCGAGGAACACGATGTGCTCATCCACACTGGCGCGAACTTCAGTGATTCATCATGGTTCATGAATCGGCGGATCGCGTTCGCCGCCGCGGCGAAACCTCCGGAAGAGCGCCCCCGTGTCGCGCCGAGTTCTGGTGGCGTGCATGGGAGTGGCCGAACGCCCACCGCGAGTCGGACCCGGTTCAAGCCCGCGCGTGACTTCGACGTAACCGAGAAGGCGCGGAGTCTCGGCGTGGCGAGCCTTGTCGAGCGATCCTGTCGCCCCGCCCAGGGCGCTACCTATTCTGGATTTACTACCCCGGTCTACCCAGATCGCGAGGAGACACCGTTTCTCCGAGAGCGCCTGACTAACGGTATGTGCCTCGCCGCGCTCCTCGAAACGGTTGATGACCCGACGCGCAGCGACTCGGCATTCTGGTTGCCGGATATCGCGCGCGCGTTTCTTGCGGACTGGGTTCGGGTTGCGTTCGCCCACTGGCGTGCCCATGACCCCGACGCGTTCCCAGAGGGAGCGGAGTGGCGGACGTCGGACGCGTGGAGCGCACCCGCCGAGCTTGATGCGCGAGCGCGCCTCGTCGCGTTCGATGAGGCGGAGGCTGAACGCGTTGCCAAGGCCGCCGCCCGGCGTCGGCAGCTTACGGACGGCTTGGACGCGAGCTTGTCGGCTGGGGAGGTCTGGCGGTCGTTGGTCTCCGACGCCGGCGACGAGCTCGTCGCTGCTGTGAAGACGGCCCTTGAAGGGTTCGGGTTCGCGGTTGTCGATGCTGACGCGCTCCCTCAGCACAAGGGGAAGAAGCGGGAGGACCTCCGAGTCTCCGACGGCGACTGGGTCGCCCTCGTCGAAGTGAAGGGTTACGCCGGCGCCGCCAAGTCGAACGACCTTCAGCAGCTCGCGGCCGCAGCGGCGGCGTACGCAGCAGCCGAAGGACGCGTGCCAGACGCACTCTGGTACGTAGTCAACGGGTTCCGAAACGAGGATCCGGCGCAACGCCCCCGGGCTCTCGACAACCGTGATGACGACCTCGCGGGATTCGCCGAGAATCACGGCGGCGGACTGATCGACACAAGAGAGCTGTTCATCCTCCGTCAGAGCGTTGCGCTGGGCGACATGTCGCACGAGGATGCTCGCGCCGTGCTCAAGGCGACAACTGGCCGTTTCAACACGAAGCAGGAGGCGTAGCCGGTGCCCGAGAACTCGATCGATCCGGCGATGCTGCGGAAGTTCGACCAGAACCTCCACTCGTCTGGAGGGTTGCGGGCTGCGCGCGTGATCGAGCCTGTCCCGTTCTGCTGGTTCTGCGATGCTCGGGCCGGCAGACGAACGAAGGAGCACATCTTCCCGCAGTGGCTGCTCAGGCATCACGGTGCGATGGATGAACGCGTGCAGCCCCACAGAATCAGTGTCCTCCTCGGCGGCGCGAAGCTCTCGGAACGCGGCGAACGCCCGCTTCGCGCCCACGTCAACGGCGAAGTCTGCGCCACCTGCAACAACGGATGGATGTCCGCACTGGAACGCGCCGTCACGCCAGTCCTCACGGCGCCCGCACCGACCGGGACGATCACCGCGACCGAAGCCGAGACGCTCGCGCGCTGGTTCGCCAAGACAGCGGTCAACCTCAACGTCTCCCAGCCGTTCAGACTGCTCGTGGATGCGGAATCGCGGCACGGCCTCGCGACCGAGATCCCGGAACGCTTCGCGGTACACCTGTTCCGAGTCCGCACCCAGGACGGAGTATTCGACTGGCTTCAGAAGTCTCCCGAGATAGCAACTTCCGGAGAACTCGGCGCTGAGGATGTCCTGCGCGCCACGGAGCTGACTCTCGTCACCCACATTCGAGTCGCGGACCTCGTGGGCGTCGTGGTGCACGTTCCGCAAGGTCTCCGACCGACGGACGTCAAGATAGACACGGCCCTTCAGATCTACCCCGCACCGCGTGACACGATCGCTTGGGAGCAGGTCCCCATCGCGGACGACTACCTCGGCCCGCTCGCGATCCTGGATGTCGTCGGAACTTAGGAACTGCGATCACCAGAGGCAGATCCGCGCCCGAGACGAGTGATTAGATACGGCCGCTCGTCCTGGTCTGGAGCGGGAACCACTCCCTCAGAGACGCCACCGCGCAGAACATTGATGTGATCGCGTTCATAGCCTTCTCCTCCCAGTTGATCGATGACTTCTTCTTCGGTCGCGGACTGATGGCGATGTAGTGGATGAAGAGCAGAGCGATCATGCAGAACAGAAGTGACACAGGCGTCCCGTCACTGGCCTCGAACCAGCACCCCGACCCAGACCACGACGGGCGGAACTGTGACAAGCCTATCGATCCGGGAATGCCTGCGCCGCTCGCGTCACCTGTCAAGCATCGTCACCGACGATCCGGAGCACCGGTCGTCGGTCCGGCTGCCCGAGCAAGTCGCGCACCTGTGCAGGCGTCAGCTTGAGCGCTTCCGCCAGCGCGGGCACGGCGACGCCATGGTCCGCCGCGAGTTCCGCTGCCTTGCTCAGCAACGTGGGTACTTCCCCGGGATACGCGCTCGTCGGGTCTGCAGCCGGGTCATTGACCATGGCCAGGCGCTGGTATGCACGTCGCGCGGACGAATCGGTGGTGCGTCCGCGCTCGACCATCCGCCGCACCAGCGAGTGCGGCGACACGCCCCACGTCCTCCCGAGCCGATCCAGGGCGGCGAGGTCGAGGCGTTGCGGGAGCGCCACGTCCATCGACGCTGCAGGCGTCAGGAACGCCGCCGCGAACTCGTCGGCCTCTCGCTCGATCGCAGCGGATTGCTCCCCCGTATCCGCGTGCAGCAGCAGATGTCCGATCTCATGGGCGATCGAGAACCGGTGCCGGAACACGTTCTCACTCCGTCGCGGCGTCGTGAGGAGGATCGGGCGATCGACGATCACCACAGAGAACGCGTCGACTGCGTCAACCTCGCCGAGCGGTCGTACGGCGACCACGATCCCGTGCGACTCAGCGGTGGCGACCAGGTGTTTGACCGGCCCGTCCGGCAAGCCCCAGTGACGCCGAAGTGCGGACGCAGCGTCCGCCGGGCTCGTCCCCGGAGAGAGCTTAGGCAGGTCGACCTCGGGGAGACGCACGTATCGTTCGAGCACGAAGGTGAGCTCCCATACCAGGGTCGCCGTTGCCAGGGCGCGTTGCCGGTCACTGACGCGAGCGGAGCGCAGGCTGCGAAAGTGCGCGTTCACGGTGTCGATGCGCGCCAACGGCCGCCCCACGCTGAAGAAGTCCGGACGCACACTCAGCGTGACGGCGAGACGGTCGAGCACATCGGGTCGAGGCGAGTTGACCCCTGCCTCGTATTGCCCGATCGCAGCCGCGGACACGCCCACCGAACCGGCGAGATCCGTCTTGCTGATCCCCTGTCGCACACGCGCCTGGGTTAACCGTGCGGGCTCAAACCTGCCGTGGTTGACGGGAGATCCCGGCAGCTCGAACAAGCCTGGTCGATCGTCACGCATCCGAACGCCGGTCCTGCGTCTGCAGCTCCACGGCCGGCGCGACGGGCGTGCCGCTGTCGAACGACTCGACATTGACAGTCGCAGTCTCATCGCCGAGCGTGGACTCCCAAATGGTCTCCTCGCCGTGCAGACGCACCGCGCCGTTCGCGTACTCGGCGACTGCCCAGTCGATGGAGGTCAGCTGGCGGGGCGTGGAATGGACCATGACGAGCACTACAGGCATGACCGCACCAGCCGCCTTGAGGGCGCGCTCGAACTCGGCCTGCTCCCTCTCATTGCGGATCTCTTCACCGCCGTCGACAAAGCTCGACCCGAACAAGTCGATCGGCTCCTGTGCGAAGAAGCCGTTCATCCTCGTCACGCTCGACGCGAACCCGCTCACCGCGTCAGGCGTCGCGGGCACTCGCCAGACGAACACCAGGCATCCGTTGACGATCGGGAGCCGGTAACCCGCCGGCCTGAGCTTGTAGGGCAGATGGCCGCGGTCCTTGAACGCGTCCACCGTGTCCTCGAGCAGGTCGCGCCACTGCCCGCCGAACCCGATCGTGTATCGGGTCGCCGCGGCATCATGAGCCTCCGCCGCTCGATCGTGCCGCGCGTGCACGACCTCGACGAGGAGATCACGGGCATCAGCGGCGTGCGGCCCAAGAGCATCAGCGGGCGAGTTCGGAACCATCAGAGGACCTCCAAAGTCGGGCTCGACGGGTGGAGATCCGTCCGTCGATTCACTTTAGTCTGACACATAATCCGTGCATTTTTGCTTCAGAAGTGGTCCGGCGTGTCGCTCGCGTCGGGATCATGTAGATCGTGGCCGGGAGCGGTTCAGAGCTCCTTCTGCCCAAAGGCTTCGGTGGGAAGCGTGTCCAATCGGGCGCCGAACCGGGTCCAGGTCGCATCGATCCGGGATCGCTCGTCACTGGGATCTCCGGACCATCGCACCATCGCCTCCGCGGTACTGATCAACGTGACCGCGATCTGGAAAGCAAACTCGGTCACGATCGGGAGCGTCGGCGACAGCCCCAAGATCGTGTTGTCTTGCGAGGTTCGAATGAAAGCGTTGACCGCGAATCGATGACCGTGGGCGACTGCGGAGAGCAATGAATACAAGCGCTTTCCGTCTTGATGCGCGAGGTCGCTGTCGACGAGTTCGCTGACAAGCGTCGAGCTATCGACCCTTATCGGCCGCGGCAGTCCCAGTCGTTCAAGCTCGGACTCATGGTGCCGACGCCGTTCGCCCGGATCGACATCCTCGCCGTCGCGACTTACCAACAACTCTCCAAGCCGCTCCGGATACCGAAGATCTGAGTAGAGCAGCGAGAGCGAACGATGAGCCAGCTGAAGGAAGTCAAGATCATGCATGATCCAGCGAGGCCGTGCAAGCGCTTCAAGCGTTCCGCGGGTGAGCGTCAAGAGTGCTGTGGAGTGACGTAGTGCACTCCGGATGAGAGTCGCAAATGCCCTCGCGTGATCGACAGCGCTGAGCATGCCGTACTCGGCTTGGAGTACAGCGTCCGTGAGATGGCCGGTCGCGTTCAGCGTTTTTGCCTCCGTGAACGCACGGTCCAGAATCGACCTCTGCATCGGGGTTCGATAGTTCGAACGCAGCACGATGCCCTCGGTGGACTTCGCGGCATCGAGCACGGGTGACGAGAGGGTCTTCAGTACGACCGACTCGGTCCGAGCGTTGGCACGCTCCCGCTCGGCGTCGGTTGCCTCGATACCGCGCACCATCATCAGTTTCCCATCGCAGCCGTGTGGCGGCTAACGTGTCACCCAGGTATCGGCGATGAACTCGGTGATCGCCACCGTTGCATTGAAGATCAGCCGGGCGTGGGCTCGTGTCGCCGGGCTCTCGCTCTCACCCCCGTGCCCCGTGCCCATCGCGTTTCGCGCCTCTGCGACGCTCTGCACGACCGCGGACAGACTGCGCATCAACCCCTTCACAGCTTCCGAGGCTCGTGCGTTGCCAGGAACCGAATCGGCGTGGATCCCCAGAGCTACCGACGCCGATCGATAGAGCTTTGGAAGCTCGTCTCCCCCGCCGTACGACTGGCCCAGAGCGGTGAGGACGATCTTGCACTGGCTCTCGATCAGCTCCTTGCAGTGAGCGATCGCCGCCGAAGGGTCGGTGTCGATGTCCCGTTTGAGCCGCCGAAGCTGCGTGTGGAGCACCGTCGAGTTTGTCGTGTCCAGCTGGATTACCTGGACTTCGCCTGGGGAGTTGATTCCCGTGAGTGTCGTGCGCGCCCGGTAGTACACGGAGTCTCCGACTTTGCGATCCTGGACGAGTTCGTAGCCGCTCGTACGGAGGACACCGTTGTAGCTGGCGACCATCGTGGACGCCGCGCTCGGGTCACGCCTGACTGTCGGGTTGACCGTATCGACGAGGAACCGGAGGAACTCCTCGTCCTCGACATGCCGGAGGTTGAATCGTGTGTCTCCGAAGACCCAGTTGCTATCCCAGTCGTGGTTGCGGACACGATGCTGCCAGATGTCTTCAGCGGCGGTCCGGAACTGCGGTCGAGAATCTGTTGATGGAAGAGCGGAGAGGTCGTAGATGCGCGAGAGGAAGTCATCCTCGTCCTCGGTGCCGGACCAGTGATACGGACTGAGCGCCAGCCAGTCGAAGATGTCAGCACGCATCTGCGCGGAGATCTCGTTCATCCTGCCCATGATCCGAGGATACGGGCGGGTGAGCTCTCACCTAACGAGCACCGGATCGTTCACCCATGACTCGCTCCGCATGCCCGATCAGGCTCGTCACGAGCATGAGCACCTGTACGCAGTTTCGTTTGCTGAACTGGCGTGAGGAGACGCCGTGCACGCTGGCATGTCGCGAGTAGTGTCGCGGGATCTCGTCGCCCTTGTCCTTCCAGAACTGCTCGTGCGCGTTCCAGATCGGCAACCACACCATCGCCTCATGAACGCCCATGTCATTGAACGACTCGGGAACGTCCGCGTCCTTCTTCCGATTCGTGAGTGCCTTGCGCTCGTTCCGATCCGGGTAGAAGCCGTAGATCAGCGTGTCGAGCGTCACCGTGAACATCGCCTGGGCCGAACGCGTATGTCCCGCCCTCATCGCACCCAGCCCATCGAGGGCGAACGCCACTTCCTCACGTAGGCCGGTGTGCGTCACGTTCGTGAGCACTGCCTCGCAGTCATCCATCAGGGTCGCAAAGCACTCGCCCAGAACACGACGCCGGGCTGCTCTGTCCTTGGCACGAAGAAGCCGCACAGCTGTCCGCCCGCGCGGAACGAGATAGAGCGGGATGCCCTCCTGCTCGATGAACTCGTGCACGTCGGTGAAGCCGATCTCATCAGCGACGCTCCGCAGGTTCGGAGGCAAGAGCGAAAGTCTAAGGCTCTGGACTACCTTCGGGTCGATCAGCGGCCCGATGGAGGCGTGCAGCCCCTCCACGATCTTCGTGTACCGCTCGCCGATGCTGTTGAGGATCGAAGTGGTCGCGGGGCTAACAAGATTCAATGTCGGCAGGTTCGCAACCCATGGCTTGGGCATCACGCTGAACTGACTCGACAGAGGCTCGAAGATCGGCGACCTGATTGCCGATGACTTGAGCAGGCTGGCGGTCGGCAGCGCTGCTGTCATCTGGTTGATCATGCGCTCGGTCATCGGGCTGATCAGCGAACCGAGTTGCTCCTGCAGCCTGGCGTTAATCGGCGCAATCAGGTCAACCGCCGAGAAGCCCGACGGGAACAGCGACTTGGTGAAACCGCCCGGCATTCGAAATGCGGCAGGTTGTCCCCCAAGAACCACCAATCCTCCATCTGAGTCGACCCGGCCCCCTGGGCTCTCAGATCGCTCTTCATGGTCCTGAGCGCCTTCCGCGGGCTCGGGTTCATCAGACATGAGTGGGAGCCTCCCAGCGAGCCTGTGGCACCACTCGGAGCGCCCATTTACGGATTGTCTGGGATTCAATCGGCATCCGGCGCTCCACTCACCTCGGCGCCACCGCCGATTCCGCTTAGCGTAGCGGTGACATTGGACATCCTTACGTCCGTTCGATCGCCGCTACGCTCGATCGCGTGCACGATGCCGCGGACGCTCCCATCGCCTTCTGCGCGGGGGACGAGGACACGGCTCTTGTGCTGCCCCCAGGTGCCGCTCTGGGCGTGTGTCCGTGGTGCCACGGCCTGCTCGCCGGTCGGATCGACATGTGCTTTAACTGCGACGAGAACTCGCGCGCGCTCGACGGCAACGTCCAGCCGATCATCCCGATCTCGTTGTACGCGAAGCCGAGCCGTCTGCGTGACTGGCTCACGTTCTACAAGGATGACGGCGACGTCGCCGCTGATGAGAACGCTCGGGCGGCGATCGGGACTGTGCTGGAGCGGTTCTTCGCCGAGAACCATGAGTGGGCCGGCGCCCTTGGGGCGGATGGCGCGATCATCGTTCCCTCAACGCTCCGCCCTCCCCCGCACCCGTTGGCAGTGCTTCTCCAGGAGCGGGGATCGCTGCCGTTCGAGGTCACGTACGGACTGAGTCGGACGCCCGAGAGCCTCGGCCACAACCAACCGAACAAGGGCGCGTTCGCGGCTACCGAGGACCTCCGCGGACGGCGGGTTCTCCTCCTCGATGACGTCTACACATCCGGCGCTCGTGCGCAGAGCGCCGCGTACGCGCTCCGGCGCATCGGTGCCGAAGTCGCCGCGCTCTGCGTCATCGGCCGTCGGTACAACCCCGGCTACAGCGAGCAGAGCGCCGCCGTCTTCGCACAGCAGTCCGCTGCGCCGTTCACCTGGGCGGTCGGCGTGCGCGACGCTACTCGAACATCAGCCGTTTGATCAACATCCCGGCGGCATGAGCGGCGAGCGTGGCCGATCCGCTGTTCAGCTGATCCCACCACGCCAACTCGTCCTCGCTGTCGAGTCCGAGGTCGGCGGGTGTCATGGTGTCCCAAAGGGCCTTCGCCGCTCCCCCGGTCGCGCCGACCGGGATCACCAGAACGCCGTGCTGACGTGCCACTCCTGCTTCTTCGCCAGTCCGGGCGCTGCCAGCGATCACGACCATCGCGCGTGCCTGCGGAAAGACGAAGGCACGCATGTCGTCGAGCGTCCGCTCGGTGAAGATGGCCATGCCGACGCGGTGCTCGATCGGGATCGACTCATCGCCTGTCTCCGCTTTGCGATAGTAGAAGCGAACCAGCTCGGGCCGGTACTCGGACGGGGCCAGCGCGTCTCGGAACTGACGGCTCACCACCTGCCCAGCTGGGCCACCGAACGACGCCACGATCGGCCTTGTCCGAGGATCCGACGCGGCGAGCGTCGTCGCGATGTTCTGAGCGACCGTCGTCGCGAACCGATCCTGATCGCTCGTCCCGTCTGCGGCGAAGCTTCCTGAGACGAAGAGGAGCGCTTCGCGGCATCTCACCTCGAGCTGGCTCAGGAGCGTTGGAAGGTCTGCATGTGACTGGATCATGTGCACGTTCACCCCGGATTTCTCCAAGTCTGACACGCGAAGCTGCTGAAGTCTCTTCTCCACCGGGTCCGCCTTTTCGGCGAACACGACATAGTGCGGTGGCGCGTCGATGTGCGCAGGCAGGGAGCGCGACAGCCGTAGCAGCAGGTTTAGGTTCGGGTCGTCGAAGCTCAACCCGAGGAAGAGGAAGCTGTTCGTCAGCCACGACGCGCGCAGGCGCGTCCACGTGATCGGATGCTGCTCCTCGTAGCGCTCGAAGTCGGACCGAGTGATCACCGGGTCGACCTGCCAGCCCCGCTCTCCCGGCGTCCCCTTGGTGAGAGAACCATGCATCTTCGTGACCCGCTTCGCCCACGTGCCCGCGGCAGGCTTGACCACGTAGTCTTGCTCCCCCACGACCCACTGGTAGTCGAAATGCTCGGCTTCCAGTGACTGCTCGACGAGAAGGTCGTAGTTCGTGGTCCAGAAGTCACGGATCGGCAGATGCGAAAGCAGCGCATGCACGTCCGTCGGCCGGACATCGACATCGATCTTCCGTCGAATGGCCGCGTGGAGCGCGGCTGGGCCGTCAGTGTTGGCGATGTACTGCGCTGCGAGCACAGCGTCCGAGATCTGGCTCGGAACGTCCGCCGCGGCGCGCGCCTCCTCAATGAGCTCAGTCCACCCCGGAAGCCCCGCGCCTTGAGATGTACCGGCACCGACAAAGAGCGCCGCGTCTCCAACGGCGACCGCTTCCGCGTACTTCGCCACAAGTTCCTTGGCTGAGACGGTCATGCCGGAACATCTTCGGACGGCGTGATCTCTGCGATCACCTTGGGCACAATCCCGCGCTCATTCGCGGAGAACCGCAACGCACCCACCTGCCCACGGATCTGATGTGCGATCCACCGCTCGTCGACGATCGGGGTAAGCAATAGCGCCCGCGCCCAGAAGTCCAGCTGCTCGTCTCTGGACACGAGCCGGTGCCCGTAGAAGTGGAACGAGCGCGCCGACGAGCAGAGGATACCCGCGGTGTCGAGCACCTCGACCGCAGCACGCACGGTTGAAGCGGACCCTGGACGGACGGCCTTCGAGGTGAAGTCGAGCATCGGTAGGAATCGGTCTTCACCGTCGGCGAGCGTCACGCGTGACTGCAACGCGATCGAGTCGCGCCCATGCGCCGGCGTGCGAGAAGCCAATTCCGCGAGCTGCGCGGGAGTCTCATCCGACGTCGCGATCTCGACCGTCTCATGCTGCGACGGGTCCTGGTGGTACATCGCCGAACGAAGGATGTCGGTCGGCACGCCAGCGGGCGCCAGCTCACCTGCGATGAACAGCGCGTGCCAGAACGGGATCCCCTCAGCTGAACGGATCGCACGCGCCTGCTCGATGAGCAGCTCGCTCGCCTCAGCGCCCGCCACACGGCGCTGCACCCGTGGGGCACCCTTGATGAAGCTCACCCGGATCGTGCTTCCAACCGGCACGTTCTTGAGGACGGCAGCGGTGAGCGCCTCAACCTCGTCGAACAATGTGCTCATCCCGGAACTCCCTTCCCCTCGTCGTTCCATGATCCCCGAAGATAGGGCCGGCCTCCGACATTGGTCGCGCCAAACGACACGCCGTATGTGTTGCGTCCGCGGATCGTATCCCCCATACGCGAGCTCGTGCGGATCGATCAACGCTGTTGCCCGATCATCGTCGCACCCAAAAGCCCTCTCCTCGGCCCCGAACCGACGTCGTTTCATCATGTTCGATTGAGGTCACTGGCCTGGCGGACCGCTCAGGAGCATGTTGTGGCCACCGGCGGCCGCGACGATGAGCGCCTCGACGGCTTCCTCCTGTCCGAGGACATCGCTCAGATCGCGCTCATCGGGGTCGTCCTCCGGCGGGTGCGGCCCCGGGACCGGCTCGACGTCGGGCACGTCCACCTCCGCGCCGTGCCAGGTGGCGACCTCCGCGAGCGAGGCGGCGGCACGCACCTCCACGCCGGCGACGAGACCCGCCTCGGTCGCGTTGCCGTGGGGCACGATCACACGCTCGAACCCCGCACGGGCGGCGGCGAAGACGGCGGGAAGCACGCCCGGCACGGGACGCAGGCGCCCGTCCAGCCCGAGCTCCCCCAGGTGCACGGTCTGCCGGACGGCGCGCCGAGCGATCACATCGCTCGCGGCCAGGCAGGCCACCGCGATCGCGAGGTCGAAGGCGGAGCCGTGCTTGGGCAGGCTCGCCGGTGAGAGGTTCACCGTCAGGCGCCGCTGCGGAAGCGGGAGTCCGGAGTTCACGCAGGCGTTGTGCACGCGCTGCACCGCCTCCCCGAGGGATTTGTCCGGGAGCCCGATGATGCGGAACTCCGGCGTCTGCGGGGAGAGGTCGGCCTCGACCTCGACCACGTGCCCGTCCGCTCCCGTGAGCGCCACGGACCACGTGCGTGCGGTGCTCATGCGATGTCCTCGAGGTGCTCGACGGTGGCTGTCTCCGGGGATGCACCGGTGATACCTATCGCTTCCACCCGGAGGACCCGTCCGCGCGCCAGCTCGGGATGCTCCGCCCGCCACGCATGAGCGAGCCGCCACAGCCGCCGACGCTTCCGGTCGTCGATGGCGTCGAACGGGTGCCCGAACGCCGTCGACCGCCGCGTCTTCACCTCGATGACGGACAGGTGAGCCCCGAGGATCGCCACGATGTCCAGCTCCCCCTGGGGACACCGCCAGTTGCGATCGACGATCCGATACCCGCGTGTCGTCAGATAGTCCGCTGCCTGCTGCTCCCCGGCTCGCCCGAGGTCGTCTTTCGCTGCCATCCCGAAAGGATGGACGTCAGCACCCTGTCACCGCCGTGGTCCCGCGCGACCAGTCCAGAGGCTGTGGAAACGGCGCAGAATGTCACCGCTGTGCAGGAACGGCGCGCCGCGTCACTCTCCGTCGAGGGAGAGCTCCTGCGGCAGTTCGAACTCGCGACGCTGGAGCTCCTCGACGTTCACGTCCTTGAACGTGAGCACCCGGACGGCCTTCACGAAGCGGTCGGCCCGGTAGATGTCCCACACCCACACGTCGCTCATGGAGATCTCGAAGTAGAAGTCGTGCTCGGTGTCCCGCCGCACGACGTTGACCTCGTTGGCCAGGTAGAAGCGACGCTCGGTCTCCACGACGTACTGGAACTGAGAGACGACGTCGCGGTACTCGCGGAACAGCGCGAGCTCCAGCTCGCGGTCGTAGTCGTCGAAGGCTTCCTCATCCATGATGAGTCCATCCTATGGTCGTCCGGCGCCGGTCGCGGCATCCCGGGCGCGGCCTCTCAGAACAGCGTCGGCGCTTCGGCGATCGCCCACGAGGACCGGTGGAACGGGGAGAGCCCGAACGAGCGGATGGCCTCCCGGTGCTCCGGGCTCGCGTACCCCTTGTTGCGATCCCACTGGTAGTCACGGTGACCCTCGTGCAGCTCCGCCATGTGACCGTCTCTCGCGACCTTCGCGATCACCGAGGCCGCGGACACCGAGGCGCAGTCGCGATCCGCCTTGATGACGGGCCGCACACGCAGGGGCACGGGATGCACACGCGAGACGTAGTCGTGGTTGCCGTCGAGGAGCACCAGGGCGTTCTCGACCGTCGCGCCCAGCGCCACGACCCCCTCCACGGCCCGCGAGGCGGCGAGCCCCAGCGCCCGCATGATCCCGACCTCGTCGACCTCCGCCGCGGTCGCCCAGCCGACAGCCGAGGCCTGCACCCAGGAGGCCGCCCGGGCGGCGACGTCGGGGCGCCGGCGCTCGGGGACCAGCTTCGAGTCGCGCAGGCCCTCCGGAACCCGACGGCGGGCGCCTGTGGCGTCCATCACGGCTGCTCCGACGGCCACCGGTCCCGCCAGTGCGCCGCGACCGACCTCATCGAGGGCGATGATGAGGTCGCACTCCCCCAGGAGCTTCCGCTCCAGGGTCAGTCGAGGCGTGATGACGGTCATTCGGGGTCCGGCACTCCGGTGAAGATGTCGTGGTGGCCGTCGATCGGTCCGAATCGGTCGAGCGGCCAGGTCGTCAGGAACGCCTTGCCCACGATGTTGGAGACGGGGACGAAACCGCCGCTGGGCAGCTCCTGGTGTGCGCGGGCGTCGCGGGAGCGGTCCCGGTTGTCGCCGAGGAGCCATACGGAGTCCTCCGGCACGACGACGTCGAACGGCTCGTTGGAGGCCGCGGTGTCCCCCTCGGGGAGGTTCAGGTAGCTCAGCTCGTCGATCGGGGCGCCGTTGATCGTGATCTGCCCCAGCGCGTTGCAGCACACCACGTGGTCGCCCTCGACCCCGATCACGCGCTTGACGAGGTGGTCCTGGGTGTCGGTCGCCGAGATGCCCACGAAGGTGAGAACCCAGTCGACGGCCTTGACCAGCGGCGGCTGTGCCGGCGCCTGCGGCATCGGGTCGAGCCACCCGCCCGGATCCTTGAAGACGACGATGTCGCCGCGCTCGTAGCCGGTCCACCGCGGCGTGAGCTCGTCGACGAGGATGCGGTCGTCGATCAGCAGCGTCCGCTCCATGGAGGCCGAGGGGATGTAGAACGAGCGCACGACGAACGTCTTGATCACGAAGGACACCAGCGCGGCGATGACGACGATGACCAGCACGTCTCGGAGGAAGACCAGGAACCCGCGCCGCCGTCGTGTCGGGCGTGCGGACGGAGAGTCAGTCATCTGGTTCCTTCTCGAAGAGTGCACCGTGAGCGCACGGCAGTAACAAGGTTCGCACACCGGGGACAGAACGAAAGCACCCCGGGACATCGTGTCCCGGGGTGCTGTGAAGAAGCTTCGCGTCAGTTGTTGACGCGCTTCTCCTTGATCTTCGCCTTCTTGCCGCGGAGCTCGCGCAGGTAGTAGAGCTTGGCGCGACGCACGTCACCGCGGGTGACGACCTCGATGTGGTCGATCACCGGGGAGTGCACGGGGAAGGTACGCTCGACACCCACCTGGAAGCTGATCTTCCGGACGGTGAAGGTCTCGCGGACGCTGTCACCCTGGCGGCCGATGACGACGCCCTGGAAGACCTGGATACGGGAGCGGTTGCCCTCGGTGATGTTGACGTGCACCTTGACGGTGTCACCGGGGAAGAACTCGGGGATGTCGGAACGGAGCGAAGCCGCGTCGACGGCGTCGAGGATCTGCATGATCGTCTCTCTCTGCACTCGCCTCAGGTCGGATGCACGGATTAGGAAGGAACAAGAATGGGAGTGTGCCGAACGGCGCTGACGCGTCCGCGGGCTCCCCTGGGGCAGAGCCGGTCACGGCACAAAGAACCATTCTGCCACGGATGACAGGCCCGGCCAAAACGGCGGGTCAGAGCCGGTCGTCGGTCTCCCGCACCACGATCACCTCGTGCACGCTCGTCTGCGGGCTCTCGGTGCGCGGCGGCGTCATCGTCGACCAGGAGATGGTCTCGCGGATGCGCGTCCCACTCCCCCGCGCCTCGTCCCAGAGCTGCCACAGCTGCAGCCAGACCAGGGCGATGCCTACGACGATGGCGGCCGCGAGGAGCCAGCCGAACGCCCCGTCGATGAAGAAGCCGACCGCGATCGTGAGCGCGTGCCAGAGACCGAACCCGGCGACGTCCCACCACGAGACGGCACGCTCGGCGCGGACCGACGGACGGGAGCGCGTCAGCAGCGTGAGCAGGAGCTGCCCCAGGAACACCGAGGGCATCGCGATGAGCAGCACCCAGAGGATCGACCAGCCGCCCTGGAAGACGGCCCAGCCGATGAGCAGCCACAGCGGCAGGAGGAACGCCGACGGCAGCAGCCAGCGGAAGAAGGCCTGTCGGATCCACATGCTCCGATGCTACGGCGACCGCGCCTGCGCGTCACGGGTGTTCGCTGAGAGCGGCAGGCGCCGGGCACCCCGTCCGATCAGGGAGAATGGAGACGACGAGAGGACACTGATGATCGAACTGCGCACCCCTGCCGAGATCGATGAGATGCGCGCGGCAGGCCGGTTCGTCGCCGAGACGCTGGCGACCCTGCGCGACGAGACGAAGGTCGGCACCAACCTCCTGGCGATCGACCGCCGGGCCCATGACATGATCCGCAAGGCCGGCGCCGAGTCCTGCTACATCGACTACCACCCGTCCTTCGGGGCGAGCCCCTTCGGCAAGGTCATCTGCACCTCGGTGAACGACGCCGTGCTGCACGGCCTGCCGCACGACTACGCGCTCCGGGACGGCGACCTCGTCACCCTGGACTTCGCCGTCTCGGTCGACGGCTGGGTCGCCGACTCCGCGGTCTCCTTCGTCGTGGGTACGCCGCGGGACGAGGACCTCCGTCTCATCGACACCACGGGACGCGCGCTGGCCGCCGCGATCGAGACCTCGGTGGTCGGAAAGCGCATCGGCGACATCTCCGCCGCGATCGCCGACGTCGCGCACGGCGAGGGCTACTCCATCAACACCGACTTCGGGGGCCACGGCGTCGGACGCACGATGCACGGCGACCCTCATGTGGCGAACGACGGCCGCGCGGGACGCGGTTTCCCGCTCCGCGCCGGCCTCGTGCTCGCCCTGGAGCCCTGGTTCCTCGCGACGACGGACGAGCTGGTCACCGACCCCGACGGGTGGACGCTGCGGAGCGCGGACGGCTCCCGCGGCGCGCACTCCGAGCACACCATCGCCATCACCGAGGACGGACCGATCATCCTGACGGATCGCTCGTTCCTCGGCGTCGACTGACTCCGGCCGCGGGGTCGGCGCGCTCCCAGGGCGCGACCGGCCCGGGCACGACGACGAACAGCGGGTGCGCCTTCGGGAGCTCCACAGACCCGTGTCGGCTGAGCACGTCCGGACTGCGCTCGGCGAGCTTCGCCCGCAGATGCTCCCACTCGCGTGCCAGCTGACCCGTGGTGACCGGGATCGACGGCACCGCCGACTCCGCGCGCCGGATACGAGTGCGGTCGAAACGGTAGCCGCGCTCGTCCGCCTCATCGGCGACGCCCACCAGGTACGCACCCACCGTGGCCACGGGATCGGCCGTCGCCCGGAAGCGCTCGAGCTGCGGGTGTCGCTGATACCCCTTCGTGGCGTCGGCGAGCACCGCCTGAGCGAGGAGGGTCTCCCGCCAGCAGGCGACGAGCCCCTGACGGTCGAGGTACTCCGGATGCAGCGACCAGATCCTCATGCGCGGCGGTAACGGAACACGTCGGTGAGGTGCGGCAGATCGAACTCCACCTTCCCCCGCGTCTCATCCGTGCCGTCCAGCACCGCTTCCAGGGCCGCCACCATCGCCGTGCGCTGTGCCTCGTCCGCCACGAGGAAGCTGCTCACCGTGCCCCACCGTCGGAGGTAGTCCTCGCGGGTGATCCGCTCGGTCCAGCGCACCTCCTCGTGGATCTCCAGGACGAAACCGGGAAGGTCTGTCGCCGACGCGGAGGTGTCGTCGTCCGCGCCGACCGCGGGATGCGCCACCCGGTGGCACGCGAGATCCCAGGCACAGGCGGGGTCGGCGCGATTCCACAGCAGCCCGAGCGTTCCGTGAGGGACGAGCGTGCGGGCGATCTCAGCCGCCGCCGCGTCCCGATCGAACCAGTGGAACGCCTGCGCGACGCTGACGGCATCGACGGAGCCGTCCGGAACGGGGATGCTCTCCGCGGTCCCCGGCCGCGCGTCGACCGTCGGGAGCGTCCGCGCGAGCACGGCGAGCATCGGCGCGGACGGCTCGATCGCGATCACCTGCGTCGCCCGCGCGACGAGCAGGCCCGTGAACTTCCCGGTGCCGGCGCCGAGGTCGAGCGCCGTCGCCACGCGGTCCGGAACGATGATGTCGGCCGCGCGCTCCGGGAACCCCGGCCGGTAGCGGTCGTACTCCTCGCCGATGCTCTCGAACGATCGCGCGCGTGTCACATCCACCATGCCTCGACGCTAACAGCACTCGTCGCGACGGATGGCAGGGTCAGCCGTCGGTCGGCGCGTCCGGCAGCAGATCGGGGCGTCGCAGGCGGGTGCGGACGAGCTGCTGCTCACGCCGCCATGCCGCGATCGCGCCGTGGTTGCCGCTGAGGAGCACGTCGGGGACGGCGCGCTCCCGCCAGACCGACGGCTTCGTGTAGGACGGGTACTCGAGGAGGCCGTCCTCGTGCGACTCCTCCACCAGGCTCTCCGGATTGCCGACGACACCCGGGATCAGCCGACCGATGGCCTCGATCATCGCCATCGTCGCCACCTCGCCGCCGTTGAGCACGTAGTCGCCGAGGCTCAGCAGCCGCACCTCGCCACGCTCGGCGGCGTACTCGAAGACGCGCTCGTCGATGCCCTCGTAGCGCCCGCAGCCGAACACGAGGTGCTCGCGTCCCGCGAGGTCCCGCGCGGTCGCCTGGGTGAAGACCTCCCCGGCCGGCGACGGGAAGATGATGGTCGGCGCGGGGGTGGCGTCCGCCGTGAGCTCATCGAGGGCGAGGCCCCAGGGCTCCGGCTTCATGACCATGCCGGCTCCCCCGCCGTACGGGGTGTCGTCGACGGTGCGATGGCGGTCGTGCGTCCAGTCGCGCAGATCGTGCACCTGGAGGTCGAGCAGACCCGAGCCTCGCGCCTTGCCGAGCAGGGAGAGCGTCAGTCCGTCGAAGTACGAGGGGAAGATGGAGACGACGTCGATGCGCACGGGGGAACCGTATCAGCGGTCACTCGGCGCCGTCGGAGGCGGCGGTCCCGTCCTCCGACTCGGGAAGCTCCTCGAAGAGCCCGGCCGGCGGGGTCACGATGACGCGGCCGGCCGCCACGTCGACGGTGGGGACGATGGCCTCGACGAAGGGGACCATCACCTCGTCCGTGCCGCCGGTCGACGGCTTCACGATCAGGAGGTCCTGCGCCGGCAGGTGCTCGACGCGGACCACGCGGCCGACGACGGTCTCGTCGCGGACCACGTCCAGACCGACGAGCTGGTGGTCGAACCAGGCGTTGTCCTCGGTCTCGTCCTCGTCCTGGTCCATCCAGAGGATGGCGCGGACGAGGCTTTCGGCCGCGTTGCGATCGTCCACGTCCTCGAAGAAGACGACGGGGTTGCCGTTCATCACGCGGTATTCGCGGACGACGATCTCCTTGCCATGCCACGGAGATGCCTCGGGCACCTGCAACGTGAACGCGGCCCCGGGGACGAATCGCCGCTCCGGGTTGTCGGTGTAGAGCTCGAGCTTCAGGGCGCCCTTGAGCCCGTGAGCCTTGACCAGGCGTCCGACGCGCAGCTGGTTGCGGCCCTGGATGCGGTCCTGCGACACCACGTCAGTCGTCCGCGACGTCGACGCGGACGCGGCGCCCGTCGGCGAGGGCGCTCACGAGAGTGCGCAGGGCCTTGGCCGTGCGGCCGCCGCGCCCGATCACGCGTCCACGGTCGTCGGGGTGCACACGCACCTCGAGCAGGTCGCCACGGGGCGACGAGGATTCGTGGATGCGCACATCTTCGGGGTGATCGACGATCCCCTTGACGATGTGTTCGAGCGCGGCGGCGAGCACGATGGATTACTCGGCGTCGGCGGCGGGAGCCTCAGCGGCCTCCGCGTCGGCGTCAGCGGCGGGGGCCTCCGCAGCGGGGGCCTCCTCCTTCTTCTCCGCCTTGGGCTTGATGACCGACTTCTTCGAGGCGTCGGCCTCGAACGCGGCCTTCTCGCCGGCGACCTTGAGGGTGGACTTCGCGTCCTTGTCGCCCTTGAAGGTGCCCCAGTCGCCGGTGATCTTGAGGATGGCGGTGACCTGCTCGGTCGGCTGCGCGCCGACGGAGAGCCAGTACTGCGCACGCTCGGAGTCGACCTCGATGAACGAGGGCTCCTCGGTGGGGTGGTACTTGCCGATCTCCTCGATCACGCGACCGTCGCGCTTGGTGCGCGAGTCGGCGACGACGATGCGGTAGTACGGCGCGCGGATCTTGCCCATGCGCTTGAGACGAATCTTGACAGCCACGATTCTCCTGAATGGTGTGGAAGGAAACGAACCGGTCGCCTGGAGCGTGGGGTGCACACCCGGCGGAAGCTCAAATGAGGAGGACGAGCGCTGGATAGAGGGTCGAGCACGTCGTCCGACCCTCTATTCTGCCAGATGCGTGCGCCTTGTGCGAAACCCGGCGACACGGCGTTGCGGAGCAGGCCCGGCCCCGTGTCAGACTGTCCCCGTGCAGCTCGACTTCGCCGCTTCGGCCCGCTCCACCGTCGGTCTCGAGTGGGAGATCATGCTCGCCGATCCCGAGACCGGTGATCTCGTCGGTCGCGCGCCGGAGCTCCTCGCCGCGCTGGAGGCGGAGAGCGAGGACGAACGCCACACCGTCACCGGCGAGCTCCTGACCAACACCATCGAGGTGACCAGCGGGATCGGCGACTCCGTGGCCCACGCCGTCGACGACATCGCCAACGCGATCGCGGCCGTGCGGTCGGCCACCGATCCGGCAGGGATCGAGCTGCTCTCCGCCGGAAGCCACCCGTTCGCCCAGTGGTACGACCAGTCGGTGACCGACAAGACCCGGTACCACACCCTCATCGAGCGCACCCAGTGGTGGGGGCGCAACATGATGATCTGGGGCATCCACGTGCACGTGGGCGTCGACGAGCAGCGCAAGGTCTTCCCCATCATCAACGCACTGTCGGCCTATCTCCCCCACCTGCAGGCGCTGTCGGCGTCCAGCCCGTTCTGGGCCGGGGAACGCACGGGGTACGCCTCCAATCGCGCTCTCGTCTTCCAGCAGCTGCCCACGGCGGGCCTTCCCTGGCCGCTGCGCGACTGGTCGGAGTTCGAGCGCTACCTGGACGACATGGTCCGCACCGGTGTCATGGCCGATGCCACGGAAGTGCGCTGGGACATCCGTCCCGCCCCGCGCTGGGGCACGATCGAGGTCCGCGCGTGCGACGGCCTGTCCACGCTCTCCGAGATGGCCGCGGTGGCCGCGCTCGTGCAGGTCCTCGTCGAGCACTTCTCCCGGCTCCTGGATGAAGGGGCCGCCCTGCCCGACCTCCCCGCGTGGTTCCACCGCGAGAACAAGTGGCGCGCGGCCCGATACGGCCTCGACGCCCGGGTCATCGTCGACACGATCGGCACGCAGCGCCCCGTGCGCGAGCACCTGACCGAGAAGATCGAGGAACTGGCCCCGGTCGCCGTCGAGCTCGGGTGCGTGCGCGAGTTCGGCAGCATCGCGACGATCCTCGACGGCGGAGCGAGCTACGCCCGTCAGCTCGCGGTCGCCGACGCCACGGACGGGGACCTCCGCGCCGTGGTCCAGCACCTCATCCGGGAGTTCCGGACCGGACCGCAGTCCTCGATCGAAGGCGAGTGACGCGAACGCCCCTCAGTCCTCGACGAGCCGGCGCGCGAGCCCCTCGTCCAGGACCACGTCGGTGATGAGCTCGGCGGCGATAGCCGCGCGCAGGCTCGCGAGCTTGGGCACACCGGAGACGACGCAGACCCGCCTCGGCACGCGCCGCAGCCGATCGAGGCCCGGCCCCGTCGCCCGCGCATTGAGCCGGATGTCGCGCCAGGAGCCGTCGGCGCGGAAGAAGACCGTCGCCACGTCGCCGATCGCGTGGTCCTCCCGCAGACTGCGGTAGTCCTCCCGACCGAGGTAGCCGCCGACGTACACCCGGCTGGGCACCTCCGCGGCCGGGGACCCGAGGCTGAACACGGCGATGTCCATCTTCGCCTGCAGGTCGAGGACGCGCCGGGTGCTGCGCTCGCGCCACATCGCCTCGCGAGTGGCGGGGTCGTCGAAGAACGCGGGGACCGGGAACTGCTGCACCTGCGCCCCGAACGCGCTCCCGAAGCGCTGCAGGATGTCGCTGGAGTACTCCACACCGCTCGTCTGGGTGTTCCCGGCGCCGTTGAGCTGCACGAACGTCGTGTTGTGCGTCTCCTTCTGGGTGAGACCGCGGCTGACCGCGCTGATCGTCGATCCCCACGCGACGCCGACGATCATGTTCGAGTCCACGAACTGCGAGAGGAGTCGTCCCGCGGTCAGAGCGACGCGCTCCAGACGTTCGACCTCGCTGACGATCTCGGCCATCGGCACCACATGCGCCACCACCCGATGCCGGTCCCTGATGCGCTGCTCGAGCATCCCGAGGCGCTCCAGCGGCGAATTGATGCGGATGTCGACGAGGCCACTCTCCCGCGCGAAGCTGAGCAGCCGCGACACGGACGATCGCGAGGTGCCGAGCTCCTGCGCGATGACCTCCATGGTCTTGTCCTGCATGTAGTAGAGCTGCGCAGCGGTGAGCGCGGCGACCAGCTTGCCGTCGCGCGATGGCGCTCCGGATCCCGCCATGATGACCTCCTCTCCCTCGATCCTTGCACATATGTGCAGCGAGCTTGCGCGCGGCGTCACGGAGGTCGATGCTGGTGGCAAGCAAGGAAGAGAGGGTCGACGATGATCGATTCCACCCACACGTCCCCGGAGCGGGACGCGGTCCGCGCGCTCCGCGAATCCGGGCGCACCAGTGTCCTCGTTATCGGCGGCGGCATCAACGGCATCTCCACGTTCCGCGACCTCGCCCTGCAGGGCGTCGACGTCGTCCTCGTCGAGCGCGGTGACTTCGCCTCCGGTGCCTCCGCGGCGTCGAGCCACATGATCCACGGCGGCATCCGCTACCTGGAGAACGGCGAGTTCCGCCTCGTGCGCGAGTCGGTGGAGGAGCGCAACGGTCTGCTCAAGATCGCTCCGCACTACGTCAAGCCGCTGCAGACGACGATCCCGATCTACTCCACGTTCTCCGGGATCCTCTCCGCTCCGCTCCGCTTCCTCACGCACAAGAGCGGGAAGCCGAAGGAGCGCGGCGCCTTCCTCATCAAGGTCGGCCTCACGATCTACGACACGTTCTCCCGCGACGGCGGCACCGTGCCCCGGCACCGCTTCCTCGGCCGCAAGAAGTCCCTCGCCGAGCTGCCGTCGATGGATCCGAAGATCAAGTACACGGCCACGTACTACGACGCGTCGATGCACGACCCCGAGCGCCTCGCGCTCGATGTGCTGCAGGACGGCCGCGCCGCGCACCCCGGTGCCGTGGCACTGAACTACGTCGAGGCGATCGGCCGCGACGGCGAGCAGATCACGCTCCGGGACCGCGAGAGCGGCACCGAGTTCACCGTGACCGCCGATGTCGTCGTGAACGCCTCCGGCCCGTGGACCGACCTCACGAACGACGCCCTCGGCACCGACACGCACTTCATGGGCGGCACCAAGGGATCGCACATCGTGCTCGACAACCCCGAGCTGCTGGCGGCGACGCGGGGTCGCGAGATCTTCTTCGAGCACTCCGACGGCCGCATCGTGCTGATCTACCCGCTCAAGGGCCGCGTCCTCGTCGGCACCACCGACATCGATGCCGACCCGCGCGAGGTGCCGGTGTGCACGGAGGAGGAGATCGACTACTTCTTCGACCTCGTCCACCACGTGTTCCCGTCCATCGCGGTGACGCGTGAGCAGATCGTCTACAACTTCTCCGGCATCCGCCCGCTCCCCCGCCACGAGGACACCGCTCCCGGCTTCGTCTCGCGCGACTACCGCGTCGAGGTCGACCGCCAGGGCGCCGTCCCGCTGGTGAGCCTGGTCGGCGGCAAGTGGACCACGTTCCGCGCCCTGGGCGAGTCCCTCTCCGACACGGTGCTCGGCCTCCTCGGCCGCACGCGCACCGTGTCCACGGCGGGTCGCGCGATCGGCGGCGGACGCGAGTTCCCGCGCACCGAGAAGGCGAAGCGGATCTGGATCCAGGAGAACCTCCCCGGCGCCGGCGCTCGCGCCGAGCAGCTCCTCGCGCGCTACGGCACCCGGGCAGCGGCCGTGTGGGCCTTCGTCGAGCAGGGGGACGACGCGCCCCTCGCCGGCGGCGACCTGTCGACGCGCGAGCTGGAGTGGATGGTGAACGAGGAGATGGTCACCCGTCTCGAGGACGTCATCCTCCGCCGCACCAGCATCGCCTTCACCGGCGGCGCCCGGGCAGAGGTGCTCGACGAGGTCGCCGACGCCCTGGCTCCCCTCCTCGGATGGGACCGCGAGCGTCACGATGCCGAGGTGGAGCAGACGCGTGTGCTGCTGAACGAGCGACACGGACTCCACATCCCGTCCCGCGCCCGCGGCTGACGGGGCTCCGACCACCGCGCCCTCCTCGCGGTGCTACCCCATAAGGGGTCGGGGCAGAGGGGCCCCGACCCGCAAGAAAGGTCAACGAAGACATGACTGACGTCAATCTCGGTCTCTACTTCCTCTCCGAGCTCGTCGGCACCGCGATGCTGGTCCTGCTCGGTTGCGGTGTGGTCGCGAACGTCGCCCTGGCGAAGAACAAGGGCTTCGGCGGCGGCTTCCTGATGGTCAACTGGGGATGGGGTCTCGCGGTGTTCGCGGGTGTGCTCGTCTCGGCGTACTCCGGTGCCATCCTGAACCCGGCCGTCGGCATCGGCCTGCTGGTCGCCGGCAAGATCACCTTCGCGATGTTCCTCACCGCGACCGCCGCGGAGCTCCTCGGCGCGATCATCGGCGCGATCGTCGTCTGGCTCGCCTACAAGCAGCACTTCGACGAGGAGCCGGAGGCCGCCAACAAGCTCGGCGTCTTCTCCACCGGCCCCGCCATCCGCTCCTACGGCTGGAACCTCGTCACCGAGATCATCGGCACCTTCGTCCTCGTCTTCGTCATCTTCGCGTTCGCGGACTACGGCGACATCGAGGTCGGCACGCCCGGTGGCCTCGGCCCGCTCACGGCTCTCCCGGTGGCCCTGCTGGTGGTCGCGATCGGTGCATCGCTCGGTGGTCCCACCGGCTACGCGATCAACCCGGCGCGTGACCTCGGTCCGCGCATCGCCCACGCGATCCTCCCGATCCAGGGCAAGGGTTCCAGCGACTGGTCCTACTCGTGGGTTCCCGTCGTCGGTCCGCTCATCGGTGGTGTCATCGCCGCCCTCGCCGCCCCCGGCCTGCTCAGCCTCGCCGGCTGATCCCCCTCAACCGCTCGGGAATTCAAAGGAGAACACATGGCTGACTACATCATCGCGATCGACCAGGGAACGACGTCGAGCCGCGCGATCATCTTCGACAAGAAGGGCAGCATCGTCGCCACCGGCCAGAAGGAGCACGAGCAGATCCTTCCCAAGGCCGGCTGGGTGGAGCACGACGCCGCCGAGATCTGGCGCAACGTCCAGGAGGTGATCGGTCTGGCCCTCGGGCGCGCCGATCTGACCCGCCACGACATCGCCGCCGTGGGCATCACGAACCAGCGCGAGACGGCCGTCGTGTGGGACAAGACCACGGGCAAGCCGGTCTACAACGCCATCGTCTGGCAGGACACCCGCACGCAGGAGATCGTCAACCGCCTCGCGGGCGACGAGGGCGTCGACCGGTTCAAGTCGATCGTCGGCCTCCCGCTGGCGACCTACTTCTCCGGCACCAAGATCACCTGGATCCTGGAGAACGTCGAGGGGGCCCGCGAGAAGGCCGAGGCTGGAGACCTGCTCTTCGGCACGACCGACACCTGGGTCCTGTGGAACCTGACCGGCGGCATCGACGGCGGCGTGCACGCGACCGACGTGACGAACGCCTCGCGCACGATGTTCATGGACCTCGAGACGCTGGAATGGCGCGACGACATCCTCGAGGCGTTCGGTGTACCGCGCTCGATGATGCCGGAGATCCGCTCCTCCTCCGAGGTCTACGGTGCCGCCGAGAGCTCGTCGCTGCTGCGCGAGACGCCGATCGCCGGCATCCTCGGCGACCAGCAGGCGGCGACGTTCGGGCAGGCCGCGTTCCAGAAGGGCGAGAGCAAGAACACCTACGGCACGGGCTGCTTCCTCATCTTCAACACGGGCGAGGAGATCGTCCGCTCGAAGAACGGCCTGCTCACCACCGTCGGCTACAAGCTCGGCGACCAGCCCACGCACTACGCGCTGGAGGGATCGATCGCGGTCACCGGCTCGCTCATCCAGTGGCTGCGCGACCAGCTCGGCATCATCTCCTCCGCCCCTGAGGTCGAGGAGCTGGCCGAGAAGGTCGAGGACAACGGCGGCGTGTACATCGTCCCGGCGTTCTCGGGTCTGTTCGCACCGTACTGGCGTCCGGACGCCCGTGGCGCGATCGTCGGCCTCACCCGCTACGCGAACAAGAACCACATCGCGCGCGCTGCGCTGGAGGCTGTGGCCTTCCAGACCCGCGACGTGCTCGACGCGGTCAACGCGGACGCCGGAGTGGATCTCAGCGAGCTCAAGGTCGACGGCGGCATGGTCGCCAACGACGCGCTCATGCAGTTCCAGGCCGACATCCTCGGCGTCCCGGTCGTGCGTCCGGTCGTGGCGGAGACCACCGCGCTCGGTGCGGCCTACGCCGCGGGCCTCGCGGTCGGCTTCTGGAGCGGCCTCGACGACCTGTCCGCCAACTGGCAGGAGGACCGCCGCTGGGAGCCCTCGCTCGACGAGGCCGAGCGCGACCGCCAGCTGCGCCTGTGGCGCAAGGCCGTCACCAAGTCGATGGACTGGGTCGACGACGACGTGCGCTGATCACCACACGATGAGGCGGGTCCGGGTTCTTCCCGGGCCCGCCTCGTCGTCTCCGGCTCAACGTTCTGCGGAGTCGCCTGCACGATCCGGATACGGTGGCCCGCCCGTTCCGGGGATTCCGTCGTGCATCCGTTCGCGGGTCGTGCAGCCGGAACATCGGCTCAGGAGGCCGTGGCGACGATGTCGAGGAAGGCGCGGGCGGCGCTGCGCGGTGCGGCGGCGTCCCAGGCCAGGTGCTCGACACGAACGGGGCCGTCCTGGATGGCCACCGTGTCGACGACGTCTCGATAGCCCCGCACCACCCCGGGCGCGAGCAGCGTGACGGCGAGGCCCGCAGCGACCAGGCCGATCAGACTCGCAGCCGTGTCGGATTCGAAGGCCACGTCCCGCTCGAGCCGCGCGGACAGGAATGCCGCGTCACTCTGCGCGCGTCCCGAGGTTCCGGCGGGGAAGTCGGCGAAAGCGGAGTCCGCGAGGTCGCTCAGGCGCACCCTCCGCTTCGCGGCAAGGTGGTGCCCGCGAGGCAGCACCGCTACCAGCGGCTCGTGGGACAGGGGTCGGGACGCCACACCCTGGGGCTCCACGCCCTCCCGAAGTCCGAGGAAGGCGACATCGAGGTCGCCCTGACGGATCGCGGCCATGAGGCCGTCACTGTTCCCCTCGCGGAGCTCCACGCGGGCGGCCGGATGCGCGGTGCGATAGGCCACGAGGAGCGCGGGGACGTCGACGGCGGTCACCGTGGGGATGATCCCGAGCCGGAGCGTTCCGACGACTTCGCCCGCAGCGGCCGCGGCATCCTCCCGCGCCTGATCCGCGGCGCGCACCGCGGGACGCGCGGAGCGGAGGAACGCCTCTCCGGACTCGGTCGCACGGACGCTGCGACTGGTGCGCGCGAACAGCCGCACGCCCAGCTCGCGTTCGAGTGCGGCGACCTGATGGCTGAGCGCCGACTGCGTGACGTGACAGCGCTCCGCCGCGCGGGTGAACGAGCCGGTGTCCGCCACGGCGACGACATATCGCAGCTGCTGGAGTTCCATAGCTCCATGATCGCTCGTCATGGATAGCGTGACAACAATGCGTTGGACTCATCTGAATGCGGCGCGCAGGCTGGGAGCATGAACCGCCTCACGCTCACCCTCGTCACGGCCCTCGCGCCCGCGGCGTGGGGTACGACCTACCTGGTGACGACGGAGCTGCTCCCCGCCGGGCATCCGCTCCTCGCCGGCCTCCTCCGCTCGCTTCCTGCGGGTCTCCTCGCGGTGCTGCTGGCCCGGCGCCTGCCGCACGGCGCCTGGTGGGGCAGGGTCGTCGTGCTCGGCGCCCTCAACATCGGCGCGTTCTTCCCGCTGCTGTTCCTCGCGGCTGAGCGCCTCCCCGGTGGGGTCGCCGCCGCCGTCGCCGGAGCGCAGCCGCTCATCGTCCTGGGACTCGGAGCGCTCGTGCTTGGAGAGCGCATCCGCCCGGTGTCCGCCGCGGCAGCCGTGCTCGGAGCGGCGGGGGTCGCCCTCGTCGTCCTCGGCCCTGCCGCCGCGCTGGACCTCTGGGGCCTCGTCGCGGCTCTCGGCGGGGTGACCGCGACCGGCCTCGGGATGATCCTCACCAAGCGCTGGGGACGCCCCGCCGGCGTCGGTCCGGTGGCCTACGCCGGCTGGCAGCTCACCGCGGGAGGACTGCTGCTCCTCCCCCTCACCTTCGCGGTCGAAGGCCCGCCTCCTGCCCTCGACGCCGATGCGCTCCTCGGCTATCTCTGGCTCGCGACGGCGGGAGGGATCGTCGCGTACACACTGTGGTTCCGCGGGATCCAGCGCCTGCCCGTGATCGTGCCCGGGCTCCTCGCGCTGCTCTCACCGATCGTCGCGACGCTGCTCGGCGTGCTCGTGGTCGGCGAGAGCTTCACCCTGGTCCAGGTGGCGGGCATCGTGATCACGCTCGCCGCCCTCGTCGGCGGGCAGTTCGCGGCACGGCCGCGAGGCACGCCCGCGACCACGGTCGATCCTTCGGCCGCGCCGGTCGCCGTGCGCTGAGGTCCCGGCCGCTCAGCCCTTGCCGAACAGCTTCTGGATCTCAGCGAGGTCCGCCTCCGAGGGGGCCGCGCCTCCCCCGCCGAGGCCGAAGCCCGAGCCGGTCGGTGCCGACGAGGCCGCGAGGCCGGCGTTCTCCGCCGCGCGCTTCGCGGGGTTGCCGGAGCGGGAGCGGTTGCCGCCCCCACCCTTGCCCTTCTTGCCGCGCTTCGACGAGGCGCCGGGCTTGCCCATGCCGGGCACCGGGCCCATGCCGGGGATGTTCGGCGTGCCGCCACGGGCGACCGTCTTCATCATCTTCGCGGCCTGCTCGAAGCGCTGGACAAGCTGATTGACGTCCGTGACGGTCATGCCGGAACCGCGCGCGATGCGCAGACGGCGCGAGCCGTTGAGGATCTTGGGGTTGCGACGCTCGACCGGCGTCATGGACCGGATGATGGCTTCGGTGCGGTCGATCTCGCGCTCGTCGAAGTCCTCGAGCTGCTGCTTCATCTGGCCCATGCCCGGGAGCATCCCGAGCATCTTCTTCATCGAGCCCATCTTCTTCATCTGCTGGAGCTGCTCGAGGAAGTCCTCCAGGGTGAAGGCCTCGTTCGCGAGCTTCTCCGCGACCTTGCGTGCCTCCTCCTCGTCGAAGGCCTGCTGGGCCTGCTCGATGAGGGTGAGGATGTCGCCGAGGTCGAGGATGCGGCTCGCCATCCGGTCGGGGTGGAACGGCTCGAGGTCTTCCAGCCGCTCGCCCGTGGAGGCGAAGATGATCGGGCGACCCGTGACCGAGGCGACCGACAGCGCCGCTCCGCCTCGCGCGTCGCCGTCGAGCTTGGAGAGCACGACGCCGGTGAAGTCCACGCCCTCCTGGAAGGCCTTGGCGGTGTTGACGGCGTCCTGACCGATCATCGCGTCGATGACGAAGAGCACCTCGTCCGGGTTGACCGCCTTGCGGATGTCGGCGGCCTGCTTCATGAGCTCGGCGTCGACACCGAGGCGGCCGGCGGTGTCGATGATGACCACGTCGTGCTGCTGCCGGCGGGCGTGCTCGACACCGTCGCGCGAAACCTTCACGGGATCGCCGACGCCGTTGCCGGGCTCGGGCGCGTACACGGTGGCTCCGGCCTGCTCTGCGACCACCTGGAGCTGGTTCACGGCGTTCGGACGCTGGAGATCGGCCGCCACGAGGAGCGGCGTGTGGCCCTCGCTCTCGAGCTGCTTGGCGAGCTTGCCGGCGAACGTCGTCTTTCCCGAACCCTGGAGGCCGGCGAGCATGATCACGGTCGGCGCCGTCTTGGCGAACTGCAGGCGCCGTTGCTCACCGCCGAGGATCTGGACGAGTTCCTCGTTGACGATCTGCACCACCTGCTGCGCGGGGTTCAGCGCCTTGTTGACCTCGTCGCCGAGAGCGCGCTCGCGCACCTTGGCGGTGAAGTCCTTGACGACCGCGAGCGCGACGTCGGCATCGAGCAGGGCGCGACGGATCTCGCGCACCGTGCCGTCGACGTCGGCGGCGGTGAGCTTTCCCTTCGTGCGCAGGTTGCGGAAGGTGTCGGTGAGCCGATCGGAGAGCGTGCCAAAGGTAGCCATGGTGCCTACGATTCTACGCGAGCGGAGCCTCCACGCTCAGCGCGGCACGGAGGCGGCTCGCCGAAACCCCGCCTCGCTGTCGAGACCCCGCCCGGCATGCGTGAGCACGCCGGGGCCTCGGCGCGAAACCGGGGTCTCGCGACCGCGGTCAGTCCCGCCAGGGGAGATCGTGCACGCGGGCGAGGGCCTCGTGCAGCACGGACTCCGGAGTGCCGCGGCCGGCGCCCTCCTCCGCCCACACCCGGAGCGCCGACATGACAGCGGCCGCCTGCGCGGCCCCGAGCACGTCGGCGCGCATGACGTCGATCCCGGCCGCGCACGCCGCTCGGGAGATGGCGGCGGAGAGGCGGGCCAGACGGACGCCCGTCTCCCGCACCAGCTCCTCCTCGAGGGCCATGGCCGCCGCGTTCCGCAGGGCCAGCGCCAGAGGATCCGGCGCGAAGTCCTGCACGATGCCGTGGAGGATCAGCCGCACCCGCTCCCCCGTGGCCTCGCGGCCGAGGTCGTCCAGCGCGGTGGTGGCGACGCCGATGCGCTCATCGATACCCGACCACAGCACGTCGCTCTTAGACGTGAAGTAGTTGAAGAAGCTCGACCGGCTGACCCCCGCCCGCTGCGTGATGTCCGCGATGGACGTGGCCTCGTACCCGCGCTCCAGGAAGAGCTCGCAGGCGGCCTCGGCGAGGGTCTCGCGCGAGGAGGCCTTCGGGCGGCCGGCGCGACCAGTCCGGTTCATGACTTCACGGTACCGCGCGCCGCGCCGCACCCCGGACGAGGATGTATTGTTGGACGCAATCCATGTATTAGAGGGAAGCGACGACGCATGCTCGACATCCTCACCCCCGGCTTCATGCCGACCCCTGTCCCCTATCCTGACGGCTGGGCCCTGCAGCGCCGCGTGCACGCGGACGTCGTGTCCGGTGCCCGCCCCGACACGCTCATCCTGCTCGAGCACGCGGCCGTCTACACCGCGGGCAAGCGCACGGAGGACCACGAGCGCCCCCAGGACGGGACCCCGGTCATCGACGTGGACCGCGGCGGGAAGATCACCTGGCACGGGCCGGGGCAGCTCGTCGGGTATCCGATCTTCCGGCTGCCGGAGCCGATGGACGTGGTCGCACACGTCCGGCGTCTGGAGCGGATCCTCATCGAGGTGCTGCGTCCGTTCGGGGTCGACGGGCACCAGATCGAGGGGCGCAGCGGTGTGTGGGTGCGCCGACCGCTCTCTGAGGACAAGGTGGCCGCGATCGGCGTGCGGGTGCAGCAGGGCGTGACCATGCACGGCTTCGCCATCAACTGCGACAACAGTCTCGCCCCCTTCCGCGACATCATCCCCTGCGGCATCACCGACGCCGGCGTGACCACGGTGAGCGAGGTGTCCGGCCGCGTGGTCGGCCCGCTCGACCTCGTCGACGCCGTGCAGGACGCCTTCCGCACCGCGCACGCACCCGACCTGACAGGAGTCCCGGCATGACCGCCGCACCCGAGGGGCGCAAGCTCCTCCGCCTCGAGATCCGCAACGCCGAGACCCCGATCGAGCGCAAGCCCGAGTGGATCAAGACCAAGGCCAAGATGGGGCCGGAGTACTCCGCCTTGCACTCGCTCGTGAAGAGCGAGGATCTGCACACGGTGTGCCAGGAGGCCGGCTGCCCGAACATCTACGAGTGCTGGGAGGACCGCGAGGCGACGTTCCTCATCGGGGGGTCGCAGTGCACGCGTCGCTGCGACTTCTGCCAGATCGACACCGGCAAGCCCGCCGACTACGACACCGACGAGCCGCGACGCGTCGCCGAGAGCGTGCAGCGGATGAACCTCCGCTACGCGACCGTCACGAGCGTGGCCCGCGACGACCTCCCCGACACCGGTGCCTGGCTGAACGCCGAGACGGTGCGCAAGATCCACGAGCTGAACCCGAACACCGGCGTGGAGCTGCTGGCCAACGAGCACAACGCCGACCCGGCCTTCCTCGGCCAGATCTTCGATGCCCGTCCGGAGGTGTTCGCGCACAACGTGGAGACCGTGCCCCGCATCTTCAAGCGCATCCGTCCGGCGTTCCGCTACGAGCGGTCGCTGAACGTTCTCACCCAGGCCCGCGACGCCGGACTCATCACGAAGTCGAACCTCATCCTCGGCATGGGCGAGGAGCCGGAGGAGGTCGTCCAGGCGCTGCAGGACCTCCACGACGCCGGCTGCGACATCATCACCATCACCCAGTACCTCCGCCCGACGCCGCGTCATCTCCCGGTGTCGCGGTGGGTGAAGCCGGCCGAGTTCGTCGAGTTCAAGGAGGAGGCGGAGCGGATCGGCTTCCTCGGTGTGCTCGCCGGGCCGCTGGTGCGCTCCTCGTACCGGGCCGGACGGCTCTGGGCGCAGTCGATGACCTCGAAGGGACGGGAGATCCCCGCGCACCTCGCGCACATCGCGGAGAGCGCCGACCTCGGCTTCGCGCAGGCGGTCTGACCAGCGGCGGTCAGTCGGCGCTCATGACCGACTGCACGCTGCCGTCGGAGCCCAGGTTCACGAGCAGCACGTCGTCGGTGGCGCTGTCGTCGAGCGCGTACTCCAGCACGGCGAACGGCTCGGAGCCGCCGTGCTCGTCCGCGAGGATCGTCATGCTCATCAGGCGCAGCGATCGGATGATGTCCACGGCCGCGTCCCCGGACACGTCGATGAGGACGTCGGGGAGGTCGTCGCCGAACACCTCCTGCTGCTGCAGGATGTACTCGGTCACCTCGCTCGTGCGGTCGTCCACCTCGGCGAGCATCCCGCGCCGTGCGGTCGCGTCCACGTTCTCCAGGCCGGCGATGAGCCCGGCGGCGATGTCGAGGGCGTCGGCGGAGACGTCGTCCTGGTCCGGGGCCGTCAGATCCACGGTCACGCTCTGGTCGCCGAGCTCGACCGTCTCCGACCAGAAGATCGAGCCGTCGGGGCCCGACGACAGCAGTCCGAAGTAGTCGTGTTCGATCGCCATAACGCTATGAAACCAGCCTGGTGCTCGGGGCGGAAGCCCTGTGTCAGCCGACCAGCGCCTGCACGAAGACGTGCGGCGTGAAACCGGTCAGATCGTCGATGCCCTCGCCCTGGCCGAGGAGCTTCACCGGGATGCCCGTGCGCTCCTGCACCGCGAGCACGAAGCCGCCCTTGGCCGAGCCGTCGAGCTTGGTGAGCACGAGACCTGTGACGCCGGCGTGCTGCAGGAAGGTCTCCGCCTGCATGACGCCGTTCTGCCCCGTCGTCGCATCGAGGACCAGGAGCACCTCGCTGATGGGAGCCTGCTTCTCCACGACACGGCGGATCTTGCCCAGTTCGTCCATGAGGCCGCCCTTGGTGTGCAGGCGTCCCGCCGTGTCGATGATCGCGATCTCCATACCCTCGCGCTTCGCGTACTCGACGGTCTGGAAAGCGACGGAAGCCGGGTCCTGGCCTTCCTGCTGCGGGCGGACGATCGCCGCTCCCCCGCGCTGGGCCCAGGTGGCGAGCTGGTCGACGGCGGCGGCACGGAAGGTGTCGGCGGCGCCGACGACCACGCTCCGCTGGTACCCGCGGAGGAACTTCGTGAACTTCCCGATCGTGGTCGTCTTGCCCACGCCGTTCACCCCGACGACGAGGACCACGGCCGGGCGCTCGGTGAGCTTGAGCGTGGTGTCGAACTTCGCGAAGTGCTCCTCCAGGGTCTCCCGCAGCATGCGCTGGAGGTCCTTGGGGTCGGTGGTGCGGTACTTCGCGACCTTGTCGCGCAGCTCTTCGACGATGCGCTCGCTGATGTCGGGGCCGAAGTCCGCCGTGATCAGCGCCGTCTCCAGGTCTTCCCACGTCGTCTCGTCGATGGTGGGCTTCACGAACATGCCGCGCAGCGCGCGACCGAGAGACCAGGACTTCTCTGCCATGCGTCCAGCCTACGGGTAGCATCCAGGGATGCACCGCGCGCCGCTCCCGCACCGGGTGTTCCTCCATGGCGCCGGGAGGCGCGGCACCGCCGCATGGCCCTCGCAGGGTCCGGAGTCGGGGACCTTCCTCAGCTTCCCGCCGGAGTCGTCCGTCGAAGCGCAGGCGGGCGCTCTCGTCGAGGAAGAACGTGACCGGACGCCGCTCCTGTTCGCCCACTCCATCGGCGCGGTGACCGCCGTCCGCGCCCTCGCCGACGGTCTGCGGGTGTCGGGCCTCGTCCTCGTCGAGCCCGCCCTGTACGACATCGCTCGCGGTGACGCACCGATCGAGCGGCATATCGCCGTGGTCACGGAGGCGCGATCACGCGCGGCCGAGGACGACCTCTACGGCTTCTGGTCGATCCTGCGCCCGCTCATGTTCAGCGGCCCGCTGCACCGCGAGTCCTGGCCGGACGAACGGGCGGTCGCGGAGCACTGGGCGACCGCGAATCTCCCCTGGGGACACGGCATCCGGGAGCATTCTCTCGCCGGGGTGCCGACCCTCGTGGTCACCGGCGGCTGGAACGAGGAGTACGAGCTCATCGCCCGACGGCTCGTCGATGTCGGGGCCGAGCACATCGTCCTCTCCGGTTTCGCTCACCGCCCCCAGGACCACCCCGGGTTCCCCGCCGCCGTGACCGCATTCGAACAGTCCCTCACGATGTGACCCGCCCCGGGTCCGTCCGAGCACAGCTTCGGGGACCGCGGGCGACACGCCGGATCCGACCGTCGACACGCCAGGTGGGGGCCACGATCTCCGCAGTCGTGCCCGGGGTGAGTCAGACGGCGGCGGCGGCGCGGTCGCCGACGCGCTGCCCGACCACCGCGGAGACCCCGTCCTGACGCATCGACACGCCGTAGAGCGCGTCGGCGATCTCCATCGTCCGCTTCTGGTGCGTGATGACGAGGAGCTGGGAGCTCTCGCGCAGCTGCTCGAACACCGTGAGGAGCCGGCCGAGGTTCGCGTCGTCCAGGGCGGCCTCGACCTCGTCGAGGATGTAGAACGGGCTGGGGCGCGCCTTGAAGATCGCCACCAGGAGCGCCACCGCGGCCAACGACCGCTCGCCGCCGGACAGCAGCGACAGCCGCTCGATCTTCTTCCCGACGGGACGGACCGAGACCTCGATCCCCGTCGTCAGCATGTTCTCCGGATCAGTCAGCGAGATGCTGCCCGTGCCGCCGGGGAACAGCAGCGGGAAGACCTGACCGAACGCCTCCTTGGTGTCCTCGAACGCGCTGGCGAAGATCGTCTGCATGCGCTCGTCGAGGTCGGCGATGATCGTCAAGAGGTCCTGCCGGGTCTGCGTCAGGTCCGCGAGCTGCGTGGTGAGGAAAGCATGGCGCTGCTCCAGGGCGGCGAACTCCTCCAGCGCGAGCGGGTTGACCCGCCCGAGCTGGGCGAGCTTCCGCTCCGCGTCCGCGAGGCGCCGCTGCTGGATGCGCCGGTCGAACGGGATCGCGGTGTCGTCGAGCAGTTCGCCGTCGGCCGGCTCCGCCCCGGGATCCCGCGGTACGAGCTGATCAGGACCGTACTCGGCGACGAGCACGTCCTCGTCCAGCGAGAGCTCCGAGGACACGCGCTCCAAGAGGCTGTTCAGGTGGAGCTTCTTCTCGTGGATCTGCAGCTCCAGGCCGTGCACGCTCTCCGTGAGCCCGGCCAGACGCTCCCGCAGCGACGACTCCTGGGCGCGCAGAGCGACCAGTTCCTCGTTCTGCGCCGACCGCGCGGCTTCCGCCTCCGCCAGGGCGACACGGGCCTCGGTGACCGAGCGGTCGAGGGAGTCGAGGATGCGCGGCAGCTCGTCCACGACTCCGGACGCCGCCTCGCGCTGCGCCCGGCGGATGACAGCGCGGCGGGCGGCCTCCGCGGCGGCGTCCCGCTCCTGCTCGCGCTGCCGCTCCAACGCGGTCACCCGGGACTGCGCGGCACGGACACGCTCACGCAGGGTCTCGACCTCCAGGCGGGCGCGGACCTCGCCCTCGCGGGCGCGCTCCAGCGCCTCGAGCAGTCCATCCCGCGCCGACGCGTCGAGCACCGGACGCGGCGCCGCGACGGCAGCGTCGAGCTCCGCCTTCGCGGTCTCCGCCTTCGCCTCCGCGTCCGCCACGGCGGCCTGCGCCTGGGCGAGGCCGGTCTCGAGACGGTCGCATTCGGCGACAGCGGCCTCATGGCGCACGGTCACCTTGTTGACCTGCTCCTCGTGCGTCGCGAGGGCGGCGTCGTGCTCGCGGAGCGCGCGCAGCGCGTCCTTCGCTTGCCGCCGCGTCTCCTCCACGGCCTCGTCGGCGTCGATGCGCGCCTCGCGCAGGGAGTCGACGACGATCTGGATCTCGGTGAGCCGCTCGGTCGCGGCATCGCGCTCGGCCGCGAGTTCGAGGCGAGAGCGCTCCCCTCCGGAGCCGGTCCGCAGCGTCTGGGCGGTGATGACGTCGCCCCCGGTCGTCACGATCGTGGTCGCGGTGTCACCTGCCGCGTCCAGAGCGCGCCGTGCGGCCCGCGCCGCATCGAGGTCGTCGGCGATGAGCACATGCGCCAGGATCCCGAGGACGCCGTCCGGCGCGGTCACCGTCTCGGTCGCGGCGATCACGCCGTCGACGGCCGGGTGCGGCGCCCGCTCCCTCGGGGCCTCGGCGACCACGAAGTCGACCACCCCACGGCGGCGCTCCGCGGCCTCCGCCGCCAGGATGAACGCGTCCTCCGCGGAACCGACCAGCACACCCTCGGCCAGCGGACCGAGCACGGCCGCGATCGCGGCTTCGTATCCCGCCCGCACCTGCACGGCATCGCCGACGAGACCGCGGATTCCGGGGCCGCCCTCCGCGACGATCTCGGCGGCACCTCCCGAGAGCGACAGCGCACTGCTCAACGCGGCGGCCTTCGCCGTGAGGGCGTCGACCTCGCGCTCCGCGGCGTGCAGGCGCTCGCGAAGGCTCTCCCGTTCCGCCTCCGCCGCCGTCGCCGCACGCTGAGCGCTCTCGTAGGCGGCGGCATACTCGACGGCCGTGCCCTCGGGAGCTTCCGCGTCGTCGATCGCCTCCAGGGCCTCTTCGGCCTCACGCCGCCGGGCGTGCGCTGCTTCGAGGGCGTTCTCCTGACGGAGCACCGCACCGCGGACGGCGGCCAGTGCGGACCCGGCCGCATCGGCGTTCCCGCGGAGCGAGGAGAGCCGCATGTCGTACTCGGAGACGAGCGCGCTCTGCTCCGCGATGTCGACGTCGAGAGTGTCCAGCTCGGCACGGGCGTTCACGACCTCGCGGCTGGCGGCGGCCGCGGCGTCCTGGGCGTCGCCCAGGCCGGAGGAGATCGTCTCGATGTCCTCCTTCGCCTCGTCGATGGTCGCCTGCGTGACGGTCACCGCGGTCACGGCCGCGTCGTCCTCCTCGGACCCGAGGAGCGCGAGGCGCTGGTTGGCGAGCGTGTACAGCCCGCGCATCCGCTCCTGCACCTGTTCGAGTCCGAACGCGACGCTGCGTGCCTCGTCGACCGCGATCGAGTTCTGGTTCTTCTCCAGCCGAGCGATCCCGGCGCGCACCGTCTCGGCCTGGTCGGACAGCACGAGACGCTCGGTGTGCCGCTCCTGCTCGGTCCGGGTGTGGTCCGCGAGGGCCGTGCGCAGCGCCACGACGTCGTCGGCGAACAGACGGGCCTTGGCATCGCGCACGACGGCGGCGATGGTCTGCGCCTCGCGCGCGATCTCCGCCTGGCGCCCGAGGGGCTTGAGCTGTCGGCGGATCTCCCCGGCGAGGTCGCTCAGACGCGTGAGGTTGGCCTCCATCGCGTCGAGCTTGCGCAGCGTCTTCTCCTTGCGACGACGGTGCTTGAGGATGCCGGCCGCCTCCTCGATGAAGCCGCGGCGATCCTCCGGCGAGGCCTGGAGCACGGTGTCGAGCCGCCCCTGACCCACGATGACGTGCATCTCCCGACCCAGGCCGGAGTCGCTGAGCAGCTCCTGCACATCGAGCAGACGGCAGCTCTCGCCGTTGATGGCGTACTCGCTGGAGCCGTTGCGGAAGAGCGTGCGGCTGATGGTGACCTCGGCGTATTCGATCGGCAGCGCGCCGTCGGCATTGTCGATCGTGAGCTGCACCTCGGCGCGCCCGAGGGGACCACGGGTCGAGGTGCCGGCGAAGATGACGTCTTCCATCTTCCCGCCGCGGAGGGTCTTCGCTCCCTGCTCCCCCATCACCCATGCGAGGGCGTCGACGACATTGGACTTTCCGGAGCCGTTCGGTCCGACGATGCACGTGACGCCGGGCTCGAACACGAAGGTCGTGGGCTGCGCGAACGACTTGAACCCCTTGAGCGTCAGGCTCTTCAGGTGCATGGGGCGACCGCTCGTCCGGGGAGATTCACGCCGCTACGCTACCGGAATCCCGCGGAACGGCCGGTATCCCGCGCGGTCGTCGCGGACCCCGCCTCCACCGCGACACGCCGGTGCTACCACGAACTGCTTGACGATCTCCTGAGAGTTTCGCTACGGTGGCCTCCGGATCGCCACACGAAAGGAGGTTACCGATGATGATCACTCAGCACACCGCAGAGGCCTTTGGCCTCGCCGCGCCCGCGCACTTTGCGCCGCGCCTCGCGGCATCGGTGACCGCCGGCGTCCGTCACGGCTCGCTCGGCTAGAACCGCAGCCTGGGAACGCAGGCCCGATCCGGGTCTTCTCCCGCCTGTTCTGTCGCGTCCCACCCTCTGATCCCCTCGGATCATGGATCCCCGCCGCCTCCGGCCTCCGCATTCCGCGGCTCCGCAGGCGCTGCTCTCGTCCGCACCCGCCGCGGCCGACGACTCGGTCCTGACGTGGTGCTTCCGCACCCATCCACCCCTTTCGAAGGAACCATCGTGAACATCACGCTGTCACGCAGCACCACCCATCCGCCCGATACCGAGGACCGCGAGGTCCTCCAGATCCCCCGCGACGACGAGCTCCGTGAGCTCGGCATCGCGGACCGCCTCTCGCTCCGGATCGGCCTCTGGCTGTTCCAGCGGGCGCAGCGGCCCCGCCGTCCGCGCCGGTCGTGGACCGTCGATCCCGGAGACCTGTTCCTCGTCGGAGAGCAGCGTCACCGTTCGGCCGCGGAATCCCACGCCCTCCTCATGTACGACATGCAGCGCGGAATGCGCTGACCGGGCGATGACGACCGCATCGACGCCGACCCGGCATCCGTCCGTTTACCCGCGGACGGGCGCCGGGACACCCGGCACCTCCTCCTCCCTCCGACACGAAGGACCTGACATGACGACCGCCGCACTGACGATCACGCCGCTGATCGTCCCGGCCACCCTCGACGATGCGAACGCCGCGGACTTCCGCGCGTACGGCGCCCTGAACCGACAGATCTGCGACGAGCAGGTCGGTCTCCCCGACCTCGCGCCGGACGCCGCGCAGATGCTGCCCAACTGGCAGGACGACTCCGATGCGCTGGACCTCGGATTCGTCGCCAGGGAGGGGGACGACATCATCGGCATGGTGACGGTGTCCTTCCCGCAGGAGGAGGACGCGCGCGCCGCCGAGCTCGATCTCCTCGTCCCGGCCGCCCACGCCGGACGCGGTGTCGAGGACGCGCTGCTCGACCGCGCCGAGGCCGAGGCCAGGGCGCGCGGCCGGAGCGTCCTGCAGATCTGGACCCTGCACCGGCCCGAGGAGGCCGATCGCATGCTCCAGCCGCGGACCGGCTGGGGACGGATCCCGGCGACACCGCTGAGCGATGTCGCCGAGGCCCACGGCTTCACCCTGGAGCAGGTCGAGCGCAACAGCGAACTCGATCTGCGCGCCGATCCGGAGCCCCTGCGCCGCGCGTTGGATGCGGCCCTCGCGGCCGCGGGGCCGGACTACCGCGTGGTCGAGTGGGAGCTGCCCACCCCGCCGGAGCTCCGCGACGGGTATGCCGCTGTCCTCGCCCGGCTGTCGACCGATGCGCCCAGTGGCGATATGGATTTCGTCGCCGAGGTGTACGACGCGGAGCGGGTGATCCGCCGGGATGCGCGTCTCACGGGCGCTGGTCAGACCGTCTCCGTGGTGGCGGTGGAGCACGTCCCCACCGGCACGCTCGTCGCGTACAACGAGCTGCTGATCGGCGCGGAGAAGTCCGGGACCACCCACCAGTTCGGGACGCTGGTCGCGAAGGATCACCGCGGTCACCGCCTCGGCACGATCGTCAAATGCGCCAACCTCCTGCGCTGGCGGGAGCTCGTCCCCGGGTCGACCGTGGTCTCCACCTTCAATGCGGAGGAGAACCGGCCGATGCTCGACATCAACGAGGCGATCGGCTTCGTGGCCGTGTCGTACGCAGGGGCGTGGCAGAAGAAGATCTGACGACGAGCGGTGGCCGTCATCCTCCCGGATGACGGCCACCGCTCAGCTTCATCCGCCGGGCCGACGACACCGGCACGGCCCCACGGCGAGGCTGGGAGCATGAACACTCCCGTGATCGAAGCCCACGCCCTCGTCAAGACCTACGGCGTCACCCACGCCCTCGCCGGTGTCGACCTCGCGGTGCACCGTGGCGAGTCCGTCGCCATCATGGGCGCGTCGGGCTCGGGGAAGACGACACTCCTGCATGTGCTGGCGGGAATCACCGCACCGGACAGCGGCCGCGTGGTCTTCCAGCCCTCGACGGGCACGGCCATCGACGTGACCGCGCTGGGTGAGGCGGCGCGCTCCCGGCTGCGTCGCGAGCGCTTCGGGTTCGTCTTCCAGCAGGGACTGCTGATCCCCGAGCTGACGGCGGTGGAGAACGTCGCCCTCGCCTCGATGATCAACGGCGTCGCCAAGAAGGACGCCCTCCCCCGCGCGGCGTCGTGGCTCGCGGCGCTGGGTCTCGGCGGTATGGAGGAACGGCGCATCGGCGAGCTCTCCGGAGGACAGGCGCAGCGCGTGGCCATCGCCAGAGCCCAGGCGACGGGTGCGGACCTCGTCTTCGCCGACGAGCCGACCGGCGCTCTGGATTCGCACACCTCCGCCGAGGTCATGGACGCTCTCCTCTGGTCCACGACCGGGCAGGGCCGCACCCTCATCGTCGTCACACACGACGCCGACGTCGCCGCACGCTGCACGCGCACCGTCGCCGTCCGGGACGGCCGCATCCTCGGCTCGGCGGTGAACGCATGAATCTCTCCGTCCTCGGCCTGCTCCTGCGCCCGGCTCCCGGCCAGCGTAGCGTCCTCGCGCTGCCGATCGTCGCCTTCGCGGTGGTCACGACCCTGGTCCTCACCGTCGTCGGCGGGGCCCAGGCCTTCTGGACCTGGACCGACGACGAGGCTGTTCTCTATCAGGGCCTCGCCGCCATCGCTCTCGTCCTGCTTGTCGTGCCGCTGACCTCGCTCGGCGGCGCCGCCGCCCGGTTGTCCGCGCGGCGCCGCGACGAAAGGCTATCCACGCTGCGGCTGCTCGGGGTGACCCCGGGTGGTGTGACGACGGCCACGGTGGTCGAGTCGGTCCTCGTCGCCGCCGCCGGCGCCGTCATCGGTATCGGGGGTCACCTGGCCCTGAGTCCGCTCATCGGTCTGATACCGTTCCGCGGCGAGCCGCTCGGCCTGGCTGCCGTCGTTCTCTCCCCGGTGATGATCGCCGCCGTCGTGGGCGGCGTCCTGCTGCTCGCCGCGGGCAGCGCCGTCGTGGGGCTGCGTCGGGTCGTGATCTCGCCGCTCGGGGTCCGCACGCGCACGGCGCCGACGAACGTGCACTGGATCCGCGCCGTCATCGCGGTCGCGGGCATCGCCATCGCGTTCGCGCTCATCAAGGTGTTCCCGATGATCGGCGGGGTCGTGGCGACGATCGCCGTGCTCGCTGCGATGTTCGCCCTCGCGCTGAGCGTCCTCAATCTGCTCGGTCCGTGGGTGCTGAAGGTCTCGGCGGGGCGCCAGCTCCGGCGGGCGGAGCGCCCGGAGCGGTTGCTCGCGGCCCGCCTCGTTCTCGACTCCCCGAAGGCAGCCTGGCGTCAGGTCGGCGGCATCGCGATGGCGAGCTTCATGGCCGTCTTCGCGGGCACCGGCGTCGCGCTCCTCGACACGATCGGGGCGAGCGACGATCCGTCCAGCATTGCGCTCGCGGAGGACATCCGCACCGGGCTCATCATCACCCTCATCGGGTCGTTCCTCATGGTGGCCGCCTCCGTCGGCGTGAATCAGGCCTCGGACGTGCTCGACAAGAGCGACCTGCACGAAAGCCTGCACCATCTGGGCATGCCCGTCGAGACCGTGGACCGCGCGCGCCGTCGCGCGATCATGTCGCCACTGCTGGTCACGGCGGTCGGATCCGCGCTGTGCGCTGCCGTGCTCGTGTTCCCGCTGGTGGGCATCGCGCTGATCGTCGCGCCCCTCTCGCTGATGACGATCGCGACTGTCGTCGCCGTCGGCATCGGTGTCGTGTGGGCGAGCACCTGGGCGACCCGCCCGCTGCTGGATCGGGCTTTCGCTCCGGCGTGAGACGGTGGCGGGCCGGGTCCGTCCGGCCCGCCACGCGCGACTCGGCCCCGGTCAGCGCCTCCGTTGGCAGCGCGGGCAGAAGTGCGAAGAGCGGTTCATGAAAGCGGCACGGGTGATCGGCGTGCCGCAGCGCGGGCAGGGCTTCCCTCCGCGCCCGTAGGCGTTCAGGGAGTGCGCGAAGTAACCGGCCTGCCCGTTGACGTTGACGTACTGGGCGTCGAAGCTCGTGCCGCCCTCGGCGAGAGCCTTCTGCAGGACCGACCGCACTTCCGCGAGCAGGCGATTCACGGCTCGGGTCGGCAGAGCGTCGGCCGGTGTCTCCGGATGGATGCGGGCCGCCCACAGCGACTCGTCGGCGTAGATGTTGCCGATGCCGCTCACCACGCCCTGGTCCAGCAGCACCCGCTTGATCGCGCTGTGCCGCCGGGCGAGAGCGGCCCGGAAGACCCGGTCGTCGAAGAACGGGTCGAGCGGGTCGCGAGCGATGTGCGCGACCTGTGTCGGGATGCGGGAGGGGCCGTCGGCGATGAGAGCGTCGACGGCAAGGGAGCCGAACGTCCGCTGATCCGCGAACACGATCGCGAGCTCGCCGTGCCGGGGATGCTCGATCCCGAGGCGGACGCGCTCGTGGCGCTCGGTCGGCGCGTCCGGCGCGCGGAGCAGCATCTGGCCGCTCATGCCCAGATGCGCGATCAGAGCGGAGTCGCCATCGTCCACGGGGAGCCAGAGGAACTTGCCGCGCCGCGCGGCCGCGGTGAAGCGGCGACCCTCCAGACGCTGGACGAAGTCCGCGGCTCCGGCGGTGTGCCGGGTGAGGGCGCGTTCGTCGAAGACGCTGACGCCCGTGATGACGGCATCCACGGCGGCCGGTGCGAGGCCGGAGCGGACGACCTCGACCTCGGGGAGCTCAGGCACGCTCGCTGAGCGTGCGCCAGGCGCTGAGGGCCGCGGCCATCTCCGCCGTCTTCTTGCTGCTGCCGGCGCCCGTCATGCGCACGTCGCCGACGGCGACGGTCGCCGTGAAGCGCCGGTCGTGGTCGGGGCCGCTGGCCTCGACCGAGTACTGCGGCGGCGTGGCGCCGAGACGGGCTGCGAGCTCCTGCAGGCTCGTCTTCGGATCCATCGCCGCGCCGTACCGCTCGGGGTCGGCGAGCAGCGGCTCGGTCAGACGCAGGACGAGCGCCGTCGCGGCCTCGGGCCCGGCGGACAGGTAGGTGGCGCCGATGACGGCCTCCATGGTGTCCGCGAGGATCGAGTCCTTGTCCCGCCCACCGGTCTGCTCCTCACCGCGCCCAAGCAGCAGGTGGCTGCCGAGATCGATGCCGCGAGCGACCTCCGCCAGCGCGACCGTCGACACGACGCTCGCCCGGCGCTTCGCCAGCTCCCCCTCGTCGAGTTCGGGGTGCCGCGTGAACAGCATGACGGTCACGGCCTGACCCAGCACCGAGTCGCCGAGGAACTCGAGACGCTCGTTGTGCGGGATGCCGCCGTGCTCGTACGCGTAGGAGCGGTGGGTGAGGGCCAACTCCAGAAGCTCCGCGTCGATATCGACGCGGAGCTTATCTGGGAGAGGCCTCGTCCCCCCGGGGACCTCCGTCACGGTTCGCGACTCAGACGTCGGCGACCTTGCGGCCCTTGTACTCGAGGAAGAGCTCGGTGCCCTGCGAGTCGGTGACGACCTTCGCCTGGTGCGGACGGCTGTAGACGACCTTGCCGTTCTCGATGGTCTTGACGAGCGCGGGGGCCTCGGCCTTCCACTGCGCACGGCGCGAGCGGGTGTTCGAACGGGAGACCTTGCGCTTCGGGGGGTTACCAGCCATGACTAGCTCTCTTCTTTCTCGGCGGCACCGCGTTCTGCCGTGCCGTCCTGGTCTGTGATCTGCTGGAGCGCGCTCCACCGAGGATCGATGGGAGCGGCCTGCTCCGTTCCGGTGCTCTCGGTCAGCCTCTCGCCTGTGACCGGGTCGAGCCCGAGGCAATCCGGCTGACACACCGGCTGAAAAGGAAGGGCCAGTACGGCCGCATCCCTGACGAGAGTTTCAAGATCCACGTGGTCGTCTTGAACCTCGAAGTCAGTTTCTTCCTCACCAGGATACGCGAAAAGCTCCTGGAACTCGACTTCGACGGGCCGAGCGATGTCGGTGAGGCATCGACCGCACACGCCGACGTACTCGCCCTCCGCCTCTCCGGTGACGAGGATGCCCTCGTGGACGGACTCCAGCCGCACGTCGAGATCGAGTTCCGAGCCCGCCTCGAACGAGACGATGCCCTCCCCCCACTGCTCCGTCAGGGGCACCGAGAAGGAGTGCTCGCGCATCTCCCCCGGGCGCCGGACGATGTCACGGACGGGGAGGACGAAAGGGCTGTTGAGTCGGGAACGCACCCCGCCATGCTACCCGGGTCACCGGTGAGGAGGGCCGGGAGACCGCCGGGAACGGGACCGTGGTCGCGGATCAGATACCGCGCGCGCCGGTGTCGAGGAACGAGGCGACAGCCGGCGGGACGAACGGCGAGACGTCGCCCCCGAGACCGGCGACCTGACGCACCAGCGAGCTCGAGACCATCGCATGCGCGGGGTCGGGCAGCAGGAAGACGGTCTCGATGTCGGCGAGGTGCCGGTTGACGATCGCCATGGGCGACTCGTACGCCACGTCGACCTGCGAGCGGATGCCCTTCACGAGCACACCGGCGTTCACGTCGCGCGCATAGTCGACGAGGAGTCCCATGCTCCAGGAGCCGATGACGATGTTGCCCGCCATGCCGTCCTCGGCGATCGAACGCTCCAGGAGGGAGAGCCGCTGCGCGATCGGCAGCATCGCCTCCTTGCCCGGGTTGTGCACCACGAGCACATGCAGCTCGTCGTAGAGGGCGGCCGCGCGCCGGATCACGTCGAGGTGACCCAGGGTCGGCGGATCGAAGGAACCCGGGACGACGGCGATCCGGCTGCTCATGGAATTCAGCCTAGGGCACCCGGAACGGCGATCAGTTCTTCGCCAGCGCCGCGCGATCCTCGTCGGTGACGCGCCGCCCGATGGCCTCCCGGAGCCCGGGGTGAGCGGCCAGCTCGGGGTCGGCGGCGAGGATGTCCTCCGCGAGCTCGCGGGCCCGGGTGATGAGAGCGGCGTCCTTCACGACACGCAGCAGCTTGAGGGACGACCGCACCCCGGCCTGTGCCGCGCCGAGCACGTCGCCTTCGCCGCGGAGTTCGAGGTCGACCTCGGCCAGCGCGAACCCGTCGAGGGTGGCGGCGACCGCATCGACGCGTTCGCGGGCCACCGATCCGGCCTCGGCCTCGGTCACGAGCAGGCAGAGACCCGGGACGCCCCCTCGTCCCACCCGACCGCGGAGCTGGTGCAGCTGGGACACTCCGAAACGGTCGGCGTCCAGCACGATCATCGTCGACGCGTTGGGGACGTCCACGCCCACCTCGATCACGGTCGTCGCGAGCAGGAGGTCGATCTCCCCGCGGGCGAAGGCCTGCATGACGGCGTCCTTCTCCTCCGAGGGCATCTTCCCGTGGAGCACCGCACGTCGCAGACCGCCGAGGGTCGGATGCGTGGCCAGCGCCTCGTCGAGCTGAACGACGCCCCACCGAGGGCCTTTGCCGCCCTCCGGGGCGAGCAGCGCCTGCTCCCCCGCCTCGGCCGTCTTCGCCGCGGTGTCGATGGCCGCGCAGACCGCGAACACCTGCCGGCCCTGCGCGATCTCCTCCGCCGCCCGCTCCCACACCCGGTTGAACCAGCCCGGGTGCTCGGCCAACGGCGCCACGTACGACTCGATGCCGGCGCGCCCCGCCGGCATCGTGCGGATGACCGAGGTGTCGAGGTCGCCGAAGACCGTCATCGCGACCGTCCGCGGGATCGGGGTCGCGGTGAGGACGAGCGCGTGCGGGCTGGACCCCTTCGCCCGCAGCGCCTCCCGCTGCTCGACTCCGAAGCGGTGCTGCTCGTCGACCACGACGAGACCGAGATCGGCGAACGTGGTCTTCTCCCCGAGGAGCGCGTGGGTGCCGACCACGATCAGCGCCTGGCCGGAGGCGACGCGCAGCGCGGCCTTGCGGCGATCCGCCGCCGGCATCTGCCCGGTGAGCAGCGTCGGCATCAGCAGCGGGGCGAGCTGCGGGCCGAGCATCTTCGTGATCGAACGCAGATGCTGCGCCGCGAGGACTTCCGTCGGAGCGATCAGGGCCGCCTGTCCCCCGCTCTCGGCGACCTGCAGCATCGCCCGCAGCGCCACCAGCGTCTTTCCCGAACCGACCTCGCCCTGCACGAGCCGGTTCATCGGCCAGGAGCCGAGGAGATCGTCTGCGATCTGGGCGCCGACGGTCTGCTGATCCGGCGTGAGCGTGTAGGGCAGGGCGGCGTCGAAGCGCTCCAGCAGCCCGCCGGGTGTCGCCGGCCGCGAGGTGGCGGCCAGGGCGCGCACCGCGTCGCGCTGCTGGAGCAGGGCCGTCTGGAGCGTGAGCGCCTCGTGCATGCGCAGCGTGCGCACCGCGGGATCGATGTCGTTGCGGGAGCGCGGGCGGTGGATCGCCTCCAGGGCCTCCCGCGCCGTCAGCAGCTCTTCGTGGGTGCGGATCTCCGGGGTCAGCGGGTCGGGGACCGACGACAGGTCGTCGAGGACGCGCCCGACGAGCCGGGCGATCTGCCACGTCTGGATCGCGGAGGTGGCCGGATAGATCGGGATCGGGACCGCCGCCCTCGCATCCGCCCGCCGGCGCGCCGCGTCCTCGTCGTCGAACAGCTCGTACTCCGGGTGGGCGAACTGGGTCATGCCGTTGAACTCGCCGACCTTGCCGGAGAACACACCACGGCGCCCGACCGCCAGGTCCTTGGAGCGCCACTCCGCCGCGCCGACGTTCTTCGCGAAGAAAGTCAGCGACATGCGACCGACGCCGTCGCCGATGACGACGTCGACCATGGCCCCCGGTCGATTGCGCATCCGGCGGAAGCTCGACGAGAGGACTTCGGCGACGATCGTGACGGTCTCCCCGATCGGGAGGTCGCGGATGGGAGTGAGCTCCCCCGGGTCGGCGTACCGACGCGGGTAGTGCGCGAGCAGGTCGCCGACGGTCTTCATGCCGAAGGCGCGGTCGAGCGTCTTGGCCGACGCCGCACCGAGGGCCTCCTCGAGCGAGGATTCGAGCGTGAGCGACATGCTCCGAGTCTAGGGAACCGCACGGACACGACCGTCCGCGGCCTGTCGTATCGTGAACGGGTGACGAGGATCATCGCCGGAACGGCACGCGGCACCCGGCTCGACGTCCCCGGCGCCGGGACCAGGCCCACGAGCGACCGCGTGCGCGAATCCCTGTTCGGCGCCCTGGAGTCGCTCGACGCGATCGGGGACGCCCGCGTGCTCGACCTCTACGCGGGCTCGGGAGCGCTCGGGCTCGAGGCCCTGAGTCGCGGCGCCCGGAGCGCCGACCTCGTCGAGCGGGGCCGGCAGGCCGCAGCCGTCGTGCGGCGCAACGCCGCGGCCGTCGCGAAGGCCTCCGGTACCGCGAACGCACGGGTGCAGGAGGCGACGGTCCGAGCGTTCCTCGGCCGCGCGTCCGGGCCCTACGACCTCGTGTTCACGGATCCGCCGTACGACATCGACGATGAGGCGATGGACGGCGACCTCGCCGCCCTCGCTCCGCTGCTCAGCGACGATGCCGTGGTGGTCGTCGAACGCGCCCGGCGCTCCGCCGCCCCCGACTTCGCAGCCGCCGGGCTCCGGGTGTTCCGGGAGAAGACCTACGGCGACACGACCCTGTGGTGGGCGGAGCCCGGCCCGCAGGACACCGCGTCGGCGGACGTTCAGCCCGAGACGGAGTCCCAGTCCCGGTAGGGATCCCAGCCGCTGACGTCCACGGGACCGTCGTCGCAGAGCAGGTCCTCCTCGCCGCGCGGACGCACGACGCCGATCGCACGGAAGCCCGGCGGCAGCACGCCGTCGGGGAACGTCGCGAGCAGCGCATGGTCCTCGCCGCCCGCGAGCGCCCGCTGCGGACTCGCGCCGAGCGCGGCGCCGTCCAGCGCGAGGGTGACGCCGGAGGCCTCCGCGAGGCGCCGCGCGTCGAGGGCGAGGCCGTCCGAGACGTCCATCATCGCGGTCGCGCCGGCCGCGGCCGCGACGACGCCGAGGCCGATGGGCGGCGACGGCCGCAGCTGCGCGGCGACCGCAGCGCTCTCCCCGGGTGCGAGAGCCGCGGGATCGACCGGGACCGGCATCTCGCCGTCTCGGAAGCGTCCGAACAGCACGGCCAGCCCGTGTGCGGCGTGACCCAGTTCTCCGGCGACGGCGACGACATCGCCCGGTCGTGCCCCCGCCCTGGTCACCGGGGGGCGGCCTTCGAGGTCGCCCAGAGCCGTCACAGCGACCGTGAGCACCTCGGACACCGTGAGGTCCCCGCCGACCACCGCGCACCCGGGGGCGAGCGCCGCGCAGGCCTCGCGGAAGCCGTCGGCCAGGCGCTCCACGAAGGACAGCCGGAGGTCGCGCGGCACCGCCAGGGCCACGAGCAGCGCGGTCGGGCGTGCGCCCATCGCGGCGATGTCGGCGAGGTTGACCGCCGCCGCCTTCCAGCCGAGGTCGTACCCGCTCGTCCAGGCGAGCCGGAAGTCGGGCCCGTGCACGAGCGTGTCCGTCGTCGCGACGACCGATGCCGAGGGGGCGGCGACCACGGCGGCATCGTCCCCGGGACCGAGGAGCGTGTGCGCGCCCGGTGCGGTGCGCTGGAGGATGGAGCGGAGGATGCGACCCTCCGAGAGATCTCCCAGGCGCGGATCGTCGGGGTCGGGTCGGGAGGGCATGTCGTCAAAGGTAGCCTGGATACATGCTTCGTTCCCGCCGCCTCGCTGCCGTCGCGGGGGCGATCGCCCTCGCCGCCGGACTCGCCGGATGCTCCACCACCGTGCACCTGGAGCCGGCGGCCGACGCGAACGACCCGGCCTGCGCGAACGTCTCCGTGCTCCTACCGGACACCGTCGGCGGGTACGAGCGCGTGTGGACCGACGCGCAGGCCACGGGCGCCTGGGGAGACCCCACGGTCGTCCTGCGCTGCGGCGTGGAGCCGCCCGCCCCGTCCGATCTCGTCTGCACCACCCTCGGCGGCGTCGACTGGCTCGTCCTGGAGCAGGAGGAGGAGCGCCAGCGCCTCGTCACCTACGGTCGCGAACCGGCCATCGAGGTGATCATCCGCCGCGGCGAGCAGGTCGACTTCCAGTCGATCGTCGACAGCCTGTCGTCGAACATCCAGTCCGGGCTCGCCCCGGCGACCGCGCAGTGCACCGACCGGGTGGAGTTCCCCGCGGGCTGAGCACGCGCGGGGAACCACGCCGTCAGCGGCGCAGGCCCGCCTCGACCAGTTCCGTGATGAGGTCGCCGTAGCTCACTCCCGATGCCACCCAGCACTTCGGGAACATCGAGATGGGCGTGAATCCGGGCATGGTGTTGAGCTCGTTCACGACGAGCTCGCCGGTCGGGGTGAGGAACATGTCCACCCGGGCGAGGCCGCGACCGTCGACCGCCTGGAAGGCCCGGACGCCGGCCTCCTGGACGGCGGCCACCTCCGCCTCGGTGAGCTCCGCCGGGCACACCACGTCGACACCGTCGCCGCCGAGGTACTTCCCCTCGAAGTCGTAGAAGCCGCGGTCGGTCAGCACGATCTCGCCGGGGAGGGAGGCGCGGACGCCGTCGGCCGTCTCAAGGACGGCCACCTCGATCTCCCGGCCGGTGACACCGGCCTCGATGAGCACCTTGTCGTCCTCGGCGAACGCGATGGCGAGGGCGGCGTCGAGTTCCTCCGGCGCCGACACCTTCGAAACGCCGACGCTCGACCCGGCGCGAGCGGGCTTGACGAAGACGGGCAGGCCGAAGTCGGCGGCGCGGGCGCGGAGGGCATCGGGATCCGCATCCCACTCACGACGGCGCACGGTCACGCCCGGCGCCACCGCGATCCCGGCGGCCTGCAGGGCGATCTTCATGAAGTGCTTGTCCATGCACAGCGCCGAGTCGAGGACGCCGCCCCCGGCGTAGGGGACCTCGAGCGTGTCGAAGTAGCCCTGGATCGTGCCGTCCTCGCCGTGCGGTCCGTGCAGGATCGGCAGCACGACGTCGATCTCGCCGAGTCCCTCGGTCTCGCCGCCCGGATGCACGACCCGCAGGGTGCGGTCGCCCCCGGGTTCCGGCCAGAGCACCCGGGTGCCGTTGTCGACGACCTCCGGGAGATGCGCGGCGTCGAGCGGGAACTTCGCCGGGTCGTCGTCCTCGAGGACGAAGGCACCCTCGCGGGTGATCCCCACCGGGATCACGGCATACCGGTCACGATCGATCGCGCCCAGCACTCCCCCCGCCGTTGCGGAACTGATCGAATGCTCGCTGGAGCGCCCTCCGAAGAGCACCACCACCGTCTGCTTGTCCATGGTTGGTCCTCTCCCCCTGCGGGGTGTCGTCGTCCGTCGTGAGATGCGGGGCGATGTCCCGGGGATCCATCTTGCCGTCGAGCACCATCTTCACCTGCTCGACGATCGGCATGTGCACATCGGCTTCGCGGGCGAGCTGCAGCACCGGCGCGACCGAGGCGAGCCCCTCGGCCGTCTGCTGCATCTGCTTCACGACGTCCTGGAAGCTGTAGCCCTGCCCGAGCAGCCGCCCGGCGGTGTTGTTGCGGCTCAGGGGCGACTGGCAGGTCGCGATGAGGTCGCCGAGACCGGCCAGTCCCTGCAGGGTCTCCGGCTGGGCGCCGTTCGCGACCGCGAAGTCGGTCATCTCGACGAGGCCTCGGGTGATGATGGACGCCTTGGTGTTCTCGCCGTACCCGACGCCGTCGACGATGCCGATGGCGACGGCGATGAGGTTCTTGAGCACTCCGCCGAACTCCGTGCCGATGACGTCCGTGTTCACGAACGTCCGGAAGTAGGAGTTGCGCGCGGCCCGAGCCACGACGTCCGCGGTCTCCTGGCTGCGCGACGAGATCACGGCTGCGGTCGGCTGCTCCCGCGCGATCTCCAGGGCGAGATTCGGTCCGGAGGCCACGGCGATCCGGTCGGGATCGCACTGCAGCTCCTGCTGGATGACCTGGCTCATGCGCAGGCCGGTGCCCCGCTCGACGCCCTTCATGAGGCTGACGATCTTGGCGTCGCCCGAAGCGATCAGCGGGCGCAGTGCCTTGAGGTTCTCCCGCAGCGACTGGCTCGGCACGGACAGGTACACCTGGTCGACGCCGTCGAGCGCGGTCGCCAGCTCGTGCGTGGCCGCCATCGTGCGGGGCAGGTTGATGCCCGGCAGGTAACGCGAGTTGCGCTTCGCCTCGTCGATCTCATGCGCGAGCTCGGCCCGGCGCGCCCACATCGTCACGTGGGCGCCGCCGTCGGCGAGGATCTTGCCGAACGTCGTTCCCCAGCTGCCGGCGCCGATCACGGCGACGCGGGGTCCGGCCGGCGCGGTTCTCTTAGGGGTCAAGGCGTCCGGTCTCCTTCTGGCCGTGGCTCGCCGGGTTCCAGCGCTCCGCGGGGGCCTTCTCGCCGCGCACCTGCTCCAGCAGCGCGGTGATCGCGTTCATGAGTCGGTTGGTGGCCTCCGTGAGAGCCGCCGGCTCACCCGCGCGGCCGCGGAGATCGGAGACGTCGACGGGGTCGCCGACGATGACGGTGACGGGCTTCCGGAGCGGCCAGAGGCTGAGCCCCTTCTGGTAGCGCCCCATGATCGCCTGGGTCCCCCACTGAGCCATCGGGATCAGCGGGATGCCGTCGGCGAGGGCGAGCCGCACCGCCCCCGACTTGCCGCGCATAGGCCACATGTCTGGGTCACGGGTGAGCGTGCCCTCCGGGTACACGATCACGCCGCGGCCGTGCTCCACGAGAGCTGCCGACTGGGCCATCGTCTGCTTCGCGGACGACGCCGACGAGGTGCGTGCGACCGGGATCATCCCCGTCTTGCGCAGGAACCACCCGAGCACGGGCACGCGGAAGAGGCTCTCCTTGGCCATGAACCGCGGAGCGCGCCCGATCCGCCAGACCGCCAAGGCGACGATCAGCGGATCGAACTCCGAGTAGTGGTTCGGCGCGAGGACGAAAGCACCCTCTCGCGGGAGCTTCTCCGCCCCGATGATGCGAACCTTCGCAATCAGCGACACCAGCGGGACGACGATCGCCGCGAGCGGCCAGAACACGCTCGGCCGTGTCTTCTCCGGCGACCGGGAAGCCATCGGGCTCACCGGAGGACGTCGAAGTCGGCGCCGAGCGCGTCGAGCTTGGCGAGGAACTTCTCGTATCCGCGACTCAGGATGTCGACGCCCGACACCTTCGACTCGCCGGTGGCCGTCAGCGCCGCGATCACGTGGCTGTAGCCGCCGCGCAGGTCGGGCACCACGATGTCGGCGCCGTGCAGGGGCGTGGGACCGGTGATGACGGCAGCCTGCTCCAGGTCACGACGCGGGACGCGCCGCGGGCCGTCCTGCAGGCCGCGCGGATGCACGACGATGTCGGCCCCCATCTTGACCAGTGCCTCGGTGAAGCCCATCCGGTTCTCGTACACGGTCTCGTGCACGACCGAGCGGCCGTGCGCCTGGGTGAGGGCGACCACGAGCGGCTGCTGCCAGTCGGTCATGAAGCCCGGGTGCACGTCGGTCTCGATCACGACCGGCTTGATGTCGCCGTCGCGGCGGAAGAGGATGCCGTCCTCCTGGATGTCGAACCAGCCGCCCGCCTTGCGGAAGACGTTGAGGAAGGTGAGCATCTCCTGCTGCTTGGCACCGCCGACGAAGATCTCGCCGTCCGTGGCCAGGGCGGCCGAGGCCCACGAGGCCGCCTCGTTGCGGTCGAAGATCGACCGGTGGTCGTAGCCACGGAGCTTCTCGACGCCCTCGATGAGGATGACGCGGTTCGGCTCGTAGGAGATGATCGCGCCCATCTTCTGCAGGACGGCGATCAGGTCCATGATCTCGGGCTCGATCGCCGCGTTGCGCAGCTCCGTGACGCCCTCGGCGCGGACGGCGGTCAGCAGCACCTGCTCGGTCGCGCCGACGCTCGGGTACGGGAGGTGGATGTTCGCCCCGTGCAGGCGGGTTCCTCCCGTGGAGAGGCGGATGCCGCTCGGGAGCTTCTCGACGATCGCGCCGAACTTGCGCAGCGCGTCCAGGTGGAAGTCGATCGGACGGTCCCCGATGCGGCACCCGCCGAGGTCGGGGATGAAGGCCTGGCCGAGGCGGTGCAGCAGCGGGCCGCAGAACAGGATCGGGATCCGGGAGGCGCCCGCGTGGGCGTCGATCTCCTCGAAGTGGGCCGACTCGACATCGCTGGGGTCGAAGACCAGGGAGCCGGGCTCGTCGCCCTCCGACACGCGGACGCCGTGCACCTCGAGCAGCGAGCGCACCACGGCGACATCGCTGATGGCCGGCACGTCGCGCAGGACGCTCGTGGTCTCCCCGAGCAGGGACGCGACCATCGCCTTGGTGGCGAGGTTCTTCGCCCCCTTCACGTCGACCCGTCCGCGCAGCGGACGACCTCCGCGGATGGCGAGGACGTCTCCGGTCAGCGCGGGGACGTCGTCGGAGAGAGCGTCGCGCACGGGTGTCGTCATTCGGGGCCTCACTTCATTCATCGGGGGCGGGGTTACCCCTGGCTCCCCCGCCCCCTCCGTCTCACTGGACGGGGAGGGTCCGCGGCCGCCACGACTCGCGACGGGCCTCGAACTGCGCGATCTTGTCTTCGTTGCGCAGCGTGAGCCCGATGTCATCGAGCCCTTCGAGGAGCCGCCATCTAGTGTAATCGTCGATCCCGATGTCGGCCTGGAAGCGGGCCTCCGCGCCTCCGGTGGGGTCGCCGATGGCGGCGGTGCGCGCCTCGAGGTCGACCGTCATGCGCGCGCCGGGATCGGCGTCCATGATCGCCCAGAACCGCTCCAGATCCGCCTCGGAGATGGTCGCCGCGAGGAGGCCCTGCTTGCCCGCGTTGCCGCGGAAGATGTCGGCGAACCGCGGGCTCAGCACGACCTTGAAGCCGAAGTCGCGAAGCGCCCAGACGGCGTGCTCACGGCTGGAACCGGTGCCGAAGTCGGGCCCGGCGACGAGGACGGACGCCCCCTGATACGGCGCCTGGTTGAGCACGAAGGCGGGGTCCTGCCGCCAGCCGTGGAACAGCGCGTCCTCGAAGCCCGTCTTGGTGACACGCTTGAGGAACACCGCGGGGATGATCTGGTCGGTGTCGACGTTCGACCGCTTCAGCGGCGCGGCGATGCCCGTGTGGGTGGTGAACTTCTCCATGGTCAGGCCTCCAGATCGCTCGGGCTGGACAGGGTGCCGCGGATGGCGGTCGCCGCCGCGACGAGCGGCGACACGAGGTGCGTGCGGCCGCCCTTGCCCTGGCGCCCTTCGAAGTTGCGGTTCGAGGTGGAGGCGCAGCGCTCCCCCGGGGCGAGCTGATCGGGGTTCATGCCCAGGCACATCGAGCATCCTGCGAAGCGCCACTCCGCTCCGAAGTCCTTGATGACCTGGTCCAGGCCCTCGGCCTCGGCCTCCAGTCGCACGCGGGCGGAGCCGGGAACGACCATCACCCGGACGCCGTCGGCCTTCTTCTTGCCCTGGATGATGGAGGCGAAGGCCCGGAGGTCCTCGATGCGGCTGTTCGTGCACGAGCCCATGAACACCGCGTCGACCGGCACCTCCTTCAGGGGCGTGCCCGGCGTCAGGTCCATGTACTCCAGCGCCCGCTCGGCGGCGGCCCGCTCGTTCGGGTCGGCGATCTCCGCCGGGTTCGGCACCGAGGCGGAGAGCGAGCTGCCCTGGCCGGGGTTCGTCCCCCACGTCACGAACGGCTCCAGCTCGTCGGCGTCGATGAAGACCTCGGCATCGAAGGTGGCGCCCTCGTCGGTCGGCAGCGTGCGCCAGTAGGCGACCGCGTCGTCCCAGTCCTGGCCCTTCGGCGCGTGCGGACGCCCCTCGAGGTAGGCGAACGTCGTCTCGTCCGGAGCCACCATGCCGGCGCGGGCGCCCGCCTCGATCGACATGTTGCAGATCGTCATGCGGCCCTCCATGGAGAGCGCGCGGATCGCGCTGCCGCGGTACTCGAGCACGTAGCCCTGACCGCCGCCGGTGCCGATCTTGGCGATCACGGCGAGGATGATGTCCTTCGCCGTGACGCCGGGACGCAGCGTGCCCTCGACGTTGATGGCCATCGTCTTGAACGGCTTCAGCGGCAGCGTCTGGGTCGCCATGACGTGCTCGACCTCGCTGGTGCCGATGCCGAACGCCATCGCGCCGAACGCGCCGTGCGTGGACGTGTGCGAGTCGCCGCAGACCACGGTGATCCCGGGCATGGTGAGGCCGAGCTGCGGGCCGACGACGTGGACGATCCCCTGCTCCGCGTCCCCCAGTGAGTGCAGACGCACGCCGAACTCGGCGGCGTTGCGGCGCAGCGTCTCGATCTGCGTGCGGCTGGTCAGGTCGGCGATGGGCTTGTCGATCTCCCACGTCGGCGTGTTGTGGTCCTCCGTGGCGATGGTCAGGTCGAGCCGGCGGAGCGGCCGTCCCTCGCTGCGGAGGCCGTCGAAGGCCTGCGGGCTGGTGACCTCGTGCACGAGGTGCAGGTCGATGTAGATGAGGTCGGGCTGGCCGTCCTCGCCCTTGACGACGAGGTGGTCGTCCCAGACCTTCTCGGCGAGCGTCCTGGGGCGTGCGGAATCCGCACCGGCGGTGGTGGTCATGGCGTGTCTCCTGTGGATGGCGGTTCGGCCCACGATGGACTCCGCGACGAGGAGGGGCTCAGATCGAGGTCTCGCCGCGGCCGCTAAGAAGGAGCACGGTCCGCATGACGTCAGGTTACCACCGCTCGGACACGCCGAGACACGCCGTGACACTCTGTTGCTCACCCGATCGACCGAGAGGCCCCCGCATGACCGTCGAGACCGCCCGCTTCGCCACCCGCGCCGTCCACGCCGCGAGAGGCCGAGCCGCTGCCGCCTCCCGTGTGACGCCGATCTACCTGACGGCCGGGTTCGAGTTCGACGACTTCGATCACGCCGCCGACCACTTCGGCACCGGCACCGGATTCGGGTACACCCGCACCGGCAACCCCACGGTGCACGCGGTGGAGCGGCAGCTCGCGAGCCTGGAGTCCGGTGCCGACGCCGTGCTCGTGGCCAGCGGACAGGCCGCGGTGACCACCGCTCTGCTCTCGGTCGTGGGGGCGGGCGACCACATCGTCTCCTCGACCCACATCTACGAGGGCACCCGCGGGCTGTTCCTGGACAACCTCGCCCGACTCGGCATCGAGACGACGTTCGTGGACGACATCGCCGACCCGGATGCCTGGCGGGAGGCCGTACGCCCGACGACCAGGGCGCTGTTCGCGGAGTCGCTCGCCAACGCCCGCAACGACGTGCTCGACGTGGCGGCGGTGAGCGCCGTGGCTGACGAGATCGCCGTCCCCCTGATCGTCGACAACACCCTGGCCACGCCCGCCCTCCTCCGACCGCTGGAGCACGGCGCGGCGATCGTGGTGCACTCCGCGTCGAAGTTCCTCGCGGGGCAGGGCGCGGTGCTCGGCGGCGTCGTGATCGACGACGGCCGGTTCGATGCGGAGCGCGCCGGGCACAACGCCCCGCACCTCGTGCTGCCGGGGCGGGGCGGCGCACCCAGCGTCTTCGCCCGGCACGGCGGCCGCGCACGCATCGGGTACGCCAGGGAGTCGGTGGCTCCGCGGTTCGGTGCCTCGCCCTCGCCCCTCAATGCGTTCCTCATCGGCCAGGGCACCGAGACGCTCAGCCTGCGCGTGGAGCGCCAGTCGCAGAACGCCCTCGCCGTCGCACGCTGGCTCGCCGCACACGACGCCGTGGAGAGCGTGGACTACGTCGGCCTGCCCTCGCATCCTCACCACGAGACCGCGCTGCGCTACCTCGACGGCGGATTCGGCTCCATCTTCACCTTCACGCTGCGCGGCGGTCTCCCCGCGGCCCGTCGCTTCGTGGAGGAGGTGTCCGTGTTCACCCACATGACGCACATCGGCGACGTGCGGTCGCTCGTGCTGCACCCCGGCACGACCAGCCACGCGCAGCGCACCGACGAGGAGCGTCGGATCCTCGGCGTCGGCCCCGGCACGCTGCGGCTGTCGATCGGTATCGAGGATGTCGACGACCTGATCGGCGACCTCGCGCGGGTGCTCGAGAGCGTCAGGGAGACGGTGGCATGAGCCGCCTGCAGCACTTCGGGTGGTTCCTCGCCCGGGGCTTCGGTCCTCAGGGGTGGGGATATCCGTCCCTGGACTGGGACTACGACTGGACGCGACCGGAGGTCTACCAGGAAGCCGCCCGCACCCTGGAGCAGGCCGGTTTCGACCTCGTGATCATCGAGGACAGCCCCTCGCTCGGCTCGGCGGACACGATCGACCTGCGCGTGCGTCATGCGTTCGGCGGCCCGAAGCACGATCCCCTGCTGCTCGCACCGTACCTCTTCCAGGCGACCCGTCATCTCGGGGTGGTGCCCACCGTGAACCCCGCGGCCTCGCTGCCCTACACCTCGGCCCGGCAGTTCGCGACCCTGCAGCACCTGAGCGGGCACCGGCTCGGCCTCAACGTGGTCACCGACACCGGCAGCGCCCGGCACTTCTCGGCGGCCCCGCAACTCGGCCATGACGAGGCGTACGACCGTGCCGAGGAATGGCTCGCCGGCATCCGCGCGCTCTGGCGGAGCTGGGACGACGGTGCGCTGGTCGCCGATCTCGTCTCCGGGGTCTACGCGGACGGCACGCGCATGCGTCCGGTGCAGCACCGCGGCCCCCACTACGACTTCGACGGCCCTCTGAACGCCCTGCCCTTCACGGACGGCGAGCCGGGCATCGTCTCCCCCGGCGGCTCCGGGCGCGGCCTGGCGTTCGCGGGGGCGAACTCGGACGTCCAGCTGGCGCTCGCTCCCCTGCACGAGAAGTCGGTGCGGGAGTATCGGCAGCGGGTGCACGACGCGGCTCTCGCCCGCGGACGCCGGGCCGAGGACGTCAAGATCCTCTTCGCGATCCAGCCCGTGATCACGGCGTCCGCCGAGGAGGCCGACCGGATCGTGGCCGCTTCCGCACACCCGGACGACGCCGCACTCGCGCAGATCGCCCGGAAGCAGTCGAGTGATCTGGAGACCGATCTCACGACCCTCGATCTGGACCGCCCCCTCGACACGTCGATCTTCGGAGCGCACGTCTCCCGCGGCAGCATCCAGCGCCTGATCGGCGATCGGGGCGAGGACGCCCCGCTCCGCGCGCACTTGACCGCACTCGCCCGCACCGGCCGCCTGCGCGACCGCAGCGGCTTCGTGGGCACCGCGGAGGAGTTCGCCGATCTCGTCGAGGAACTCGGCGAGTGGGGCAACGACGGCGTACTACTCTGGGGCGACTTCCATCCCGTGACCCTGCACCGCACCCTCGACGAGCTGGTGCCGATCCTCCGCCGCCGCGGGCTCCTCCGCCGCGAGTACGCGGACGGCGGCCTGCAGGCGAATCTGCAGGCGTTCTGACCCGCTCCGCGCGGACTCAGTCGCCGACCGGGATGGTGCGCTTCTCGGCGCGCTTCTCCCGGGACGAGGCGATCAGGCTCGCGATCGTCGCGACCGTCATCGACACGAGGATCACGGCGAGCGACACCATGTTGTCGATGTCCGGCACCCATTCCACGTGCTCACCGCCGTTGATGAACGGGAGCTCGTTGACGTGCAGCGCGTGCAGGATCAGCTTGATGCCGATGAACCCGAGGATCACGGCGATGCCGTAGTGCAGGTAGCGGAGGCGGTCCAGGAGGTCGCCGAGGAGGAAGTAGAGCTGGCGCAGCCCCATGAGCGCGAAGATGTTGGCGGCGAAGACGAGGAAGCCGTTGGTCGTGATCTCGAAGATCGCGGGGATCGAGTCGATCGCGAAGATGAGGTCAGTGACGCCGATCGTGATGAACACGATGATCATCGGCGTCCACATCCGCTTCCCGTCGACGGTCGTGCGGATCTTCGAGCCGTCGTAGGTCTCGCTGATGTCGATCCGGCGGCGGAGCAGCCGGACGATGAAGTTCTCACGCTTGACGTCGTCCTCGTGCTCGCCTTCCGGCATCGCCTGCCGGATGGCGGTGTAGACGAGGAAGGCGCCGAACAGGTAGAAGATCGGCGAGAAGTTCTCGATGATCGTCACGCCGACGAGGATGAACAGCCCGCGCAGGACCAGCGCGATGATGATCCCGACCATCAGCACCTGCTGCTGCAGACGTCGCGGCACCGCGAACTGCGCCATGATCAGCACGAAGACGAAGAGGTTGTCGACGGAGAGGCTGTACTCCAGCGCCCACCCGGTGATGAAGTCCCCGGCGTTCCGCCATCCGCCCGCGGTCCCCAGCAGCACCGCGAAGAGCAGGGCGAGACCCACATAGAACACGACCCAGAGGGTCGACTCCTTGGTGGAGGGGATGTGCGGGCGCAGCCGGATGAGGAGCAGGTCGCCGATCAGGATGATCGTGAGGACGACCATCGAGGTGATCTCGAACCAGACGGGGATGTCCACGGGCGCTGTGCACCTTTCGCGAGGGGTCGGGAATGAGTCGAAAGTCTCTCCCCCGCAGATGTGCGGCGCGCGCCCGGAGCAGCGATGTCGGTGCTCGTGATGACGTTACGCGCGGATTCGGGATACTCCCTCTCGCCCGGGCCATGCTACCGGAGGTGGGGGTCATCGGGACGAGGATGTCGACACACGGCGGCGGATCCGCATCCGTGCTGAGACGATGGGACATCCGCCGACACTCTCCAGGGAGAGACACCGAACGGAACCAGGATGCCCGCACAGACGAGTGACCAGCGATGGGCCGCCCAGGCGGCGGCCGGCGACCAGAGCGCCTTCCGCGCGCTGTACCGTGCCCACGTGCGCCCCGTGTACTGGATCGCCCATGGCATCCTGGGCGCCGCCGCCGACGCGGAGGACGTGACGCAGGAGACCTTCGTGGTCGCCTGGCGCAAGCTTCCGGGCCTGGAGCTGCAGGGAGAATCGATCCTCCCCTGGCTCGCGACGATCTGCCGCTTCCAAGCAGCGAACCGGCTGCGTCAGCGGCGCCGCGACCAGGCGCACACGACGGACGCGGCCGACGACCAGCTCCCCGACGTCGTCAGCGTCGAGGACCAGGTGATCACGGCGGCGCTCGCCGCGCGGATCGCCGCGGAGGTGGGCACCCTGAACGAGCTCGACCGGGAGATCTTCCGGCTGTGCGCGTCCGAGGGCTACGCCTACCAGGCCGCCGCCGACGAGCTCGGCGTGACGCACGCCGTCGTCCGGAACCGTCTCTCGCGCGTGCGCACCCAGCTGCGCGGCGCCGTCAAGGAAGTGAGGGACGCATGAACGACCAGACCCCGCAGCAGAGCCTCCCGCCCGTGTCCGACGCGACCGTCGCGCGGATCGAGGACGCCGTCTTCAGCGAGATCCAGGGTGAGCGGCCGCCGGTTCCGCCGCGCGCAGAGCGCGCCAGGAGACGTCGACGCCGGTGGCTCACGGCCGGCGGGATCGCGGCGGCCTTCGTCGTCGGGGTCCTGGTGACGCCGCCGATCCTCGGTGCCGTGGGAGGCGGCGGCTCGTCCGTGTCCACCGCGGACGGCGTCGTGGGCTGGTCGACCGACGAGGCGGGCTCGGCCGTGCCGGACCGGGCCGTCGAAGGGGCGACCCTCCCCGGTGCCGTCGGATCGGACGCGGCGGCATCCGCCGAGGACACCAGGGAGATCGTCGCCACGGCCCAGGCTTCTCTGCGCGTGAAGGACATCGTCGACGCCGCTGCCGCCATCGGCGACCTCGCCGCGGAGCACGGCGGCTACGTCGAGAGCACCGAGGTCGGCAAGGCGGTCGCGACGGATGCCCCCGCCGAGCGGGTCCCCGCGGACTCCGGGTACGGCTGGATCACGGTCCGCGTCCCCGCCGACGACCTGACGACGGTGATCGCCGCCCTCGGCGACACCGGGGAGGTCCTGTCGTCCTCCGTCACGAAGCAGGACGTCACCGCCACCGCGATCGATCTCCGCGCCCGCGTGGAGTCGACCCGCGCCTCGGTGCAACGGCTCACGGAGCTCATGAGCCAGTCGGGCTCGGTCGCCGATCTCATCGAGGCCGAGGTCGCGCTCACCGATCGCCAGGCACAGCTCGAGTCGTACGAACAGCAGCTCGCCGCACTGGAGGATCAGGTGGCCCTGTCGTCCCTCACGGTGGAGCTGTCGCGGGTGGACGCCCCGGCCGCAGCGGACCCCGCGGGCTTCGGCGACGGGTTGCGGGCCGGATGGAACGGTCTGGTCGTCTCGCTCAACGCCTTGGTGATCGCGTTCGGCTTCCTCCTCCCCTGGCTTGCGGTGGCCGCTGTCGTCGTCCTGGTCGTCTGGCTCGTCCGCCGCGGCCGACGGCGCCGGAAGGCCGCGCCCGCTGAGCCCCGCACGGAGGAATAACCCGACGTTCCGCGGTATACAAGAAGTCTTGTGCGTCTCCGAACCGCTGCATAGCCTTCGGGGCGTGGAAGACATCTCCGTGATCACCGCCGTGCACCATCCGCTGCGGCGTCGCATCTACGACCACCTCCTGCTCTACGGCACGTCGCAGGTGACGGCGATCGCCCGCGCACTCGACAGCCAGGTCGGCAGCATCAGCCATCACCTCCGGATGCTCGAGCGCGCCGGGATCGTCGCGCGTGCCCCCGACCCGACCGGCGATCGGCGCACGAGCTGGTGGACGGTCGCACGACGCGGCCTCACCTGGTCGGTGGAGGACTTCGCCGACTCCCCCGCCGATGCGCTCCTCGCCCGGGAAGCACAGCGGCAGGGCATCCGCATGCAGATCGACCGTCTGCAGCGCTGGCGCCGCCGCCGAGGCCATCCCGCCGTGGCGGACTACGACGCCTCCAACACGGAGGCCACCGCCTGGGCGACCCCGGACGAGCTGCGCGATCTCTCCGCACGCGTCCTGCAGGCGCTGCGGGACTGGCAGGCATCGATCGACGAGGACGACGGCCAGGAGCGCACGCCCGTGTTCTTCTTCGCCCACGCGTTCCCCACGGAACCGTGATGACCGCACTCACCCCGCCCCTCGAGCTCTCGGCCCCTCCTCCTTTCCGGCGCGACCGGATGGTGCACGCGTGGATCGGCGTGAAGGCCCTGTCCGATGCCGGCGACGCCGTGTGGACGATCGCGGTGGCGTGGACGGCCGTGCAGATCGCCTCCCCCGCCGTCGCCGGACTCGTCGTCGCCGCCGGCACGATTCCGCGCGCCATGGTCCTGCTCTTCGGCGGAGTCATCGCGGATCGCGCCGACGCCCGCCGGGTGATGATGGTCTGCAACGCGGCGCGTGTGGGCGTGCTCGTCGCCGCTGCCGTGTGGACGGTCTCGCAGGCGCCGACCGTGCCCGTCCTGCTCGCCGCCGCCGTGGCGTTCGGGGTGTGCGACGCGTTCTACGAGCCCTCGGCCGGCACCATCGGGCGACAGCTGGTGCGCACGGACGATCTCCCCTCCTACGCGGCTGTCATCCAGACGGCATCACGCCTGGGCACGATGGGCGGCGCCGCGCTGGGCGGCCTGCTCGTCGCGCAGGCCGGTCTCGCGGGGAGCGCATCGGCGAACGCGGTGACCTTCGCCCTCGTCGTCGGATTCCTGGCGATCGCCCTGCGCCCGCGGTTCCGGCTCGCCCGGGCCCCGCGCACGTCGTCCCTGCGCGCGATCGGCGCGGCGTTCGCCCACCTCGGGGCGAACCCCACGACGCGCACGCTCGTCATCGCCCTCTCCGGGCTCAACCTCGCGGTCGGGCCGGCCGTCGGCATCGGCCTCGCCCTGCGGGCGCACGCCGAAGGCTGGGGAGCTCCCGCGGTCGGCCTGTTCGAGGGCCTCCTCGGCCTCGGTGCCGCCGTGGGCGCGGCCGCGGTCGCGAGATGGCGGCCGCGCCACGAGGCGCGGAGCGGATTCGGCGCTCTCCTCGTGCAGGGAGCGGGCATCGTCGCGCTCGGGTTCGGCCCCGTCTGGACGGTGGCCGTCGCCGCGGCTGTGGTCGGTGCCACCGCGGGATACGCCTCCGTGTTGCTGAGCGCGACGTTCGCCGCGACGGTGGACACCGCGTTCCTCGGTCGGATGAGCTCCCTCACCCGGCTCGGCGACGACTGCCTGATGCCGCTCGCGATGGCGGGCTTCGGCGCACTCGCCTCCCTCACCGCCGTCTGGGTGCCGTTCGTCGTGGCCGGTGGCGCGATGATGACGCTCATGCTCGTGCCGCTCCGGGCCCGCGCGTTCCGGACCCTGTCGCTGCGCGCGGACGACTGACGCGCACGGTCGGGAACGACGAAAGCCCCCCGGAGAACCGGAGGGCTTTCGTCGTGTTGTGTGACCCCAGCGGGATTCGAACCCGCGTTACCGCCGTGAGAGGGCGGCGTACTAGGCCGCTATACGATGGGGCCGTCTTGCGGAACTTTTCCGTTCCGCGACAACCGTTCAAGTATGCCACGGCGATTCTCACTGCGCCAAATCGAGGCCGCTTCACCCGAGATCCCGGGCGTGGCGCGCCGATTTCCGTTTGCCGCAGACCCCCGGGAAGGAGTTGACTCGTCTCATGCGCGTCACCAAGTTCGAACATGCCACCCTTCGCCTGGACCAGAACGACGACACCCTCCTGATCGATCCCGGATCCTTCACCGCCCCGCTGCACGATCTCAGCGGACTGGTCGCCATCGTGCTCACGCACGAGCACCCCGACCACTGGACGCCGGAGCACCTCGACCGGATCCTCCGCGCGGCCCCCGGCACCCCCATCTTCGGGCCGGAGGGCGTGGCGAAGGCGGCGGAGGGCTACGAGGTCACCGTCGTCTCCCCCGGCGACACCGTGGAGGTCGGCGCCTTCACCCTGCGCTTCTTCGGCGGCACGCACGCGGTGATCCACTCGTCGATCCCGACCATCGACAACGTGGGCGTGCTCGTCAACGACACGTTCTACTACCCCGGCGACTCCTATGCGGTGCCCGAGGGCGTCGAGGTCGGCACCCTCGCCGCGCCGCTCGGAGCCCCGTGGCTCAAGATCGGGGAAGCCATCGACTACGTGCTCGCCGTGAAGCCCCGCCGCGCGTTCGGCACGCACGACATGACCCTGTCCGTGATCGGCAAGAACATGCACCGCCAGCGGCTGCAGTGGGCGACCGAGCAGGGCGGCGGCGAGTTCCTCGTGCTCGAACCCGGCGACGCCGTGGATCTGTGACCGCACCGCGACGCCTCCTTCCCGCCCCGACGCCGCGGCTCACCTTCCGGGAGATGACCGCCGACGACCTCGACGAGATGGCGGCGCTCCTCGGGGATCCGAAGGTCATGGCCTACTACCCGGCGCCGAAGTCGCGAACCGAAGCCGCCGCGTGGATCGCGCGCATGCAGCAGCGCTACCGCGAGGACGGCCACGGTCTCTGGATCATCGAGACGCACGACGGGGAGTTCCTCGGCGACTGCGGTCTCACCTGGCAGTCGGTGAACGACTCCCCCGTCCTCGAAGTCGGCTATCACGTCCGCGCCGACCGCCAGCGGCGCGGCTATGCGACCGAGGCGGCGCGCGCCTGCGTCGACCTCGTCGCGCAGACGTTGGCGCCGATACTCCTCACCGCCATCATCCACCCCGAGAACCAGGCGTCACGAGGCGTGGCGGAGAAGCTCGGCATGAGCCACATCGCTGATGACCACGCCCATCCGTGGATCGTGCGGACCGTGATGGGCATGACCGTGGAGGCCGCGACCGGCAGCACCTCCTGACCGCGGGCCAGGATACCGGGGCACTCTTGCTCCGGTCGTGACCGGATGCTGTACTGGGCGCTCGTAACGTGTTACCTGTCACGAAAGGAGCAGTCCTCATGATGATGACCGGAGTTCACCAGAGCAGGAAGAGGATCGGGCTCGCCCTCGCCGGCGTCGCCCTCGTCGCGTCCGGCCTCGTCGGCACGACGGCGGCGACGGCACGGGCGGACGACGATTTCGGCGACCGCGAGGAACGGGCCAGCTCGCGGATCATCGGAGGCACGGCGGTGCCGAACGACGCCTATCCGTTCATGGCGTCCCTCCAGTTCGCCGGCGAGGCCTTCTGTGGCGGCTCGCTGGTGGCGCCGCGCGTCGTGATGACCGCCGCGCATTGCGTCACGGGCGCCGACCCCCTCAGCGGGCTCCCGGTGCCCGACGTGGACGGAGTGACGGTGACGGTCGGCCGCACCGTGCTGTCCGACGGCAGTCAGGGTCAGGATCGCGGTCTCGCCGGCGCGGACGCCGGCGGCCCGGTCGTCGTGCACCCGCGGTACCTCCAGGGGGATGAGGCCTACGACCTCGCCTTCGTGACGCTCGACCGCCCGGTCTCGGGCATCGTGCCCGTGAAGCTGCCCACCAAGGGACGGACGCCCTCCTCCGTCCTGGACAGTCGGCGACGGTCATCGGCTGGGGCAACACCGACACCGCTCGCGGGAACTTCCCGGACCGGCTCCGTCAGGTCCAGGTGCCGATACTCGCGACGGAGGAGTGCGAGCTCAGCTACGACTCCTTCCGCCCGGGAGTGAACATGTGTGCCGGCGTCGTCGGCAAGGACTCCTGCCAGGGAGACAGCGGCGGGCCGCTTTTCCGCCGACCTCCGGCGCGCGACACCGCCTACCAGATCGGCGTCGTGTCCTACGGGGACGGCTGCGGCGAGCAGGGCGCGCCAGGGGTGTACGTGTCGCTGAGCTCCGCAGACCTCTGGGACACGCTGGCAGAGTCCCCTGAGGGCAAGGCCATCGCGAAGAGCCTGAGGCGCTGACCGCTGCCGGGATCGCTGTCGGTCAGCCCTGAGCGCCCCGCACCCGCAGGTCACGCGCGAGGTGGTCGCGCTGCTCGATGAGGAGTCGTCGCAGCGCCGCCGGGGCCTTGGGGGTGGCCGACAGCCAGGCATCGACCAGGTCCAGCGAGGACCGCGCGGGGAACAGACCGATCACCAGGCGACGAGCGATCTCGATGCTCCGCTCCGACCACGCGGTCCCGATCCGCTCGAAGTACTCCTCGTCGAAGGACTCGATGAGTTCGCGGCGGCCGCCGGCGCGGAAGCCCCCGATCTCGGCATCGAGGTGGTCGTTGGTGAGCGACCGGTCGTCCCACGCGGCCGTCCAGGCGGCCGCGCGCACCGCCGCGTCGGGGACGGAGGCGCGAGCGCGGCGGGCGGCGGTGCGTCCGTCGCCGGTGTCGTCCCGCTCCTCCTCCGCAGCGATGTCCGCGAGATCGGCGTGGCCGGTCGTCACGAGGGCCGTGAGGAGCTGCCAGCGCAGGTCGGGATCCACGACGAGCCCTTCGGGCACATCGCCGTCGAGCAGGGCACGGACCTCGGCGTGATGGATGTCATCGAAAGCCGAGGCCGCCGCCAGCGCGCGCGCCCAGGAGAGCTGGGCGTCGCTGCCGGCGTCCGCCTGCTGCAGCGTCGACCACGTGGCCTCGGTCCAGGCGCGCTGCTCCGCGTCGCGTCGGTCGTCGCGGACGAAATGCCGCAGCGCGAAAGCGGCGTCGAGGAGCGCTGCGGCCAGCAGACCGCCGTTCGACTCCCGCGGCGCGTGCGCCCGCACGATCGCGACGAAGCGAGCCGCGTCGAGTTCGCCGTCACGGGTGGCGTTCCAGAGCGACGACCACACGAGCGCCCGGGCGAGCGGGTCCTCGATGTCGGACAGCGACTCCTCGACGGTGCGGAGGGACCGCTCGTCGAGGCGCGCCTTCGCATAGGTGAGGTCGTCGTCGTTGAGCAGCACGAGATCGGCCTCGGGGAGGTCGATGTCCACGCGCTCCCCGATCAGGTCCAGCTCCCGCTGCTCCCGCCGCACGATGCGGCCATCCACGCGGTCGTACAGCCCGATCCGCAGGCGGTGCGGACGGACGTCGTCCTGCACGAGGTGGTGTCCTCCGTCGGCGTCGGTCTCCGTCCAGATCGTCGAGACGCCCGTCGTCTGCAGCCAGGCGGCCGCCCAGTCGGTCATGTCCCGGCCGGACACCGCGCTGAGCTCGACGAGGAAGTCGTCGAGAGTTGTGTTGCCGAAGGCGTTGGCGGCGAAGTACCGGCGAGCCCCCTCGAAGAACGCCTCGTCGCCTACGAAGGCGACCAGCTGCTTCAGCACCGAAGCGCCCTTGGCGTAGGTGATGCCGTCGAAGTTCAGCTTCGCGGCCTCGAGGTCGGGGATGTCGGCGACGATGGGGTGGGTCGTGGGGAGCTGATCCTGCTGATAGGCCCAGGCCTTGCGACGCATGGCGAACGTCACCCACGCGTCGTGGAACCGGGTGGCCACCGCCGAGGCGTGCGAGCCCATGTAGTCGGCGAACGACTCCTTGAGCCAGAGGTCGTCCCACCACGTCATCGTGACGAGGTCGCCGAACCACATGTGCGCCATCTCGTGGAGGATCGTGTTGGCCCGGCTCGCCCGCTGCGCCTCGGTGGCGGCGCCGCGCGAGAGGTAGCCCTCCGTGAAGGTGACCAGACCGGGATTCTCCATCGCACCGAGGTTGTACTCGGGGACGAAGACCTGGTCGTACTTGCCCCACGGATAGGGATAGGCGAAGGCGTCGGTGAAGAAGTCGAGCCCCTGCCGGGTGACCTCGAGGATCTCGTCGGCCTCGAGGTGATCGACGAGCGAGCGGCGGACGAACACCCCGAGGGCGACCTGCTGCTCGTCTCTGGTCCACTCCCCGTCGACGCGGGCATAGGGGCCGGCCGCGATCGCCGTGATGTAGCTCGAGATCGGCAGGGTGGGGGCGAACTGCACCCGCTGCACGCCGACGCCGAGGTCGACGTGAGCCGGCGACTGGTTCGAGAGCACCTCCCACCCGGACGGCGCGTCGACGACGAAGGTGTACTCCGCCTTCATGTCCGGCTGCTCGAAGCAGGCCATCACCCGGCGGGAGTCCGCGGGCTCGTACTGGGTGTACAGGTAGGTGCGGTCGTCTGCCGGGTCGTGGAACCGGTGCAGACCCTCCCCCGACCGGCTGTAGGCACCGACCGCCTCGACCAGGACGACGTTCGAGGCCGCGAGGCCGTCGATCGTCAGGCGCGCCCCGTCGTAGACGACATCCCGCTGCTCCCCGTTCACCTCGACGCGGACGACCTCCTCGCCGATGAAGTCCAGCCACGTGCTCTGGACGGTCGCATCGAACTCCAGGACGGTCGTGGTCGGGAAGCCCGTGCGCGCCCGCTCCGGGGCTCCGGTCAGGTCCAGCTCGACGCGGATGCGGTGCAGGGTGATCGCAGCGGATCGCGCCGCGGTCTCCTCACGGGTCAGGTTCGCGGTGTGCATCCCCCCATCCTGGCATCTTCCCGGCGACGACCGGGGAGCGTCGGCGCGTTCAACCGCGCCGCCCCGTTCCTCGCCGGTTGACCTTCCGCGACGTCTCCGGTCCGCCCAGCAGTCGCCGGATCGCCGTCTCGGGCGTCACGTCGAGGTCGAGCGTCCGCCCCCGACCGTACTGCCGGAACACACGGGGATCGATGTAGCTGTTGCGGGCGACCGCGGTCGTGTTGCCGAGGGCGGTCGCCGCCGCCTGCACCGCGAGACGTTCGGCCCGGTTCCGCTGACCGCGGCGGTCGAGGGCTCCGATGCGGGCGAGGGCGTCCGCGGCGATGATCGTGCCGTGCAGCGTCCGGAAGTCCTTTGCCGAGAAGCTGGCCCCGAGCACGTCCTTGAGGTACGTGTTGACCTCGGCGGGCGTGATCTTCACCCGCCGCCGACCCTTCCGGTACGCCAGGAGGAAAGCGGTCGAGGCACCGCTCGCGAAGTCGGTGAGGGCTTCGGCGAGGGCTTCGTCGGTGATCTCGATCGCGGCGGTCTGTCCGCTCTTCGCCGGGAAAGAGAGGGCGACGTCGCCGCCATCGATACGGACGTCGCGGCGGCGGAGCGTGGTCAGGCCCCGGCTGCCGTGACGCGCCAGGTAGCGTTCCGAACCGATCCGCAGCGCGGCGTCGTCGAGGAGGCGGAAGGCGATCGCGAGGGCGCGCTCCTTCGTCTGCCCGTCCTCCTTGAGCGCCTTGGTGACCTGCGCCCGAGCGCTGGGCAGAGCTGCGGCGAGGTCCAGCGCACGGACGAACTTGCGACGGTCGCGGGAGACCCGCCAGAGCGGGTGATACAGGTACTGCTTGCGCCCGGCGGTGTCGATCCCGACGGCCTGGATGTGCGCGAGCGGGTCGGCCGCGATCCACACGTCCTGCCACGCCGGCGGGATCACCAGGTCGCTGATGCGTTCGCGATCCGCCTCGGGCGCCGGCTCCCCCGTCGGATCGACGTACCGGAATCCCGAGCTCGTCCGCTTCCGTGTGAAACCCGGGTCCTGGCCGGGCACCACTCGCACCAGTCGCGCCATGCGTCTCTCCTCCCGCCGTGCAGCTCCTCCGAGTGTGGAGTGACCGCGGTCTCGGCCGGAAGGGAGTGGCGTCTCACCCCGCCGGCGTGCTATCCGGGTCGGCGTCCTTCGCGAAGACCGCCCGCATGTGGTCGCTGGTGAGGAAGTCCGCGATGCCGATCATGATCAGGCTGAAGACGATCTGCTCGGTGACCATCCAGACCGGGTAGAGGCCGGGGATCGCCGCCATGACGAGCGTGATGACCGGGAAGATCTGCGCGAACAGCCGCAGGCGGAGATAGGCCCAGCGCCATCCGCGGCGCGCGCGCCAGGCGAAGTAGAACAGCGTCGCGGTCATCGCCAGCACCACGAGGGTGCGCATCCACACGGCGAACGGCACGCTGTCGCCGTCGGCGGCGAGCACCAGGGCGACCACTACGGCACCCACCCCGAGCACCAGCTCGGCGACGAGCAGCCAGAGGATCCAGGTGAAGGCACGGACGGTCCGCGGATGGGTGCGACCGGCGTCGCTGATCAGCACGCCGGCCTGCCGCCCACCCGCGATCCGGTCGAGACGGAGGAAGAGCGGTTCGAGGGCCATGCTCGGAGCCTAGACCGGCGGCGTCCGTTCGACCTCGTCCGTTCGATGGACCTCGGCGCTGCTGCCGTTGGCCGCTGCCGGGAGCACCCGCTCCAGTACGACCGCTAGCACGCCGACGGCGAGGCTGCCCGCGACCATGACCGCGATGAACCAGCCGCTGACGCCGACGCCGAGGAGCACTCCCGCGACGAGCGGGCCGAGGATGGCACCACCCTGGAAGGCCGCGGAGTTGAGGGCGTTGTAGCGCCCGCGGGTGCGGTCCGTCGCGAGATCGTTGTAGATGGCCGGGATCGTCGGCTGCATCATCGTCTCCCCGAAGGCGAACACGCCCATGAACGCGATGACGGCGATCGCAGCCGTGACCGAGTCGGGAAGCAGGCCCGCGGCGCCGAGCATGACCCAGGAGACGGCCCAGATGAGGGCCATTACCTGCATGACCCTGGTGCGCCGGCGCCCAGTGATGAGCCGGAGGACGGCGAACTGCAGCAGCACGATGACGGCCGTGTTCACCGCGAACGAGATGCCGACGACGGCGGTCGAGACCTGGGCGATCTGACGGGCGTAGGCGGGGAAGCCCGCCTCGATCTGTCCGTAGCCGATGAAGACGGAGAAGAAGGTCAGCAGCGTCATCCAGAGCACCGCGGGGCGCCGCAGGATCTCCCGGTAACCGCCCTCGGTGGTCACCGCAGGGTCCGGGTCCGCCTGGGTGCGCACGTGCCGGAGCGGGCCAAGGAGCAGAGCGAGCGGGATGAGGCTCGTGGCCGCGTCGATGAGGAAGATCGTGGTGAACGTCGAGGGCTCCGTCACGTCGACGAAGAACCCGCCAATGATCCCGCCCACGCCGATGCCGAGGTTGACGAGGGCGAAGTTCACGCCGAAGTACTGCTGACGGACCTCGCCGTCGACCACCGAGGCGATGAGGGCGTTGAAGCCGGGCCAGGAGACCCCGAAGTTGATCCCGATGAGCACGACCGCGACCGTCGCGACGGCGGGATGCGTGGCGTAGGCGAGGAGCGTGCACCCCGCGATCATCGCCAGGAGTCCCACGATCAGCACGCGCCGGGCGCCGAAGCGATCGATCAGCGTGCCACCGGGACCGGTGACGACGAGCCCCGTGATCGCGATGAGGCTCATGAGCGCACCCGAGAACCCGAGGTCGAAGCCGCGGACCTCGTGGAGGTAGATGATCGTGAACGGCAGCGTCATCCCCCGCCCGAGGGTCTGGATCGCCACGGTCGACAGCAGCCAGCGTCCCTCGGTGGGCAACTCGTTCCAGAAGGACTTCATACCGATCACCTCGTCATTGTTCCAGGAGCCGGGGACATCGGATGACCGCCGGGGCCGCGGGGAAGAAGCCGATATTCTGCGAACATGCCCGTGTCGTTCGAAGACTTCCGCTCCACCCTCCCCCATGCACCGGCCCGTGACGCGTGGGGCCTCGTGCTCACCGACGCCGAGGCGCAGCAGGTCGCCGCGGACGAGCAGGCGAGCCGGGCCTGGTACGACTACTTCCTCGCGACCACGGCCACGGCGCCGACCGCCCCTGCGGCGGCGGCACCGCTCGGGGGACACGAGCTCCCCGTCGCCGCCGCGCCGGGATTCGCCGCGGCACCCCCGCCGGCACCGGTCGCCGCCCCGTGGGCCCCCACGCCCGCGGAGAGCCCGGAGCGGAAGAGCCGGGTCGGACTCTGGGTGACGCTGGGCATCGTGGGCGCGCTGCTCCTGATCGCCGCGATCGTGACGGTGTTCGCCTTCGCGACCGCACGCCACTGGACCAAGATCGACGTACCGGAGAAGCCCGAGACCTTCCACAGCGAGGAGTACGAGACCGGCAAGTACCTCGTCGCCGACGACGGCGTGAGCCCGTGCGCGGTGGACCAGGACTGGACGGACTGCATCGGGCTCATGGAGGCCGAGTACGCGGGAGCATGCGCCGGGGTCGACCTCATCCCGGCCTCCGCGGACCTGTGCGCGCAGCACCGTACCGAGATCGACCGGATGATCGCGGAGGACGCGGACGGGATGTACGTGGCCTCCCTCGGCGACTTCGGGCACCTCACCCGGACGCCGGAGACGGCGACGCGCCAGGTCTCGAACGACGATGCCGAGGCGGCCGTCACGCATGAGGCCGTGTGCTATCTCGGGTTCCTCGGGGAGTGCGAGTAGCCGGTCAGCCATCCGCGGGTCTCGCCGGGGAGGCCGACCGAGCGTATCGTCGGGCACAGACCTGACCGGGTCGGGGACGAGGTGTCGACATGTGTCGGTGGCTGGCGTATGTGGGAGAACCGCTGCACCCGTCGGAGGTGATCCTCGACGCGCGACATTCCCTCGTGGCGCAGTCCCTGGACTCGCCCCTCGGCGCGGAGACCGTGAACGGGGATGGGTTCGGCCTCGGCTGGTATCCGGCGTCGAACGGTGACGACTCTGGGCAGCCTCCGAAGCCTGCACTGTTCCGCAGCATGGAGCCCGCCTGGAACGATCTGAACCTGCGCGAGATCTCCCGCACGATCCGCAGCCCGCTCTTCTTCAGCCATGTGAGAGCGGCCGCCGGGCCGCCGGTCCAGCAGACCAACTGCCACCCCTTCCGGTACGCGAACTGGCTCTTCATGCACAATGGCGGCCTGGCGGACTTCCTGACCGTGAAACGCGACCTCACTCTCGCCGTCGATCCCTCCCTCTACCCGGAGATCCAGGGCACCACCGACTCCGAGGTGCTGTTCCACCTCGCTCTGACCCACGGCCTGCAGGACGATCCGATCGCGGGGATGCGGGCGGCCATCCGGGAGGCCGAGCGCGTGGGGCGCGAGCATGGCGTCCGTTTCCCCGTGCAGGGAACCTTCGCGGTCTCCGAGGGCACCACCGTCTGGGCGTTCCGGTACTCGACGGCTGGGCGCTCCCGCTCCCTCTTCCACTCCACCGACATCGAGACTCTTCGCCGGATGTACCCCGATGCCGAACGGCTGCGCGTCTTCGGCCGCCGGGCGCACGTGATCGTCTCCGAGCCGCTGAACGATCTGCCGGGCGCATTCCTGGAGGTCCCCGAATCGACGGTGTCGATCCTCGACGAGACGGGTTATCGGTACGAGCCCTTCCTCGAAGCCGCGTGAAGAACTGAGGCCACCGTGCCGGAAACGAAAAACCCCCGCCGGAGCGGGGGTTTTCGAAGTGCTGGGGTACCTGGACTCGAACCAAGAACAACTGAACCAGAATCAGCCGTGTTGCCAATTACACCATACCCCAAGGGCGAAACCGGAGCCTCGCACCGAGAGTCAAGCTTACCCGAGCGGCGACCGATCACCAAAACCACCGGTGCCGTGTCGCCGCTCGGGCGCGTCGCGGATCAGTTCGCGAGGAACGCCGAGAGCGCGCGCAGGCGCCGCAACGACTCGTCCTTGCCCAGCAGCTCCATCGACTCGAACAAGGGCGGCGAGACGCGGCGTCCGGTGATGGCCACACGCGGCGGCCCGTAGGCCACGCGCGGCTTCAGCTCGAGGTTCTCCACGAGCGCCGTCGACAGCGCCTCCTGGATCTTCTCCGGGGTGAAGTCCGTGACCGGCTCCAGCGCGGTGACGCAGGCGTCGAGCACCTCGGCGGCGTTGGCCGGCAGCCCCTTGAGCGCATCCGCGTCGTACGACACCTCGTCGCGGAACAGGAAGCCGAGCATGCCCGGCACCTCGCCCAGCAGCTGCACGCGCTCCTGCACCAGCGGAGCCGCACGGAACGCCAGGACGAGCTGCTCGTGGGTCGGCTCGTCGAACAGGCCGGCCGCGGCGAGGTACGGCACCGTGCGCTCGGCGAAGTCCTTCACGTCGAGCATGCGGATGTGGTCGCCGTTGATCGACTCGGCCTTCTTCTGATCGAAGCGGGCCGGGTTGGGGTTCACGTTCTCGATGTCGAACGCGGCGATGAACTCGTCGAGCGAGAAGACGTCGCGGTCCGGGCCGATCGACCAGCCCAGCAGCGCGAGGTAGTTCAGCAGGCCCTCGTGGATGAAGCCGCGCTCCCGGTGCAGGAACAGATCGGCCTGCGGGTCGCGCTTGGAGAGCTTCTTGTTTCCGGTCTCCCCCAGCACGAGCGGCATGTGGGCGAACCGCGGCACGAACGTCGTCACACCTGCGTCGATGAGAGCCGCGTAGAGCGAGAGCTGTCGCGCAGTGGACGGCATGAGGTCTTCGCCGCGGAGCACGTGGGTGATGCCCATCAGCGCGTCGTCGACGGGGTTCACGAAGGTGTATAGCGGCACGCCGTTGGGGCGCACGACGACGAAGTCCGGGAAGGAGCCGGCGGGGAAGGTGACCTCGCCGCGGATGAGGTCGACGTACGTGAGGTCTTCGTCCGGCACCCGCAGGCGGAGGGCGGGCTGCCGGCCCTCGGCGCGGAAGGCGGCCTTCTGCTCATCGGTGAGGCCACGGTCGAAGTTGTCGTAGCCGAGCTGCTTCGCGCGGCCGTTGGCCTCGTTGCGGGCGTCGATCTCCTCGGCCGTCGAGTAGCTCTCGTAGAGCGCGCCCGTCGCGAGGAGCTTGTCGATGACCTCGCGGTAGATGTCGTGCCGCTCGGACTGGCGGTACGGGGCGTGCGGTCCGCCGACCTCGACGCCCTCGTCCCAGTCGATCTTCAGCCACGTGAGCGCGTCGACGAGCTGGCGGAAGCTCTCCTCGCTGTCGCGGGCGGCGTCGGTGTCCTCGATGCGGAACACCATCTTGCCGCCGTTGTGACGGGCGTACGCCCAGTTGTACAGAGCCGTGCGGACCATGCCGACGTGCGGCAGCCCCGTCGGGGAGGGGCAGAAGCGGACGCGGACGTCGGCGCCGCTGGCGGTCGTGGTGAGGGGATGCGGAGTAGCCATAGCCCTTCGATTCTACGGGTGCGGGCCGGTCAGCCCCGGCGCGAGACCGCCACGGCCGCGCGGTGCTCCAGGGGCAGCACCGTTCCCACCCGATGCGCCGCGACGGTCTCCTCGAACCCCGCGCGGAACCGGGATCGCTCGGCGGAGGAGAGCCCGGCATACTGCGCCCCGGCGCCGGCCACACCGCCCTCGACCGAGACCCACAGGGCGTCCGGGTCGGCGGGCCAGGTCCAGGTGTGCTCGCTGACCGCCACGTCCGGGAGTCCGGCCTCGACGAGCATGGCCGCGAAGCCGTCCGCGGTGCGATCGAAGTCCTCCTCGGCCGGAAGCCTCTCCCCCGCAGACGGCCGCAGCCCCGCGCGTTCGACGACCTCGGCCCAGAACCACGACGGGGAACGGGTCCAGGTCGTCGCGGCGACCGCTTCCCGTGCGACCCGACCCAGCTCGCGGGCGGCGGTCCGCGGGGAGGAGACGTGGTTCAGCACGAAGTTCGCCACGACGGCGTCGACGGAACGGTCGTCGAAGGGCAACGTCGGCAGGCCGCTGTCGATGATGCGCAGCGTCGGGTGCCTCCGGTGGGCGACGGCGCGCATGGTCGGCTCGGGCTCGCAGGCCGTGACGTTCCACCCCAGACCGGCGAAGCGGGCCGCGAGGCCACCCTCCCCCGCCCCGACGTCGAGGAGGCTGCGACCCTCCGCTGGTCCGAGGGCTGCGGCGAGGACATCGACCGTGCCCGCGCACAGGGCGGCGTACGAGGCGGCATAGGCCTCCCCGACGCCGTCCCAGGCTTTCACCGCGCGCTGCTCCGGGCGAGCGGCGACAGCGCGACGATCGCGAGGACGAGTACGGAGGCCGCGATGCCGAGTCCGGCGTACTGGAAGTTCGACAGCACGACGCCGGCGAGGACGGACCCGGCGGCGGCCGACAGGCTCATCAGCGAGTCGCTGCGTCCCTGCCGCCGCGTGCGGACGTCGGGGGCCGAGGCCTCGGTGAGCAGGGCGGCGCCGGCGACCGTGGCGGCGCTCCACCCGAGGCCGAGGAGGATGAGCGCCACCATGACGCCCCACGCCTCGGTTCCCGCGAAGACGGCGAAGGCCAGGGCACCGCCGAGCAGAGCCTGCCCGAGCAGCACCACGCGCAGCCGCCCCCAGCGGTCGGCCAGCACGCCGAACACCGGCGAGAGCGCGTACATGCCACCGACGTGCAGCGCGATGGTGATCCCGACGAGCGCCGAGACGTCGGCCGGGGTCGCCGCCGCACCGTGGGCGCCGTGCGCCATGTGGGACAGATGCACGGGGGTCATCGCCATGACCGACGCCATCACCACGTGCGAGCCCGCAATCGCGAAGATCGCGTAGCGGGCCACGCGCGGGCGGTCCGCCACGGCGGCGCTCGTCGCGGCGGCCGCCGCCTGCGCGAGTCGCTGCGCGGCGAGCAGCGGATCCGGGCGGAGGGCGACGAGGTAGAGCGCGAGCGCCGCGCACTGCGCGACGAACGAGAAGACGTACGAGCCGGTCTGCGGCGGCATGCCGATCGCCTGACCGACGATCTCCCCCGGACCGAGCAGCAGCGGGCCCGCCACGCCGCCGATCGTCGTGGACCACACGACGATCGAGAGGTCGCGCCCGCGATGCTGCGGCGCCGCGAGGTCCGTCGCCGCGAACCGGGACTGCAGGTTGCCCGCGTTCCCCGCACCGATCAGCAGGATGCCGACGAGCAGGAGCGGGAAGACGCGCACGGATGCCGCGAGGATCACCACGGCGATGCCGACGAGGGCGAAGAGGTTGCCGAGGGTGAGGGCGCGACGCCGTCCGAGGCGCGCGGCCATCCGGGCCAGCGGGATCGCGCAGACCGCGGCTCCGAGGGTCACCGACGCCGTCGCGAGTCCGGAGAGCGCGTCGCTGCCGGAGATGTCCGCGGCGAGCAGCGCACCGAGGGACACGGTGGCTCCGAACGCGATGCCGCCGAGCACCTGCCCCAGCGACAGCACGAGCACGGTGCGGCGCTGGACCGCCTGATGCTGCGTCGCCGTGAGGGCGACCTCGGTCATGACGCGGGAGCGGCGTCGCGCGCGGTATTGCGGAGGATGCCGAGTCCGGAGATCTCGACCTCGACCGTGTCACCCGCCTCGAAGGTGCCCACGCCGGCGGGGGTCCCCGTCATGATGACGTCGCCCGGAAGGAGCGTGAACACCGCGGAGGCGTACTCGATGATCGCGGCGACCGAGTGGATCATGTCGGTGAGCGGCGCATGCTGGCGGACCTCGCCGTTCACCCGCGTCTCGATCGTGGCCTGTGCGGGGTCGAAGTCCGTCTCGATCACGGGGCCGAGCGGGCAGAACGTGTCGAAGCCCTTCGCCCGCGACCACTGCCCGTCCTTGCGCTGCAGGTCGCGCGCCGTGACGTCGTTGCCGATCGTGTAGCCGAGCACGTGGTCGAGGGCGTTCTCCGCCTTCACGTTCTTGGCGATCCGCCCGATCACGACTACGAGCTCGCCCTCGTACTCCGTCCGCTCGGACAGCGCGACAGGACGCACGATCGCGTCGTCCGGGCCGATCACGGCGGTGTTCGGCTTGAGGAACAGCAGCGGCTCCTCGGGGGCCACTCCGCCCATCTCGGCGGCGTGGTCGTGGTAGTTCTTCCCGACGCACACGACCTTGGAGCGCGGGATCACGGGCGCGAGCAGCGTGGCCTCGGTCAGCGGGATACGCGCGCCGGTCGTCTCGTACCCGGAGAACATCGGGTCCCCGGCGAGGACCACGAGCTCGCGGTCGTCGATGATCCCGTACATGATGGCGTCGTCGTGGCGGAACCGAGCGATCTTCATCCCTCCACCCTAGATCCCCTGCTCCCCCGTCGAGACCCCGCTCTCTCGTCGAGACCCCCGCTCACGTGCGGAGGCGGGGTGGGGTCTCGACGCGACCCCGGGGCTCGACAGACCTCAGCCGGGCGGACGGATGCCGAACGCGGCGAGCCGGCGCCCGAGATCCTCGGGGGTGCGGATGTGTCGGGAGCCCCAGCGCACCACCCGCCACCCCGTGACCCCGCGGATCTCGTCCTCGCGGTGCTTCTCCGCCATCACCGCATCGGCCGCCGTGGGCGTCGTCCGCAGCTCCGCGTCCCGGTACTTGTCCTCCCCGTCGAACTCCCCGAAGGCCTGCGACCGCGGGAACCCGAAGTCGGCGAAGTACCGCGCGCCGTCGGGGCCGACGACGGGGATCTGCAGATCGATGTCCCGGAAGCCGAGTCGGTGGAGCTGCAGGCGGCTCACGCTCTCGCCCGGAAGCTGCGCCCGTCCGTCGGCGAAGGCTCCGATCCACCGCGCGCGACGCACGCCCCGGAGCCCCGCCACGCACAGCCGGTCGACCTCGGCCCGCCAGGCGTCGACCTCACCGTGGTCGACCTCGTGTCCGTCGATCGAGACCATCCGCAGAGCCGCGTCTCCGGCCGCGACGACGGCCTCCGGACGCAGCAGCCGGGCGAGGTCGACCACGGTACGGATCAACGAGGTGCACCGGAGCCCGTGCCGCCGGACGATGTCGCCCTCGTCGAGCGCCATCTGGTGTCGGACGACCCCGGCCTCGGTCCTGCTGTGCCGACGGCTGCGGATCGCGGTGTGCACGTCGTCCCGGATCGGCCCCACGAGCGGCAGCCCCCAGAGCGCCGCCGCGGAGAGATGCGAGAACACCGGACCTCCGCCGAGGCTGGCCCGACGGACGGCGCACACCCGCACGAGCTGCCTTCCCTCGGGCCACAGCTGGTCCCAGACCTCCCCGTCGACATACGCCCCGCGGTGCACGCGCCGCAGCCTGCCGTGTGCGACCGCCTCCCCCAGCTCTCGTTCCGTGACCCCCGTGTCGAGGACCTCCTCCCGCGATCGCACAAGATCCCAGGCTTCGGAGAACGAGAGGCGCCGCGACATCCCCTCACTCTCCCCCGCCTACTCCCCTCACCTCTCGTTCTCCACACCACCCACCTCTCTTCCCCCACTCCCCCCGCATTGTGCAGGAACAGTCCCAGCGCGCGAGCCCCCCGGTACACGCCGAGACCCCGCCTTCCACGCGTCGACACGGCGGGGTGTCGGCGGGAAGACGGGGTCTCGGGGAATCGGATCAGGCGTCGAGGCGGAGCAGCCAGCCGTGCTTGTCCTCGCGGCGCCCATACTGGATGTCGGTGAGCTCCTCGCGGAGGGACAGCGCGAGCTCGCCCAGCGGCTGCGGCTCGTCGAAGCCCTCGCCCACGAGCGCTCCGATCGGGGTCACGACCGCGGCCGTGCCACAGGCGAACACCTCGACGATGTCCCCGGAGGCCACGCCCTCACGCCACTCGTCGATCGAGATCGGACGCTTCTCGACCGTGTAGCCGCGGTCCTCGGCGAGCTGCAGCAGCGAGTCGCGCGTGATGCCCTCGAGGATGCTGTCCGACTCTGGCGTGACGACACGACCGTCCTTGAACACGAACACGACGTTCATGCCGCCGAGCTCCTCGACATCGCGGTTCTCGTTGAGGAACACGACCTGGTCGCAGCCCTTCGCACTGGCCTCGGCCTGCGGCAGGAGGCTGGAGGCGTAGTTGCCGCCCGTCTTCGCCTTGCCGGTGCCACCGCGACCCGCGCGGGCGTAGTCCTCGGAGAGCCAGATCCGCACGGGCTTCACGCCTCCCGTGAAGTACGCACCAGCGGGGCTCGCGATCACGTAGTAGGCGACCTTCTGCGCCGCGCGCACGCCGAGGAAGGCCTCCTTGGCGAACATGAACGGCCGCAGGTACAGGCTCTGGTCGGCGCCGGAGGGTACCCAGCGGCCGTCGACGGCGATGAGCTCGCGCAGCGACTGGATGAAGTACTCCGTCGGCAGCTCCGGCAGCGCCAGGCGGCGGGCGCTCGCCTGCAGGCGCGCGGCGTTGCGGTCGGGCCGGAAGGTGTGGATCGAACCGTCCGCGTGCCGGTAGGCCTTGATGCCCTCGAAGATCTCCTGCGCGTAGTGCAGCACGGACGCCGCCGGGTCGAGCGGGATCGGGCCGTAGGGCTGCACGCGCGGACGGTGCCAGCCGCCCTTGGCCGACCAGCAGATGTCGACCATGTGGTCGGTGAAGACGACCCCGAAACCGGGGTTCTCCAGCACTTCGGCGACGCGTGCCGGCGAGGCCGCGTTCAGGTTCTTCGTCACGGCGAACTCCAGGGGAGCCACGCTCGTCTCGGCGTCGATCGTCGTCATGTCGTCATCCAATCCTCGTGGGGTGGGCGCATCCTCGCGCCCTGTCAGCCTACGCCCGCCGTTCAGAGACGGGCAGTGATCGCGGAGCCGATCTCCGCGGTGGTGCGGGCACCGCTGCGGGCGGCGATGTCCGCCTCGACCGCGGCGCTCACACGCGCCGACTCGGCCATCAGGCCGAGGTGGTCGAGCAGCAGCGCGATGGAGAGGATCGCGGCGGTCGGGTCGGCCTTCTGCTGACCCGCGATGTCCGGAGCCGAGCCGTGCACGGGCTCGAACATCGACGGGAAGGCGCCATCGGGGTTGATGTTCCCCGAGGCGGCGAGGCCGATGCCGCCCGTGACGGCGCCGGCGAGGTCGGTGAGGATGTCACCGAAGAGATTGTCCGTCACGATCACGTCGAAACGCGAGGGATCGGTGACGAGGAAGATGGTGGCGGCGTCGACGTGCAGGTAGTCGACGGCGACGTCGGGATGCTCGGTGGCGACCTCGTTCACGATGCGCTGCCAGATCGCACCGGCGTGCACGAGCACGTTGGTCTTGTGCACGAGCGTGAGCTTCTGACGGCGGCGCTCGGCAAGCGCGAAGGCGTAGCGGACGACCCGCTCGACGCCGAACGCCGTGTTCACGGAGGTCTCGTTCGCGACCTCCTGCGGCGTCCCCTTCCGGATCGCTCCGCCGTTGCCGACGTAGGGCCCCTCCGTCCCTTCACGGACCACGACGAAGTCGACCTCGCCCGGGTCGGACAGCGGACCGGGCGCTCCGGCGAAGAGCTTCGAGGGGCGCAGATTCACATAGTGGTCGAGGGTGAACCGGAGCTTCAGCAGGAGTCCGCGCTCGATGTTCGCGTCCTTCAGGCGCGGGTCGCCCGGCGTGCCGCCGACCGCGCCGAGGAGGATCGCGTCGTGGGCGGAGATCGCGGCGAGGTCGTCGTCGGTGAGCGTGTCGCCGGTCTCGAGGTACCGCCCGGCGCCGAGCGAGAAGCGGGTCTTGTCGAACGTCACGGCGCTGTCGGCGGTGACGGCGTCGAGCACCTTCTCCGCCTCGGCGATGACCTCGGGACCGATGCCGTCACCCGGGATGACGGCCAGCTTCACGACACGCGACATGAGACTCCTTGCGCACTGCACGGGGGTGGACCGGCCGCGGCGCGACCGCGGGTCGAACGGGCCGGTCCCCCCAGCGTAGTGGTCAGTGCGTGGGTGCCTTGCGCAGTGTGACGGCCGCGATGACCGCCGCGACGACGACGAGGCCCGCACCGATGAGCGACGTGACCGTGACTCCCGAGCCGAACGCATCGGCCGCGGCCTGCCACAGGGCGTCGCCGAGCGCGGCCGGGAGCTCGTGGGCGGCGGTGTACGCGCCGGCCAGCGTCTCCTGCGCAGCGCGGGCCACCTCGGCCGGAAGCCCCTCGGGCAGCACCAGCGCGCCGCGGTAGAACGCGGTGATGATGCCGCCGAGGATCGCGGTACCCAGCACGGCGCCGAGCTCGTAGGCCGTCTCGGACACCGCGCTCGCGGCACCCGCCTTCGCCGCGGGGGCGCTGGAGAGGATGAGCTCGTTCGAGATGGTCTCGGCCGCACCGATGCCGATGCCGAGGACGACGAAGGCGAGGATGAGCGGTGCCACGCCGTGCTCGTGCGTCGTGAAGGCGACGATGAGGTACCCCGCGACGGAGAACACCAGTGCCGCCGGGATGAGGACGTGCGGCGGCACCCGCCGCGAGATCGGCACCACCGTGAGTCCGGCGACGATCATGGCCGCCATCCCGGGCACGAGAGCAAGGCCCGCGACCATCGGCGAGAGCCCCAGCACGAGCTGCAGGTGCTGCGAGACGAAGTAGAGGAACCCGACGAGGGCCACGACGCTGAGCAGGTTCACCAGGATCGCGCCCGAGAACGACCCGCGGCGGAACAGCGCCATGTCGAGCATCGGGGTGTCGGCGCGGAGCTGACGGCGCACGAACAGCGTCCCCATCACGAGACCGAGCAGCGCCCATCCCCCGGCGTACAGCGACGGACCGTCGACCGCGAACGACTTGATCGCGTAGACGACCGGGATCATCGCGGCCATCGAGAGGGCGATGCTGAGCGGGTCGATGCGGCCCGGGTTCGGGTCACGGCTCTCCGGCACGAGCAGCGGTGCGGCGATGAGCAGCGGGATGAGGACGGGGACGGCGATGAGGAACACCGAGCCCCACGCGAAGTGCTCGAGGAGGAAGCCCCCGACGATCGGGCCGAGCGCGGATCCGGCGGAGAACGCGGACGCCCAGACCGCGATGGCCATGCGGCGCTGGTCGCGGTTCTGGAAGATCGATCGCAGCAGCGACAGCGTCGACGGCATCAGCATGGCGCCGAAGAAGCCGAGCAGGGCACGGGCGGCGATCAGCAGGCCCGCGGTCGGCGCGAAGGCGGCCAGCGCGGAGACCACGGCGAATCCGGTGGCGCCGATGAGGAGCAGGCGGCGACGTCCGAAGCGGTCGCCGAGTGTCCCCATGGTCACCAGGAGTCCGGCGAGCACGAGCGGATAGACGTCGATGATCCAGAGCTGCTCGGCCCCGCTCGGCGCGAGCGAGATCGAGATCTCGGGCAGCGCGAAGCTCAGCACCGTGTTGTCCACCGACACCAGCAGCACCGGGAGCATGAGGACGACGAGCGCCGCCCACCCCCGAGCCCCGACGCGGGGAGCTTCCGTCTCTGTCGTCGGGATCGACGCAGTACGGGTCATGGAACACCCTTCCTTCCTGCGGACGACTCGTTACTAAACCGTCCGGCTGGTATAGTAACAGATGCCGCCCTCCCGTTTCCGCTCAGAGGATGACCGATGCCCCGCCCTCCCCTCGCCCGCGAGAAGGTCCTCGACGCCTTCGAGGCGATCCTCATCGACGAGGGCGAACGCGCCGCGACGCTCGAGGCCACGGCGAAGGCCGCGGGCGTGTCGAAGGGCGGCCTGCTCTACCACTTCCGCTCCAAGGACGACCTCGAGGCCGGGCTCCTGGAGCGCCTCGACCACCTGACCACGCTCGACCTGGAGCGCATGCGCACCGCCGACGAAGGTCCCGTCGCGTACTACGTCCGGACCTCGGTGATGGAGGACGACGCCCTCGATCGGGCGCTCATCGCCACGACCCGGCTGGCCCAGGGCGGTTCGACCGCCGCGTCCGACATGCTCCGGGATACCCGGCGCCGCTGGGCGGAGACGATCCGTCCGCACGTCCGTGACACCGCCAGCCTCGACCTCGTGATGCTCGTGAGCGACGGCCTCTACTTCAACAACTCGCTCGACGTGCACGGGCCTGAGCGCCTGGTCCCGCGGAGCGACGAGCTCGCAGACCTCATCGCGCTCGTGCTGCGCGCCACCGCCTGACGCCGGATAAGGCTGCAGATACGGAGAAGGGCGGGAGCATCGCGCTCCCGCCCTTCTCCCCCGCTCTGCGGTGTCAGACCTCGGTGATCTCGATCTGACGGAAGAGGTCGGCGTCGATGGCGCCGCGCACGTCGTCCAGCAGCTCCTCGGACACGGGCGAGTCGAGCGTCAGCACGCTGAGCGCCTGGTCGCCCGCCGCGAGCCGCGAGATCTGCATTCCGGCGATGTTGATCCCGGCCTCGCCGAACTTCTGCCCGTAGACGGCCACGATGCCCGGGCGGTCGGTGTAGAGCATCACGACGTGGTGCTTCTCGATCGGCAGCTCCAGGGCGTGGTCGTTGATGCCGACGAGCTTCTCGGCCTGCTTCGGTCCGGTCAGCGTGCCCGACACCGAGAGCTGCGATCCGTCGGACAGCGCCCCCGTGAGGGTGATGACGTTCCGGTACTCCTCGCTCACGTCGTCCTTGAGCAGGCGCACCGTGATGCCGCGCTGCTCCGCCAGGAGCGGAGCGTTCACGTACGACACGGTCTCGCTCACGATGTTCGTGAAGACACCCTTGAGGGCGGCGAGCTTGAGCACGCTCACGTCGTAGTCGTTGAGCTCGCCGTGCACCTCGACGTCGAGGCTCGTGAGCGGCGACGTGGCCAGCGCAGCGAAGATCTGGCCGAGCTTCTCCACGAGCGAGATGCCGGGACGCACGTACGGGTCGATGACGCCGCCCGCGACGTTGACCGCGTCCGGGACGAGGTCGCCGCCGAGCGCGAGCCGCACCGAGCGCGCGACCGAGACGCCGGCCTTCTCCTGCGCCTCTTCCGTGCTCGCACCGAGGTGCGGGGTCACGACGACGTTCGGGAGGTCGAGCAGAGCGCGGGCGCTCCCGCCCTCGGCCGGGGGCTCGGAGGTGAAGACGTCCAGGCCGGCGCCGGCGATCTCGCCGGCGACGAGCGCCTCGTGCAGCGCCTCCTCGTCGATGAGCCCGCCGCGGGCGACGTTGACGACGAAGGCGGTCGGCTTCATGGCGGCGAACTGCTCGGCGCCGATCATGCCCGTCGTCTCCGGGGTCTTCGGCATGTGGATCGTGAGGAAGTCGGCCTCGGCGACGAGCTCGTCGAGCGAGAGGAGCTGCACGCCGAGCTGCTGGGCGCGCGCCGAGGTGACGTAGGGGTCGTACGCGACCACGCGCATGTCGAAGGCGGCGAGGCGAGCGGCGACGAGAGCGCCGATCCGGCCGAGTCCGACGATGCCGACGGTCTTCTCGAAGAGCTCGGCGCCGGTGAAGGAGCTGCGCTTCCACTGCCCGGCGGACAGCGAGGCGTGCGCGGCCGGGATCCGGCGGGCGAGGCTGAGGATGTGGCCGACCGTCAGCTCGGCGGCCGAGACGATGTTCGACGTCGGGGCGTTGACGACCATGACGCCGGCCGCGGTCGCGGCCTTGATGTCGACGTTGTCGAGGCCGACGCCGGCCCGCGCGACGACCTTGAGCTTCGGCGCGTGCGACAGCGCCTCCTCATCGATGCGGGTCGCGGAGCGGATGAGCACCGCGTCCGACTCCGCGAGGGCGGCGAAGAGCGCCTCGCGATCGGTGCCATCGACGTGGCGGACGTCGAAGTCGGGGCCGAGCGCCTCGATCGTGGCGGGAGAGAGTACTTCGGCGATGAGCACGACAGGCTTCGGCACAGTGGATCCTTCGGGGCAGCGCGACAGGCGGGAGGGGCCGATGCGCCGCACACCGTCGGGGGCGCGATCGCGACAACTCTACCGGAGCGCCGGGACCGCTCCGTGCCGTGTGACGGCGTGACGGATCCTGCTCAGGCGCTGGGCAGCGTCAGACTCAGCGCGAGCAGGCTCATCCAGAACACCGCGACGATCCCGAGTCCGGCGAGGAACGTCAGGGCGAGCTCGCCCACCCGGCGCCGCCGGCCGATCGCGAAGGCGAACCCGAACACGAGGACGGGGAACACCACGCCGAACAGGAGCGTCGCCCATCCGGTGCCGGTGAGGCCGGTCTGGGCCATGGTGATGAGGTGGGCGACCGCGTTCCACACCGCGTAGGCGTAGAAGAGCCCGGCGAGGGCGACGACGGTCCATACGAGCCAGCGCGGCGAGCCGGTCGCCACCGCGGACGGGGACTTCGGAGCAGTCATGAGCCGATCACCCCCACGGTCACGAACGGCCACGGAACGAGCAGCACGACGCCCGCCAGGAGCAAGGCGGCGCGGATCCAGGAGGCCCGGCCCCGCGTCAGCACCCATGTCGCGAGGAACCACAGCGCGGGGGCGGCGATCGCCAGCACGAACCAGGGCAGGAACATGAAATCCGCGACGAGGAACGAGGCGAGCGGCTGCAGCCGGAGACCGCCCGCGATCCAGCCGAGGGTGTAGAGCAGGTAGACGCCGCCGACGACGCCGACGAGGACCAGCATCGCGTTGCTGAGCCCGGAGGGCGCCGCGGTCGCCTCGTCCCCCGACGCCGGTGCGGACGCCGCGGGCGTGACGGCCTCGGCCGGGGTCGGTTCCGGAGCCGGCGTGGTGCGCCGTGCGGCGTCCCGGGGGCGTCGCTCCGCGCTGTCGTCGCCCTCCCAGCTCAGGGCGTCGTCCGAATCGGATGTCATCTCTCCAGCGTAGGACACCGCGGCCACTAGGCTCGGGGATGCCTCGGCGGGGTCGCCGGGCACTTTCGGGGGAAAGGACAACCATGGCCGAGAACGAGCAGACGTCTTCCGCCGCGCCGCGTCGTGCCACGACCGGCGCCACGACCGGAGAGCCGCCCGCTGGGTGGACGCCGAGCCCGGAGGCCAAGGCCTCCGCGACGCGCTTCCGCATCATCGCCGCCGTCCTCTGGGCGCTCGCGATCGCGGGCGAGGCTGTCGGCATCTTCTGGCTCCTGCGCCAGCGCGAGTTCGTCGACGAGGGCGGCGCGCTGCTCCGCGATCCGGACACCGGCCTCCTGGAAGAGCAGGGAGCGACCGCGCAGTTCCCGCAGTGGGCGTTCATCGCCCTGCTCGTCCTGCTGGTCGTGATCGCCGCGCTGTCGATCATCGGCTCGCTCCTGTGGAAGAAGGCGAACACCCTTGACCCGGCGCGGCGCGCGGACAAGACACGGTTCTTCGTCCAGAACCAGCTCGGCGCGATCATCGCGGTCGTCGCCTTCCTCCCCCTGGTCATCCTCATCTTCCTGAACAAGGACATGGACAAAGGACAGAAGGCGACCGCCGGCATCGTCGGCATCGTCCTCGCCGTCCTCGCCGCGATCGTCGGGACGAGCTTCGCCCCGCCGTCCGTCGAGCAGTACACCGCGGACCAGTCCGCCGTGATCCAGCTCCTCGGGGCCGATGAGGTCGTGTGGGTCGACGGCGGCAAGGTCTATCACGTCTGCGACGAGGTGCCCGCGATCCAGACCGGCAGCGAGATCCGCACCGGCACGACCTCCGAGGCCATCGAGGCGGGGAAGATCCGGCTCACCCTGCAGTTCGCGTCCGAGCTGCGCACCTGCGGACTGGCGGTGCCCGAGAACGCGGACGAGATCACCGAAGCCCTCCGCGCGATCCAGGCCGGCCAGGTCGACACGCCTCTGCCTGCTCCGGTCTGGGCCGACCCGACGGATGCGCCGATCCAGATCGAGGACGCCCCCGCCGACGCGGGCTGACGTCAGGAGGCGCCCAGGGCCTCGACGAGACGATCCTCCGCCGAGGCGAGGTGGGCACGCAGCACCGCGGCCGCGCGCTCCGCGTCCCCGGCGGCGACGGCCTCGAGCATCTCCGCGTGCTGCGCGGCGATGAGTTCCGCGTCGAGGAGACGCCGCCCCTGCACCTGCGCCATGCACAGCCGCACCTCGTCCAGCACGCTCCGGTACATGCGACTGGTGCGCTCGCTGCCCAGCCCGTCGATGAGGGCCGTGTGGAAACGGAGGTCGGGATCGACCGTCGCGGGATCGGGGCCCGGTGCCATCGCCTGCAGCTCGGCGTTCGCCGCCACAGCGGCCGCCGGCACGGCGGCGCTCTCCGCCAGTTCGCGCAGCGCCGCGCTCTCCAGCCGGATCCGCGTGCGGTAGACGTCGCGGACGGTCTCCGCTTCGATGCCGACCACACGCGCCGTGCGATGGGCCGTCCGCACGAGCAGTCCGCTGGCCACCAGCTGCTCGATGGCCGCTTTCGCGCTGGGGCGGGCGACGCCGTAGGCCTGGGAGACCGCCGCCTCGGTGAGCGGCTCCCCCGAGCGGATCTCGCCGGAGAGGATCCGGGTGCGCAGCTGTCCGGTCACGGCGTCGACCACGCCGACCACGCCGAGGGGGCGCTCCGCGATCGAGGTCATGCGGAACAGTCTAGTGAGGCGTCCGTCGTTCAGTACACTTGTCTGACAATCTTTGAGCGGAGCAGAGGAGCACCGTGCCCACCACCCTCGACCACCCTCTCGACCCGGCGCTGCTGGGAGCCGAGACGCAGGTCCACGCCCGATCCATCGACCGGTTCGCCCGCGCCCACGACGCCTCGCATTACCTGCTCGTCCCGGACGCGGTGCTCTCCCCCGCGGACGCGGACGGCGTCGCCCGCGCGTTCACGGCGGTCCGGGCGGCCGGGCGCACGCTCACGTTCCGCTCCGGCGGCACCAGCCTCTCCGGACAGGGCATCAGCGGCGACATCCTCGTCGACACGCGCAGCCACTTCCGTGACATCCGCATCGAGGACGACGGCGCCGCGGTGCGGGTCGGCCCCGGAGCCACCGTCCGGCAGGTGAACACCCGGCTGGCCCGGTACCGCCGCAAGCTCGGGCCGGATCCGGCCAGCGAGATCGCCTGCACGATCGGCGGTGTCGTCGCCAACAACTCCAGCGGCATGGCCTGCGGCATCACGGAGAACTCGTACCAGACGATCACCTCGATGGTCGTCGTGCTCCCCAGCGGGACGATTCTGGACACCGGACGCGCGGACGCCGCGGACGTGCTCCGCGCCGCGGAACCCGCCCTGTTCGCCGGACTCTCGTCGCTCCGGGAGCGGCTGCTCGCCTCGCCCGAGAATGTCGCCTTCCTCCGACAGCAGTTCTCGATGAAGAACACCATGGGCTACGGACTGAACGCCCTGCTCGACTTCGACGACCCGGTGCGGATCCTCGAACACCTCCTCATCGGATCGGAAGGGACCCTCGGCTTCGTCGCGGAGGCCCGTTTCCGCACCATCGAGGTGCGCCCCGCGATCGCCACCGGTCTGCTCGTCTTCGATACGCTGTCGGCGGCGATGACCGCGCTCCCCGCTCTCACGGAGCTCGGGCTCGCGACGATCGAGCTCCTGGACGCCGCCTCACTGCGCGTCGCCCAGGGCCTGAGCGACGTCCCCGCCGCGATCTCCGAGATCGACGTCCAGGGCCACGCCGCGCTCCTCGTCGAGGTGCACGCCGCCGACGACGAATCCCTCGCCGTCGCGAGCGCGACCGCGCAGGCGCACTTCGACGCCCTCCCCCTTGCCGTCACTCCGCGACTGACCACGGATGCGGCAGAGCGCGCCGCGCTGTGGCACGTCCGCAAGGGCCTCTACACGGCGGTCGCCGGAGCGCGGCCGTCCGGCACGACCGCCCTCCTCGAAGACATCGTCGTCCCCGTCCCCCGGCTGCTGGCCACCTGCGAACGCCTGATCGAGCTCTTCGCGGAGCACGGCTACGAGGGGTCCGTCATCTTCGGGCACGCGAAGGACGGCAACGTCCACTTCCTGCTGAACGAGCGCTTCGACGACCCCGACAGCGTGGCGCGGTACCGCCGCTTCACGGACGACCTCGTCGAGCTCGTCCTCGCGCAGGAGGGATCCCTCAAGGCTGAGCACGGCACCGGCCGCATCATGGCGCCGTTCGTGCGGCGGCAGTACGGCGACGAGCTCACCGACATGATGTGGGAGATCAAGCGGCTGTTCGATCCGGACGGCGTCCTCAACCCCGGCGTCGTGCTCTCCGACGACCCGGACTCCTATCTGCAGGACCTGAAGCGCGTGCCCACGGTCGAGCGGGAGGTGGACCGCTGCGTCGAGTGCGGCTACTGCGAACCCACGTGCCCGAGCAAGAGCATCACGCTCACACCCCGGCAGCGCATCGTGCTGCGCCGGGACATGGCCTGGGCCGAGGAGCAGGGCGACACGACGCTGCTGCGGGACCTGCGCGCGGACTACGACTACGACGGCGTGCAGACCTGCGCGGTCGACGGCATGTGCGGCGTCGCGTGTCCGGTGGACATCAACACCGGCGACCTCGTCCGCCGCCTCCGCGCCGAGCAGGAGAACGCCGTGGAGGGGGCCGCGTGGGGAACGGCGGCGAAGCACTGGAGCACCGTCACGCGCGCCGGGGGCGTCGCCCTGACGGTCGCCGACGCGCTTCCCGTCCCGCTCGTGCGCGGCGCGACGCGGATCGGACGGGCGGTGCTCGGCGCCGACACCGTGCCCCTCTATGACGGCGGCCTCCCCCGCGGCGGCACTGCTCCGGCGCGACCGGTGTCCCCGCCCGATGCGCAGGCCGTCTTCTTCGGCGCCTGCATCGGCACGATGTTCGGCCCGGAGGACGAGGGCCCCGGCTCCCGCGACGCCCTGCGCGCGCTGCTCGACCGCGCCGGGATCGCCGTCGTGGTCCCCGAGGAGAACGGCGGGCTCTGCTGCGGGACCCCGTGGAAGTCCAAGGGACACCTCAACGGCTATCGCCTCATGTCGGACCGGGTGCTGGCCTCGCTCTGGGACGCCAGCCGCCACGGGGAGCTCCCGGTCGTCTGCGACGCCGCCTCCTGCACCGAGGGCCTCGACGTGATGCTCACCCAGGCCGTCGCCGCCCATCCGGAGTACGCCGGTCTGCGCATCGAGGACGCCACCACGTTCGTCGCGCGGGAGGTGCTGCCGCGCCTCTCCGTCGATGCGAAGCTCCCCTCGATCGCCGTGCACCCGACCTGTTCGACGACCGCGCTCGGCGCGACGGGCGCGCTGACAACGATCGCTGCCGCCGTCGCCGACGAGGTCTTCGTGCCCGACGGCTGGGGCTGCTGCGCGTTCGCCGGCGACCGAGGAATGCTGCACCCCGAGCTCACCGCGAGCGCGACGGCGCAGGAATCGGCCGAGGTCTCCGCGGCCGATGCGGCCCGCGGCGGCTTCGACGCCTTCGTGTCGGCCAACCGCACCTGCGAGATCGGCATGACCCGCGCCACCGGCCGCCCGTACCGCCACGTGATCGAGGTGCTCGAGGAGCGCACGCGCCCCTAGTCCAGCGACGAAGGGCCCCCGTCGGATCACCGACGGGGGCCCTTCTGCGGCGCCTGTGTCAGGCGCCGTGCGCGGTGAGCACGGCGACCGGAGCCTCGCGGAGTCCGGCCGGGATCACGATGCGGGCCGAACCGCCGTCCGCGGACGTCTGGGCCGGAGTCCCGTCCGCCCACGACAGCCCAGCGCCCGCGAGCTCGGACGGCAGCTCGAACTCGCCTGCCGCCGGGTCCAGCGCGTGCACGTGCACCGCATCCGTCGACGTGGTGTAGCGACGAGGAGCCCCCGTCCGCTCCCCCATCCGCGTCCAGGGCCGCGTGCCGTAGATCGCCGCGCCGTTCACGGCCAGCCAGCCGCCGAGCTCCTGCATCGCCTTCCGCTGCAGCGCCGGAATGGACCCGTCCGCCGCGGGGCCCACGTTGATGAGCAGGTTGCCGTTCTTCGCGACGACGTCGACGAGGAGCCGGATCAGGGCCGCCCCGGAGAGCGAGTGCCGCTCGTCCTCCGCCTGGTTGAACCCGAACGAGTAGCCGAGCCCGCGGGTCGACTCCCAGGGCTCGGGGATGATGTCCGGGATGTCCGTGTATTCGCGGGTGAGGAAGCCGTGGTACGGCACGCCCCACCGGTCGTTGACGACGCCGTCCGGGACGGCGTCGAAGTAACGCCGCAGCAGTGCGGCCACGGCGTAGTCCTCCGTGCCCTTGCCGCCGTCCGGCCACTCGATGTCGTTCCAGAGCACGTCGGGCGCGAACCGCTCCACGAGCTCCTCGAGCTGCGCGGCGGCGTACCGGGAGAAGGGGGCGTCGTTGCGACGGAACCGGAACAGGTCGGTGTCCGACTCGATCGGCGGGAAGTCGCTCACGTGCCAGTCGAGCGCTCCGGAGTAGTACACACCGAACCTGGCTCCGGCCCGCCGCGTGGCGTCGTGGAACTCGGAGATGAGGTCGCGACGAGGGCCGCGCGCGACGGCGTTGAATCCCGTCGTGGCGGTGTCCCACAGACAGAACCCCTCGTGGTGCTTGGTCGTGGGCACGACATAGCGGGCCCCGGCCGCGACGAGCTCGCCGACGAAGGCGTCGGCATCGAACGCGGCGGCGTCCCATCGGTCGGCGAGGTCCTCGTAGGAGGTCCCGGGTCCGTAGGTGCGCTGGTGGCGCTCCCACGTCGGGCTGCCCGGGATGCGGACCGTGTTGCCGTACCACTCCGCGTACTGGTGCCACGCATAGGCGTCCTCGGTGGGGATGTTCACGCCCTCCCCGTGCTGCACGGCCCACGCCGGCACGGAGTACAGGCCCCAGTGCACGAAGAAGCCGAGCTTGGCGTCGCGGTACCAGTCCGGCACGCCGTTCGCCGGGTAGACCGGGGCCGCCGCACCGAAGTCGGGGCCGGTGCGCTTCTCGAAGTTCATCATGATGCGGTGTCCTCCTCGTCGGCGCCGCGGCGCACGACCACCGCGGTCAGGTCGGGGTCGCCGGTCGTGTCGAACGGGAACACCCCGGGGCGCAAGCGATGGTGTCCGAGGCGGAGCAGGTCCTGGTCCACCCCGCCCGGGGTGAGCGCCAGCGTCCATCCCGCCGCCAGCTCGTACAGCTCCGGCTCCAGATAGCCGATCTTCACGACCACGACGTCGGCCGTCGTCGGCTCAAGCCCCAGCATCCGGAAGTCGGAGAGATGGTGGAAGGGCTTGCGGCGCGCGGTCACGATGGCGTGCAGCCCGCCGACAGCGATCACCACCTGGGTGCCGGCGTCCGTGTCGCCGTCGGTGACGGAGAACACCGTGCCGGTGATCTCGACCGGTCCGTGGGGCCCGGAGTCGACCGCAGCTCCGGCGGACAGCGTGACCGTCGCACCGACGCCCGCCTCCACGGCTTCGGCGACGGCCCGCGGATCGAAGATCGAGGCGACCAGCGTCGTGTGCGTCCCGTCGGTGAGCTCGGGTCGCTGGAGCAGCTGGGCGAGGGTCCAGGTCACATCGCCCGCTCCCCCGGCCGTCGGGTTGTCCCCGGAGTCGGAGATCACGTACGGACGCGGGGCTCCGGACGCCAGAGCCTCCTCCAGTGCGTCGTCGAGGCTTCCGGTCTTCGCGACGAAGACGAAGTCCTCCCGCGCCTCCCAGAACATCCGGGCCACGCGCTCCGCCTCCCGGGCGATGACCTCCCGGTCGTCGCCGGTGACCACGACGTAGGCCTGGCAGCGCGGCTCGTCCGCCCACGCGTAGCCGATCCACACCGAGGCGTCGACGACACCGGGCAGGGCCTCGATCCCGGGGAGCTCGGCATAGATGCTCTGCGCGGGTTCCAGCCGCGTACTCGTCTTCTCCCCCGGTAGCAGCACCGGAACGGGCACCCAGGCGGTGAAGGGTCGCCGCGCCTGCACGTCGCCGCCGTGCGGGCCACGGAGACGGTCGAGCAGGTTCCACACCGCCCGCTCCTTCGTGTTCAGCCAGTCCTCGTGCGGGGCCATGCGGTAGCACGTGAGCAGATCCACCGCGTCGCGCAGCGTCTCCGACACGTTCCCGTGCAGGTCCATCGACGTGGAGACGAGGGTGTCCGGCCCCAACGCCGCGCGCACCGCGAGGGCCAGATCCCCCTCGGCATCGTCCATCCCGACGACGCTCATCGCGCCGTGGATGTCGAAGAAGAAGCCGTCGAACGGCCCCTGCGCGCGGATCCCCTCGACGAGCGCATCCTTCATCCGCTGATAGGTGTCCGGGTCCACGGCGCCGCCGGGCAGCGACCGGCCGTGGGTGAGCGGGACCCACTCCGCGGCCTCGGCGAGCTCACGCCCGGCATCGAGGAACGGGTAGTACGCCCGCAACGCGTCGCCGGTCCGGATCGTGAAGGCCTCGTCCCCGGAGATGTGCGGGGAGAAGGTGCTCGACTCGATGGAGATGCCGCCGATGCCGATCCGGGGCCGCGCGAGCCCGCCCTCGGCGAGCGGCGGCAGCGGACCCATCCAGATCTCGTGGGCTTCCGGGCGTGCGGTCACGGTGCTGTTCTCCTCTGCGGTCGCAGTCGTGGTCAGGAAACGGGGGCGAGGGCGCGCCGGGCGCTCTCGACGGCGCCGAGCGCGACGGCGTCAGCGCCCAGGACGGCGGGGACGATGCGCAGCGCGATGCCGGACACCGGGGCGTCGGTGCGAAGGGTTCGCTCGATCGACGGCGCCAGGAGGTCCCAGGCCGCCGTGACCCCGCCGCCGACGATGGCGGTCGGCAGGTCGAGGAGCGTCGCCGCACTGGCGCAGGCGAGAGCGAGCGCACGCCCGGCGTCGTCGAACACCGCGCGGGCGTCGGCGTCGCCGACCCTGGCGGCCTCCGCGACCTCCCTGGCGTCATTCACCGGACGTCCGGTGCGCTCCGCGAAGCGCCGGGCGATCGACGTCCCGGAGGCCAGGGTCTCCAGGTGGCCGGTCTGCCCGCAGGTGCAGACGAGATCGCTGTAACCGGGCGTGTGCCCGATCTCCCCGGCCGCGCCGTGCGGGCCGTGGTGCAGCTCCCCGCCGATGACCAGCGCGCCGCCGACGCCCGTGCCGAGCATCACACCGAGCACATCGGGCACGCTCGGACCCGCCGCGGCGGCTTCACCGAGGAGGAAGGCGTTCACGTCGTTCTCCACCCGCACCGGGACGCCGAGGCGCTGCGCCAGCTCCGGGCCGAGCGGGAAACCCGCCCAGTCCGCGAACAGGGCGGACGCGGCGCGGATGGTGCCGCTCTCGTGGTCGATGACCCCCGCGGCACCCACCCCCACCGCGGCGACCGTGACACCGGCCTCGGCCGCGAGCCGCGCGACGAGACCGGCCGCCGCATCCGCCATCGCCGCGCCGCCGACGCTCGCGGGCGCCGGCACGCTTCCGCGTGCGAGGACGGCTCCGAAGGCGTCCACGACGAGGGCGGCGATCTTCGTGCCCCCGATGTCCACCCCCGCCAGCGCCAGGTCGGCCGCGAGGCCCGTGGTGGTTCGTCGAGGGTCGTCCGTCTGCTGCCCGACCGCGCTCATCGTCCGCCCAGCCCGGCCATCGCGATGCCCTTGACCAGGTGCTTCTGCAGCACGATGACGAGCAGGGTGGTGGGGATCATCGAGATGATGGCGGCGGCCATCTGCAGGTCCCAGCGGGTGCCGGTGAGGCCGGCGAAGCTCGCCAGACCGACGGGCAGCGTGCCATGCGCGTTGTAGTCGACGGTGACGATGAGGGGCCAGAGGTAGCTGTTCCAGAACGAGAGGAACGTGAAGACCGCGAGCACGGCGACCGCGGACTTCGACAGCGGCAGGATGATCTGCAGGAACGACCGGACGGGACCTGCGCCGTCGACACGGGCCGCCTCCTCCAGTTCGTAGGGGATGCCGCGGAAGAACTGCCGCATCAGGAACGTGCCGAAGGCGCCGAACGCGAAGGGCAGGATGAGCGCCTGATAGGTGTCGACCCAGTTGAACCACTGCATGACCTGGAACATGGGGATGACGAGCACCTCGGCGGGCACCATCAGCGTGGCGAGGAAGAGGACGAACACCGCGTCCCTGCCCTTCCACCGCAGGCGCCCGAACGCGTATCCGGCCGTGGTCGACACCACCAGCACGACCAGGGTGCCGCCGATCGCCACGATGAACGAGTTCATGATGTACGTCAGGAACGGTCCGTAGGCGAAGACGTCGACGAAGTTGCTCCAGCGGATCTCGGAGCCCACCAGGGTCGGCGGCATCGAGAACATCTCCGAGTTCGGCTTGAGGGCCGAGAAGAACGCGTAGACGAGCGGCGCGATGAAGATGAGCGCCGCGACGTAGATGGTGACGTGCGCGAGGATCAGCCGGGCACGCGCGCCGGGCGTTGTCGCCGCTCCGCGGGCCCGCTCCCGCTCGCGCTGACGCCGCGGGGCGGTGCCGGTGGGCCGGACGAGGGTCTCAGTGCTCATAGTGCACCCACTTCTTCTGTGCGGCGAACTGGATGCCCGTGATCGCGATGATGATCGCGAAGAGGATCCATGCGGCGGCGGCGGCGAGCCCGAGGTCGCCGAACGTGAAGCCCTGCTCCCAGATGTACATCACGAGCGGCTTGGTGGCGTTGCCGGGGCCGCCTCCGGTGAGCATCTGCGGCTGGACGAAGACCTGGAGCGAGGTGATCATCGTCATGATCGTCGCGAAGAAGATCGACGGCGAGATCATCGGGATGATGATGCTCCAGACCCGCCGGAACCCCTGCGCACCATCGATGCTGGCGGCCTCCAGCACGCTCTCCGGGAGCTGCTCGAGGGCTGCCGAGAAGATCAGCATGTTGTAGCCGAGACCCTGCCAGACGCTCATGACGACGACCATGATCATCGCCCAGTTGGGGTCGGCGAGGAAGTTCGGCAGCTCGATGCCGAACCAGGTGACCGAGAGGCCGTTGAAGAGCCCCTGGGGCTGCAGCATCATCTTCCACACCAGGACGTTCGCGACCATCGGGGTCACGACGGGGATGAAGAAGAGGACGCGCAGGGCACCGCGGCCGCGGATGCGGGGGCCGAGTCCGAGGGCGAGCACGAGCGAGAGAGCGACGCTCAACGGCACGTACAGCAGCGTGTACACGGCCGAGTTCCGCAGCGCGGGCCAGAAGTCCGGGCTGCTGGTGAACAGCTTGACGTAGTTGTCCACCCCGTTGAAGGTGCGTTCGCCGAAGGTCGGCCAGTCGAACACGCTCATCACGATCGACAGCCCCACGGGCACGATCGTGAACAGGGCGAGGCCCACCAGGGCCGGGCTTGCGAAACCCAGCGCCTGGCGGCCCTCGACCTTGGCGAGCGATCCTCGACGTCTCGTCGTGATCGTCATCTCGTCGTCTCTCTCTGTTACTGCTGTGCGGGCCGGATCCGGCTCACTCGCCGAACTGCGCCTGGGCGTTCGACAGCAGCTCCTCCATCGTCATCTGGCCGTTGTAGACGCTGACGAGGTTGGGCTGGATGTAGCTGTCGAGCTTCTGCCAGTTCTTGGTCATGTAGAGCGGCACCGTGTCGCCGAACGCGGCCTCGAACACCGACTGGACCTGGTCCCGGTACTGCTCGTCGATCGACTCGAAGTACAGCGGCTGCGACGAGGTGCGGGCCGGGTAGGAGCGGCCGGACGAGGCGATGTAGTCCTGCGCGTCCTCGCCGACGAGGGAGCCGAGCACCTTCAGCGCGGCCTCCGGGTTCTTGCAGTTCTCGGCGATGCCGTAGCCGGAGCCGAGGATCGGGCCGGGGTTGCCGTCCACGCCGGCGGGCAGCGGCACCATGCCGGCGGCGAAGCCGGACTCGTTGTTGAGGTAGCTGACCGCGTTCCAGGTGCCGTCGACGGCCATCGCCGCGTTGCCGCCCGTGTACTGGTTCTCGCCCCAGCCGGTGTCCGACGCGGAGGCGACCGGAGCCGCGACCTTCTTCTCGGTGACCAGGCCGGCGTACCAGGACGCCGCGTCGACGAAGTCCTCGTCGTCGATGTGCAGTGTGCCGTCCTCGGAGGCGGGCTGCGTGGCGGAGTAGGCGATCGGCATCGACATCCACTGGTAGCCGCCCATGCCCATGCCGAAGCCGTACTTGCCGTCCTTCGTGGCGTCGGCCGCGATCGTGGCGAAGTCGTCGAACGTCCAGCCGATCTCCGGAGTCGCGGCGCCGGTGGCCGTCAGCATGTCCTGGTTGTAGTAGACGAGCATGGTGGCGACGTCGAACGGCACGCCGTAGACCTTGCCCTCGAAGCTGAGGATGCCGTCCGCGCTCGGGTTGAACTCCGACCAGTCGATGCCGGCGGTCTCGAGGTCCTCGTCGCTCAGCTGACGGAAGCCCGCCGTGTAGCCGCCGAGCTGCGCACCGCTCATGCCGGTGATGCAGGCCATGTTGCCGCTGGCCATGTTGGTGGTGAGCTTCGTGAAGAAGTCGCTCCACGGCGAAGTCTGCAGCTTGATCTTGATGTCCGGGTTCTGCTTCTGCGCGAACTCGATCTGCGCCTCCAGCGCGTCGACGTCCGACTCGCTGCCGGCCCACATGTCCACGACGATGGTGTCGCCGTCGGCCGAGCCTCCGGATCCCCCGCTGCTCGCACAGCCGGTCATCGCCACGGCCACGCCCGCGACAGCGGCGACAGCCCCCACACGCAACTTCTTCATTGAATGCCTCCTGAGAAGGGAACGGTTATTTCGAGACTCGAACTAACCAATTAGGATTTCGTATGAAGTTACGCTGTCATAGTTCGCAAGGTGCCGCAACCTGAACATCCGATGTTTATAGGGTGGTGATAATTCGTCACTCCCGGGAAACATGCGACACCCCCGCTACGCTGACGATGCTCCGAGACGAAGGGCCTCCATGACGAACCCCGCCGACACCCCCGTCGACGATCCGCACACCCGGCGCATCCTCGACTTCGTCGCGCGCGGTCAGGCCCGCTCCCGCTCGGAGCTCGCCTCCGCTCTCGGCGTGGCCGCCTCCACCGTCGGCCTGCGCGTGCAGGCGCTTCTCGATGCGGGCGTGCTGGAGGAGGCCGGGGCCGGCACCTCCCGCGGCGGACGACGGCCGCGCGTGCTCCGGATCGCCGGCGACGGCATCGTGCTGTCCGCCGATCTCGGCGGGCGTCATGCCCGCATCGGGCGGCACGACCTCAGCGGCGGCCTGCTCCACTCGGAGACCATCGCGATCGACGTCGCGGACGGCCCGGAGGCCACGCTGGAGAGAGTGTCGGAGGTGTTCGAGCGCCTGCTCGCCGAGACGCGGGTCCACGCGATCGGCGTGAGCCTGCCCGGCCCCGTCGACGTCGCGACCGGCTCCGTGGATCAGCCCTCGCGGATGCCGGGGTGGCCCGGATTCCGCGTCGGCGAGCACCTCGGGGAGCGCCACGGCGTCCCCGTCGTCGTCGACAACGACGCGAATCTCGCCGCCCTTGGCGAGCACCGTCGCCAGCTCGGGCACACCCAGCACAGCATCACCGTCAAGGCGGGCACCGCGATCGGCAGCGGGATCATCGTGGACGGTCACATCCACCGCGGGGCCACCGCTGCGGCCGGCGACATCACGCACACGCGGATCGACGGCAGCGGGGACATCCCCTGCTCCTGCGGCAACACCGGCTGCCTGGAGACCGTGGCCAGCGGCGCGAGCCTCGTCCGCCAGATGCGCGAGCGCGGCAACACCGACGTCCGCACCACGGCCGACGTGCTGACACTGGCACGGGACGCGGACCCGCTGGCGACGACGCTCGTCCGCACCGCCGGGACCCACCTGGGTCAGGCGCTCTCCGGGGTCGTGAACTTCTTCAACCCGCACGCCCTCTTCCTCACCGGGAGCATGAGCGCCTCCGAGCCGTTCATCGCCGCGGTGCGCAGCCGGGTCTACGAGGCCTGCCACCCGCTCGCGACCCAGCGCCTGCGGATCGAGGCCGCGGCCACCGGCGCGGACGCGATCCTGCACGGCGCCGCCCGCCTCGCGCTGGAGGGCATGGAGATCCCGGTGGCGACGGCCTGAGCCGCCGCCACCGACGGCCTCACTCCCCCGTCAGGCGCAGCTCGATGACCGGCATCAGCACGTCGGGACGCCGTACCGGGAGGTGCACCGTGAGCGTCCCCTCGGCCTCGCCCGCCGGAGTCATCAGGTCGGCCTGCTGGTCCGGGTCGCTGACGCTCGTACGCAGCCAGGACCCGTCGTTCAGCAGGCGCGCATACGAGACCTTGCCCGCAAGACCGGGCAGATGCACGAAGCCCAGCGGCCAGCTGAACAGGCTCAGGTAGAGCCGGTCGCCGCGGAGCGTGTACACGCCCTCTCGAGGCGGCGTGAACGGCGCGTGGCCGGCCCCGATCACGGCGCGGTCGTGGAGCCGCATCCACTCGCCGATCTCGGCGAGGGTCGCCGCGTCCCGGGGCGCGATCGCCCCGCGCCCGTCCGGACCGATGTTGAGCAGCATGTTGCCGCCCATCGACACCGAGTCGACGAGCATCTGCACGAGCAGCACCGGCGACTTCTGGTCGGTGTTGTCCCGGTGATAGCCCCAGGAGCCGTTGAGCGTCTGGCACGCCTCCCACACGAGGGGCACCCCGTCGCGGACGATCGGAGCCGTCGGCTGGTACTGCTCTGGCGTCACGAAGTCCGCGGGGATGCCGAGCCGGTCGTTGACGAGCATTTCCGGCTGCAGCTCGCGGCACAGTGCGAGCAGCGTTTCGGCGTCCCAGTCCTGCGGCCCCTTCCCCTCCCAGCCGTCCTTGGACTCGGGATAGGTGAAGTCGAAGAACAGGTAGTCGATGTCGCCGTACCCGGTGAGCAGCTCGCGGACCTGACCGTGCAGGTACTCCCGGTAGCGGGCCATGTCGCGACCCTCGTTCAAGGCGTGCGCGTTCTCGTCGTCACGTCGGGGGTGGTTCCAGTCCACCGTGAAATCGGGGTGATGCCAGTCGATGACCGAGTGGTAGAGGCCGACGCGGATGCCCTCGGCACGGAGAGCGTCGACGTACTCGCGCACGAGGTCCCGTCCGACCGCCGTGACGGAGGTGAAGTCGGTCAGCTTCGAGTCCCAGAGGCAGAAGCCGTCGTGGTGCTTCGTCGTGAGCACGACGTAGCCCATCCCCGTCTCCTTGGCGGTCTTCGCCAGGGCCGCGGCATCGAAGAGGTCGGGGTCGAAGTTGTCGAAGTAGGGGCGGTACTCCTCGTCGGTGAGGCGTTCGTAGTTCTGCACCCACTCGTGCCGCGCGGCCCCGCTGTAGAGGCCGAAGTGGACGAACATGCCGAAGCGGGCGTCATCAAACCATTCCTGTCGCATGCGTCCATCCTGGCACAGACATCGGATGTCTGTGCCAGGGAATGCCGTACGGAACGCCGAACGGGCGCCCCCGGAGGGACGCCCGTTCGTTCGCGAGTCGAATCAGCGCGCGGCGCTGCCGTCGACGTAGTCCTCGTCCTGCTGCTTCCAGGCGAAGAGCGAACGCAGCTCCTTGCCGGTCGCCTCGATGGGGTGCTGCTCCTCCTTGGCGCGGAGGGCGAGGAACTCCTCGGCCCCGTTGTCCTGGTCCTCGATGAAGCGCTTCGCGAACGCACCGGACTGGATGTCGGACAGGACGCCCTTCATGCTCTCCTTGACGCGCTCGTCGATCACGCGCGGGCCGGACACGTAGTCGCCGAACTCGGCGGTGTCGGAGATCGACCAGCGCTGCTTGGCGATGCCGCCCTCCCACATGAGGTCGACGATGAGCTTGAGCTCGTGCAGCACCTCGAAGTAGGCGATCTGCGGCTGGTAGCCCGCCTCGACGAGGGTCTCGAAGCCGGCCTGCACCAGGTGGCTCATGCCACCGCAGAGCACGGCCTGCTCGCCGAAGAGGTCGGTCTCGGTCTCCTCGGTGAAGGTCGTCTTGATGACGCCGGCGCGGGTGCCGCCGATCGCCTTCGCGTACGAGAGCGCGAGGTCCCAGGCCTGGCCGGACGCGTCGCGCTCGACGGCGATGATGTCCGGGATGCCTCGGCCGGCGACGAACTCGCGGCGCACGGTGTGGCCGGGAGCCTTCGGCGCGACGAGGATCACGTCGACACCCTCGGGAGCGTCGATGTAGCCGAAGCGGATGTTGAAGCCGTGCGCGAACGCCAGGGTCTTGCCCGCCGTCAGGTTCGGGGCGATCGACTCGCTGTAGATCGTGCGCTGGTGCTGGTCCGGCGCGAGGATCATGATGACGTCGGCCCACTCGGTCGCCTCGGCGACGGTCTTCACGGGGAAGCCGGCCTCCTCGGCCTTCGCGGCGGACTTCGAGCCCTCCTTGAGGGCGATCGCGACCTCGACACCCGAGTCGCGCAGGTTCTGGGCGTGGGCGTGGCCCTGCGAGCCGTAGCCGACGATGGCGACCTTCTTGCCCTGGATCAGGGACAGGTCGGCGTCGTCGTCGTAGAAGATCTCGGTGCTCACTGGTTTCTCTCCTTGGTTGTGGTTGTGCGGGACGCGCGGTCCCTGAGTCTGTCGAAGGGTCAGCCGCGCAGGACGCGCTCGGTGATGCTCTTGCCGCCGCGGCCGATCGCGAGGAGGCCGGACTGGGCGATCTCCTTGATGCCGAAGGGCTCCAGAGCGCGCAGCAGCGCCTCGACCTTGCCCTTGTCTCCGGTGACCTCGATCACGAGGGCGTCGGCGGCGTAGTCGACGACCGAGGCGCGGAAGAGGTTGACGACCTCGATCACGTTCGAACGGCTGGCGTTGTCCGTGCGCACCTTCACGAGCATGTGCTCGCGCTGCACGGACGACGCCGGGTCCAGCTCGACGATCTTGATGACGTTGATCAGCTTGTTGAGCTGCTTGGTCACCTGCTCGAGCGGCAGCTCCTCCACGTCGACGACGACCGTGATGCGGGAGATCCCCGGCACCTCGGTCACGCCGACGGCGAGGGAGTCGATGTTGAAGCCCCGGCGCGCGAACAGGCCGGCGACGCGGGTCAGGAGGCCGGGGGTGTTCTCCACCAGCAGGCTCAGGACGTGGGTCGACATGGCTCAGTCCTCCTGGTCGAACGCGGGCGCGTGGTCGCGCGCGTACTGGACATAGCTGTTGCTGACCCCCTGCGGCACCATCGGCCACACCATGGAGTCGGCACTCACGACGAAGTCGATCACCACGGGGCGGTCGTTCGTCTCCAGCGCGAGCTGGATGGCGGCGTCGACCTCCTCCTCCTTCTCCACGCGGATCGCGAGGCAGCCGTACGCCTCCGCGAGCTTCACGAAGTCGGGGATGCGGATCGTGCCGTGCCCGGTGTTCAGGTCGGTGTTGGAATGACGGCCGTCGTAGAAGAGCGTCTGCCACTGCCGGACCATGCCCAGCGACGAGTTGTTGATGATCGCGACCTTGATCGGGATGTTGTTGATCGCACAGGTGGCGAGCTCCTGATTGGTCATCTGGAAGCAGCCGTCGCCGTCGATCGCCCAGACCTGGCGCTCCGGCTCCGCGACCTTGGCGCCCATGGCCGCCGGCACCGAGTAGCCCATCGTGCCCGCTCCGCCGGAGTTCAGCCAGGCGTTCGGACGCTCGTACTTGATGAACTGCGCGGCCCACATCTGGTGCTGCCCCACACCGGAGGCGAAGATCCCCTCCGGACCGGTGAGCTCGCCGATGCGCTGGATCACGTACTGCGGGGCGAGCAGACCGTCGGTCGTCGGCGCGTACCCGAGCGGGAACTCGTTCCGGAGCCCGTCGAGGTACGACCACCACTCCTCGATGTCGGGCTTCGCGTCGGCCGTCGCTCCACGGAAGGCGGCGTCGAGGTCGGTGAGCACGTCGCGCACGTCGCCCACGATCGGCACGTCGGCCGTGCGGATCTTGGAGATCTCCGCCGGATCGATGTCGACGTGCACGACCTTCGCGTGCGGCGCGAACAGCGCGGCCTTGCCCGTGACGCGATCGTCGAACCGGGCGCCGAGCGAGACGAGGAGGTCGGCCTCCTGCAGCGCGAGCACGGCGGGAACGGTGCCGTGCATGCCGGGCATGCCCAGGTGCAGCGGGTGCGAGTCCGGGAACGCGCCGCGCGCCATCAGCGTCGTCACGACGGGCGCACCGGTCGACTCGGCGAGCTCGAGCAGCTCGGCCGCGGCCCGGCCGCGGACGACGCCTCCGCCCACGTACAGCACCGGCTTCTTCGCCTCCGCGAGGAGGGCGGCGGCCGCCTGGATCTGCTTGCCGTGCGCCTTGGTCACCGGTCGGTACCCGGGGAGGTCGATCTTCGGCGGCCACACGAACGGGGCCGTCGCCTGCTGCGCATCCTTGGTGATGTCCACGAGCACCGGACCGGGGCGCCCGGTGCCGGCGATCTCGTAGGCCGCGGCGATGGCGCCGGGGATGTCCGCGGCGTCCTTCACGAGGAACGAGTGCTTCGTGATGGGCATCGTGATCCCCACGATGTCGGCCTCCTGGAACGCATCCGTGCCCATCAGCGTCGAGAACACCTGACCGGTGATCGCCAGCAGCGGCACCGAGTCCATGTAGGCGTCGGCGATCGCCGTGACGAGGTTGGTCGCTCCGGGACCGGAGGTGGCGATGCACACGCCGACCTTGCCGGATGCGGACGCGTAGCCCTCGGCCGCGTGGCCCGCGCCCTGCTCGTGCCGCACGAGGATGTGGCGGAGCTGCGAGGCGTCCATGAGCGGGTCGTAGACCGGGAGGATCGCGCCGCCGGGAAGGCCGAAGACGTCCGTGACGCCGAGCAGCTCGAGCGAGCGGACGACGGCCTCCGCACCGGTGATCTCCGGAGCGGATGGGCGGGCGGGCGGCCTCGGCACGGCCGAGACGGAGTCAGCAGTCATGACTTTCCTTCTGATGAACTGTGCGGGACACCGGCGCTCCGATCGAGCGGTTGCTGAGCCGGTCGATGGATCAGCCGGTCGTCGCGCCCTCGGCGGCGGACCGCACGAGGCGCGAGTACTTGGCAAGAACGCCTCGGGTGTAGCGCGGGGGAAGCGGCTCCCAGCCAGAGCGGCGGGAGGCGAGCTCTGCCTCGTCGACGAGTAGATCGAGAGAGCGAGCTGCGATATCGACCCGTATCAGATCACCATCGCGCACGAAGGCGATAGGACCTGCGTCCACCGCTTCGGGTGCTATGTGGCCGATGCACAGGCCGGTTGTGCCGCCTGAGAATCGTCCGTCCGTCAAGAGTAGTACATCTTTTCCGAGCCCCGCGCCCTTGATGGCCGCGGTGATGGCGAGCATCTCGCGCATGCCCGGTCCGCCCTTGGGGCCCTCGTACCGGATGACGATGACCGTCCCCGGCTCGATGCTGCCCTCGGCGACCGCGTCCATGGCGGCGCGCTCCCGCTCGAAGACCCGCGCGGGACCCTCGAAGACGGCAGCGTCGAAGCCGGCGGTCTTGACGACGGCACCCTCCGGCGCGAGCGATCCGTGCAGGATCGTGAGTCCGCCGGTGGCGTGGATGGGGTTGTCGAACGTGTGGATGACCTCGCCGTCGATCGGCTGCGGGTCGAGCTCGGCGAGGTTCTCGGCGAGCGTCTTGCCGGTGACGGTGAGCGCGTCGCCGTGCAGCAGCCCTTCGTCGAGCATCGCCTTCATGATCACGGGGATGCCGCCGTGACGGTCGACGTCGTTCATGACGTACTTGCCGAACGGCTTCATGTCGGCCACGTGCGGGACCTTGTCGCCGATGCGGTTGAAGTCGTGCAGGCTCAGCTCGACCTCGGCCTCGCGGGCGATGGCGAGGAGGTGGAGGACGACGTTGGTCGAGCCGCCGAGGGCCATCGCGAGGGCGATCGCGTTCTCGAACGCCTCCTTGGTGAGGATGTCGCGCGTGGTGATCCCCTGGCGGAGCAGGTTCACGACCGCCTCGCCCGACCGGTGCGCGAAGTAGTCGCGACGACGGTCGGCCGCGGGCGGCGCGGCGGAGCCCGGGAGGCTGAGCCCGAGCGCCTCGGCGACGGAGGCCATGGTGTTGGCCGTGTACATGCCGCCACACGCGCCCTCACCGGGGGCGATGGCGCACTCGATGCGCTTGAGGTCCTCCTCGCTCATGAGGCCGGCACGGCAGGCGCCGACCGCCTCGAACGAGTCGATGATCGTGACGTCCTTCTCGGTGCCGTCGGAGAGCTTGACCCAGCCCGGTGCGATCGACCCGGCGTAGAGGAAGACGCTCGACAGGTCGAGGCGCGCGCTGGCCATGAGCATGCCGGGGATGGACTTGTCGCAGCCGGCGAGGAGGACGGAGCCGTCGAGGCGCTCGGCCATCATCACGGTCTCGACCGAGTCGGCGATGACCTCGCGGGACACGAGCGAGAAGTGCATCCCCTCATGGCCCATCGAGATGCCGTCCGAGACGGAGATGGTTCCGAACTGCAGCGGGTACCCGCCGCCGGAGTGCACGCCCTCCTTCGCCCCCTGCGCGAGCCGGTCGAGGCTCAGGTTGCAGGGAGTGATCTCGTTCCAGCTGGACGCGATGCCGATCTGCGGCTTGTCCCAGTCGGCATCCCCCATGCCGACGGCGCGGAGCATGCCGCGGGAGGTCGTGGCCTCGATGCCGTCGGTGACGACGCGACTGCGGGGCTTGATGTCGATGGGCGCGCTGGCGGAGGGATCATGCGAGGACATGACGAGAGTCTATTCCTGCGCGACGGCCCTCTCGTTCGCGAGCGTCTCCAGAAGCGCGGCGATCTGTTGTGGGGAGTCCACACGGAGGGTCGCGGCGCTCTCCCCCGGCCCGACGCGCACGCCGAGGTCGCCCTCCTGCAGCACGCGCATCGCATCCTCGTCGGTCACGTCATCGCCGGCGAAGAGGATGCCCGTCGCGTCGAAGCGCTCCCGGAGGGCGATCATCGCGGCGTCCTTGCCCTCGTTCCGCGACGAGAACTCGAGGACCCGGTGACCGGCGCGCCGCCGCCAGTGCGGGAAGCGCTCGGCGACGAGGGCGTCGATCTCGGCGAAGACCTTCTCCTCGGTGTCCCGGTCCGCGCGGCGGGTGTGCACGCCCATGCCGAAGGTCTTGGGCTCCAGCTCCGCCCCCTCGTAGCGGTCGATGATCGGCTGCGCGGCCGCCCACAGCTCCTCCCGCGCCCCGGTCTCGGTCGCATCGCCCGGCGCGTCGGCGGCCCCCTCGCCGGGGAACCAGTACTGCGCGCCGTGGGAGCCGGCGAGCACCACGACGGAGTCGTCGGTGTGCTCGGTGATCTCCCGGAGGTCGTGCATGCTGCGCCCGGAGACGTAGGCGACGACGGTGTCGGGCATCGCAGCGAGGCGATTCATCTGCACCGCCACCTCGGGAAGCGCCCGCGCGGCCATGGGGTCCACGACGAGCGGGGAGGCGGTGCCGTCGAAGTCGAGGGCGACCACCAGGCGCGGCGTCGTCGCGAGGGCGGTGAGGTCGGCGTCGGCGGTTCCGGGGATCCAGGGGCGCGTCACGGTGTCTCCGATCGAGAGGAAGAAGGGGGTGCAGGAAGGGCGGTCAGCGGCTGCGGACGTCCGCGAGGGCCTCGAGGAAGGACGACGACCAGGCGTTCACGTCGTTGTCCAGCACACGTCGACGCAGGGACCGCATGCGGCGTCCCTGCTCGGCGGGCGACATCTCCACGGCCTCCATGATCGCGTCCTTGAGCCCGGCGATGTCGTGCGGGTTGACGCGCACGGCCTGACGGAGCTCGTCCGCCGCGCCGGTGAACTCGCTGAGCACCAGCACGCCGCGGTTGTCCGTCCGCGTGGCGATGTACTCCTTCGCGACGAGGTTCATACCGTCGCGCAGCGCCGTCACGAGCATGACGTCCGCCGCGAGGTACAGGGCGACCATCTCCTCGCGCGGGTATCCCTGATGCAGGTAGCGGATGGCGGAGTGGCCGACCGTGTCATGGTCGCCGTTGATGCGGGCCACCGCGAGCTCGATCTCGTCCCGGAGGTGCGCATAGGCGTCCACCCGCTCCCGGCTCGGACTCGCCACCTGGATGAGCGTGACGTCCTCCACATCGAGGCGGCCGTCTTCGAGGAGCTCGCCGTAGGCCTTGATCCGGTGCCCGATGCCCTTGGTGTAGTCCAGGCGGTCGACGCCGAGGAGGATGCGCTTGGGGTTGCCGAGGCTCGCGCGGATCTCCGCGGCCCGCGCCCGGACGTCCTCCCGCGCGGCGAGTTCGAGGTACGGGGCGGTGTCGATGGAGATCGGGAACGCCTTGGCGATCGCCGTCCGCGAGCCGCCCTGCTCCGGGACCGTGATGTTCGACCCCTTCACCTCGTAGCGCAGCCGGCGCCGCACCGCGGTGAGGAAGTAGGTCGCGTCCTGCGCCCGCTGGAAGCCGATGACGTCGGCGCCGAGCAGTCCGCGGAGGACCTGGTCGCGCCACGGAAGCTGCGCGTAGAGGCCGTGCGCGGGGAACGGGATGTGGTGGAAGTAGCCGATCGTGACGTCGGGGCGCAGCTCGCGGACCATCTGGGGCACCAGCTGGAGCTGGTAGTCGTGGACCCAGACGGTGCCGTCCTCAGCGGCGGCGGCCGCGGCGGCCTCGGCGAACCGGCGGTTGACCCGCACATACGCCTCCCACCACTCACGGTGGTACTGCGGCGGGGCGATGACGTCGTGGTAGAGCGGCCAGATCGTGTCGTTGGCGAAGCCCTCGTAGTAGTCCGCGACCTCCTCGGAGCTCAGCGACACCGGGATGAGATGGATCCCGTCGGCGTCGAAGGCCTCGAGCTCCACGTCCGGCTGACCGGGCCAGCCGACCCAGGCGCCGTGCACGCGGCGCATCATCGGCTCGAGGGCGGCGACGAGGCCGCCGGGCGACGTCCGCCAGGTCTCCTCGCCGTCGGGCCCCACGACCCGGTCCACCGGGAGGCGGTTGGCGACGACGACGAAATCAGCAGCGGTCACAGGGGCACTCCTCGGTCCAGGAGCTTCCAACCTACCGAGGATGAGCGCCGACCGCTGGTCCGCGCTCAGGCCTTGACAGCGGACGTTCCGCGGTGCAGACCACTGAGGGCCCAGTTGGCGAGCCCTGCCGCGAACGCGATGCCGGCCGCGATCATCGGAAGCACGAGGGCGGCCGACGTGCCGAGGCTCTCCGCGACCTCCCCCGCCACCGCCGCGCCGATCGACTGGCCGACGATCACGCCGGAGCCGAGCATCGTCATCACCGTCGCCGACCGGCCGCCGGGGCTCCGCGCCGCTCCGAAGCTGTACTGGGTGACGAGCGTCGGGCCGATGCCGATGCCCATGATGGCCAGGGCGAGCATCATCCCCGCCGGCGAGTCGACGATGCCGAGCAGCAGCGAGCCGGCGAGGAGGACTCCGGAGAAGACGAGCCATCGCGCCCGGAGCGAGAACCGCGCGGGGAGCCACGCGACACCCAGGGCCAGCAGCGCGGAGCCGACGCCCATCACGCCGTACAGCAGGCCCGCCTGCTCCGGGGCACCGAGGTCGGCCATGAACGACGTGAGCGAGGTGAGCATGGTTCCGAAGAAGATGCCGACGCCGAGGATGCCGAGGACGACGATGAGGAGCTGCGGCCGGAACAGCTCGGACACGGCGGAGGGCGCCCGACCGTCCTCGGTGCGGTCCTGCGAGACATGCCGTCCGCTCGGGTGCAGCGCGAAGGCCCCGACGAACACCAGGGTCAGCACGGCAGCGCCGACCAGCGGGGCCCAGGGTGCGAGTGCCGAGGCGAGGACGCCCACGAGGAAAGGACCGAACACGAAGACGGTCTCGTCGGCGGCCGACTCGTACGCCATCGTGCCGGAGACGGTGCGGGCGCGGCGCTCCGCCGGCATCCGCTCGCCGATGATCGTGACCAGACGGGAGCGCGAGAGCGGCGCCACCTGCGGGGCCGTCGCACCGATGCCGATCGCGGTGAGAAGCACGAAGCCGTCGGCGGCCGGACCGTAGACCACCGCGGTGAAGAGCAGGAGCATCGCCGCGTTGCCCACGGCGAGCGCGAGAAGGACCGTGCGCTGACCGAAGCGGTCGGCGGCGGCGCCCAGGAGCGGACCGAAGCAGGCGGTGCCGAGACCGACCGCAGCGGACGTGAGCCCGCCGAGGGACAGGGATTCCCGCGCCGACACGACGACGGTCAGCACACCGACCACCATCATGGCGAAGGGCAGACGCGCGATGAACGCGATGAGGAAGTAGGGCAGGCCGGCGAGGCGGAAGAGGCTCGGCTCGGCGATATCGGGCGTGGTGCTGGCGTGTGTCATGACTCTCGCGCGTCGACGACGCGATGTCGGGTGCCGCCGCTGTCCGCCGGAGATGCCGACGGCCGGTAGATACACGGTTTCTGCGGCCGCGGGCGAACCGCGACCCTCCCATGATATCCGGTGCCTCGGGACGCACGCCCTGCCAGTCGCTCCCCCGCCTTGTCAAGCCACCGATCCGCGTGCGCTCCCTGCGGGTACCGTAGGGGCATGCGCTACCTCTTCAGCACCGGACTCGTCGCCGCGATCTCGGCTGGGATCTCGCTGCTGCGCGGCACCCGCAACGAACCCATCACCTGGCGCTCGCTCCTGTCGTGGGTGAGCTGGGGCATCACCATGGCGCTCGCGGTCGGCGCGGTCGTCGACATGCGCCGTGAGCGCCACGGCGTGCCGGTAGACGCGGACTCCCCGCAGTCGGTGAAGAAGTCCAAGAAGGCGCAGCGTCTGCAGTTCCGTTCGCAGAAGGCCCTCGCCGACGCGCAGGGGCACGCCCAGGACAAGCGGTCCTGACGCGCCCGCGCGCCTTCCGCGTCACCGGGTGAGGATGAGCGCCTCGCCCTGACCGCCGCCGCCACACAGGCCGACCGCCGCGGTTCCGCCTCCCCGGCGGGCCAGCTCGTGCGCGACGTGCACCACGAGACGGTTGCCGGAGGCACCGATCGGATGACCGATCGCGATGCCGCCGCCGTGCACGTTGACGATCTCACCGTCCAGCCCGAGCTCGGTCTGCGAGCGGGCCACGACGGCCCCGAACGCCTCGTTGATCTCCACGAGGTCGAGGTCCTGCGGCGTGATGCCCTGTTTCCGGCATGCCTGCTCGATCGCCCGCGCCGGCTGCGCCTGGAGCGAGTTGTCCGGGCCGGCGGTTTGGCCGCTCGCCCCGACGGTCACGAGCACCGGCCAGCCCTTGGCCTCGGCCGTCCCGCGCGTTGTGACGACGACGGCGGAGGCGCCGTCCGAGATCTGGGACGAGTTGCCCGCCGTGATCGAGCCGCCCTCGGCGAAGGCGGCGCGCAGTCCCGCGAGGGTCTCCACCGTGGTCTCGGGCCGCACCCCCTCGTCTCGGGTCACCCGCACGGGTTCGCCCCGACGCTGCGGCACCTCGACGGCGACGATCTCCGCGTCGAGCACCCCGCTCTCCTGCGCGGCGGCGGCCCGCTGATGCGAGAGCGCGGCGACCTGGTCCTGGGCCTCCCGGGTGAGTTCGTAGCGCGCGTTGTGCCGTTCCGTGGACGCGCCCATGCTCTCCCGGTCGTAGGCGTCCGTCAGCCCGTCGTAGGCCATGTGGTCGAGGACCTCGACGGTGCCGTAGGTCCAGCCATCGCGCGATCCCATGAGCAGGTGCGGTGCGCGGGTCATGGACTCCATGCCGGCGGCGACGACGACCTCGGCGTCCCCGGTCCGGATCATGCGCGCCGCGTCGATCACGGCCGTGAGACCGGACAGGCACACCTTGTTCACGGAGTGGGCGGGGACGTCCCAGCCGATCCCGGCGCCGATGGCGGCCTGACGGGCGGCGTTCTGTCCCGACCCCGCGGCGAGCACCTGCCCCACGATGACCGCATCGACGTCTGCGGGGTCCACCCCGCCCTGCTCCAGCGCACCGCGGATCGCGAATGATCCGAGCTGCGGCGCGGTGAAGGCGGCGAGCTGTCCTTTCAGCCGCCCCTGCGGGGTGCGCGCCGCGGCGACGATGACGACATCGTTCTCACTCATTGATCTCGGTCCTTCCGTTGTCCAGTTCCGGGGCGAGACGGAGAGGCGGCTCCGTGGCCCGCCGCACCTGCTCCACCGACACGTCGGGCGCGAGCTCGACCAGGACGAGCCCATCCGGCGTCACGTCGATCACCGCGAGGTCCGTGATGATCCGGTCCACGACGCCGCGTCCGGTCAACGGCAGCGTGCAGGCGTCGACGATCTTCGCCGAGCCGTCCTTGGCGACGTGCTCCATCAGCACGATCACCCGTCCGGCGCCGTGCACGAGGTCCATCGCGCCCCCGGGGCCCTTGACCATCTTGCCGGGGATCATCCAGTTCGCGAGATCTCCCGAGGCGGAGACCTGCATCGCCCCGAGGATCGCGGCATCGATCTTCCCGCCGCGGATCATGCCGAAGCTGAGGGCGGAGTCGAAGAACGCCGCCCCGGGCAGCGTGGTCACCGTCTCCTTCCCCGCGTTGATGAGATCCGGGTCGACCTCGGCCTCCCGCGGGTAGGGCCCGACTCCGAGGATGCCGTTCTCCGACTGCAGCACCACGGTCACGTCGGACGGGACGTGGTTCGGCACGAGCGTGGGCAGGCCGATGCCGAGGTTCACATACGCGCCGTCCGGCAGCTCGGCCGCCGCGCGCGCGGCCATCTGGTCTCTCGTGAGCGCCATGTCAGGCTCCTTCCGCGGCGACGGTCCGTCGCTCGATGCGCTTAGGGATGTCCGCGCCGACCTCGACGATCCGATGCACGAAGACGCCGGGCAGGTGGATCGCGTCCGGGTCGAGCTCTCCCGGTTCGACGAGCCGCTCCACCTGCGCGATGCACACGCGCCCGGCCATCGCGGCGAGCGGGTTGAAGTTCCGCGCCGCCTTCCGGAACACGAGATTGCCGTGCCGGTCGCCACGGACCGCGTGGACCAGGGCGAAGTCGGTGGTGATCGCCTCCTCCAGCACGAACTCGCGCGGTACGCCGTGCACCGTGAACGTGCGCACGTCCTTGGGTGGCGAGGCCACCGCGATCGAGCCATCGGAGTGGTACCGGCGAGGCAGACCGCCCTCGGCCACCTGGGTGCCGACGCCCGTCTGGGTGAAGAACGCCGCGATTCCGGATCCTCCCGCCCGCAGCTTCTCGGCGAGCGTGCCCTGCGGGGTCAGCTCCAGCTCGAGCTCCCCGGACAGGAACTGCCGCTCGAACTCCTTGTTCTCCCCCACGTACGACGACGTCATCTTCCGGATGCGCTGCGCGGCGAGCAGGATGCCGAGGCCCCAGTCGTCCACCCCGCAGTTGTTGCTGACGACGCTCAGGTCGGTCGTGCCCTGGGCGAGGAGCGCCTCGATGAGGGCGATCGGGTTCCCGGAGAGCCCGAAGCCTCCGACCGCGAGCGAGGCGCCGTCCGGGATGTCGGCGACCGCGGCCGCCGCGGACTCCCATTGCTTGTCGATCACGTCTGCTCCTTCGGTTCCGTGTCCCCACCAGCCTCCCGTCCCGGCGGAGTCATGACCAGCGCCCTCTTGCGATGTGGACGCCCGCGCCACTAGCGTCCACGATGTGGACACTGCAATGAACCCCGTCCCCGGCACTCAGGCCGTCGCGCGGGCGGCGCGGCTCCTGCGACTGGTGACGGCCGCCGGCACTGACGGCGCCACCCTGCAAGAACTGGCCGGCAGCGCCGGCCTCTCCCGGCCCACTGCGCATCGCCTGCTCAGCGCCCTCCGCGCGGAGGGCCTCGTCGACCGCGACGCCGACAGCACGCGCTGGATGCCGGGACCCGAGCTCTTCCTCATGGGATCCGTGGCCGCCGCACGATACGACGTGACGGCCCTGGCCCGGGACATCGTGCGGTCGCTCGCCGTGAAGACCGAGGAGAGCGCCTTCTTCTCCGTCCGCCGCGCGGACGAGACGGTCTGCCTGCTGCGCGAGGAGGGGTCGTTCCCCATCCGCTCGTTCGTGCTGAGCGAGGGGGTGCGCTTTCCGCTCGGCGTGGCGAGCGCCGGCCTCGCGATCCTCGCCTTCCTCCCCGACCACGATGTGGATGCCTACCTGGAGCGCCATCCGGAGCTCGTCGAGAACTGGGGACGCGCTCATGGCGAGCGCCCGTTGCGGAAGCGCCTCGCCGAGACGAAGGAACGCGGGTTCGCCGTCAACCCCGGCCTGATCGTCGAGGGGAGCTGGGGCCTCGGCGCGGCGGTGTTCGACCGCGCCGGACGCCCGGAGTGGGCGCTCAGCCTCACCGGTGTCGCCTTCCGCTTCGGCCCGGAGCGTCAGGCCGAGCTGGGCCGGATCCTCCTCGCTCACGCGCATCAGCTCTCGGCGAGGATCGCGCACGCCCGACGGTGACCTTAATACATACCAGCCGGTATATACTTTCTGGTATGAATCGCTCTGAGGTCATCCCGTCGCTCGTGCTCTCGGGCTACGCGCTGGGTCGCATCGCCGCCCAGGACGCGGGGAACGAGGCGCCCGCCGCGCAATGGCGGGTGCTCAGCCTGCTCGACCAGTCGGGTCCCCGTCGCGTCGGCGAGCTCGCCGCGGCGGCCCGCACGACACAGCCCGGGATGACCCGGTTGCTCGGCACCCTCGAACGCGAGGGCCTCGTCCGCCGCTCCCCCGACCCCGACGATTCCCGTGCCACCGTCGTCGCCGCGACCCCCGACGGCACGGCGGCCCTGGCCGCCTGGCGCTCCGAGTTCCGGGCGACGATCGCACCGCGGTTCGCCGACCTCGACGACGACGACTGGCATGCCCTCACCCGTGCGGCCGAGATCCTCGCCGCCCACACCTCTGCCGACCGGACAGGAGACATCCGTTGAACACCGCCCCCGCTACACCCGCCCCCTCGGTCTGGCGGCAGCCGGCCCAGGTATGGGCCGTCGCCTTCGCGTGCGTCGTCGCTTTCATGGGGATCGGCCTCGTCGATCCGATCCTCCCGGCCATCGCGGAGTCCCTCGAGGCCACGCCGGTCGAGACGGAACTGCTGTTCACCAGCTACCTCCTCGTCACCGGCCTCGCGATGCTCGTCACCAGCTGGATCTCCAGCCGGATCGGCGCCAAGGCGACCCTCCTCGTCGGTCTCGGCCTGATCGTCGTGTTCGCCTTCCTCTGCGCGATCAGCGGCAGCGTCGACGCGGTCATCGGCTTCCGCGCCGGCTGGGGGCTGGGCAACGCGCTGTTCATCTCGACGGCGCTGGCCACGATCGTCGGCGCCGCATCCGGCGGCAGCAGCGCGGCCATCGTGCTGTACGAGGCGGCACTCGGCCTCGGCATCGCCGTGGGTCCCCTGCTCGGCGGCATCCTCGGCGAGCAGAGCTGGCGCGGCCCGTTCTTCGGCGTCGTGGCCCTGATGGCCATCGCCTTCATCGCCGTGCTCGTGCTGCTGCGGGGTCCGGGCGAGAAGCGCACGCCGGTGAAGTTCTCCGCCCCCTTCACGGCCCTGCGCCGTCCCGCGCTCGCGATCCTCGCCGTGGCCGCCCTGTTCTACAACATCGGCTTCTTCGTGCTGCTCGCGTTCTCGCCCTTCCCCCTGGGCTTCGGCGCGATGGGCATCGGCCTGACTTTCTTCGGCTGGGGTGTCGCCCTCGCGATCACCAGCGTGTGGGTCGCGCCGGTGCTGATGCGCCGGATGCCGCGGACGCACGTGATCCTCACCGTGCTGCCCCTGCTCGCCGTCGACCTCGTGGTCGCGGGACTCGTCGTCGCCGAACCGGCCGCTCTCGTCGTGTGCATCATCGTCGGCGGTCTGCTCCTCGGCATCATGAACACCGTGCTGACCGAAGCCGTCATGGAGGCGACAGACCTCCCCCGCTCCGTCGCCTCTTCGGCCTACTCCGCAGTCCGCTTCCTCGGCGGCGCGATGGCCCCGCCGATCGCCGCCCTGCTGTGGCACCTGTTCAGCGCCACCGTGCCGTACCTCTTCGCCGCCGCCGCCGTCCTGCTGGCCGCGCTGACGATCCTCCTCGGCCGGAAGGTCCTCGCGCACATCGACGACGAGCCGGCTGATGCGACCGCCGAGGACGCGGCGGCGATCCTCGTCGGTGACGCCGGCTGACCTGCTCGGCTACCGTGGGGGCATGACCGACGCTCCTCCCCTCCCCGAGCGCAGCCGACGGGTGCAGGAACACCTCCTCGCGGCCGGTGTCGAGACCGAGATCCGGGTTCTTCCGGACTCGGCGCGCACCGCCGCCGAGGCGGCCGCCGCCATAGGCTGCGACGTGGCCGCGATCGCCAACAGTCTCGTCTTCCTCGCCGACGGCCGCCCCGTCCTCGTCATGACCAGCGGCGGGCACCGGGCGAACCTCGCCGTCCTGGCGCGAAGCGTGGGGGCGAGCGAGGTCGTCATGGCACCGCCCGCCACCGTGCGCGACGCCACCGGACAGGCGATCGGCGGAGTGGCGCCCGTCGGCCATCCCACGTCCCTCCCGACCTTCATCGACAGCGCGCTGCAGGTGTACGACGTGGTGTGGGCGGCGGCGGGCCACCCGCACACCGTCATGCCGCTGACCTTCGCCCAGCTGTCGGATCTGACCGCCGGCACGGTGATCGAGGTCGTCTGACCCGATGTCCGCGCCATGCCCCATGATGGAGGCGATGCCGGCCGCGGCGCGAGCGACCGGCGAGACGGAGGCGATGACATGTGCGGACGATTCGCGAACGACGCGGCGACGGACGAGCTGATCAGGGAGTTCGTCGCCGAGGGCGGCCGCCCGGAGGACTGGTGGAAGTCCTGGCACGGCGCCTACTCGATCGCGCCCACCGAGAGCGCCCCGATCGTCCGGGACCGCGGTGAGGGCCGCATCCTCGAACTCGTGCGGTGGGACTGGCAGAGTCCTCCCAACCGTCCGCAGCGCGCCCCGCTGATCAACGCACGGATGGAGAAGCTCGCCGCCGGGTTCTGGGCGCCGGCGTTCTCCGCCGCGCGGTGCCTCGTGCCGATGCGCGGGTACTTCGAATGGACGGGCGAGAAAGGCCACAAGACCCCGCACTTCCTCCACGGGGACGGCCTGCTCGCCGCCGCCGGCCTCACCTGGTCGATGGAGCATGAGGGAGAGAAGGTGCGCTGCTTCGTCGTCGTCACCCGGGAGGCACGCGATGCCGGTGGGGAGGTGCACGACCGGATGCCCGCCTTCCTGACTCCGGACACCTGGGACGCCTGGCTCACACCGGAGAAGCTCACCGGGCAGACCAAGCTCGATACGCTGGCGATGCTCGATCACACCTCCGCCGACGTCGCGGCGACGCTCCGCGGACACGTCGTCGACCGCAAGGTGAGCAACACGCGCACCGTCGACCCGTCCGATCCCACGCTTCTCGATCCGGTGGCCTGAAACAGGGAGACACGCGACGACGCACGACACCCCGGTCGGGTAGGAGAACGGGCAGAAGTGTGAAACGCTGAGCACACCCCACACCAGCGGTCATCGCGTCCGCGCCTCTTAGCACAGGTTCCCGTGGCGAGAAGGGAATCTTGCGATGGGCAAGTTCATCTACGAGAACAGCGTCAAGGTCGACATCGAAGACCGCGCTCTCACTCACATCCAGCTGGTCATGACCGCGAAGCTCCGCCGTGGCGAGCCCTTCGGCTTCACCTGGAAGGACGACGTCAGCATGGGCGGCGGCCGGACGACGGTCTGGATCCATGCCGGAAGCTCGCTGGTGTACAAGTACCACGGCAGTCGCCAGCCCAGCGTCAACCGCGCCTGGATCGAGGCCCTCGCATTCACCGCCAACGCCCCGAGCGGTCTGTACCTCGTCCCCGAGCCCGCGGACCAGCAGCAGCCGGACGGCAGCGAGAGCGCTCTCACCCGGTCCTAACACGCTCTTCGGCGGGGTTCAACCCCTCTTGTCGGGTTTCGAGGAGGTTCGTACCGTGGAGCGCATGGGGAACCAGACGGGAATGACGACGACGCACATCGAGATCGATGGGCACGACTTCCTCCTGCCTCGCAGCACGGATGTCGCGGACCTCATGTCTCGGATCGAAGCTGCGGCGCGCTCGCAACCGACGTTCATCGACTTGGCGACCGGCGACGCTCTGACGAGCGTGCTCATCACCGCGCAGTCGCGTGTCGTCGTCTACCTGATCCGCGAGGACGCCGGCCACGACGCCCCCATCGACGTGCGCTCCACGCTCGACTGGGATCTCTGAGCAGCACGGTCCGCTCGTAGACTGGACGGATGCTCGTCGCCCTCATCCGCCCCCGAGGATCCATGACCGTCGACGTCACCGGGACATCCCTCGAAGACGTCCACGCCCAGCTCGATGCTCATCGTGAGCCGGGCTACGCGCTCACTTCCGCCCCGGTGCGCATGCTCAAGGGTGAGGCGAAGATGGAGGCCACGGGGACGTTCCAGCGCGTCGACGGCGTCGAGCAGATTGAGGCCGAGGACATGGCGGGCATCGAGGCGAAGGTCCCGGAGGGCTGGCAGCTGCTCTCCGTCCGCCGGGCCTGACGCGCGCGCCGCCCGCCGCCGCAACGCGCGTTTCCGATCCCCGCGTCGGCAGGTCGTCCCTCCCGCCCCATGCCGGTTCGATAAGGTGCCTCTCCCGGCCGCGAGAGGCACGGTTTCGATCCCGCCCTGAGCGATCCAGCCCCGAAACAGGCAGAGAAAAAGCCCCGGAGATGGCGAGATCTCTGAGGCTTGTTCCGTGCACCCCCAGGGACTTGAACCCTGAACCCACTGATTAAGAGTCAGTTGCTCTGCCGATTGAGCTAGAGGTGCGTGGCCCGGGATAACCCCGACCGAGGAATTACATTACCAGCGGTTGGCGCCGACACGAAATCCAGCGCGGCCCGGGCGTGGCTCGGGCGTTTCGCCCCCTCATCCTGGCCGATGGTCTCTGCGGGCGCCGTCGGGACGGCGACTATCCTGAGAGCGTGACCGCCACTCCCGACGCCGCCGACCTGCGCGCCGATCTCCAGCTCGCCCTTCGCCTCGCCGACGCCGCGGATGCCCAGTCGCTCCCGCGTTTCGACGCCGCCGACCTGGAGATCTCCACGAAGGCGGACCGCTCGCACGTGACGGACGCCGACCTGGCGACGGAGCGCGCGATCCGCCGGATCTTGGAAGAGGAACGTCCCGCCGACGGCATCTTCGGCGAAGAGTTCGGGGCTCAGGGCGGCACCGCTCGGCAGTGGATCATCGACCCGATCGACGGCACCGCGAACTTCCTCCGCGGCGTTCCTCTGTGGGGGACGATGATCGCCCTGGCGATCGATGGCGTGCCCCGTGTCGGCGTGGTCAGCATGCCCGCCCTCGGGCGGCGCTGGTGGGCCGCAGCAGGACGCGGTGCCTGGACGGTGAGCGACCGCACCGAGCGCCGTCTCGCCACCTCCACCGTCTCCTCGCTGGACGAGGCCAGCGTGAGCTTCCAGAGCATCGCGCAGTGGCGTGACGCCGGGCAGCTGGATGCCCTGCTGCGCCTGAGCGCGCACGTCTGGCGCGATCGGGCGTACGGCGACGTCTACGCCTACATGCTCCTCGCCGAAGGGCGACTGGAGGCGGTCGCGGAGTTCGATGTGAAGGAGTACGACATCGCAGCGGCTGTGGCGATCGTGAATGAGGCCGGTGGGCGCATGACGGCATTCGACGGCTCCGAGACGATCTCCGCCCGCTCGACACTCGCTACCAACGGCACCCTTCACGACGAGTTCCTCCGTCTCCTGCACGACTGACCACCCCGAGGCCACGATGACCACCCGACGACTCGCGATCCTGACCGGTCTCGTGCTCGCGGGAGCCGCCCTGACGGCGTGCACGGGTGGCGGCCCCCCTGAGCCGTCGGCGCCGGGCTCGGCTGCCCCCACGGGAGACGGCGGCGCGAGCGCGACACCGGGCGGGGACGAGCTCACGTGCGAGTCGATGATCTCCGAAGGCACCGTCGCGGCCCTCACCGACGCCGGCTGGACGGCAGAGCCACGCGAGTTCCGCGTCGGGGACGTCGAGCTGACGCAGGGACTCCTCTGCTTCTGGGCGGACTTCAGCGTGCCCTCGGACCACGGTCAGATGTACGGCTGGTCCCCCTTGTCCGCCGAGGAGGCGGAGCGCGCACAGGCGGGCCTCGAGGAGGAGGGGTGGCGGAGCGAGGAAGACGCTCAGGGCACGTACGTCACCGAGGACCCGCAGTTCGCCATGAGCACGGACGAGGACGGGTACGGCATGACGTATCTCTTCGGGGACGGCTGGGTGAAGGTCGCCGACACGAAGCAGGGACTCCTCCTCATCGAGGGACAGCACTGACGCCGCACACCACTCGGGCTGGTGTTGTCAAGCCGCTGGGCCTGAGGCCGCAGACGGACGAGGCTGGTGACATCCGTCGAGGAAAGGAATGCGCATGGGTAACGACAGCGACCGCAACGACATCAGCACCGAGCCCTCCCCCGGCCCCGAGGAGAACGACAACCTCGGCGCCGAGGACAACAAGGGCGAGCCGCGCACCGTTCCGCCCACGGACGGATCGGACGACGACGGCGACGACGTGCGCGCCGACGACCCGGACCGCTCGCACTGAGCCGCTCGTCCGGATGCCAGGAGCCCCGCCTCGCACGAGGTGGGGCTCCTTCGCTGTCACTCGGTCGTGGAGCCCTGGACGATCTCGTCGACGAGCGTGGTGCCTCCGGTGGAGTTCGCCGATTGCATGAGGTCGTCGATCCACTTCGGGTTCAGCTTGGGCGGCTCCCGCCCTTCGAACGTGAAGCGCAGCGGGATCGACGGATGCAGCCAGATCGTGGAGCGTCCGTACGCATCGCCCTCGGGGTGGGTCCACGACACCGTGAGGCTCTCGTTGCGTCGGAGCTTCGTCGCGATCACGACCTTGAGGTGCGCGAGCGCGCGGTCCTCGATGTGGAGCTGGCTCGTGCTGTCGTACATGATGAACCCCATGTGCGAATGGTAGGCCTCGCCCGACTCCGCCACCAGGGCCGTCATGCCGCGCCTCCCCACCCGCGTCTCAGCCGCGGACGTCCCTCGGGTCGTTGCCGTAGCTGTTCCGCTCCCCGATCGTGCCGTCCTCCCGTCGGATGAGGTGCTCGACCTGACGCGCCCGAGCCGTCTCCCGCCCGACGGCGACCGCCTCGTCCTTCGTGTCATGCGGCCCGCTGAACGTGTTCACCTCGCCCTGGACGCGATTGAACCAGCCGCCTTCCTGGTGGAACGTGTCGACATCGCCCTTCGGCATGGCGTCTCCCTTCGTCGTGGACCCCCTTGGTACCGCGCGACCGCAGTCGCCTCCGACCCCCTTGCGCGCGCGCCGGTTCGGTCGTACGCGCACCGCGCATCGGTCGCGTCCCCCGAAGAGGGGACAGACATCCGGTCACTCCGCCTGCGATCATCGCGATGAGGGAGTCGAACGGGCGGGCGCTGTCCCGCCGATCGGGGAAGGAGACTTCTGATGACGACCGACATCATCGCGGGGCCGTTCCTGACGGCGGTCCGCGAGGCCTGGGACCGTGGGCGGGGAACACTCATCGTCCCCCGGGTTTTCACCCTGACGCAGTTGGCGGCCGGAGCGGGGTCGCTGAGCGCAGAGGTCACCGACTCGACGGGGACCCGGTTCGGCTTCCGCGTTCCGCTTCCGGCAGCCGCCCGGTGGGAAGGGAGGGCACAAGGTGGTGAAGGCACGCCGGAGCACTGGGCGCTGTGGAGCGTCATCATCCCGCTCATGGAGGAGCTGGAGACGGACGCCGGGCGCCGCTTCGCCCCCGACGCCGACGGCGTCCGCTGGGTGACCGCATAGTCGACCGCGGTCACCAGCCGCGGAGCCTATCGCAGGCCGTCTTCGCAGTCGCTTCCCCGGCGGGCTTCCCACCAGAGCGCGTACTCGGGTCCCTCCGCGGTCTCGATCGTCCACGGTGGGAAGGTGATGAAGCGGTCGAGCGCGAGTGCCCACGAGCTGTCTGCTCTGGTCGATCCGGGGTCGTCGGCAGGAAGCTCGTCCTCTGTGGACCAAGACTCGGCCGGATGGGTCTTCGCCCATTCGTAGATGAGCTGGCCCGTCTGAGACCAATCGCGGTCGTTCATCTCTTCCGCGATCTCCGGGGGCATCGGCGCGCGGTGCGGGGTCCTGTAGTCGTAGGTACACGAGTACGTCCGCCCGTCGTCGCCGACATAGCTCAGCGCGATGGTCACGTTCGTGACGAGGTCCCCCCTCCGCCCCAGCACCCACGCTGCGGCGACGAGGAGCACGGCTGCCACCACCACCGCGATCACCGCGACGAGCCAGCCGGTGCGGCGCCGGCTCCGCACGGGCGGGCGGGGTTCGGACGACATCTTCCCATCGTAGCCAGCTCGACGTTCCGACCCCGCGGGGGTCTCTGCGGCCCGTTCCCCGACACGAAGAAGCCCGCCTCCCCGGATACATGACCAGGGAGGCGGGCCTCGTTCTGTGTGACAGCGACCTGGTGGAGCTGGGGGGAATCGAACCCCCGTCCAACGCTGAGTCTCCACGCCTTCTCCGGGCGCAGTCTGTGGAAGCGTTCTGCTCGGCTCCGACCTTTGTCACAGACACCTAAGTCGACAAGCCCAGCCTGGGAAGAGTCCCACGTGACGTCCAGACGCCGTCACGCAGCAAGATTCCTAGATGACGCCAGGATCCGTATCGGAATCACATACGGTCTGACGGACTATCGGGCTCGCTTAGGCAGCGAGGGCGAAGTCGTTGCGCTTGGATTCGGCAACTATTGTTTTGCAGAGAGCGTTTACGAGATAACTCTGCATCCTCGGCCCGCTTCTCGTGGATTCACAGGCGCTGTCGAAACCGATCAGCCCCGTGGTCCTTCTCTCGAAGGAGCCGCTGTCACACTGTGGAATTGTCAGCCTCGGACGACGAGCACCCGAGCATCACAGGATACAACGTTCCCGCCCGCGTCGCCATTCCACGCCGCCGGTGAACGTCGCGTAGAGTCGGCGCCATGAGCGATGTGACTGTCACCGTCCGCGGCGAGCACGAGGCCCGTCTGGCTCCGGAGCGCGCCACCGTCCGCGTCGCGGTCCGCGCGGAAGGTCCGGACCGCGCCGCGGTCGTCGACCATGTGATGCGCCTGGCCGAGCCCGTGCGGACCAGCATCGTGGGCCGCGTGGAAGCCGGCTCCGCTCTCGACTGGAGCAGCACCCGCCTCTCGGTCCGTGCGGAGCGCCCGTGGAACGCCGACGGGAAGCGTCTCGCCCCGGTCTACTACGCGAGCATCGACGTCACCGCGACCTTCGCCGAGGCGTCGGAACTGTCGGTCTGGATCTCCGACATCTCCGCCTGGGATGGCGTCGAGGTCGGCGGTGTCGACTGGCACCTCACCCCCGAGACCCGCGTTCGCGTGGAGCGAGAGGTGGCCACGCAGGCCGTCCACGTGGCCTTGACGAGAGCCGAGGCCTACGCCGCCGCGCTCGGCCTCGCCGACGTGGCTCCGCTGGAGATCGCTGATACCGGCCTGCTCTCCGCCACGGCGCCGACGCCCGGCACACCGCTGGGGAAGGCGCGCGGTGCCGTCGCTTTCGCGGCCGACACCGCGCCGGCCATGGAGTACGAGCCGCAGGACATCGTCCTCACGGCGACCGTCGAGGCGCGCTTCCTCGCTCGCTGAGCCTCCGCCGTCAGTCGCTGACGACGTAGGCCGCGAGGTCCGCGGCGAGACGCTCGGACACGTGCGCGTGCACCGCGGTCCCTGCCTCCTGGTGCTCGACGGACAGCAGCATCCCGGTCTCATGGATCGCCGCGACGAGGTCACCGCGGTCGTACGGGATCACGGCGTGGAGTTCGACGGCCGGCTTCGGCAGCGCCTCCTCGATCGCCGCGCGGAGTTCGACGATGCCCTCGCCGGACCGTGACGAGACGAAGTGCGCCTGCGGCTCCAGGCCGCGCAGCACGAGCCGCTCGTCCTCGGGGATGAGGTCGGCCTTGTTGAAGACGACGATCTCCGGCATGTCGCGCACGCCCACATCGCCCATCACGTCGCGCACGGTCTGCAGCTGGCCGGCCGGGTCGGGGTGCGAGCCGTCGACCACGTGCAGCACGACGTCCGCGTCACCGACCTCCTCCAACGTGGAGCGGAAGGCTTCGACGAGCTGGTGCGGCAGGTTGCGCACGAATCCCACCGTGTCGGTGAGCGTGTACACCCGGCCGTCTTCGGTCTCGGACCGACGAACGGTCGCATCGAGGGTCGCGAACAGCGCGTTCTCCACGAGCACGCCCGCGCTCGTCAGCGCGTTGAGCAGACTCGACTTCCCGGCGTTCGTGTACCCGGCGATGGCGACGGAGGGGATTGTGTTGCGCTTGCGTTCGGCCCGCTTCGCCTCGCGCGCGGGCGCGAAGTCGCGGATCTGCTTGCGCAGGAGCGCCATCTTCGTCCGGATGCGTCGGCGGTCGAGCTCGATCTTCGTCTCACCGGGTCCGCGCGAGCCCATGCCCGCGCCTCCGGCACCGACCTGTCCACCGGCTTGGCGGCTCATCGACTCACCCCAGCCGCGCAGGCGCGGCAGCAGGTACTCGAGCTGCGCGAGCTCGACCTGGGCCTTGCCCTCTCGGCTCTTGGCGTGCTGGCTGAAGATGTCGAGGATCACGGTGGTCCGGTCGATCACCTTGACCTTCACGACGTCTTCGAGCGCACGTCGCTGGCTGGGGGCCAGCTCGGTGTCGGCGATCACGGTGTCGGCGCCGACGGCGGCGACGATATCCTTCAACTCCTGCGCTTTGCCGCGTCCCAGGTAGGTGGCGGCGTCCGGGTGCGGACGGCGCTGCAGCACGCCGTCGAGCACGACGGCGCCTGCCGTCTCCGCGAGCGCGGCGAGCTCACGCAACGAGTTCTCCGCGTCCTCCTGGGCGCCCTGCGGATACACGCCGACGAGCACGACGTTCTCGAGCCGCAGCTGGCGATACTCGACCTCGGTGACGTCTTCGAGCTCCGTCGACAGACCGCCCACACGCCGCAGCGCATGCCGGTCCTCGAGGTCCCACTGGTCACCGTCCGCGGTCGAGTGCGCGGCCGTCGCTTCGTCCTGGAGCGCCTGCGCGGCGCCGAACATCCGCACCTCCGAGCGCTTCTCTGCGTTCGCCAGCACGCGGTCGACCGTCTGGTCGTCGGTGGAGGGTGTCTTCGTCTCCGTCATCCGTTCCTGTCTCTGGTTTCCTCGCGAGCCTTAACCTTAGCCCGCGCCGTCCGGTACGCTCACCGTATGGGGTCCGACCACTACTTCACTGCGGCCCCGGCTAGCCCCGAGAACCTGCGCAAGATCCGCGTATCCCTGGCAGGACGTGAGCTCGAAGTGACCACCGCGGGTGGCGTCTTCAGCCCGGATCGACTCGACGCCGGCACCGCAGTGCTTCTCGCCAACATGCCTCCGGTTCCACCGGGAGGTCATCTTCTCGACCTCGGCAGCGGGTGGGGGCCGATCTCCCTGTCGATGGCGCTGGCCGCTCCGCACGCGACCGTCTGGGCGGTCGATGTGAACGAGCGGGCTCTGGACCTCGTGCGTCGCAACGCCGCAGCCCTCGGCCTCACCAATGTCAACGCCGCACTGCCCCAAGATGTTCCCGCCGACGTGACCTTCCGCACGATCCGATCCAATCCCCCGATCCGGGTGGGGAAGAACGAGCTGCACGGTCTGCTCGAGAAGTGGATCCCGAGGCTCGACGAGCGCAGCGATGCGTGGCTCGTCGTCCAGCGGAACCTCGGCGCCGACTCCCTGCAGCGCTGGATCGCGGCGACCTTCCAGCCCGGCTACAGCGTCTTCCGGACGGCGACCGGCAAGGGGTACCGCATCCTCAAGGTGCGCAAGCACGGAACACCGCCGACGGAGCCCATCGACCTCGTCTGAGAGGTCCGCCCCGCGACCTCAGACGAGGTCGACCTCACCCTGATAGACGAGCTGCGCGGGCCCGGACAGGGCGACGTGCTCCCCGTCTTCGGCGGGGAACATGCGAACTCCGAGCGTGCCGCCGGGAACCTCGACCTGCCAGTTGTCGGGGGCCTGTGCGCCGGCCCAGTAGCGCACAGCGAGAGCCGTGGCGGCGACACCCGTCCCGCAGCTCAGTGTCTCGCCGACGCCGCGCTCGAAGACACGCATCCGCACGTGCCCGATGCCGTCGCGCACGAGGGGCTCACCGGGCACCACGAACTCGACGTTGGCTCCCGCGGGCGGAGCCGGCTCCAGCTCCGGCGTGCGGGTGAGTTCCAGCAGTCCGAGTTCCGCGTCCGAGGCCAGTGCCACCACGACGTGCGGGTTCCCGACGTCGATGCCCAGTCCCGGACGGGTGACGGTCAGCCCGTCCGCGCGCACCAGCGGGTCGTCTCCCGACAGCTTCCACGCGCCGAGGTCGACCTGATAGCCGCTCACGCTGCGGGTGACGTCACGGACGCCGGCTCTGGTGCCGATCGGGAGCGTGCTGCCGGGCTCGATCGCCGCGAGACCCGAGCGGACGAGGTAGTGGGCGAAGACCCGGATCCCGTTCCCGCACATCTCCGCGACGGAGCCGTCGGCGTTGCGATAGTCCATGAACCATTCGGCATCCGGCTCTTCTGCCAGGGCGGCTGCACCCTCCGGGATCGCGGACGAGCGCACGACGCGCAGCACGCCGTCCGCGCCGATGCCGAAGTGGCGATCGCAGAGCACGGCGACCTGCTCCGCCGTCAACTCCAGCTGCCCGTCGGGGTCGGCGATGATGATGAAGTCGTTGCCGGTACCGTGCCCCTTGGTGAATGCGACCATGGGACCAGTCTAGGGAGCCGACGACCCTGCGCCCGGCCGTGCGACGCGATAGCGCCCGCAGAGGAAGCTGCGGTTGCGAGCCACCTCGATCAGTTCCAGATCGAGCCGCCGCGGCAACAGCGGGGCGCCGCTCCCGAGGGTCACCGGTGCGTACTGCACCCAGACCTCGTCCAGCAGCCCCGCGTCGGCGAACTGCCCGGCGAGGTCTCCCCCGCCGACCACCCAAAGATCCTTGCCACCCGCGGCGTCGAGCATCGCGCTGTGCACGTCGCGGATGTCGGCACTCGTCACCCGGACATCGGCCCCGGCCGGCACCGCAAGGTCACGATGCGACAGCACCCACGTGGGCTGCGTGTACGTCCAGCGGCCCTCCTCATGGCGCATGACCCACTCGAACGTGGATGCCCCCATCACCAGCGCACCGATGCTCTTCTCAAAAGCGGGGTACGCCATCGGACCCTCCAGGTCGATGTCCTGGCTCAGCAGCCAGTCCAGGGAGTGCTCGGCAGTGGCGATGAAGCCGTCCAGGCTGGACGCGGTGAAGTAGTGAGTGGCCATACGCGCATGCTCGCACGAGCCACCGACATCGCGGTCAGTCCCGCAGCAGGTCGGCGACGGCCACGGGTGGCGTCACCCACTCCAGCTCCGGGTAGCGCTTGAACCACGACACCTGCCGACGTGCGTAGCGCCGCGTGAGCGCCTGCGTCTCGGCGATCGCCTCCTCGGCGGTGGAGCGTCCGTCCAGCTGTGCGAGCGCCTGCGCGTATCCGATCGCCCGCGGGGCTGTCGTCCCCCGCTCCAGACCGCGGTCCCGCAGCCCGGCGACCTCGGCCACCAGGCCGTGCTCCCACATCCGACGCACGCGCGCATCGAGGCGGGCGACGAGTTCGCCCCGATCCACGTGCAGCCCGATCAGACGCGTGTGCGGATACCAGAGCGTCGGCGTCTCGGGGAGGACGGCACCATGCGTCGCGCTCCCCTGCTCGATGATCTCGAGCGCGCGGATCACGCGTCTCCCGTTGCGCGGGTCCACTCGGGCCGCGGCCTCCGGATCGCGCTCGCGCAACCGCTGGAGCAGGGACCCGACGCCCTCGCGATCGAGTTCCTGTTCGAGACGCTCGCGGATGGCGGGGTCCCGGGGCGGGAAGTGGAACTCGTAGACGACGCTCGACACGTAGAGGCCCGATCCACCGACGAGGATCGCGTCTCCTCCCGCCGCGTGGATCTGCTGCACCGCCTCTCGTGCGAGCGGCTGATACCAGGCCACGGCAGCGTCCTGCGTCACCTCTCGCGCGTCGAAGAGGTGGTGCGGAATGCCGCGACGTTCGGCGACCGACAGCTTCGCGGTGCCGATGTCCATGCCGCGGTAGAGCTGCATGGCGTCGGCGTTGACGATCTCCGCCGGGTTGCCGCGCCGCCGGAGCTCCTCGGCGAGATCGAGCGCCAGATCGCTCTTCCCCGTGCCGGTCGCGCCGACGACGGCCCAGAGCCGAGGCGCGGTCACACTCCGACGCGGAGGGTCGGCAGGCCGAGGGAGACGGCGCGCGGAGCGCCGTCGCTCGGTGCCGGCACGGCGCACGACTCGGCCTGTCCCCGATCCCAGGCGTCCCCGCCACGCGTCCGGCGGATGCGGAGCGGGGCACCGGTCGGGTCGTCGGCGAGGAGGTGGAACGGCGCGGCGTGCGTCACCGTCACCGTGACGACATCACCGGGGCGCGGCAGCTCGGACCCGGGAGTGACCTCGAAGTGCACGAGCCGGTTGTCCTGCGCCCGCCCGGTCAGGCGACGCGTCTCGGTGTCCTTCTTGCCTTCGCCCGTGGACACGAGAACCTCGACCTCCCGGCCGACCTGCTTCTGGTTCTCCTCGAGCGAGATGCGCTCCTGGAGCGCGATCAGCCGGTCGTAGCGAGCCTGCACGACGTCCTTGGGCACCTGGTCCGGCATCGTGGCCGCAGGGGTGCCTTCGCGGATCGAGTACTGGAAGGTGAAGGCTCCGGAGAAGCGCGACTGCTCGACGACGCGCATCGTGTCCTCGAAGTCCTCCTCGGTCTCGCCGGGGAAGCCGACGATGATGTCGGTCGTGATGGCCGCGTGCGGGATGCGCTCGCGGACGCGGTCCAGGATGCCCAGGAACCGCTCGCTGCGGTAGGAGCGACGCATCGCCTTGAGGATCCGGTCGCTCCCCGACTGCAGCGGCATGTGGAGCTGCGGCATGACGGCGGGCGTCTCCGCCATCGCGTCGATCACGTCGTCCGTGAAGGCGGCGGGATGCGGGCTCGTGAAGCGGATGCGCTCGAGCCCCTCGATCTCGCCGGCGGCGCGGAGGAGCTTTCCGAACGCCTGACGATCCCCGAACTCCACCCCGTAGGAGTTCACGTTCTGCCCGAGGAGCGTCACCTCGATGGCGCCGTCCTCCACCAGCAGACGGATCTCGTTGAGGATGTCGCCCGGGCGACGGTCCTTCTCCTTGCCCCGGAGGCTCGGGACGATGCAGAAGGTGCAGGTGTTGTTGCAGCCGACGGAGATCGACACCCAGCCGCTGTGTGCGGAGTCGCGCTTGGTGGGAAGCGTCGACGGGAAGACCTCGAGGGACTCGAGGATCTCGAGCTCGGCGTCACCGTTGTGGCGCGCGCGCTCGAGGAGGCCGGGCAAGGATCCCATGTTGTGCGTGCCGAAGACCACGTCGACCCAGGGGGCCTTGTCGAGCACGGCCTGCTTGTCCATCTGCGCCAGGCAGCCGCCGACGGCGATCTGCATCCCGGCCTTGCGGCGCTTGACGGCGGCCAGGTGCCCGAGCGTCCCGTAGAGCTTCCCGGCGGCGTTGTCCCGGACGGCGCAGGTGTTGATGATCACCACGTCGGCCTCGGCTCCGGCCTCAGCGCGGATGTAGCCGGCGCTCTCCAGGGACCCGGACAGACGCTCGGAGTCGTGGACGTTCATCTGGCAGCCGAAGGTGCGCACTTCGTAGGATCGCTGGCGCCCGTCGTCGTCGACGGCCGCCGACGATGCGCTGATGATCGTCGGTTCACTGCGGGGGATAGTCATGATGCTCCCATTGTACGAGCGTCACCGAGAGCCGATCGTGTTCGAACCGTCAGTCCGAATCCACGAACCGGACGCCGGAGACGCCCCCGCCGAACGAGGCTTCCCGCAGCGCCGTCTTCGCCGCGTTCATGGCGACCGATCCCCCGTACCCGCGGCGCGACAGCTGCCCGACCAACCGGCGGAGCGCCGCGTCGGAGTCGAGGCGTCCCATCGAACGCGCTTTGGTCCGGGCGAACTCCAGTGCCCGCTCCGCGTCGTCGTCGGGCAGCTCATCGAGCGCGGCGTCGATGACCTCACGAGGAATGCCCCGCTGCGCGAGCGCTCGAGACAGCGCGACCCGCCCCTGGCCCTTGCGTTCGACGCCGGACGTGACGAGGAGTTCGGCGAGCACGGCGTCGTCGAGGTATCCGCGACGCACGAAGTCGTCGATCACGTCTTCGACGGCGTCCGTCGCAAGCCCGTGCCCTTTCAACACCAGCCGGGCCTCGGAGATGGACAGCGACCGCGTGCGGAGCTTCCGCACCAACGACTCCTCCGCCGTCGCTCGGATCTCCGCCGTCGAGGGGCCGTTCTCCGTGCTCTCGCCCCCTCCGGGCGATCGGGACGTATCGCCGACGGCGCGCAATGTGGTGGTCTTCCCGCCCCGGGAAGCAGCCCGCGCCGCGGCACCCCGGGCGGGGTGCCGCGCGCTGGGAGAACCGTCGTCGACCGACGGGGACCCTGCCGACGCGGGCTCGTGCCACGTCGACCGCCAGAGTCCCGCCGCGTCCGCGGGCGGCCCCGACCGCGCAGGCGGTGCGGACGACGACTCGTCTGCACCGCCACCGGCCGGATGCTCCGCACGCGTGGGTCCGCCGAAGAGAGGGATGATGGGGGCGATCCGCTCGGAATCGCCCCCACGCTGGTCACTCATCAGGCCGGGCGACGCTCGGCCAGCTCATCAGCACCCGGAGCCGCGGCCGGGCCGCCGATACCGAGCTTCTGCTTGATCTGACTCTCGATCGCCAAGGCGATGTCGGCGTTGTTGAGCAGGAACGTGCGCGCGTTCTCCTTGCCCTGGCCCAGCTGATCGCCGTCGTAGGTGTACCACGATCCCGACTTCTTGACGATGCCGTGCTCGACTCCGAAGTCGATCAGGCTGCCCTCGCGGGAGATGCCGACGCCGTAGAGGATGTCGAACTCCGCCTGCTTGAAGGGCGGGGCCATCTTGTTCTTGACGATCTTGACGCGGGTGCGGTTTCCCACGGCGTCCGTGCCGTCCTTGAGCGTCTCGATGCGGCGGATGTCCATACGCACGGAGGCGTAGAACTTCAGCGCCTTACCACCGGCAGTGGTCTCCGGGGAGCCGAAGAACACGCCGATCTTCTCGCGCAGCTGGTTGATGAAGATCATCGTCGTGTTCGTCTGGTTCAGACCACCGGTGAGCTTCCGCAGCGCCTGCGACATGAGGCGGGCCTGGAGACCCACGTGGGAGTCTCCCATCTCGCCCTCGATCTCCGCACGCGGCACCAGGGCCGCCACCGAGTCGACGACGATGAGGTCGATGGCACCGGAGCGCACGAGCATGTCGGCGATCTCGAGAGCCTGCTCACCCGTGTCGGGCTGCGAGACGAGAAGGGCGTCGATGTCGACGCCGAGCTTCGCGGCGTAGTCGGGGTCGAGCGCATGCTCCGCGTCGATGAATGCCGCGATACCGCCGGCCCGCTGGGCGTTGGCGATGGCGTGCAGCGTCAGCGTCGTCTTACCCGAGGACTCCGGGCCGTAGATCTCGACGATGCGGCCACGCGGCAGACCTCCCACGCCGAGGGCGACGTCGAGGGCGATGGAGCCGGTGGGGATGACGGCCACAGGGGCACGCTCATCGCTGCCCAGCCGCATGACCGAGCCCTTTCCGAACTGGCGGTCGATCTGGGCGAGGGCGGTCTCGAGGGACTTCTCGCGGTCGGCGGGTGATGGCATGGTGTGCTCCTTCTGCGCGTGTGCTGCCGCCTGTAGGCTGTCGCGGCTCTTCCGGCGGAAGGAACTCTCCGACAAGGCGTATGGCTTTTCAGCCTGGACCTCACGGTACGGTGGGCCTCCGACATTGCGTCGAAGGAACCGCGGATCGTGGGGATCAGAACCGTCTGACCACTTGTGCAGAAGACTACGCCCGGTTCGAACACATTTTCGACAACACGCCGGTTCGGCGTGTCGGACTTCCGCACACCCGGGAAGCCGCCGTCACCGGCCGCGCGGCTCCAGACGCCCTACGCCGTGGCGACGGGATTCCGGGACATCCATGTCGGCGCAGAGCGCGAGCCAGATGTTGCGCGGTGGTACCCCGGCTTCGAGAGCCTCGAGCGCCGTTCGTCCCCCCATGCCCGAGAGTACGAGGTCATTCACCAGCGAAGAGGCTCGGGCATGGAACTCGGCGTCGACGGCGCGCAGGAACTCACTGCGTCGCATCAGGGTGATCTCCGAGTGTCAGCGGAGCGAGAGCTCGGGCTCCACGGACGCGACCAGGTCGTCCGGAACGACGTCCGGGAAGACCTGGATGCCTTCGAGAACCGAGATGCGGTCCCCGACCTCGCGCATGATCGTGGAGATGGGGACGTCGAGCGCCTCCGCCACCGAGGCGAGGATCTCGCTCGAGGCCTCCTTCTGTCCGCGCTCGACCTCGCTGAGGTAACCGAGAGCGACAGATGCCTTGCTCGCGACCTGCCGGAGCGTCCGCCCCTTCTGCAGACGGAAGTCCCTCAGCACGTCGCCGATCTCCTGTCGTACAAGAATCATCGGAACCTCCTCCGCAGTTCGTGAATCGAGGTCTCCCTCGAAGAGACGGCCAGTCTAGTCCTCCTGGCTTGCACAGAATCTACCCTTGCACTCTGTGGTTTAAATGTGAGCACATCCGTATCAACATGACGCGGGGGGTCGCTATTCCCGCAGCGCAGCGGCCAGCGCATCGAGGACCGCCGCGACCGTCTGTGCTCGCACAGCGTCGCGGTCCCCCTCGAAGCGGAACGGCCGGGTCAGACTCACCGTCGGGGTGACCACGCCGACGTGGACGGTGCCCACGGGCTGCCCATCCGGAGACTCCGGGCCCGCGATCCCCGTGGTGGACACCCCGACATCGGAGGGGAGACCGTCCACCCCGACGGCCTCGCGCACTCCGGCAGCCATCTGCCGCGCGACCTCCGGGTGCACCGGCCCATATTGCTCCAGCAGGTCGGTGTCGACGCCGAGCAGCGTGTGCTTGACGGGGGTGGCGTAGGCGACGACGCCGCCGAGGAGCACGGCGGAGGCGCCGGGAACCGCGACGAGCGCCGCGCACACCGCACCGCCGGTGAGCGACTCCGCGACACCGAGGGTCCAGCCGCGCTCACGCAGAGCGTCCAGAGCCTCGGCCGGCGTCGTGCCGCTCATCGGCTCTGACGCGCGCCGCGCACCTGCGCGACGATGTAGTCGATCCCGCTGACGACGGTGAGCACGAGCACGATGACCATGAGGACGGTCGTCACGACGGTCCACGGGCCGAGCCCGATGAACACGTGCAGCGGCACGAGAGCCCAGCCGAGGGCGACGCCCTGGAACGCCGTCTTGATCTTGCCCATCCAGGCGGCCGCGACAACGTGCTCGCTCGCGACGACCAGCCGGTGGATGGTGATCCCCCACTCGCGGACGAGGATGATCACGACGATCCACCAGGAGACCTCGCCCAGGATCGCCAACCCGACGAATCCGGCGCCGGTGAGGAGCTTGTCCGCGATCGGATCCCAGAGCTTGCCGAAGTCGCTGACGATGTCGTAGCGACGTGCGAGGTAGCCGTCGACCCAGTCGGTCGAGATGGCGACGATGAAGAGGACGGCGGCGATCCAGCGCACGGTGAGATCGGCGAGGCCGTACGTCCCGCCGACGAGCAGGAGGACGAAGAACACCACGGCGAGCGGGATACGCGCCACCGTGATGGCGTTGGGGAGCTGCCGAGGGATCGCCATCAGTCGCGTCCCGTCAGTCCCCAGGCGTCTTCGTCGCCCTCCGCTTCGACGACCGGCAGGCCGTCGTACTGCGCCTCCAACGGGTCCCGTTCGGCCGGCGGCACCGCTGCGGCGGCGGGCGCAGCCGGAGCCGCGGGAGCCGACGGAACGTCTTCGCCGCGGAGCTTCGCCATGACCTGCGGCAACTGCTCGGGGGTCGCGAGCACATCGCGCGCCTTCGAACCCTCCGAGGGGCCGACGACCTCGCGCGACTCGAGGAGATCCATGAGGCGTCCGGCCTTGGCGAAGCCGACCCGCAGCTTGCGCTGCAGCATCGACGTCGATCCGAACTGCGAGGAGACGATGAGCTCGGCCGCCGCGAGCAGGAGCTCGAGGTCGTCGCCGATGTCCTCGTCGACCTCCTTCTTCTTCGCCGGCTCCATCGCCTCCTGGACGTCGGCACGGTACTCGGGACGCGCCTGACGCGTGACGTGCTTGACGACCGCGTCGATCTCCTTCTCGTCGACCCACGCACCCTGCAGTCGGAACGGCTTCGACGAGCCCATGGGCGAGAAGAGCGCGTCACCCTGTCCGATGAGCTTGTCGGCGCCGGGGCTGTCGAGGATCACGCGGCTGTCGGTGACGCTTGTGACCGCGAACGCGAGACGGGACGGCACGTTCGCCTTGATGAGGCCGGTGACGACGTCGACGCTCGGGCGCTGCGTGGCGAGCACCAGGTGGATGCCGGAGGCTCGGGCGAGCTGCGTGATGCGGACGATCGAGTCCTCGACGTCGCGCGGGGCGACCATCATGAGGTCCGCGAGCTCGTCGACCACGACGAGGAGGTACGGGTACGGCTTGAGCACCCGTTCGCTGCCCGGGGGCACCTCCACCTCGCCCGCACGCACGGCGCGGTTGAAGTCGTCGATGTGGCGGAAGCCGAACGACGCGAGGTCGTCGTACCGCATGTCCATCTCCTTCACGACCCACTGCAGCGCCTCGGCGGCCTTCTTCGGGTTCGTGATGATGGGGGTGATCAGGTGCGGGACACCGGCGTAGCTCGTCAGCTCCACACGCTTCGGGTCGATGAGGACCATGCGCACGTCGGACGGGCGCGCCCGCATGAGCAGGCTGGTGATCATCGAGTTCACGAAGCTGGACTTACCGGACCCCGTCGAGCCCGCCACCAGGAGGTGCGGCATCTTCGCGAGGTTGGCGACGACGAAGTTGCCGCCGACGTCCTTGCCGACGCCGATCGTGAGCGGGTGCGTGCTCTTCTGCGCGGCCGCCGACCGCAGCACGTCGCCGAGGGCGACCGTCTCGCGGTCGGTGTTCGGGATCTCGATGCCGATCGCGCTCTTGCCGGGGATCGGCGAGAGGATGCGCACGTCGTTGGAGGCGACCGCGTAGGCGAAGTTGTTGCTGAGCTGCAGGATCTTCTCGACCTTGACGCCGTGGCCGACCTCGACCTCGTACTGCGTGACCGTCGGACCGCGGGAGAAGCCGGTGACCTTGGCGTCGACCTTGAACTGGTCGAGGACGCTGGTGATCTGCTCGACGATGCGGTCGTTCGCCTCCGAGCGGGCCACCGAAGGCGGTCCCTCGGACAGCACGCCCGGCGACGGGAGGATGTAGGGGGCCACGGGGGCCTGCGGACCGCGGTCGCCGGGGCCCTCCGTGCCGAAGCCGTCCAGTCCGGGCAGCTCCGGCATCTCGCCGGTGTCCGACTCGTCGTCCAGCAGCGCGGTCGTCTGCTGCTCCGCGAGCGCGTCCGTCACGGAGCGCACGTCGCTGAGCACCTCGGTCGCCGCGTCGTACGGGTTCGCCACCGTCACGGCCTGGTCGTATGCCGGCGTGGCCTCCGTGGTGGACAGGAGCGCGGTGATGTCGTCGGACGCGAGCGTGCCCTCGTCGGGGTCTTCCTCGCGACCGGTCTTGTTGCGTCGCCACCAGGGCAGCACGTCCGGGTCGTCGACCTTGTCGGCCTCGTCGACCGCGGCCGCGGTGTCCTTCGCCGGCTTCTCCGGGCGCTCCGCGTCGAACATCCACGCGTAGAGGTCTCCCAGGCGGGCACCGATGCGGTTCGGCGGCGTCTTCGTGAGGATGAGGATGCTCAGGGCGGCGAGCAGCCCGAGGATGAGGTACGCCGGAATGTCGGTCAGGTACGTCAGGGGCTGCCCCACGAGCCATCCGAGCAGACCACCCGACTCGCTCAGCGCGGGCATGCCCTGGTTCGGGTGGGGACGAGGGCCGGCGACGTGGAAGATGCCCGCCAGAGCGAGCACGAACATCCCGAAGCCGATCCCGATGCGCCCGTTGTCGTGCACGGACGACGGGTGCCGGAACAGCCATCCCGCCAGGAGGAGCAGCAGCACCGGCATGATGAAGGCCACCCGACCGACGAAGAGCCCCACCGAGTAGGCGCTGATGTTCGCCGCGACCTCGTTGCCGATGAAGAACCACTCGTTGACGGCACCGAGCGCCGCCAGGATCACCAGCAGGAACGGGAATCCGTCCCTGCGGTCGTCCTTCTGCAGCGTCTCCGGCCCGAAGGCCCGGAAGAGTCCGCCGACGCCGTGCGCGAGCCCGTTCCATGCGCGCGCGGCGACGGGCGGCTTGTCCGCCTCGTCGATGTACTTCTTGGGTGCGGGCTGCGCCTTCGGAGCCGCCTGCCGCTTGGGGCGCGACGGGGCGCTCGTCGAGGCGCGCTCGGTCTTGGTGCTGCTCCTGGCCATGCCTCCACGGTACGACCCGCGACCGACATCTCCGCGTCACCACGCGGAACTCGACGATCACGGCGCGCGACGGCACGCCGTGATCGGAGGGTCAGGCCTCGATGACGAGAGGGACGATCATCGGGCGCCGACGCAGCTTCTGGTTCACCCAGCGGCCGATCGTCCGACGGACGACCTGCGACAGCGCGTGCGTGTCGCGCACACCGTTGCCGGACGCCTCCTTCAGCGCGGCGACGATCTTCGGAGCGACGTCGTCGAACACGGCGTCGTCCTCGGCGACGCCGCGCGCGTGGATCTCCGGCCCCGAGATGATGCGCCCGGTCGCGGCATCCACGACGACGATGACCGAGATGAACCCCTCCTCGCCGAGGATGCGGCGGTCCTTGAGATCGGCATCGGTGATCTCGCCGACGGTCGAGCCGTCGACGTAGACGAACCCGAGGTCGAGCTGCCCGGCCACCCGGGCGACGCCGTCTTTCAGGTCGATGACGGTGCCGTTGGAGGCGATGATCGTGTTCTGCTCGGGGATCCCGGTGTCCTGGGCGAGCTTGGCGTTGGCGATCAGGTGCCGGTACTCCCCGTGGACAGGGAGGACGTTCTTCGGCTTGAGGATGTTGTAGCAGTAGAGCAGCTCGCCGGCCGCGGCGTGCCCCGACACGTGCACCCGCGCGTTGGCCTTGTGCACGACGTTCGCGCCCAGCTTCGTGAGCCCGTCGATGACGCGGTAGACGGCGTTCTCGTTGCCCGGGATGAGGCTCGACGCCAGGATCACGGTGTCGCCCTCGCTGACCTCGATGGCGTGGTCCATGTTGGCCATGCGGCTCAGCACGGCCATCGGCTCGCCCTGCGAACCGGTCGACATGTAGACGATCTGCTCGTCCGGGAGGTCGCGTGCCTTCTTGAAGTCGATCAGGACGCCCGCCGGCACCTTGAGGTAGCCGAGCTGCTCCGCGATCGTCATGTTGCGGACCATGCTGCGGCCGAGGAACGCGACCCGACGCCCGTGCGCGTGCGCGGCGTCGATCACCTGCTGCACGCGGTGCACGTGGCTGGAGAAGCTCGCGACGATCACGCGGCGCGGAGCCTTGCCGATGACCTGGTCGAGGACCGGGCCGATGGAGCGCTCCGTGGGCGTGAAGCCGGGGACGTCGGCGTTGGTGGAGTCGACGAGGAAGAGGTCGACGCCCTCCTCCCCCAGGCGCGAGAACGCGCGCAGATCGGTGATGCGGCCGTCCAGGGGCAGCTGGTCCATCTTGAAGTCGCCGGTGGCGAGGGCCATGCCCGCGGGGGTGCGGATCGCGACGGCCAGCGCGTCCGGGATGGAGTGGTTCACCGCGACGAACTCGAGGTCGAACGGCCCGACCTTCTCGTGCTGGCCTTCCTTCACGGTCAGGGTGAAGGCCTTGATGCGGTGCTCCTTCAGCTTCGCCTCGACGAGGGCGAGCGTCAGTCCGGAGCCGATCAGCGGGATGTCGCTCTTCAGCCGCAGCAGGTACGGAACCGCCCCGATGTGGTCCTCGTGCCCGTGCGTCAGCACCACGCCCACGATGTCGTCGAGACGGTCACGGATCGGCTCGAAGTCCGGGAGGATGAGGTCGACGCCGGGCTGGTGCTCCTCCGGGAAGAGCACCCCGCAGTCCACGATGAGGATCTTGCCCGCGTACTCGAACACGGTCATGTTGCGACCGATCTCCCCCAGGCCGCCGATCGGGATGACCCGGAGCGTCCCTTCGTCGAGAGCGGACGGTTCGGCCAGGGGAATGGACATGCTGTCTCCTCAGTCGGACACTCCACGCGTCCGTTCGTTCATGGTGACGCGGCTCAGCGCGTCGTGCCGTGCACCTTCGGCAGGGCGCCGCCCGCGGCCGCGTTGCGGTCGGGCCGGAAGTTCGAGAAGTCCGCCCCCGGCACGCCGCTGACGAGATCGAGCTCGTCCTCGATGAGGGCGGCCTCCCACTCCTCCGGGCCGACGAGGGGAAGGCGGACACGCGGACTGGAGATGCGGCCCAGCCCGTGCAGGATGTACTTCGCGGCGACCGTGCCGGGGACGTGCGTCATGACGGCCCGGACCAGCGGCTCCAGTCGCTTGTGCTCGGCGGTCGCGGTGGCGAGGTCGCCACGGTTCACCGCGTCGATGATGGTCCGGTACGGAGCGGCGGCGACGTTCGCCGTCACGCCGATGAGGCCGGTCGCGCCGATCGAAAGGTGCGGCAGCACGTTCGCGTCGTCACCGGAGAAGTACATGAGGTCGGTCTGGTTGAGCACACGGCTCACCTCGGAGAAGTCGCCCTTCGCATCCTTCACGGCGACGATGTTCGGGTGCTTGGCGAGCCGGAGGATCGTCTCGTACTTGATCGGGACACCGGTCCGCCCGGGGATGTCGTACAGGATGACCGGCAGGTCGGTCGCATCGGCGACGAGCCGGAAGTGCGTGAGGATGCCCGCCTGCGTCGGCTTGTTGTAGTACGGCGTGACGATCATGATGCCGTCGGCGCCGGCCTTCTCGCTGGCCTTGTACAGCTCGATCGCATGCGCGGTCTCGTTCGATCCGCCACCCGTGATGATCTTCGCGCGTCCCGACGAGACGGACTTGCCGACCTCGACGAGCTTGAGCTTCTCCGGGTCCGTCAGGGTCGAGGTCTCGCCGGTCGTTCCCGTCACGACGATGCCGTCCGCGCCTGCGGTGATCACGTCATCGATGTGCTTCTCGACGGCGGGCCAGTCGACTTCGCCGTCGGCCGTCATCGGAGTGACGAGCGCGACGAGAACCTGTCCGAAGGGGTTGCCCGAGTGCGTCATGCGTCCAGCGTATCGGGTCGGATGCCGCTGTCGCGGACGGGTCCGGTCCTCCTCCCCTGTCGGCCGTAGGCTCGCACCATGGGTTGGATCACGCACGCCTCACGCACGACCTACGAGAACGCCTGGATCCGCGTCCGGGAGGACGACGTCACCGGACCGGGTGGCCGGGGCGTCTACGGCGTCATGACGGTGCGGAACCCGGCGGTGTTCATCGTCGCGATGGACGCCGACGACCGAGTCTGCCTGGTCACCGTCGATCGCTACACGATCGGCCCGTCCGTCGAGGTGCCCGCCGGCGGCACCGACGGCGAGGACCCGCGTGCCGCCGCGGAACGCGAGCTCCTCGAGGAGTCCGGGCACCGGGCGCTCCGGTGGGAGCTCCTCGGCACGACCCACGCGCTCGACGGCGTCGCGGAGGCCACGGAGCACGTCTTCCTGGCCCGGGAGATCGAGCGCGTCCACGATGCGGTCGACAGCCGCGCGGAGGAGGGCATCGACACCGTGGAGTGGGTGGCGTTCGGCGAGGTCCTGCGGATGATCGCCGACGGCCGCATCACGGACGGCGAGACGATCGCCGCCATCGCCCTCGCCGGGATCCGTCTCGGGCGGTTCCGCTGACGGCGGGTCAGACCCGACCCCGGCGGGCGACCGCCGCGGTGAGGGACCGAGGCAGCACCTTCGTCGCGGCCACGACGGCCTTGTACCGCACCGAGGGGATGGACACGGCCTTGCCCCGCGCCGCGTCGCGGAGCCCCTCGCGCACGACGTCTCGGGCATCGAGCCACAGGAAGGTCGGCACGCCCTCCTCGCCGACCGCGAGACCCATCCGCTCATGGAAGGAGGTGTGCGTGAAACCGGGGCAGAGCGCCGTGACGCTCACGCCGTCCGGGCCGTAGGCGGTGTTCGCCCACCGGCTGAAGTCGATGAGCCAGGCCTTGCAGGCGGAGTACGTCGACCGCGAGATGAAACCGGCCACCGAGGCGACGTTGATGATCCGACCGCCCCGCCCCCGCATGGTCTGCAGGGCCGCGTGCATCAGGCGCATGGAGGCCTCGACGTGCACACGCAGATGCCGCACCTCGTCCTCGATGTCGTTGTCGGCGAACTGCAACGGCAATCCGAAACCGGCGTTGTTCACGAGCAGGTCGATCGGATCGTCCCGATCACGGAGCCGAGCCGCGACGAGCTCGACGCCGACCTCCTCGGACAGATCGGCCGGGAGCACCTCGACAGCCACTCCCCACTCGCCGCGCAACTCCCCCGCGAGAGCCGAGAGCGACTCCTCCGAGCGGGCCACGAGCACGAGGTCGGCGCGTCGACGTGCCAGCTGACGGGCGAACTCGGCGCCCAGCCCCGCGCTGGCTCCGGTGATCAGTACGGTGGGCATCAGCGCTCGTACCTCAGGAAGCGATACCGGACGCCGGTGCGGGACGTCTGCCAGTCCCCCTCGTCCACCACGCGCCACCCGGTCTTGGGCGGAGCGAACGTGTCACCGTCGACCGTGAGGTCGAGCTCGGTGACCTCGAGCCGGTCGGCGTCGGCGATCACCTGACGGAAGATCTCCGCACCGCCGATGATCCACACCTTCTCCTGGCCGCGCACGGCCTCGGACACCGTGGACGCACGGCGGGCGCCCTCCGCCGTCCAGTCCTGCTGGCGGGTCACGACGATGTTGTCGCGACCGGGCAGGGGGCGGAATCGCTCGGGCAGCGAGTCCCAGGTCTTGCGTCCCATGACGACCGGAGCGCCCTGCGTGGTCTCCTTGAAGTGCGCCAGATCCTCCGGCACGTACCAGGGCATGCCGCCCTCGGCGCCGATCACGCCTCCGGCGGCCTCGGCCCAGATGAGCCCCACCCAGGTCATACCGCCACCGCCGCCCTGATCGGTGCGTGGTGCTGGTAGTCCTCGACGACGAAGTCCTCGAACCGGTAGTCGAGGATCGACTCCGGCTTCCGCGCGAAGCGCAGCGTCGGGTACGGGTAGGCCTCTCGCGTGAGCTGCTCGCGCACCTGCTCGACGTGGTTGTCGTAGACGTGGCAGTCCCCGCCGGTCCACACGAAGTCGCCGGGCTCCAGCCCCACCTGCTGCGCGATCATCATCGTCAGCAGCGCGTAGGAGGCGATGTTGAACGGGACGCCGAGGAACATGTCCGCGCTGCGCTGGTAGAGCTGGCAGGAGAGCTTTCCGTCAGCGACATAGAACTGGAAGAGCGCGTGGCACGGCGCGAGGGCCATATCGGGGATGTCTGCGGGGTTCCAAGCGGAGACGAGCAGGCGCCGTGAGTCGGGTGAGCGTCGGATCTGCTCGATGACCTCGGTCAGCTGATCGATGCTGCCGCCGTCGGGTGTCGGCCAGGAGCGCCACTGGACGCCGTACACCGGGCCGAGGTCGCCGTCCTCGTCCGCCCACTCGTCCCAGATCGAGACGCCGTTCTCCTGCAGCCAGCGGACGTTGGAGTCGCCCCGCAGGAACCACAGCAGCTCGTACGCGATGGACTTGAAGTGGACGCGCTTCGTGGTGATGAGGGGGAAGCCCTGCGCGAGACCGAAGCGGATCTGCCGCCCGAACACGCTGGTGGTCCCGGTCCCGGTGCGATCGCTCTTGTGCGTGCCCGTCTCGAGCACGTCGCGGAGCAGGTCTTCGTACGGAGTCGGGACAGCGGCGCTCATGGTTGTCAGGATACCCGCCCCGCTCCCGGCGGGGGCGGTGGCCGTGACGCGATCCGCACGTCACGGACCGAAACATCGCGACGCTTCTGCGATCACGGCTCTAGCCTCGAGGGATGTCCCCCGCGCTCGCTTTCGCCGCCCTGGCCGCGCTTCTGGTGCTCGCCACCGTGGTCGGGCTCGTGCTCCGCGGGAGAGAGGGTCGCCGCCGCGACGGCGGCGACCTGCGGTTCGATCCCGCTGATGCGGAGGACGCGGCGCTGGGGGCCACGGCGACGCTCGTGCAGTTCAGCACGGAGACCTGCGCCCGCTGCCCGCAGGTGCGTCGTCTTCTGGGCTCCTTCGCGTCCGAGGACGCCGGCCTCGCGCACATCGAGGTCGATCTCACGCACCGCCCGGATCTCTCGGCGCGCTACCGTGTGCTGCAGACACCGACCACCTTCGTGCTCGACGCCACCGGGCGCGTCAGGGCCCGGTTCGCGGGCATACCCGCTCGCGAGAGCCTGACCCACGCCCTCGCCGCCGTCTGAGACCCCGTCTGGAGCAGATGATGAACCCTCCCCCCGGAATCGATCCGCGCGGGCCCCGCTTCGCCGCCGGGATCACCGCACTCCTGCTCGCCGTCGCGACGTTCCTGGCCCTCATCGGGATCTCCACCGCGCGGACCACCGATGGCTGGTTCGCGCTCACGGCGTCGTCGGAGTTCGCGTTCATCGGAGGAGGCGGGTGGGCGGTCTCCGCCGCGGGGCCGGTCGCGCGTGTCCTCGACCCGGGCTTCCTCCTCGCCACACTGATCGCGCTCCTGTTCCTCTGGGGCGTCGTCTCTCCCGCCACCGCCCCGTGGGGCGTCCTCTACCGCCGCCTCGTCCGTCCGCGCCTCGCGCCGCCCGCAGAGCTGGAGGATCCGCGTCCCCCGCGGTTCGCCCAGGGCGTTGGTCTCGTCGTCGTGGGATTCGGCCTCCTGCTCCACCTCGCCGGGGTGCCGTGGGCCCTTCCGATCGCCACCGCCGCCGCGTTCCTCGCCGCCTTCCTCAACGCCGTGTTCGGACTGTGCCTCGGGTGCCAGCTCTACCTCCTGCTGCAGCGCGTCGGGCTCACCGGCCGACCGCGCCGCGCCGCCTGACGCCGGTTCCCGAAGGCCCGGTCGCTCGGTAGGCTGACGAGCAAGCGACGCCGCTCCCCCGGTGGCGTCAGAACCGGAGGAACCATGCCCGTCACCAGTGAAGCCGCCGCCACCTGGACCGGATCGCTCACGGAGGGTTCCGGCACGGTCGCCTTCTCCTCCTCGCATCTGGGGACGTTCCCGATCGACTGGAAGTCGCGCAGCGAGGGCAGCGAGACGACCACGACGCCGGAGGAGCTCATCGCCGCGGCCCATGCCTCCTGCTTCAGCATGGCGCTCTCGCACGCACTCACCGAGAACGGCACGCCCCCGGAGCGCGTCGACACCAGCGCCTCGGTCACCTTCAAGCCGGGCGTCGGCATCACCGGCAGCCACCTCAACGTCAACGCGACCGTGCCGGGTCTGACCGCGGAGAAGTTCCAGGAGATCGCCGAGGGGGCGAAGACCGGTTGCCCGGTGTCCCAGGCTCTCGCGGGCATCGAGATCACGCTCGAGGCGACTCTCGCCTGAGCCGCGTGGACCTCAGGCGCGGGAGAGGCTGATCGCCTGTCGGATGCTCGCCCTGGCGTCCTTGCGGCGTCCCGCCGCGTCCTGCACGACGCCGAGGCGATAGCGCGCCCGCCAGTCGGTGGGCGCCGCCTCCGCCTCCGCCGTGTAGCGCGCGACGAGCGCGTCGGCATCCTTGCGGGCGATGCGTCCGCTGGGCGTGAGCTCGGTCTCCACGGGCGGCATACCGCCCTCGGCGTCGAGCAGGCGTCCCAGACGGTCGGCACCGAACCCGAAGAGCATCTCGCGCACCAGCGCCCACCCGCCCACGGGTGCGAGCACGAGGAGCGTGATGCCCATCCCGATGGAGACAGGCGTGCCCACGGCGAGGAACATGACGGCGAGCCAGCCCGCCACCACGAGGTAGAGCAGGAGGGCCGCGGCCATCAGCCCGACCCCGATCCGCGACATCACGAGCGGATGCCGATGTCGAGCATGTTCTCCAGGCCCACCACGACGCCGGTGGCGGTGGCCGCATAGGGCACGGCCAGGCGGATCCCCGGCGCATACGCCAGGCCCGGGTCGGTGGTGTCATGCGTGAAGGTCAGCGACTCCCCCGGACCGGACAGGATCACCTCCTGCTTGGCGATCACCCCGGGGCGGCGGAGCGAGTGGATGGGCACGCTGCCGACCTGCTGACCTCGGGCGCGCTGATCGGCATGCGGCGCACTCACCGGACCCTGCGTCGCGCGCGCGGCGGCGATGAGCTCCGCCGTGCGGACGGCTGTCCCGCTGGGCGAGTCCACCTTCGTCTCCCGGTGTGCCTCGACGATCTCGACCGAGCCGAAGTAGGGCGCGGCGGCCGCCGCGAGGGCCGAGCCGAGAACGGAGCCGAGGGAGAAGTTCGGGATGAACACCGCTCCCGTGTCGGCGGCTTCGACGAGCGGCCGGACGAGGGCGATCCGCTCCGCCGACCAGCCGGAGGTGGCCACGAGGATGTTGAGCCCGTGCTCCACGGCCGTGCGCACCACGTCGATGCTGACCTGCGGGGTTGAGGCATCGATCACGAGGTCGGCGCCCGCGAGCTCCGACAGGTCGCTCGCCGACGTCAGCACCCGGCTCACCTCGAAGCCCTCGAGCTCCTCGATCACCGCAGCGATGATCGTCCCGAGCTTTCCGGTCCCGCCGACGAGGGCTACCTTCGTGGTCATGCGTCCAGTCTATTTCCGGGCGTCGGCCGGGGGTCGCGGCGCGCGGAGGCGTCGATCAGACCAGCAGCGCGTCCGGGATGCCCGTCCGCAGCTCCATCGGAAGATGGCCGGTGTCGTTGTGCGTGAGCAGGGTCCATGGCCGTCCCTGCTTCTGCGCGATCACCGTCAACCCGCAGTGCGACTGGTTCAGGGTCATCCAGCGCCAGTCCGGTGCGGCGAGCACCTCGCGCACGAACCACGAGATCACGAAGTTGTGGGTGATGAGCACCTCGTGCACGTCGCCGGTCTTCCGCACGAGGAACTCGTTGACGGCATCGGACATCTGCGCGCGGCCCGCCTCGATCTCCGCCTCGGTCACGGAGCCGAAGAAGGGCTCGAACACGGCCGGCGTCTCCTCCGTCATCCCCGTCGGCACGCAGTCGAAGAGCAGAGCGGAGGGCTCCGGATCCACGGAGGGGAGTCGGCCGGCGATCGCTCGCGCCGTCTCCGCGGCGCGGAGGAGCGGCGAATGCCAGACGGCGTCGAGCGGGAGGCCGGACAGGCGATCCGCGATCAGCTCCGCCTGCCGCTGACCGCGCGGGGAGAGGGGTCCGTCGGCGAGGCCGTGCTCGGCATCCTGATGTTCACCGTGTCTGACCAGATATATGTAGTGCGTCACAACTCGCTCGCTCGCCTCGTCGCCAGCATCCGCCGGTCTTCCTCTTCCACCCTATGTCACGGGCGCCGCGAGCTCAGGCGCCCGCGCGGGTGAGGTCGGCGACCTGTACCCGGGACAGCGTCACGCCCGCGCCCTGCATGAGCTCGTCGACGTGGTCGGTCGCGAACGTGTTCACGATCGGCGCGGCGACCGTGCGCTGCGCGAGCAGCCACGCGATGGACACGGCCGCGACAGGCACGGCGAGCTCCGCTGCGACCTGATCCAGCGCACGCAGCACCTTGGTCCCTCGGCGGTTGAGGTGACCCCGGAGCTGCTCGCCGCGGACGCCGCGCGACGCGACCGCCTTCGTCCGGTGACGGCCGGACAGGAATCCGTGCTCCAGCGCGTGGGACGGCGTCACGGCGAGGTTCTGCGCGCCGGCGACGAGCCGCAGGTCGCCCTCGAACGGCTGCCGACGGACGAGGTTGTACGGCGTGTCGATGACCGTGATGCGCGGATAACCCGCCGACGCGAGGATCCGCGCCTCGACGAGCCTCTCCGGCGTGAAGCCGTACGCGCCGAGCGCCCCGATCTTCCCCGCCTCGACGAGCCACTCGACCGTGGCCAGGGTGTCTTCGAGGTTGGTCGTCGCATCCAGCGTGGCGTCGAGGTACAGCACGTCGATGCGCTCGACGCCGAGCCGGGTCAGCGACCCCTCGACGGCACGGACGAGGTTGACCGATCCCAGGCCGGGGTTGTCGGCGTGCGCGCCGATGCGCACGCTCAGGACCACCCGCTCGCGCTGGTCCCGCGACCGCAGCCACTGCCCGAGGATGTGCTCGCTGCGCCCGCCGGAGAACCCGTCCGCGGTATGGATGGCGTTGCCACCGAACTCCACGTAGCGGTCGAGGATGCCGTGGCTCGTCTCGAGATCGACGTTCCATCCGAACTCCGCGGCGCCGAGCATGAGCGGGAACGTCTCGTACCCGGTCTCGCCGAGGGCGGCACGGATGGACTCCCCGACCCCGGGACCGACGATCGGGATGGGGGCGGAGGGGTGGTCCTCATGCTCCTGCGGGGCGCGTTCAGCAGGTGTTCCTGCGCCTACGCTGAACAACCGCATACTCTCACCCCCGCCGTGATCGGCCGGAGCCGATCGACATCACTGCTTCGCTGGCACCCCCCGGTGCGTACTTCGAGGGTATGCGACGTGCGCGAACGTCCCGACCAATCCGGGGAACGGCGCGCAAACTTCCCATAACGTTTCGATCACGGCACAGACGACGGAACCCGGGCCCCTCCGACGGAGAGACCCGGGTTCCGTGTCATCCGTTGTCTTACTCGGCGGCGTCCTCGGCCGGAGCCTCGTCCGCAGCGGGCGCGTCGTCGAGCACGGGCTCGAGCGACAGCTTGCCGCGGTCGTCGATCTTCGTGATCTTCACGAGGATCTTCTGGCCGACGGAGAGCACGTCCTCGACGTTCTCCACACGCTTGCCACCGGCGAGCTTGCGCACCTCGGTGACGTGCAGCAGACCGTCCTTGCCCGGCAGCAGCGAGATGAAGGCGCCGAAGGTCGCGATCTTCACGACGGTGCCGAGGAACTGCTCGCCGACCTCCGGGTTGGTCGGGTTGGCGATCGCGTTGACCTGGGCACGGGCGGCCTCGGCCGAGGGGCCGTCGGTCGCGCCGATGTAGACGGTGCCGTCCTCCTCGATGGAGATCTGCGCACCGGTCTCGTCCTGGATCGCGTTGATCGTCTTGCCCTTCGGGCCGATCAGCTCGCCGATCTTGTCGACCGGGATCTGGACGCTGATGACGCGCGGCGCGGTGGGTGCCATCTCGTCGGGAGCGTCGATCGCGGCGTTCAGGACGTTGAGGATCGTCAGACGAGCGTCCTTGGCCTGGGTCAGCGCGCCCGCGAGCACCGACGACGGGATGCCGTCGAGCTTCGTGTCGAGCTGGATGGCGGTGACGAACTCGCTCGTGCCGGCGACCTTGAAGTCCATGTCACCGAGCGCGTCCTCCGCACCCAGGATGTCGGTCAGCGCCGCATACCGGGTCTCCCCGTTGACCTCGTCGGAGACGAGGCCCATCGCGATGCCGGCGACGGGGGCGCGCAGCGGCACACCCGCGTTGAGGAGCGAGAGGGTCGACGCGCAGACGGAGCCCATCGAGGTGGAGCCGTTGGAGCTCAGCGCCTCGGACACCTGACGGATCGCGTACGGGAACTCCTCGCGGCTCGGCAGAACCGGCACCAGAGCGCGCTCGGCGAGGAAGCCGTGCCCGATCTCGCGACGCTTCGGCGAACCCACCCGGCCGGTCTCACCGGTCGAGTAGGGCGGGAAGTTGTAGTGGTGCATGTAGCGCTTGCTGGTCGTGGGCGACAGCGAGTCGATCTGCTGCTCCATCTTCAGCATGTTCAGCGTGGTGACACCCATGATCTGGGTCTCGCCGCGCTGGAAGATCGCGGAGCCGTGCACGCGCGGGATGACCTGCACCTCGGCGTCGAGCGGACGGATGTCCGCCAGCCCGCGGCCGTCGATGCGGGTGCCCTCGGTGAGGATGCGACCACGCACGATCTTCTTCGTGACGGACTTGTACGCCGCGGAGAACTCCAGCGGGGCCGCAGCCGGGAGCGAGCCCGCCTCGGTGGCCTCGATGAGCTCGGCCTTGACGCGGTCCTTGATCGCGTCGTCGGCGTTCTGGCGCTCGGTCTTGTCGGCGATCTGGTAGACGTCGCTCAGCTCGGCGAACGCGCGCTCGGACACGAAGTCGTAGACCTCGTCGCTGTACGCGGGGAAGACCGGGTACACGCCCGGCTCCTTCGACGCGGTGGCGGCGAGCTCGGCCTGGGCCTTGACGAGCTGGGCGATGAACGGCTTCGAGGCCTCGAGGCCCTGGGCCACGATGGTCTCGTCGGGCTTGGTGGCGCCGGCCTTGATCAGGTTCCAGCTGCCCTCGGTCGCCTCGGCCTCGACCATCATGATCGCGACGTCCTCGGAGCCGTCGGCCTTGGTGACCACGCGGCCGGCGACGATGAGGTCGAACACGGCCTCGGAGACCTGCTCGGCGGTCGGGAACGCGACCCACTGGTCCTCGTGCTGACCGTGACCGGGGATGAACGCGAGGCGCACACCGGCGACGGGGCCCGAGAACGGCAGACCCGAGATCTGGGTCGACGCGGACGCGGCGTTGATCGCGAGGGCGTCGTAGAACTCGCCCGGGGCGATCGAGAGGACCGTGATGACGATCTGGACCTCGTTGCGCAGGCCGTCGACGAACGACGGACGCAGCGGGCGGTCGATCAGACGGCAGACCAGGATCGCCTCGGTCGAGGGACGACCCTCACGACGGAAGAACGAGCCGGGGATCTTGCCGGCGGCGTAGGAGCGCTCCTCGACGTCGACCGTCAGCGGGAAGAAGTCGAAGCCCTCACGCGGGTGCTTGCCCGCGCTCGTGGCCGACAGGAGCATGGTCTCGCCGTCCAGGTAGGCGGCGACGGCGCCCTGAGCCTGCTGCGCGAGGCGGCCGGTCTCGAAGCGGATGGTGCGGGTGCCGAAGCGGCCGTTGTCGAGAACGGCCTCGGTGGCGGTGATTTCAGGACCTTCCAAGAGGTCTCTCCTTCTTTGTTTAGACTCGCGAATCCGTGTGACGCGCGAGCGTGTTCAAAGGAGCGGAACGGAAGGGTTCGGGCGCGCGGGCATTCCCGCGAATCTCGCCTGCGCTGGCCACCAGTAGAAAGCCACCCGACCTGCGCCGAGGAACCCACCACAGGGGACCAGCTTCTCCGCCGATCGCTCCATGAGTCGATGTGAAGTTATCGGATGACCGGGGTCACCCTCGACCACACTACCAGCGTGTGCCCGAAGACCCGAGGGCTCCACGCGCGACCCGGTCCCGACACCCGACCGTCACCCGGTGTTCACCGCGCGTGCGCCGGAGCGAGAGAAGGCTCGGCTGTGCTGAGCGCATGCGGATGTCAGTGATCGGATGCGGGTATCTGGGAGCGGTGCACGCCGCGGCGATGGCCTCGCTCGGTCACGATGTCGTGGGGATCGACGTGGACGAGGGCAAGGTCGCCGACCTCACCGCGGGTGCCGCGCCCTTCTTCGAGCCCGGCCTCGCCGAGCTCCTCGCGGAGGGAGTGCGGTCAGGGCGGTTGCGCTTCGCCGCGGATCCGGCGGCCGCTGCCGGGGCGGAGGTGCACTTCCTCGCGGTCGGCACCCCGCAGTCCGCCTCCGGGCCCGCAGCCGACCTCCGCTTCGTCGACGCGGCGATCGACGGGCTGCTCCCGCACCTGCGACCGGGGGCGGTGGTGGCCGGGAAGTCGACGGTGCCCGTGGGCACTGCCGCCCGTCTCGCCCGTCGGATCGCGGAGACCGGCGCGACGCTCGCCTGGAACCCCGAGTTCCTCCGGGAGGGCTGGGCCGTCCACGACACCCTCCGGCCCGACCGTCTGGTGGTCGGGGCCGAGGACACCCGGCAGGGCGTCGCCGCCGTCGACCTGCTCCGCCGCGTGTACGCCGCGGCGATCGACGCGGGCGCGCCCTTCCTCGTCACCGACCTCGCCACCGCTGAGCTCGTGAAGGGTGCCGCCAACGCGTTCCTCGCGACGAAGATCTCGTTCATCAACGCCATGGCCGAGATCGCCGAGGCGGCCGGAGCGGACGTCACCCTCCTCGCCGAAGCACTCGGACACGACTCGCGCATCGGCCGCCGCTACCTCGGCTCGGGGATCGGGTTCGGGGGCGGCTGCCTGCCCAAGGATATCCGCGCGTTCGCGGCCCGCGCCGAGGAGCTCGGACGCGGGGAGGCCGTCGGGTTCCTCCACGAGGTGGACGCCATCAACCTCCGCCGACGGGATCGGGCGGTGCGCCTCGTGGTGGATGCGCTCGGCGGCCTCGTCTTCGGGAGGAGGATCGCCGTCCTCGGCGCGGCCTTCAAGCCCTTCAGCGACGACGTCCGCGATTCCCCCGCCCTGGAGGTGGCCGTGCGGCTGCGCGGACTGGGCGCCGATGTCGTGGTGACCGACCCCGCGGCGATCGAGAACGCCCGCGCACGGCATCCGCAGCTCGGGTACGACTCGTCCAGGGACGAGGCCCTGCGGGACGCGGATGCGGTCGTCGTCGTCACGGAGTGGGACGAGTACCGCCGGGAGCTCCATCCGCAGCACGCCGGCGGGCTCGTGCGGGGCCGCATCGTGATCGACGGGCGGAACTGTCTGGACGCCGACGCCTGGCGGGCTGCCGGCTGGACCTACCACGGGATGGGGCGACGCTGAGGCCTCGCGCCCGTCAGACCACACTGGCGTCCTGCGGCACGGTGGAGCGCCCGAGGTAGACGTAGTCGTCGTGCTTCGCCCGACGCCCGTCTCCCGCGGCGCGGCCGTGCAGTCGTCGCCACACCCACGGGAGCGCGTACTGCCGCCACCAGGCCGCTCGTCCGATCGGCTCGTTCTCGTGCAACGCCGCATCCAGCGCTCCCAGCGCATCGGCGTGCGGTACCCCGAGCACCTCCGCGACGCGATAGGCGAGCACGCGGTGCCCCCGACTGCCGAGATGCACGAGGTCCTCGCCCCAGTGCTGTCGCTCTCCCAGCGCCGGGAGCAGATCCGTGTCGATGAGGATCGCACCGGTCCGCGCAGCGACCCCGGCGAGCGCCGTGGCGAAGGCGGAGAAGCGCCGCGCGTACAGCGCCGCCGCTCGGCGGGCGGGCAGGAACGGCGTGACCAGGATCACGTCGGCACCGGTCGCGCGAAGCCGCCGCACCGCGGTCTCCAGGCTCGCGGCGAGCGCGGGCACGTCGACGCGGTGCCTCACGAGATCGTTGGCACCCACCAGGACGGTGACCAGGTCGGGGCGGAGTTCGCGCGCCCGCTCCAGCTGCGGTCCGCACACGTCGGACACCCGCTTCGACCGGATCGCGAGGTTCGCGTAGTGGAGGCCTCCCCGCGCGGCGAGGAGCAGCGCGAGCCGGTCCGCCCACCCGCGGAGCGCCCCATCGGGTCCGGGGTCGCAGAGGCCCTCGGTCACCGAGTCGCCGAGGGCGACGATCCGCCGCCAGCGGCGCGCGGGGGCGGGCGGGGCCGGCTCCGGCCGGACGAGGCGGCGAGCGCGCAGACGACGGTCCACGGCATGCAGCGTCCGCGCCTCCTCGAAGTGATCCAGGAGCTGATCTCCGAGGTGCGCCCAGCTCCGGCCCTGCACCGCGCTCCAGCCCGCCTCCCCGAACGCCCGACGCCGGCGCTCGTCTCCGGCGAGATCGGTCACGCGACGGCGGAGCTCTGCGAGGTCTCCTGGTCGGTAGAGCCACCCGTCGACGCCGGGCCGGACGAGGTCGAGCGGGCCTCCTCTGCCTGTGGCGACCACGGGGACACCGCTCGCATGGGCCTCCTGGAGTGTCTGCCCGAAGGTCTCGCTCTCCCCCGGATGCACGAAGACGTCGAAGGAGGCCAGCGCCGCCGCGAGCGCCTCCCCGTCGAGCCGCCCGAGGAAGAGGGCGTCGGGAAGCTGCTCCTGCAGCCGCTCCCTCCGGGGGCCGTCTCCGACGATGACGAGACGCGTGCCGGGGATGCCGTGCAGCGCGGCGAGATCCTCCACCTGCTTCTCGGGGGCGAGGCGTCCGACGTAGCCGATGACGGTCTCGGCTCCCCACTCGGCCCGAAGCGCGTCGCTGCGCCGCGAGGGGTGGAAGAGCTCGGCGTCCACACCCCGCCCCCAGGGCCGGATGCGGTCGATGCCGAGCCGGCTCAGCTGCTGTGCCGACTCGGTGGACGGCGCGAGCGTGAGTGTGGCCCTCCTGTGCAGTCGGGCGATGTGGGCATGGGCGATCCCGGTCGTCGCCGCGACGCGATATCTCTCCGTATAGGCGGCCACGTCGGTCTGGTACGCCGCGACCGTTCCGACACCCCCGCGTTCTGCGGCGAGCAGGCCCCGCCACCCGAGCGCGAACGGCGACGCCAGGTGGACGACGTCGGGACGGAAGCGGTCGAGCTCCGCGCCGATCCTCCGAGTGGTCGCCGCGCCCACCCGGACGTCCCGGTACCCCGGGAGCGGGACGCTGGGAATCGCGGTGACAGGCGCGCCGTGCAGCTCCACCGGCATTCCGATCGCGGCCGGAGCGAGCACACAGGAGTCATGCCCTCGGCGCTCCAGGTGACGGAGGATCTGCATCACGGATCCGGTCACACCGTTCATGTGCGGAAGGAAGGACTCGGTGACGATCGCGACTCTCACACCCTCAGGATGGCGGCGCTCCCCGTCCCCGCCGAGGGGAATCGGCGTCGGGCACCGGATGTTCACCGGATGCTGGATAACGGGTCACCGGCTATCCGCGCTCTGGTTCCCGCTCACCGCCTCGGGGTCGGTCGCGACCGACGCGGCGACCCTCGCCGCTCGTCCGGCCGTGCTCTAGGCTCGGGAGCATGAGCACCGAAGAAGGCGCCGGCTCCTCCTCCGAGGACATGAAGCGCAAGTTCAAGGAAGCGCTCGAGAAGAAGAACGCGCACCACCGGCAGGGCGAGGCTCACCTCGACGGCGATTCCGCCGTGCACGCCGCCCACGCCCCGCAGACGCGGCGCGAGTTCCGACGCAAGAGCGGTTGACCGCGAGGATGCGGGAGCCGGTCTCCTGCTCCCGCATCCCCCTCCGCAGACACGGACGTGCCCCGCGCCGGAAGGCACGGGGCACGTCGCTGTCGGGCGGCCGTTCCGGTCACTCCCCGGCGAGACCGCCGAGCATGTGACCGAAGGAGCGTCCCTCACCCAGGTAGGTGGCGGGGTCGTACGGGTCGACGACCGCGGCGGCATCCCGGCGCGCGACCGCCTCGGCGAGTTCCCTCGCTCCCTTCTCGACCCGCTTCGCCAGCGGCGCGACGTCGTCCCCCGCGCCGCCCCAGTCGCTCGACGCCGCGAAGACGCCCGTCGACACGGCCTCGGCATGCAGGTAGGCGAACAGCGGACGGATCGCGTAGTCGATCGCGAGCGAGTGCCGTGGCGTTCCCGCGTTCGCTCCGATCAGCACCGGCTTCCCGGTGAGCGCGTCCGGGTCGAGCACGTCGATGAACGACTTGAACAAGCCCGAGTAGCTCGTCGAGAAGATCGGGGTGACCGCGATCAGCGCGTCGGCCGAGACGACGGTGTTGATCGCCGTCTCGAGTGCGGGAGGCGCGAAGCCGGTCAGCATGTTGTTCGTGATGTCGTGCGCGTGGTCGCGCAGCTCGATCACGTCGACGGTGGCCTCGATGTCGCGCTCCGCGAGCGCCTTCACGGTCTCCGCGGCCAGCCGGTCGGCGAGCATCCGGGTGGACGAGGGGTTGGACAGCCCCGCCGAGACGACGGCGATGCGACGCGTGGTCATGTCAGGCCTCCTTCCGGCCGAGTCCGAAGGCGGCACCCGCGGGCGCCGGCGTGTCCTGGTAGGGCGAGTCCCCGGTGAGGTTGTCTCCGCGGTTCGCACCGGGGCGCGCCTGCCGGGTAGGCCCGTCGCCGTACGTCGCCCGCACGCGCGCGGCGTGGGTCGGCGCGTCGGGCACCGTGGACGGGCGGTCCTTCGCGAGCTCCTTGCGGAGCACCGGCACGACCTCGGAGCCGAGGATGTCGAGCTGCTCGAGGACCGTCTTCAGCGGCAGACCCGCGTGGTCGATGAGGAACAGCTGGCGCTGGTAGTCGCCGTAGTGCTCGCGCATCGCCGCGTACCGGTCGATCACCTGCTGCGGTGATCCCACGGTCAGCGGGGTCATCTCGGTGAAGTCCTCCATGCTGGGGCCGTGACCGTAGACGGGCGCGTTGTCGAAGTACGGGCGGAACTGGTTCACCGCGTCCTGCGACTTCGCGGCCATGAACACCTGGCCGCCGAGACCGACGATCGCCTGCTCGCGCGTGCCGTGGCCGTAGTGCTCGAAGCGCTGACGGTACAGCTCGATGAGCCGCTGGTAGTGCTCCTTCGGCCAGAAGATGTTGTTCGCGAAGAAGCCGTCGCCGTAGTACGCGGCCTGCTCCGCGATCTCCGGGGTGCGGATCGAACCGTGCCACACGAACGGGGCGATGCCGTCGAGCGGACGGGGCGTGGAGGTGAAGCCCTGCAGCGGCGTGCGGAACTTGCCCTCCCAGTCGACGACGTCCTCGCGCCACAGCTTGTGCAGCAGCGCGTAGTTCTCGATCGCGAGCGGAAGGCCCTGACGGATGTCCTGCCCGAACCACGGGTACACCGGGCCGGTGTTGCCGCGGCCCAGCATGAGGTCCATGCGGCCGTCCGAGACGTGCTGCAGCATCGCGTACTCCTCGGCGATGCGCACCGGGTCGTTCGTCGTGATCAGCGTCGTCGAGGTCGAGACGATGAGGCGTTCCGTCTGGGCGGCGAGCGCGGCGAGGAATGTCGTGGGACTCGACGACCAGAAGGGCGGGTTGTGGTGCTCGCCGATGGCGAAGACGTCGAGGCCCACCTCCTCGGCGTGCGTGGCGATGGCCAGCGTCGCCTTGATCCGCTCCTGCTCGCTGGGGGTGACTCCCGTGGTGGGGTCGCGGGTGATGTCGCTGACCGACATGATGCCGAACTGCATCGCCTGCGCGCCTGACTGCTCGCTCATGATTGCTCCGTGTTCTCCGAATCGGATGCCGGACATCCGGTTCTATTCATTTGAATGTAATTGGGTCAACGCGTGCACGGCAACTTTATTCCCGACCGGTAGCCTCGGAGAATGAGCACCACCGGGGTCGGCACCACAGGACCCAGCACCGGACCGGTTCCCCGCAGACGCCGCCGCGTGCCCTTCTGGGACAACGCCCGCTACGCCTGCATCGTCCTCGTCGTGCTGGGCCATGCCATCCAGCGCCTCAGCTACGACTCGGACATCGCCTTCGCCTTCTATCTGGCGCTCTACGCGTTCCACATGCCGGCGTTCGCCATCATCTCGGGCTACTTCTCCAAGTCGGGCTCCCCCACCCGGACGCAGATGGCCCGCGTCATCACCGACATCATCCTCCCCTACGTCATCTTCGAGGCGCTCTGGACGCTCACGAAGTGGCTCGTGGAGGGAGAGACCACCCCGAACCCGACGCAGCCCAGCTGGACGCTCTGGTTCCTGCTCGCGCTCGGGATCTTCCGTCTCGTCCTCCCGTACCTCGCGCTCCTGCGCTGGCCGCTGCTGTGGACGATCGTGATCTCCATCGGCGCCGGCTATCTGCCGAACGTCGACAGCACGTTCTCACTCTCCCGGACCCTGGGCCTGCTGCCGTTCTTCACCCTGGGCTGGTGGCTCCGGGAGAAGAACGTCGTCGACCGCCTCCGCCTCCTCGACGTCCGCCCGTGGTGGAGCCGCGTCCTCGCGCTCGTCGTCCTCGGCACGGCCGGATGGGCGGCGTGGAACTGGCTGCCGCTGTGGCAGGCGGTCGACCTGCGGCACTGGCTGTTCTACGAGGATTCCTACGTCGACCTCGTCGGCGACCAGTGGTGGGCCGGCGGCATCCGCATCCTGCTCATGCTGCTCGCGGTCGTGCTGTGCGCCGCCTTCTTCGCCCTCATCCCCCGCGGCGCGTACTGGTGGACCACGTTCGGTCAGTACACGATGTACGTCTACCTCCTGCACTCCTTCGTGCTCTACCCGTTCCGCGAGAGCGGCGTGCTGCGCGACCTCGAGCCGACCTGGTTCTGGCTCCCTGCGGTCACGGCGCTCTCGGTGGTCCTCGCACTGCTGCTCGCGACCAAGCCCGTGCGACGGGTGTTCCGTCCGCTCGTGGAGCCGCGGCCGCGGTGGCTGTTCGCCGATCCCGAGCTCGCGTCGCGGGAAGGTCGCCGCAACGATCCGACCGGCTCCCGGCGTCCGCGATGACAGCCGCCCACCCCGCGTCCGAGGTCCGGGACCGGCTCGTCGCCATCGCCGACTCCCAGGGGTTCGCCGCGCACGGGCTCCACGTGCGCATCGGCGACGACACCGCGGATCACCGCTGGACGCCCGACGTCCGTGAGGACGTGCACTCGATCGCGAAGGGCGTCTGCGTGCTTGCGGCCGCCCTCGCCGCCGACGACGGACTGATCGGCCTGGACGACACCGTCGCCACCCTCCTGCCGGAGCACGAACTCGGCGAGGGCGTCGCTCACGTCACCCTGCGTCATCTGCTGTCGATGTCGAGCGGCATCGACCTGCCGTGGTCCGAGACGCTGATGACGGACTGGCCGGATCTGGCCCGCGAGTTCCTGCGACGGCCGTCGCGCGGGCGTGTGTTCCAGTACTCCAACGCGAGCACCTATACCGCGATGACCGCCCTCGCGACCCGCGTGGGCGACGTCGGCGACTACCTCTCGACGCGCCTCTTCGCCCCGCTCGGCATCGACGACGTGACGTGGTCCCGCTGCCCGAACGGACGCATCGAGGCGGGTGGCGGCCTGCCGCTCCGCACCGAGGAGGTCGCGCGCCTGGGGCTGCTCATCCGTGATCGCGGCTCCTGGCAGGGACGTCGACTCGTCGCCCCGGAGTGGATCGACGCCATGCACGAGGACGGCGTCGTCGCGGGCGTCAACCCTGGCTATGACCGCTATGCGCTCGCGGGCTGGCAGGGTCCGGGGCGGGCGTGGCGGCTGCACGGAGCCCACGGCCAGCTGCTGCTGTTCTTCGGCGACGCGGTGGTGACGGTGACCGCTCACGATCACGCCGGAGCGGATGCGTTCGCCGCGGACGCCGTCGCCGTCCTCGAAGACGTCGTCGCCGGCTGAGTCTGCTCAGGCGAACAGCTCCGCCCCCACGTACGAACCCGGTCGCGCTCCCGGCGGGATGGCCCAGATGCCCGAGCCCACGTGACGGATGTACTCGTTGAGTCGGTCGGTCGACAGGCGGCGCTGCAGGCTGATGAACTGGGCGGGATCACGCTGGTAGGACAGGAAGAACAGCCCGGCGTCGAGTCGTCCCAGGGCGTTGTTGCCGTCGACGTAGTTGTACCCGCGGCGCAGGATGCGGATGCCGTCGTTCTGCTCCGGATGCGCGAGCCGGACGTGACTGTTCTCATCGATCTCCGAGTCGCGGAAGTCGGGGGCCGTGAACTCGTCGCCTCCGGAGAGCGGTGCCCCGACCCCCTTGTCCCGTCCGATGATCGTGTCCTGCTCGGCCAGGCGCACCCGGTCCCAGGTCTCGATGAGCATGGCGATCTTCCGGGCGACCAGATACGAACCGCCGGCCATCCAGGACGGCTCGTCACCCTCGGCGACCCAGACGTGCTCGGCGAGCGCCGCGGTGTCGTCGGCGAGGATGTTGGCCGTGCCGTCCTTGAAGCCGAAGAGGTTCCGGGGCGTGGCCTGACTTGCCGTCGTGCGCGAGGTCTTGCCGAATCCGAGCTGCGACCAGCGCAGGCGGGCCCGCCCGAACGCGATGCGGCTGAGGTTGCGGATCGCGTGCACAGCGACCTGGGGGTCGTCGGCGCAGGCCTGGATGCACAGGTCGCCGTGCGACGCCGCCGGATCAAGGTCGTCCCCGAGGAAGGCGGGGAGCCGTTCGAGGCCGGACGGACGCCGAGCGGCGAGACCGTAGCGATCGCCGTCCTCGTTCTCGAACAGCCCCGGACCGAACCCGAACGTGAGGGTCAGGCCCGCGGCGGGGAGCCCCAGCGCCTCCCCCGTGTCATCCGGGGGCGCTTCGGCGGGACCGTTCACCGCGCCGCTCGCACTCACCTCCAGCCCCTGCGTCATCCGCGCCGCGGCGTACGACCAGTCCTGCAACAGGGAGATGAGGTCGTCCCGATCGGTGCGGGGCATCATGTCGAAGCTCGCGAAGTGCAGGTGGTCCTGCACGGGCGTCGTGATGCCGGCCTGGTGCGCGCCGAAGAACTCGTACCGCGACTCGGCGTCCTCGGCGGCACGCGCCCGCCCGAGCGCCATGCCTCCGGCCGTCCCGGCCCCCAGCCCGACGGCCAGGCCGGCGACACCACCGCCGACGGCCAGCCCGAGCAGCCCGCGGCGGCTGAGACCGCCGCCGGAGGGCTCCGACGGCAGGGCCGCCGGCGCCTCCCGGGCGACGGATTCCGACTCGTTCACGTCCGTGCTCCTCCGTGTGCCGTCGTCAGTCGAGCACCGTGCCGGTGAGCTGCGAGAGCGGCTCGGCGAGCGCGTTGATGAGGTCGGTGAATTCGCGCTTGTCGGCATCGGTCAGCTCGCCGTACCCCACGAAGCCCTCGGCGAGCGAGCCGTGCGCGGCGAGGGACTCCTCGAGGGCGGTGTATCCGGTCTCGATCTCGGAGACGAGGGCCTCGCCGTCGGCGCCCTGCGCCGCGGCGAAGTCCTGCACCAGCGAGAAGGCCATCTTGGAGCCCTCGACGTTCGCGGCGAAGTCGAAGAGATCCGTGCCGGACCACCAGTCCTCCTCGCCGGAGATCTTGCCGGTGGCCACCTCGTCGAGCAGTGCGATCGCGCCGTTCGAGATGCCGCCGATCCCCTGGTCATCCAGCGCGGTGGTGAAGTCGTCCGAGTGCACGTAGTCGTACAGCTCCTGCACGTCGGCCAGGAGCAGGTCGCCGTAATCGGCGCGCTCCGCGGGCGTGGACGGCGCCCAGTCCTGCCATGCCGGGGTCTCTCCGTCGGCGTTCAGTGCGTCCTTCGCCGGCGCCCAGAGGTCCTTCTCGATGCGGTGGAAGCCGGTCCAGTCCAGGCCCTCCGCCACCGCATCGACCTCTCGGTAGTCGATCCGCGGGTCGAGGTCTCCGAGCGCCTCGGCGACGGGCTCGATGCGCTCGTAGAACGCCCTCGTCTGCGGGAAGAGCGTACGGGCGGTCTCGTCGTCGCCGGACTCGTAGGCGGTCACGAGGTCTTCCACGGCCGGCACGAGCTGCCCGACCTGATCCTTCACGAACGCCCCGTAGAGATCGACGGCCTTCTGCTTCTGCTCGGCGTCGGGGCCGTCCACCGCCACGCGGTCTCCGGTCACCGTGAACGACGCCCGGCCGACACCGTCGCCGACCATGCCCGGCTTGCAGAGCGTGAAGTACTCGCCCGGCTGGGCGACCACCGTGAGGGTGCGGGACGCGGCCGGGGCGATGTTCTCGACCTCGCCGACGATCCGCAGTCCGTCCTCGGCCAGCAGGTAGAACTCGGAGACCTGATCGGTGTCGTTCGTCACATCGAACGTCAGCGTCCCGCTCTTCGCGGTGGACGCGGAGACGGCGCAGTCCGTGGCGGTGGATGAGACGTCGAACGCCGCCGTCGCCTGGGCATCGCTCTTCGCGACGCAGCCGCTGAGGAGGAGGACGGCGGTACCCGCGGCGGCTGCCGCGGCGAGGACCCGGTGCGAGGTGATCATGCTGCTCCTTGCTGTGTGAGGGAAGACGTCGGGGTGGCGGCGGAGGCGCCGCGCGTCGAAGGGCGTGCCGAGCGCAGGCCGCGGAGGTAGAGCCCGCCCACGACGAGGATGTAGAGACCCCAGGCGAGCACCTGCAGCCAGGTCATGGCGGGCATGAAGCCGACCGTGGCCTGCAGGACGGAGGCCAGCGCGCCGCCGGGAGCGATCGCCGCCGACACGTCGAACGCCCAGCCGAACGGGAAGCCGGCCGCGCCCACGGCGACGGCGCCGGTGACCGGGTCGAGCGGAGCGGCGGCGGTGAACGGGCCAGGAAGGGCGCCCGCCTCCTGCAGATCCATCAGCGCGTAGGCGAGGACGCCGGCCGCGACGATCACGAGGAAGCCGCCCGTCCAGGCGAAGAAGCGGCGCAGGTCCAGGCGCAGCGCCCCGCGGGAGATGAGCCAGCCGAGCACGACGGCCACGGAGAGTCCCAGGAGCGCGCCGACGAGGGCCGAGGGGGCGTCGCCGAAGGACTGCACCATCGACCACAGCAGCAGCGTGGTCTCGATCCCCTCGCGGGCGACGGAGACGAAGCCGATCGCGATGAGCGCCCAGAGACCACCCACCGTCAGCGCGCGATCGATGCCGCCCTCCAGAGTCGCCTTCATGGTGCGGCCGGCGCGCTGCATCCAGAAGATCATCCACGTCACCATCGCCACCGCGACGAGGGACAACCCGCCGCCGATCAGCTCCTGCGCCTGGAAGGTCAGTTCGTAGGCCCCGAAGGTCAGGATCGCGCCGATGCCCAGAGCGAGGGCGATCGCGAGACCGACCCCGGCCCACATCTTCGGCAGCGCGTCCCGGCGACCGAGACGGCGGAGGTAGGCGACGAGGATGCCGACGACGAGCGCGGCTTCGAGACCCTCGCGGAGTCCGATGAGGAAGGTGGCGAGCACGGGAGACACTCTCTGACTGACGACTGAGGTAAGGCATCCCTTACCACCGAGACTCTAGCACCGCAACCGGCGCCGCCCCGACACCACCGCCGGAGGTAATGGAGTGCAACAGAGCGTCCTCCGGCCACATCCCCGACATAGCCTCGGTCCATGGCTGAACTCTCGCTCCCCATCCTCGACCTGTCCCAGCTCGACGACGGCCCCGAGGCCGCGGCGCGCTTCCGCGACGACCTCCGCGCGGCCACTCACGACGTCGGCTTCTTCTACCTGACCGGCACCGGGATCTCACCGGAACTCGAGGCGCGGCTGCACCAGGCGGCCCTCGACTTCTTCGCCCTGCCGGAGGAGGACAAGCTCGCGATCGAGAACGTCAACAGCCCGCACTTCCGCGGCTACACCCGGATCGGCGGGGAACGGACGCAGGGCAAGGTCGACTGGCGCGAGCAGATCGACATCGGCCCCGAGCGCGAGCCGGTGGACGGCGGCCCCGCCTTCAACCGCCTCATCGGCCCCAACCTCTGGCCGGCCGCCCAGCCCGAGCTGAAGCAGGTCGTCACCGAGTGGCACGACGCCCTGACGGAGATCGCCCGCAAGCTCCTGCGCGCCTGGGCCCTCACTCTCGGGGCCGAGGAGACCTACTTCGACGAGACGTTCCGCGATCCGTCCACCCTGATCAAGATCGTGCGGTACCCGGGCACGAACGAGCCGGAACCGCAGCAGGGCGTCGGCGCGCACAAGGACTCCGGGGTGCTGACGCTGCTCTGGGTCGAGCCCGGCAAGGGCGGGCTCCAGGTCGAGCGTGACGGCGAGTGGGTGTCGGCTCCCCCGGTTCCCGGCGCCTTCGTCGTCAACATCGGCGAGCTGCTCGAGTACGCCACCGGCGGCTACCTCAAGGCGACGAACCACCGGGTGATCTCGCCGCGGGCGCCCGAGGAGCGCATCTCGATCCCGTTCTTCTTCAACCCCGCCCTCGACCAGCAACTGCCGTTGCTCGAGCTCCCCGCCGACCTCGCCGCCGAGGCCACCGGAGTCACCGAGGACCCGAGCAATCCGATCCACGCGACCTACGGCGAGAACGCCATGAAGTCCCGCCTGCGGGCGCACCCCGACGTGGCGGCCATCCACCACCCCGACCTGGTGCAGGCGCCCGCCTGAGCGGATCCACACCGTCCGGACATGACGAAGGCCGCCCCACACCGTGGGGCGGCCTTCTCAAGAATGTTCTGCGCGATTGAACGCTGGGTCCGTGGTGCCTTATCGGCGAAGACCAAGGCGTGCGATCAGCGAGCGGTACCGCTCGATGTCGACGCTCTGGAGGTAGCCGAGCAGACGACGGCGCTGACCCACGAGCAGGAACAGACCACGACGCGAGTGGTGGTCGTGCTTGTGCTCCTTCAGGTGCTCGGTGAGGTCCTTGATGCGCTGCGTCAGCATCGCGGCCTGCACCTCGGGGGATCCGGTGTCACCGGGGTGCGTCGCGTACTCTTCGATGATCGCCTTCTTGACGTCTGCTTCCAGTGCCATAGATTCGATCCCCTCTCTGCTTGTTGCGCGGCGCCCGACGCCTGATGCGTGAGCTCTCTTTATCCGCGGCCGATCGAACGGCAACCTGACGAGTCTACCAGCCCGAACGACCACGACGGGACACGGGGTCCGGAGCGGGGCGCACCGGTCAACTAGGCTCGGGATGTGCAGAAGAAGATCGCCCTGTGAGCTCCCGACGCGGCCATCTGATCGACCTCACCCCGCTGAAGGCGAGCCCGGCCTTCGCCCGGATGTGGATCGGCTCGACGCTCGCCGGCATCGGCGGTCAGCTCACCATCGTGACCGTGATGCTGCACGTGTTCGAACTGACCGAGAGCACGTTCGCCGTCTCGATGATCGCCGTCGCCGGTCTCCTCCCGATGATCCTCGCCGGTCTGTACGGCGGCATGCTCGCCGACGCGTTCGACCGCCGGCGGGTCGCGCTGATCGCGGCCACCGTGACGTTCGCCTCCACCGCGCTCCTCGCCGCGCTCACGTGGACGGGGACGGAGACGATCTGGTGGCTGTACGCGCTGAGCATCGTGAATTCGGCGGCGAACTCGGTCGGCATGGCCACCCGGACGGCGATCGTCCCCCGGCTCATCCCCCGCCGCATGCTCGCCGCCGCGTCCGCGCTCAACGGCGTCGCCTTCGGACTCACGGTCATGGCCGGCCCCGCGCTGGCCGGACTCCTCGTGGCCCTCACCGGGTACGGCTGGACGTACACGATCGACGTCGTGCTCATGCTGTCGATGTTCCTCGGACTGTGGACCCTCCCCGCCCTGCGCCCCGAAGGCGACACCGTGCGCCCCGGTCTCGCCTCACTCGTCGACGGCTGGCGCTTCCTCCGCCGGGCGGGCAACATCCGGATGCAGTACGTCATGGACATCATCGCGATGACCTTCGGGCAGCCGCTCGTGCTCTTCCCGGCGCTGGGCACCGTGATCCTCGGCGGCGGGGCGTTCACGACCGGCATCCTCACGGCGGCGGTCGCCGTCGGCACCTTCTCCTCGAGCCTGTTCTCCGGCCGCGTGGTGCAGTACCGGTGGCACGGTCGTGGGATCGCCCGTGCCATCGAGGCCTACGGCGCCGCGATCGCCCTGTTCGGCGTCGTCCTCCTGATCGGCGCCTTCTCCGCGACGCCCGCCGGCGAGGACCGGCCGCACGTCCTCCTCATCGTCGCCGCCTGCGTGGCGCTCGCGCTCTCCGGCGCCTCGGACAACATCAGCTCGATCTATCGCAACACCATGATGCAGGCGGCAGTGCCCGACGCCATGCGCGGACGCCTGCAGGGGCTCTTCGTCGTCGTGGTGACCGGCGGCCCCCGCGTCGGCGCCCTCTACGCCGGGACCCTCGCGACGCTGACGTCGCTGTGGTTCCCCCCGCTGCTCGGCGGCATCCTCGTGATCGTGCTCGTCGCCCTCCTCGCCCGTCGGCACCCGCGGTTCCGCGCCTACGACGCAGAGAACCCCGAGCCCTGACAGGCCCGGGGTTCGGAGAGGTCTGCGCGCGTCAGTCCTGCTGCAGCGCACCCTGGAGGTCGAGCGTGATCGTGACGTCCTTGCCGACGAGCACGCCGCCGGTCTCCAGCGCGGCGTTCCAGGTGAGGCCGAAGTCCTCGCGGTTGATGACCGTCTTGGCGGAGGCACCGGCCTTGTAGTTGCCCCACGGGTCGCTGCCGAAGCCGCCGAAGTCGAGCTCGAACGTGACGGGCTTGGTGATGCCGCGGATGGTGAGGTCGCCGTCCACGAGGAAGTCGCCGCCCTCGACGCGCGCGCCGGTCGAGACGAAGTCCATGGTCGGGAAGTTCTCGGTGTCGAAGAAGTCGGCGGAGCGGAGGTGCTGGTCACGGCCCTCGTCCTTCGTGTCGACGGAGGTCACGTCGACCGAGGCCTCGACCTTGGCGTCGAGCGGGTTCTCCGGAGCCACGAGCGTCGCGCTCTTCACACCGAAGGTGCCGCGCACCTTCGAGATCATCATGTGGCGGACGCTGAAGGTCACCTCGCTGTGGGACGGGTCCAGGACCCAGGTGCCGGGGCGGTAACCGGGGATGTCGATGCTGCTCATGATTGCTCCTCAGGAGACGTCGGCCGCGGCGGCGGCGAAGGGATGGCACCGCGATCGTCCGCGGCACCCTTCCGACAACATACATTCACTCGCATGTATTCCCGTGTCGAGCAGAAAGTCCGGAGACATCGAAAGCGCCCCGCACCACAGGGTGCGGGGCGCTTCCGAACGAGGATGTCAGCCGACGGCGACGAGATCGATGATGAAGATCAGCGTCTTGCCGGAGAGGAAGTGCCCTCCCCCGGCCGGGCCGTACGCGAGGTGCGGCGGGATGATCAGCTCGCGGCGGCCGCCGACCTTCATGCCGGGGATGCCGTCCTGCCAGCCCTGGATCAGGCCGCGGAGCGGGAACTGGATGGTCTCCCCGCGACCCCACGACGAGTCGAACTCCTCGCCGGACTCGAACTCCACGCCGGCGTAGTGGACGGTCACGGTGTCGCCGGGCTTGGCCTCGGCACCGTCACCCTCGATGATGTCGCGGATGACCAGTTCTGCGGGGGCAGGGCCGGTCGGGGCGTCGAACTCGGGCTTTGTGCGATCAGTCATGGCTCCATCCAACCCGACCGTCGCGCGCGCGGTCAACGCGACCGCACCTGCTCACAGCGAACACCTCGTCGAGCCGCCGTGGCCGCCCGTCGCGGAGACCCTTGACACATCCCCGGGGCCGGGTGCACCCTGGTGGCAGATCAACTCAGCGCCCGGGAGACATGCAGGCATCGCCGCAGCACCGGGCGCTGAGTCTGTCCGGAGCGGTCCCTCAGTAGGCCAGCAGCGCGGCGCGTGCCGCCCTCGTGCGGATCAGCAGGGCACGCTCGTCCTCGACCGCGAGCGGGTCGCGACCGGTGATCGCCCGCTGGCGAACCGCCGCCAGAGCCGTCGCGTCCTTGATGAACTCACGCATCAGCGGCCGGCGGTCGCCGCGCAGCTGCGCCGCCCACGCCAGCCCGACCTTGCGCCCGGCGGGCGTGGCGAGCATCGTGACCTCCTCCGGCGTGAACCAGCCGGCGGCCGCGTACTCGGCCAGGCGCGCCCGCGTGAGCCGCGCCTCCTCTCGCCGCAGCGCGACGATCCCGAGGATGAAGCCGATGAACAGCGGCACCTGCAGGGTGAAGTAGAGCCCGAAGAAGTCGGCGAAGGTGGCCGAGCCGTTCCACAGGCCGTGCAGGAGGATCGCCCCGACCATGCCGAGCAGGCCCGCGCCGGCGGCCGCTCCCGCGGAGGCGTGCCGGCGAGCCACGAGGCCGATCGCGAACCCGGTCAGCGAGGTGAACATCGCGTGGGCGAACGGCGACAGCACCGCCCGCACGATGAAGGTGACGCCGAGCTGCTCGCCGCCGCCTTCGATCAGGCTGATCGCGAAGTACTGGATGTTCTCGGTGAACGCGAAGCCCGCGCCGACGAGCGCCCCGTAGACGACGCCGTCCACCGGACCGTCGAAGGAGCGCCGCGCAAGCAGGAAGATGAGGAAGACCCCGAGGCCCTTCCAGAACTCCTCGACGATGGGCGCCTGGATCACCGCGGAGAACTCCTCGGAGCGGATGTCGAACAGCATAGTGAGGCCGATGTCGACGAGGAGCGTGAGGCCGACCGCGGCCACGGCACCCCAGGCGATGGCGAACGCCACGAGACGCTTGGGCTCCGGCTCCCACCGGTCGATCATGCGCACCCCGAGGAAGACGATCGTGAGCGGGATCAACGCCAGGACGAGCCCGATCACCGAGGCGGTCGGTCCGAGCGCCCAGCCGAAGTAGCCGATGAGCGCCAGGAGGAGGAACCCGAGGAAGCCGAACAGCCACAGCGAGATCGTCCGGCCCTTCTTGTTCGGCACCGGGAGAGCCGGCAGCGACTCGGCGGGCGACGGCGCGACGGGAGCCGGTGGCGTGTAGGGCGTCGGCTGCGCGAGGGCCGACGCATAGCCCGGCTGCTGTCCGAACGTCGGCGGCAGATACGGCGACTGTGCGTACTGCGCGGCGGAGTACGCACTCGGCTGCGCGGGCGGCGCGGACGGCGGCGTGTACCGGGCGGGCTGCTGGGGGTCGGACGGTCCTCCGAAGGTCATGCTCAAAGCTTATGGGGCACAAGCATCCGCGCCGGGCTCTGGGGGCTTCCTCCACCCGACCGGCCGCACGCACCCGGTAGCGTAGAACCATGCGGTTCGCTCACCTGCGCCGTCCAGACTCCTCCCAGGCGGTTCTCGCCGTGGTGGAGGGCTCGGACGCCATCCTCGTCTCCGATCTCTTGTCCGACGCGCCTGCCACCCTGCAGCAGCTGATCGAGCGAGGAGACGCCGGACTCGACGAGCTCCGCGCCGCCCTGCGCGACAGCACGGCCCCGCGCCACCCGCTGACCGGCTGGGGGTTCGCCTCCGCCGTGATCGCGCCGCCGGCCGTGCTCGCCGTCGGTCTCAACTACGCCGCGCACTCCAGCGAGCTCGGACTCAAGACCGACGCCGCGCCGACCGTGTTCACGCTGTGGCCGAACTCGCTGACCGGTCACGACCAGACCACGTCCTGGCCCCGGAGCCTCAGCGAGGCCGTCGACTACGAGGCCGAGCTGGGCGTGCTCATCGGCACGCCCGCGAAGGACGTGCCGGAGGCGGACGCCCTGACGCACGTGTGGGGATACACGGTGGTCAACGACATCACCGCACGGAACATCCAGTTCTCCGAGGCGCAGTGGTCCCGCTGCAAGTCGTTCGACGGCTTCACCCCCACCGGCCCGTTCGCGGTGACCGCCGACGAGATCGCCGACCCGCAGGACCTCCACATCTGGACCGTGGTGGACGGACACACCGTGCAGGACGCCAGCACCGATCAGATGGTGCGCTCGGTGGCGAAGCTCATCGCCCACCTCTCCCAGTCGCTCACCCTGCTCCCCGGCACCCTGATCTCCACGGGCAGCCCCGGCGGCGCCGGCTACTCGCGCGACCCGCAGATCTTCCTCCGCGACCGCTCGACCGTCACGGTCGGCATCGACGGCATCGGCGAGCTCACGACGCACTGCCGCATCCTCGACTGACCCGGACGCGACGAAGGGGACGGGAGCTGCGAGCTCCCGTCCCCTTCGCGTATCCGGTCGACGCTCAGATCTGGATGAGGTCGTCGGGGGTGACGATCGGGATGGCCGCCGTGACCGCCTCCAGGCCCGACAGACGGGCGGGAGACAGCTGCTTGGTGACCTCGTCGCGGGACATGAGTCCGGCCTCGACCACCAGGTCGGCGACGTTGCGGTTGGTCAGCAGGGCCGTCTTGGCCAGGGCGGCGGCCGCCGCGTAGCCGATGAAGGGCGTGAGCGCCGTGATGACGCCGACCGACGCGCCGACCATCGCGCCCAGACGGTCGCGGTTCGCGGTGATGCCCTCGACGCAGTTCACGCGCAGCGTCCACATGGCCTGACGCATCCAGGTGATCGACTGGAAGATCGAGTGCGCGATGACGGGCTCGAAGGCGTTGAGCTGGAGCTGACCGCCCTCGACGGCCATGGTCACGGTCATGTCGGCGCCGACGACCGCGAACGCCACCTGGTTCACGACCTCCGGGATCACCGGGTTGACCTTGCCCGGCATGATGCTCGAGCCGGCCTGGCGTGCGGGCAGATTGATCTCGCCGAGGCCCGCCTGCGGACCCGACGACAGCAGGCGCAGGTCGTTGCAGATCTTCGAGAGCTTGATGGCGTTCCGCTTGAGCGACGAGGAGAACGACATGAAGGCGCCCGTGTCGCTCGTGGACTCGACGAGGTCGGTGGCCGTCTCCAGGTCGAGTCCGGTGATCTCGCGCAGGTGCTTCAGCACGGCGGGCGCGTAGTCGGGGTGGGTCGTGATGCCGGTGCCGATCGCGGTCGCGCCCATGTTGATCTCGAACATGAGGGAGGCGTTCTCGGTGAGGCGGCTGTGGTCCTCGCCCAGGGTCGTGGCGAAGCCGTGGAACTCCTGGCCGAGCGTCATGGGCACGGCGTCCTGGAGCTGGGTGCGGCCGACCTTGAGGATGTCGTGGAACTCCCCCGCTTTGCCGAGGAAGGCCACGCGCAGGGCGTCCAGCTCGTCGAGCAGCGAGCGCAGCGTCAGCGAGAGGCCGATCTTGACCGCGGTCGGGTACACGTCGTTGGTCGACTGGCTGCGGTTCGTGTGGTCGATCGGAGAGAGGAAGCCGTAGTCGCCCTTCTCGCGTCCGGCCATCTCGAGCGCGATGTTGGTGATGACCTCGTTCGCGTTCATGTTCGTCGACGTGCCGGCGCCGCCCTGGATGACGCCGACCGTGAACTGGTCGTGGAACTCGCCGTCGATGACGCGCTGTGCCGCGCGGTCGATGAGGTCGGCCCGCTCGGCGTCGAGGACGCCGATCTCCTTGTTGGCCCGGGCGCTGGCCTGCTTCACCATCGCGAGGGCGATCACCAGTTCGGGATAGACCGAGATGGGGCGCTTCGTGATCGGGAAGTTCGCATCGGCGCGGGCGGTGTGGATCCCCCAGTACGCGTCGGCGGGAATCTCCATGCTCCCCAGCGAATCGGTCTCGGTGCGGGTATGGGCGGGCGCGGCAGAAGCCATGTCACATCCTCGTGGGTCGTGGCGAACGGAAAAGTGGGGGATGTGACCAGTCTACGCCGGTCCCTGCGGGGTTTTCCGGGAGAACGCCTCCAGGCGCTCCTCCGGGGTCAGCGCCGCCATCCGCGCGATCCACTCCTCCGAGAAGTAGTCGTCGGTCGGCGCGTCGACCACGGGGACGACCGTGTGCGTGAGGGTCTCCGGCCGCACGTGCACGAGCTGGAACGCCTGGGCGGCGTCCATGCCGTTCACCTCCGCCGCCGGACGGGCGACGTTCATGGTGTAGCAGGTCGCGGACGCGACACTCACCGGGACACCGGCGAACAGACCGTGTGCGGAGTAATGCAGGTGGCCGGCGAGGATGCCGCGGACGTCGGTGCCGCGGATGACGGCGGCGAGCTCGTCCTGATGACGGAGCTCGAGGATGTCGAACAATGGCAGATGGCTGGGCAGCGGCGGGTGGTGCATCGCCAGGATCGTCCCATGCGGCGCGGGTTCGGCGAGGACGTCGGCCAACCACGCGAGCTGCGCCGGGTCGAGGTCGCCGTGGTGCCATCCCGGGACGCTCGTGTCGAGGGCCACGAGGCGCAGCCCGTCGAGATCCCACACCCCGGTGACCGGCTCCTCGGTGGGCTCGCCGTCCAGGAGCGCCTCGCGGAGCGCCGGGCGCTCGTCATGGTTGCCCGCGACCCAGACCACGGGAGCGCCCAGTTCGGCGGCGACCGGCTCGATCGCCGCACGCAGCCGGCGGTACGCATCCGGCTCGCCGAGGTCGGCGAGGTCCCCGGTGATCACGATGGCGGCGGGAGCGGGATGCACGGCGCGGATCGCCTCGAGCGTCCGCGCGAACGTGTGATCGACGTCGTACCGTCCCCCCAGCGCCGCGCCTCCGGCCAGGAAGTGCGGGTCGCTGACATGGATCAGGACATGGGACGCGGGGGCGTATCGGCCGAAGACCGGGGGCGTTCCGTTGGTTGCGGACATGCCCTCAGCCTAGGGGCGGGTGCCGACGCCCGTCCCTGGCGCGCCGGAGGCTCAGTGGCCGACGACGATGAGCAGGATGCCGGCGATGACCGCGGCCCCGCAGAGCACGAAGCAGCCGTAGGCGCCCACGAGGGCGAGGGTCTTCTGCCCCTCGGTGAGCGGGCTCTTCCTCGCCGCCTTCGCCGCCTGCTTGGCGGCCCGCTTGAGCTCCTTCTCGGAGATCACCGTGATGGCGTCGGTGAACTCCGCCGGGCTCACGACGGGGGCCCGGCCGCTGCGTACGAGCAGACGCAGGCCCAGGGCGTAGAAGGTGACGATGGCGGCGGCGCCGATGAGCGCGGCGGCGAACACCTGCAGGAAGGCGATCCAGTCGATCGTGACGTTCATGCCGAGTCCCCGTTCTGCGAGGCGTCGGACGAGGAGACGCTGCCGGTCTTCGCGGCCTTCGCGTCGGCCTTGGCCTTGGCCTTCTTCTTCGCCTTGTCCTTGGCCTCGGCCTTCGCCTTCTCCTTGGCCTCGGCGCGGGCCTTCGCCTCCGCCTTGGCCTGAGCGATGCGCTGCTGGCGACGCGTGGGCGGCGGTGTGTCGGGGACCTCGACCGCGAGGTGGGACTCGGCGACGTCGCTCATGGCGTTGGCCGGCGTGACGGCGTTGCGCCGCGAACGCATGTACAGCCCGAGGATGATCACCACGGCGAGCACGGCATCGATGGCCACACCCCAGGGACCGAGCCAGACGACGAGCAGCGCCGCCAGGGCGCCGACCCCTCCGGCCGCGGGCAGGGTCAGCAGCCAGCCGACGCCGATGCGACCGGCCGTCCGCCAGCGCACCGTCGAGCCGCGGCGACCGAGACCCGATCCGATGACCGATCCCGAGGCCACCTGCGTGGTGGAGAGGGCGAAGCCGAGGGCGCTGGAGGCGAGGATCGTCGCCGCCGTCGAGCTCTCGGCCGCGAAGCCCTGCGCCGGCTTGACGTCGGTCAGGCCCTTGCCCAGCGTGCGGATGATGCGCCAGCCGCCGAGATACGTGCCGAGGGCGATCGTGAACGCACAGGCGACGATGACCCAGAGCTCGGGCTCGTGGTGCGCACCGGACTGCCAGCCGATCGTGATCATCGCGAGGGTGATGACGCCCATCGTCTTCTGTGCGTCGTTGGTGCCGTGGGCGAGCGCGACCAGAGACGACGTGAAGATCTGACCCCAGCGGAAGCCGTCGCGCCCGTCGGGCTTGCCGTCATAGCGCCGAGTGATCGAGTAGGCGATCTTCGTCGCCACGAAGGCGATGATGCCGGCGGTGATCGGGGCGATGAGAGCGGGGAGGACGATCTTCGACAGCACGGCGCCGAAGTCGATGCCGCCGAGGCCGGCTCCCACGAGCGTCGCGCCGATCAGACCGCCGAAGAGGGCGTGGGACGAGCTGGACGGCAGGCCGAGCAGCCAGGTCAGCATGTTCCAGGTGATCGCGCCGATGAGTCCGGCGAAGATCAGCGAGAGGAACAGCTCCGCCCCCGCGGCGAGGATCGCATCCTCCTGGATGATGCCGCCGGAGATGGTCTTGGACACCTCGGTCGACAGGAAGGCGCCGACGAGGTTGAGGAGAGCGGCCAGGAGCACCGCGGTCTTGGGCTTGAGCGCCCCGGTCGCGATGGGCGTGGCCATCGCGTTCGCGGTGTCGTGAAACCCGTTCGTGAAATCGAAGAAGAGTGCCAGCGCGATGACGAGCACGACGATGAGGGCTGCGGTTTCCACCGTTCGCTTTCGGTCTTGAGGAAGAGGGAGATGTCGACGGGATCGACGTGACGAACGAAGAGTTCACCGTGGGTTTGACTTCCGTTTACCGGCCCCGGTAAATCCTGCCACCGTCCCCCGTGCCGGTCAACTCGACCTGGGATAGCGTGGGACGGTGACTGACGCCCCGATCGCCGCCCGCCGTTCCACCCTCCGCACGCACCACGGCGACACGGTCGACGACCCGTACGAGTGGCTGCGTGCCAAGGACTCCCCCGAGGTCATCGCGCACCTGGAGGCCGAGAACGCGCACACCGAGGCGGAGACGGCGCATCTGGCGGCGCTCCGCGAGACGCTGTTCCAGGAGATCAAGGGCCGCGTGCAGGAGACGGATCTCTCCGTGCCGACGCGACGCGGAGACTGGTGGTACTACAGCCGCACCGAGGAAGGCGCGCAGTACGGCATCCACTGCCGGGCCGCCGCCGTCGAGGGCGACTGGACGCCGCCGCGTCTCGAGCCGGGGGTGCCCGTCCCCGGAGAGGTGGTGCTGCTGGACGGAAATGTCGAGGCGGAGGGGCACGAGTTCTTCTCGCTCGGCGCGTTCGACACCTCCGACGACGCGACGAAGCTGCTGTGGTCGACGGACTTCGAGGGCGACGAGCTCTACACCGTGCGCGTCCGCGACCTGGAGACGGGGGTCACGCTCGCCGACGAGATCCCGGACACCGGCAGCGCGTTCTTCACCCCCGACGGCACCGGCATCCTCTACACGACCCGCGACGAGGCCTGGCGTCCGGACACCCTGTGGCTGCACCGGCTCGGGACCCCGGTGTCGGACGACATCAAGCTCTTCCACGAGCCCGACGAGAAGTTCTGGCTCGGCGCCGGGATCACGCGCAGTCGTCGCTACCTCGTGATCGGCGTGGGCTCCAGCATCACGAGCGAGGAGTACCTCGTCGACCTGACCGGTGACATCACCGCGGAGCCACGTCCGGTATGGCCGCGGCGGGAGGGCGTGGAGTACTCGCTCGAGCACGCGGTCGTGGACGGCGAGGACCGCCTGCTCATCCTGCACAATGACGAGGCCCTGGACTTCGAGCTCGTCTCCGTGGCCGCGGACGACCCGCAGGGCGAGCGCCGCGTCGTCGTCGCGCATCAGCCGGGACGACGGCTGCTCGGGGTGGATGCGTTCCGCGACTTCGCCACGGTGGAGTACCGCAGCGAGGGCCTCGAGCGCGTCGGGCTCCTGGACTACGCGACGGACGCCGTGGAGGAGCTGCAGTTCGACGAGCCCCTCTACTCGGCGGGCGTCAGCGGCAACCCGGAGTGGCACTCCCCCTTCCTGCGCCTCGGCTACACGTCGTTCGTCGCCCCGGGCACGGTCTACGAACTCGACCTCGCGACGCGCGAACTCGTCCTCCGCAAGCAGGTGACGGTGCTCGGCGACTACGACCCCGCCGACTACGGACAGCGGCGGGAATGGGCCACCGCGGAGGACGGCACGCGCGTGCCGATCTCCCTCGTCTGGAAGCGCTCCTTCGGAGAGCCCGGCGCGACGCCCCGGCCCGTCCACCTCTACGGCTACGGCTCGTACGAGCACTCCATCGACCCGGGCTTCTCCGTCGCCCGACTCTCGGAGCTGGACCGCGGAGTCGTCTTCGCCGTGGCGCATGTGCGTGGCGGCGGCGAGATGGGCCGGCAGTGGTACGAAGACGGCAAGCTCCTGCACAAGCGGAACACCTTCACGGACTTCGTCGCCTGCGCCCAGCACCTCGTCGACGAGGGCACCACGACCCCGGCCCAGCTCGTCGCAGAGGGCGGCAGCGCGGGCGGTCTGCTGATGGGCGCGGTCGCCAACCTCGCCCCGGAGCTGTTCGCCGGGATCCTCGCGGGGGTGCCGTTCGTCGACGCGTTGACCACGATCCTCGACCCCTCGCTCCCCCTCACGGTGATCGAGTGGGACGAGTGGGGCGACCCGCTGCACGACCCGGAGGTGTACGCGTACATGAAGTCGTACACGCCGTACGAGAACGTGCGCGACGGCGTGGAGTACCCGCGGATCCTCGCGGTGACCTCGCTGAACGACACCCGCGTGCTCTACGTGGAGCCCGCCAAGTGGGTCGCCCGGCTGCGGGAGGCCGGCGCGAAGGACGTGCTGCTCAAGTGCGAGATGGTCGCGGGACACGGGGGCGTGAGCGGGCGGTACAACTCCTGGCGCGAGCGGGCGTTCGAGCTCGCCTGGCTGCTGGACACCCTCCACCTCGCCTGACGCATCGGTCACGCCCGGCATCAGGCGCGCGGCATCAGGCATTCGCGCGGCATCAGGCGCGAGTGGCTCTCCTGGCCTGATCTCGCGCGGAGGCCTGCACTCCCGCGTCCGACGCGGGCTCAGGCTACCGCGCGGCATCAGGCGCTCGCGCGGCATCAGGCGCAAGTGGCTCTTGCTGCCTGATCTCGCGCGGACGCCTGTGGTGACCACACGCGACGACTGATCCTGCACAGGGCCAGGATTTCGCGAACGATCTCCCCATCTCGAGTGCTGCGATGGAGAGTGCTGCGCGAGCGCTCAGGGTGGAGAGGTGAGACGCACGAGGGTCGAGAGCTGGGTTCGAGAGCAGGGAGGCTCCGCGCATTCGTCGCGCGCACGTGAGGCGGGTTTCACCGAGTACCAGATGCGTCGTGCGGTGCAGGAAGGCACGCTCGAGCGTGTGCGCCGGTCGTGGCTCCTCCTCCCCGATGTCGATCCACGGCGCCGGGCGGCTGCTTCGGTCGGCGGGAGAGTCACCTGTGTGAGCGCTGCGGCTCTCGCCGGATGGTGGGACATCGGGGCCACGGACGTGCACGTCGCCCTCCCTCGGACCGCTTCTCGGTTCGACCGCGGCGGCGTCCAGGTGCATTGCGCCCAGGGGCCTGTGCCGGCGCATCCGCGCGCGGCGGTCGATCCCGTCCTGGATGTCCTCTTCCAGGTCGCGCGATGTCGGCCGCCCGTCGAGGCCCGCGCGATCTGGGAGTCCGCCATCCGCCACGGGGCGGTGGAGCTGGATACGCTCGCGCGTGTGCGGTGGCGGTGCCAGGCTGCTGACCGCCTCGCTCGAACCGTCCGCGGCCGGTCGGACTCCGGTCCCGAGACGGTCTTCCTCGAACGGATGCGCGCGATCGGCATCGACGTGCGACAGCAGGTGTGGGTGGACGGCCATCCGCTCGACGGTGTCATCGGCGAACGGCTCGCCATCCAGATCGACGGCTTCCGCCACCACAGCGCGGCCGGCGACCGGCGGCGTGATCTCGCTGCGGACGCGAGGCTCGCACTCCGCGGGTATACCGTCCTGCGCTTCGATTACCACCAGGTCATGGTCGATGACACTCATGTCGAGGACACCGTCCTGGCCGCGCTCGCGCAGGGGCTGCATCGCGCACGTCGTCGCGCGACGGCTCGCGGAGAGCAGACCGAACACAAGCACAGGCCCTCACGCGAGAACAGGCGAGAAAGACAGCACGGCGCCTGAAGCCGCGCGAGAGCCTGACACCGCGCGAGGCCGAGAGAACAGGCGAACGCGCGCACACAGGCACTCACGCAAGTTCAGGCAAGATAGACACCAAGCCGCCTGAAGCCGCGCGAGGGGCTGAAGCCAGCGGTCAGCCGAAGAGGGCGGCGGCCTCGTCGTAGCGGTAGCGGGGCACCGTGTTGAGCTCGCCCAGAGCGTCGGCGAACGGGACGCGGACGATGTCCGTCCCCTGCATCGCGACCATCTGCCCCCAGGCGCCGTCCACGATGGCATCCGCGGCGTGCAGGCCGAGCCGGGTCGCGAGGACGCGGTCGAAGGCCGACGGCGAGCCGCCGCGCTGGATGTGGCCGAGGATCGTGGCCCGCGTCTCGATGCCCGTGATCCGCTCGATCTCGGGGGCGAGCAGATCGCCGATGCCACCGAGCCGCGGACGGTTGAACGCATCCAGGCCCTTGTCGCTGTAGGCCTCGTCCATGCCGGCGAGCTTGAAGCCCTCGGAGACCACGACGAGCGGCGCGCGACCGCGATCGTGAGCGCTCGTGACGAGCGCGGTGATCTCGTCCAGCGACATCGGCACCTCGGGGATGCAGATGACATGCGCGCCCGCGGCCATTCCGGCGTGCAGGGCGATCCAGCCGACGTGACGACCCATGACCTCGGCGACCATGCAGCGCTGGTGGGAGTCGCCCGTGGTCCGGAGCCGGTCCATGGCGTCCGTGGCGATGTTCACGGCGGTGTCGAAGCCGAACGAGTAGTCCGTGGCCCGGAGGTCGTTGTCGATCGTCTTCGGAACGCCGAGCACCTTGATGCCGTCCTTGGCGAGACGGTCCGCCGCCGCGAGGGTGCCTTCGCCGCCGATCGCGACGATGCCGTCGATCTTGTGCCCGTAGAGGGTCTTCGCGATGTTGTCGGCGCCTCCGCGCTCCCCCTCGTAGGGGTTGGTGCGGCTGGTGCCGAGGATCGTGCCGCCCACCTTGGACAGGCCCTTCACCTCATGCCGCGTCAAGGGCATGAAGTCGCCCTCGACGACGCCGCGCCATCCGTCGCGGATGCCGACGAACTCCAGGTCGTAGGTCGTGGTGCCCTTGAGCACGATGCCGCGGATGACCGCGTTGAGTCCGGGGCAGTCGCCGCCGCTCGTCAGGATGCCGATCTTCATGCTGCTGCCTTCGGAGGTCGAGGGATGGGGGTGCGGCGACAGTGCCTGCGATCGACACTAGCGCGCCGTCCCCTCGCGTGGCCATTCGAGCGCGTCGAAAACCGGGGATCTTGACGGCCGCGAGGAGTGATAACGCCGATCTTCGCGTTCCGGCAGGATGAGGCCTCGGAATCGCCGTTAAGAACCTGTGTTCTTGACGACGTCTCAGCGCCCGCCCAGAGCCTCGCGCAGAAGGTGCGTGAGCGCCGCCAGCTGCACCGACTCGCTCGCCGTCTCCTCCGTCGCCTCGCCGTCCAGAGCGCGGGCCGCGAGGCCCTGCTTCTGGTCGATGAGCTCGGCGATCTTCGTGTCGATCGTGTGCGCGGCGATGATCCGCCAGGCGGTGACCGGCTCGTCCTGGCCGATGCGGTGGACGCGGTCGATGGCCTGCGTCTGCTCGGCAGCGGTCCACGACAGCTCCGCGAGGACGACGTTCGAGGCCGCCTGCAGGTTGAGTCCGACGCCGGCCGCCGTGAGCGAGCACACCGCGATGCCGACCTCGGGGTCGCCGTTGAAGTCGTCGATGGCCTGCTGCCGTGCCGTGTTCGTCTGGTCGCCGCGGATGGACACCGCGCGGATGCCCGCGGAGGCGAAGTGCGCCTCCGCCTGATCCATGACGTCGATGTGCTTCGCGAAGAACACGACCTTGCCGACCGACCGCTGCAGCTGTGCGGCGTAGTCGGCGGCGAGGAGGGCCTTCGCCTGACCGATGCGGCGCACCATGGTGAAGACGTTGTCTCCCCCGGTGCCGGCGGCCTTCGACTCCTCGAGCTCGTTCTGCGCCACGAGCCGGACGATGTCGTCGTCGATCTCTCCGGGCGCGAGACCGCGGTCGCCGCGTGCCTCGATGATGCGGCGGTAGCGGGCGGCCAGGCGCTCCCCCAGCTCGCGCTCGGCCTGGCGGATGCTGCGACCGAACTCGTCGTCGAGCTGCACCGGCAGATCGGCGACCAGCTTGTCGGGCAGGTCGGCGGCGACGTCCTTCTTCTTGCGCCGCACGATGCCCATCGAGATCACCGCGTCGCGGGCCTCCGGGTAGAAGGCCTTGTCCGCGGGCGTGAGCCCCGTCGCGTCGAGCTTCTCCATGAGCTCCGGTCCGGGCTTCTCGCCGTTCGTCCAGCCGAGGAAACGCCAGATGGCGTCGAAGTCCTCGACGTCGTTGATGAGCGGAGTGCCGGTGAGGGCGAGCATGAGCGGATCGTGCCCCGGCGTGCGCTCGCGCACCTGCGCCGCGAGCGAGAGCACGTTCTGCGAACGCTGCGAGGAGAGGTTCTTGATGAAGTGCGCCTCGTCGACGACCATGCCGCGCAGGCCGATCGACGCGAGCCAGGACATGTGACGGTCGAGGATCTCGTAGTTGACGATGAACACGTCGGCGAAGGCGTCGATGTCGTCGCCGTCGCCCTGGATGACCGTGGCACGACGCTGCGGCGTCCACCGCTCGACCTCGCGCGCCCAGTTCATCTTCACGACGTTGGGCACCACGACGAGCAGCGGATAGGCGCCGGCGACGGAGGCCGCGAGCACCGACTGCGCCGTCTTGCCGAGGCCCGGCTCGTCGGCGAGCAGGAAGCTGCGGTGTCCGGCGCGCACAGCCTCGAGGAAACGGGACTGGTGCACCATGATCTCGCGGCCCTTGGGCGAGATGTGATCGAACTCCGGGGCCGGCGGAAGCTCCATCGACGCCGCCGCACCGCCCGCGCCGGTCTCGAAGGCCTTGTACAGCGGCCCCATGAGCTCCCAGCCGTCGAGGCGGCGGCGGGGCGTGCTGGCCGGACGCGGGGTCAGGTCGGGCGCGAGGAACGGGTTGGCCAGCTGACGGGCCTCCACCGAGGGCGGGGTGACCTGACGCTCGGCGATGGCCGCGGGGACCACCGACACCTGCACGGGCGCGGGGTCGGCGATGATGAGCTCCTCCGGCGGGAGCTCGGCCCCCGACTCGAGCAGCCAGTCGCGGCGCATCCGCTTGGCGACCGGCGAGGTGGCCTGGTCGGCCTCGAGCAGCTGGATGAGCGAGGTGTCCCGCGCGGCCGTCTTCGCGAGGATCGTCGCGACACCGTCGAGCCGCTTGAGCAGCTCGGCGCGGGCCGCGTCGGTGATCTCCGTGTCGGCCTTCACCCTGGCGCGCTCCTCGCGCACCAGGAAGGCGATCACCTGGAACTTCGTGCGGTTCGTGGGACCCAGCTTCCCCCGCTGGGACTTCGCCTCGATCTCGCGCACCTTGCGCGCGAGGATCGGGATGAGGGGTGCCTCGTCATCGCGACGGGACGTCTTCTTACGCCGCGGGGCGGCGGTTGCCGTGGTCGGCATGCTCCTCCTGAGCCTGAAGGGCTCCGGCGCCCTCAGGGAGCCGTGAGCCGTTCTCGTCGTCCGCGTGTGGCGTGAGCCAGGACCGTGCGGACTGTGGATCGGTGTTCCCGCCGGAGCACGCGATACGTGCGGGACCGGTGGGAGCCTGACTCTATTCTATGTCATCCCTGGCACTGGCCGCGGGAGCACGGCGCCGTCGTGTTACGCGGACACGTTCAGGATGGTCGCGGCCTGCGTCACATCGGCGGCCATCTGGGTCATCAGCTTCTCGATGCCCTCGAACGCGACCATGCCGCGCAGCCGCTGCACGAACTCCACCGTCACGTCGTGACCGTAGAGATCGAGCCCGGTCTCCCCCAGCACGTGCGCCTCGACCTGACGGACGAGCACGTCGTCGAAGGTGGGGTTCGTGCCCACCGAGATCGCCGACGGGTGCCGGATGCCGGTGTCGTGGTCGACGAGCCAGCCGGCGTAGACGCCGTCGGCGGGGACGAACGCGTCGATGATCGTGGAGAGGTTGGCGGTCGGGAACCCGAGCTCGCGTCCGCGCTTCAGCCCGTGGACGACGACGCCGCGCACGTCGGGATACCGCCCGAGGGCGCGGGCCGCCTCGGCGACGTCCCCCGCCATCAGCAGCTCGCGGATCCAGCTCGACGAGACCCGGCGGCTCGACCCCGGAAGGTAGACGTCGTCGACGACCTCGACCGTGAACCCGTACCGGGGGCCGAGCTCCCGCAGCAGCTCGGGGGTGCCGGCGCCCCGGTGTCCGAAGCGGAAGTCGGCGCCGACGAGCACCGTGGACACGTGCAGCGCGCCGACGAGGATGTCGACGACGAAGTCCTCCGCGCTCCGGGCGGCGAGCGTCTCGTCGAACGTCAGCACCAGCGTCGCGTCGAGTCCGAGCTCGCCGAGGAGCTCCAGCTTGCGGTCGACGGTCACGACGTTCTCGGGACACCGGTCGGGACGGATCACGGCGAGGGGGTTGCGGTCGAACGTGACCGCGACGGCACGGCTCCCCGAGGCCGCGGCAGCCTCCTCCAGGCGACGGATGACGGCGCGATGCCCCTCGTGCACGCCGTCGAACTTGCCGATGGCAACGGCGCTGGGCCCGAAGTCCTCCGGCACCTCCTCCGGATTCCGGAACACGATCACGCGGCGACCTCGACCGGACGCGCGGTCTCGACGGGCCGGTGCGTGCGCAGCCACCAGATCCCGAAGATCGGGAGGACGAGGGGGATGAAGAGGTAGCCGCGCCCGAACAGCGACCATACGGTCTCGTGCTGGAAGAGCTCGGGGAGGACGAGGCTGAGCACGCCGACGACCAGGACACCGGTGAGTTCGAAGACGATCGCCACCCACGCGACGGTGTACCAGCCGCGACGACGCGCGAAGACGAGCGCGAGCGTCGCCAGGACGTACACGACCGCGGCCAGCGCCGAGAGGCTGTAGGCCAACGGGGCCTCGTCGAATCGCCGGACGATCTGCACGAAGCTGCGCCCGGTGGCCGCCAGCGCCATCACGGCGTAGACGATCACCAGGACACGACCGATACCGGTCATCCGAGTGGAGGGGGCGGTGGAGCTCATAGCGCATTCCATCCTAGAGCCGGGCGAGCTGCCCGGCGTCCGCTCCGGGTGCTCCTCAGGCGACCTGCACGGTCCAGATGACCTGCATGCGCCAGAGCATGATCGCGATCGCGAGCGCGGCCACGCCGAGCACGACGGTGCTCCACCGGCTGCGTTCCATGAGGGCCCAGAGCACCGCGCCCACGGGCAGCAGAGCCGCCGAGACGAGATACACCCAGAGCTCCAGCAGGTCCCCGGTCGGCGGGTTCCCCGCGAGCGGCGCGACGATGGCGACGACGATCTGCACGATCAGCAGCACCTCGACGAGAGCGAGCGCCCCGACGGAGAAATCGCTGGGGCGACGGCCGGCGAACCCCGCGCCGAGGCAGAAGAGGCCGGCGGCGACGGCGACGACGATCTGCACGATCGTGAACCACAGGATCATCGGGAGACCTCCGGCATGTTCATGGCGCTCTTCACATCGGCACCGCGCTTCTCGACGATCCCCACGAGCGTGCCGTCGTCTTCGATGGCGGCCGCGAGCGGGCCGTCCAGCCGCACCGCCTGCCCGGCGAGGCGCTTGCCGTGTCGCAGGTCCCGCGCCTCGTCCGCCGTGACGGGGAGGACGGAGAGCACGCGGCCGGCGGCGGCGGCGGGGGTGAGCACGGGAGCGCCCTCGAGGGCGTCGATCGTCACGGCGTCACGCACGTCGAACGGGCCGACACGGGTGCGGCGGAGGGCGGTCAGGTGGCCGCCGACACCGAGGGCGGCACCCAAATCGCGGGCCAGCGAGCGGATGTAGGTTCCGGACGAGCAGTCCACGACGACATCGAGGTCGATCGCGTGGTCGTCGCGGCGACGCGCGACGACGTCGAATCGGGACACGACGACGTCTCGCGGCGGGAGGACGACCTCCTCCCCCGCACGGACGCGGTCGTAGGCGCGGCGGCCGTCGACTTTGATCGCCGACACCGCACTCGGGACCTGGGAGATCGCGCCCGTCAGCGCGGCCACTCCGGCATCGATCGCCGCCTCCTCGATCGCCGCGAGGGCGCTCTCATCCGCGCGGTGGAGGATCTCGCCCTCGGCGTCATCCGTGGAGGTGACGGCACCGAGCCGGATGGTCGCCTCGTAGGTCTTGTCCGCGCCCACGATGTAGGTGAGGAGGCGGGTCGCGCCCTCGATGCCGATGACGAGCAGTCCGGTGGCCATCGGGTCGAGGGTCCCCGCGTGACCGACCTTGCGGGTCCCGAAGGCCCGTCGGGTGCGGCCGACCACATCGTGACTGGTCAGCCCGCCGGGCTTGTCGACGAGGAGGATGCCGGGGGTCGCCATCCCTCCAGCCTACCGAGGCCGGGAGCGGCGACCGCTCGCCTAGGCTGGAGGGATGGCCGCGCCCGCACCGTCTCCTGCGACGATGACGCCCCTGCACGGCTGGTACGCCGAGGAGGCGCGCGATCTGCCGTGGCGCCGCCCGGAGTTCCACGCCGCCTTCGGCGCCTGGGGCGTGCTGGTGAGCGAGTTCATGCTGCAGCAGACGCCCGTGACCCGCGTGATCCCGCACCTCGACGCGTGGCTGACGCGGTGGCCCACACCCCGCGCGATGGCGGCCGCGTCTCCGGCGGACGTCGTGCAGCAATGGGCGAACCTCGGCTATCCGCGGCGCGCCCTGTGGCTGCACCGTGCGGCCGTCGAGGTGGTCGAGCGCCACGGCGGCGTCGTGCCGCGTGACGTCGACGCCCTCCTCGCCCTCTCCGGGATCGGCGACTACACCGCCCGTGCCGTGGCCGTCTTCGCCTACGGCGACCGTCATCCCGTCGTCGACACCAACACCCGTCGCGTGCTCGCCAGGGCGGTCGAGGGACGAGCGCAACCGGGATCCCCGTCCCGCCGCGACCTCGCGCTCATGGCGGCGCTGCTGCCCGCGGACCCCGCCGAGGCCGCCGTCCTCAACGCCGCGGCGATGGAGCTCGGCGCGACGATCTGCACGTCCCGTGCGCCCCGATGCGAACGCTGCCCGCTGGCGGACGGGTGTGCGTGGCTCGCGGCCGGCCGACCCGACACCGGGGATGAGCGACGACGACAGGCTGCGTACGAGGGTTCGGACCGCCAGGCCCGCGGCGCCGTGCTCCGGCTCCTGCGCGCCGCCGCCCCCGCCGCGGTCCCGCTCACCGCCGTCCTCCCGGACTGGCCCGACGTGCGTCAGCGGGACCGTGCGATCGACTCCCTCATCGCCGACGGGCTCGCGGAAGCCGACGGGGAGGGCCTCTCCCTGCCACGGTGAGCGCTCAGAGGAGCTGTTCGGTGCGGTGGGCCAGCACGGTCAGTTCGACGCGGCTGCGGACATGCAGCTTCGCGAACGCGCGTCCGAGGTGCACCTCGACCGTGCGGACCGAGACCGACAGCCGCTCCGCGATCGCGCGGTTCGCCGTCCCGCCGACCGCGAGCATCGCCACCTCGAGTTCCCGAGGCGTCAGTCGCTGAGCCCAGGCGCTCCGGCAGGCGGGCAGGGCCGCCGTCCCGTCCGCCGTGGTCCCGGACGCCTCGAGCCGTTCCCGCCGTCGTCGCACCGCGCGCTCCCAGGCCCGCGCTCCGGCGACCTCGAACAGCCGCTCGGCCTGCGCGAAGTGCCCGCGTGCCGAGACCACGTCTCCGTGCAGACCGGATCGGACCCCGAGGAGGGACTCGACCCGCCCGCGGGCGAACGGAGACCGAAGCCGGCTCGCCGCCACCCGCAGCTCCTCCTGGTCCGTGCGCCAAGTGGGGCCGGCGGAACCGACGACCGCCCGCCGCAGCGCCGCGGCGATCTCGCTCTCCGGCGGCCGCACGGTCCCCGGCCGGTATCCCCCCGGCGACCAGAGCACGACCTCGTCGACTCCCGGCACCGCGAACACCGGCTGCGGGGCTCCGCGGTCCCGCCACAGCCCCATGGCGCCGACGGCCACCTCGAAGGAACCGTCCAGAAAGGCCTCGACGGCGCGATCGACCAGCACGTCCGACCCGGCGGCGGGAGCGAGGACGTCGGTGAGTGCACGCGCGATCGGGCCCAGGGCGCCGAGCACCGCCGGGTCGAGCCGCCGCGCCAGGACGACACCGAGACCGGCGAACGGGATGGCGACGGGGAGCTCGACCGCCGCGTGCCGGAGCAGTTCCCTGGCCGGACCGATGTCTCCCCGCCAGACGAGGAGCAGCACCTCGGTGACAGCGCGGTAGGCCCGCACCACCGGGCTGCTCTCGAAGCCGGGGAACACCGGATCGCGCTCCGCTCCGGGAAGTCCTCCCGTGCGCAGCAGCCGCAGGCCCTCGTCGATGTCGCCCGCGCATGCCATCTGCAGCGCCGCCGCTACGCCGCCGAGCCCGCCGAGGCCCGCGGTCCCGCTCGCCGGCATGACGTCGCCGGCGAGGAGAGCGCACACCCCCACCACGGCATCGCGCAGCGGACGGTCCGTCCCCGCGTGGGAGGCTCCGCGGACCTGGGCGAGCCAGCGCCACTCGGCCCCGCGGTCGCGACGTTCCGCGCACAGGATCGCGACGAGCCCCGCGGATCGCGCCCATGCCGTGGCGTCGGCCGCGGAGCCGGGGGCGAGCCGCCGCGGATCGACGGCGGGAACGAGGCCGTGCCGAAGGGCGCGGGCGGCGAGGTAGGGGCCGAGCGCCCGTGCCCGTCGATGCTCCGCCGCGCCCGGGAAGAGACCGCTCAGCCACGCCTCGGCATCCGCGGCGTAGCCGCAGGCGAGCGCCGCGCAGCCGGCGAGCACCCTGGCCTCCTCGCCGACGGCGCCGGTCGCGTGCGCGGCGGCCTCACCGGCCAGGAGCAGCGCGCGCTCGGTGAGCCCCGCGTCGGCCGCGACACGGGCCCGCGCTGTCAGGACCGCTGCGGCCCGACGATCCCGCGCGGCGCACGATCGCGCGCGATGCCACGCCTCGCCACTCCGGTCTCCGCGTGCGACCGCGGCGTCAGCCAGCCGGGTGTGCACGCGCGCGACCTCCGCCGCCGACGCGGCCGCGTACACCTCCGCGGCCACGCGCGGGTCGGTGAGCCGGATCGAGCCCGCGTGGATCGTCAGATGCGGCGCGGCGGCGCTGGCCCGTATCTCCTCCACGCGGCGTCCGTCGGCCGCGAGGATCGGATCCAGCTCCTCCTCGAGTGCCAGCACCACCGTGAGCAGGAGCAGTCGGTCGGCGCTCGCCAGCCCGCGGATGCCGGCATGGACCGCCGCGGACGGCAGCGGCCACGGCATCCGACTCAATCCGCGGCGCTGCTCCGGTGTGAGGCGCGCCGCGACGGCGAGCACGGCCTCGGCATCGTCAGGCAGCGCGGCGGCCAGCTGCGCCGCCACGTGCGGCGCGCAACACAGATCCCGCCGTCGAAGCTCATCCAGCAGCGGCTCCACGACGACAGGCGCGACGAAGAGGCCCGCGGGCGTGCTCGTCGCCTGAATGTCGATCCCCCCAGATCCACCGGTTGTCCCGCCGCGGACCTGAGGGTATCAGACGGGATCAGTCCTCGTCGTCGTCGTCCGACCGGTAGGGGTCGGCCTCGCCGGCGTGGGTCGCGGACGAGGCCAGCTTGGCCACCTCCGCGTCGCGCTCCTGCGCCTCGCGCAGCAGAGCGGTGATGTGGTCGGCGTTCTCCGGGAGCGCGTCCGGGATGAATTCGAGCGTGGGGACGAGTCGAGTGCTGAGCTGTCGACCGACCTCGCTGCGCAGCATTCCGGTCGCGGACGTGAGCGCGGCACCGCTGGCGAGGCGCTCCTCTTCCGTGCCGAGCACCGTGTAGAACACGGACGCGTGCTGCAGATCGCCGCTCACGCGGACGTCGGTGATGGTCACGAAGCCGAGACGCGGGTCGCGCAGCCCCTTCTCCAAGCGCTCGGCGAGGATCACGCGGATGCGATCCGCGAGTCGGGCCTGTCGTTCACCAGCCATTGTTCCTTCTCCCACCTCTGTGCGTCGCGGTTCCCAGCGAACCGCGGAGGCGGCTGCCTCCTCCCCCGTCACGGGAGGAGGAGGCAGCCGCCGCAGTCGTGCGGATCAGCCGCGCGGCTTCTCCACCATCTCGGTCGTCTCGATCTCGTCGCCGACCTGGATGTCGTTGTACTTGCCGAGGCCGATACCGGCCTCGTAGTCCGTCCGCACCTCGGTGACGTCGTCCTTGAACCGGCGCAGCGACTCGATGGCGAGGCCATCGGCGATGACGACGCCGTCGCGGATGACGCGGGCCTTCGCGTTGCGCGTGATCGTCCCGGACCGCACGATGACACCGGCGATGTTGCCGAACTTCGAGGAGCGGAACACCTCGCGGATCTCGGCGACACCCGACTGGACCTCTTCGTACTCCGGCTTGAGCATGCCCTTGAGCGAGCTCTCGATCTCGTCGATCGCGTTGTAGATGACGGAGTAGAAACGGATGTCCACGCCCTCACGCTGAGCACGCTCGCGCGCCTTCGTGTCGGGGCGGACGTTGAAGCCCACGATGATCGCGTTGTCGATCGTCGCCAGGTTCACGTCGGACTCGGTGATCGCACCGACACCGCGGTGGATGATGCGCAGCTGCACCGAGTCGTCGACCTCGATCTTGAGGAGCGACTCCTCCAGCGCCTCGACGGCACCGGAGACGTCACCCTTGATGATGAGGTTGAGCGACTCGACCTTGCCCTCTTCGAGAGCACGGGTGAAGTCCTCGAGCGAGATGCGCTTGCGAGCCTTGGCCAGCTGCGCGTTGCGCTCGACGGCTTCGCGCTTCTCCGCGATCTGACGCGCCATGCGGTCTTCCTCGGTGACGATGAAGACGTCGCCGGCGCGGGGCACGGAGTTCAGACCCTGCACCTGGACCGGACGGGACGGCGCGGCCGCCTCGACGATCTCGCCGTTCTCGTCGATCATCGCGCGGACACGGCCGTAAGCGGTGCCCGCCACGATCGCGTCGCCGACCCGGAGGGTTCCGGACTGGATCAGCACCGTCGCGACCGAACCGCGGCCCTTGTCGAGCTTCGCCTCGATGGCGACACCGCGAGCGGCCTTGTTCGGGTTGGCGGTCAGGTCGAGACCGGCGTCCGCCGTGAGCAGCACCGCGTCCAGGAGCTCCTGGATGCCGGTGTTGGCACGGGCCGAGACGTCGACGAACATGACGTCGCCGCCGTACTCCTCGGCCACCAGACCGTACTCGGTGAGCTGCTGACGCACCTTGGCCGGGTTGGCCTCGGGCTTGTCGACCTTGTTCACCGCGACCACGATCGGCACGTTGGCTGCCTGGGCGTGGTTCAGCGCCTCGACCGTCTGCGGCATGATGCCGTCGTCGGCCGCGACCACGAGGATCGCGAGGTCGGTGACCTGCGCACCACGGGCACGCATGGCGGTGAACGCCTCGTGACCGGGGGTGTCGATGAACGTGATCGCCCGCTCGATGCCCTCGTGCTCGGTCCAGACCTGGTAGGCACCGATGTGCTGGGTGATGCCGCCGGCCTCACCCTCGATGACGTTGGTCTGGCGGATCGCGTCGAGGAGGCGCGTCTTACCGTGGTCGACGTGACCCATGACGGTGACGACCGGGGGACGGATCTCGAGGTCGTCCTCGCTCTCCTCCTCCAGCTCCTTCTCGAGGTCGAGACCGAAGCCCTCGAGGAGCTCCTTGTCCTCGTCCTCGGGCGAGACCATCTGGACCTTGTATCCCAGCTCCTCACCGAGGACCTCGAACGTGGCCTCATCCAGCGACTCGGTGGCCGTGGCCATCTCGCCGAGGTTGAAGAGGATCGTGACGAGGGTGCCCGGCTGCACGGTGTAGCCGGTCAGGGCCTCGATCTTGTCGGCGAAGTCCGCGATGGAGGCACCGCGACGCATGCGGATCGTCTCGCCGTTGCCACGGGTGACGTTGACGCCACCGACGACCGGGGCGCTCCGCATCTCGAACTCTTGCCGCTTCGCCCGCCGCGACTTGCGCTGCTTGCTCTTGCCGCCGCCCTTGCCGAAGGCACCGGCCGTACCGCCGCCGGGACCACGGCCACGACCGCCACCACCGGGACGACCGGCGAAACCGCCGCCGGGACGGGGACCCGCACCGGGACCGCCACCGCCGCCGGGACGACCGGGGCCGCCCGTACGCTGCTGGAACGGAGCACCGGGACGACCGCCCTGACCACCACGAGGTGCGCCGGGTCGCGGCGAGCCGGGACGCGGGGCACCCGGGCGCGGAGCACCGGGACGGGGCGCCTGCGGACGCGGGATGTTGCCGGGGGTCGGGCGCTGGCCCATCCCCTGCGCCGAGGCGAAGGGGTTGTTGCCGGGACGGGGACCCGCGGGACGCTGGCCCATGCCCTGTGCGGACGAGAACGGGTTGTTGCCGGGGCGGGGCGCGCCGGGCTTCGGGGCGTTGCCGTCACCGGAGGACGGTGCGGCCGGAGCCGGAGCCGACGGCTTCGCGGGCGCCGACGGCGCCGGAGCCTTCTCCGCCGCGGGGGCGGGCGCCGGGCTCGGAGCGGGTGCGGCCGGAGCTGCAGGACCCGGCTTGGGGCCGGGCTTCGGACCGGGGGTGGGCGCCGAGGACTTCGGTGCCGGCTTCGCGGCGGGCTTCGCCGCAGCGGGCTCGGAGGCCGCCTTCAGGGACGGGTCGGCCTCGATCGCGGCGCGCAGCTTGCGCGCCACCGGGGGCTCGACCGTCGAGGACGGGCTCTTCACGAACTCGCCGAGTTCCTTGAGCTTCGCAAGTGCGACCTTGCTGTCGACGCCGAGTTCGGCGGCGATCTCATGTACGCGTGGTTTACCAGCCACAATTCTCCTGTCTGGGTCGGTCTGCCCAGACAGGGCAGACCACTAGTCGCGGACGGGTCTCATTTCGAGCCGTTCACTTTGTTTCCATAGCTGTTCAGCCTTTGTTTCTTGGTGGGTGCTGTTCGAAGATCCGTGTGTCCAGCTGAGTGGTCACACGCAGTGCTCTTCCGAAAGCTCGACGCCGCAGAGCGGCTTCCATGCACTCGGGTGTCGGATGCACCCACGCGCCACGCCCCGGCAGGACAGCACGCTCATCGGGGATGAGGGTGTCGTTCTGGGCAACCACCCTGAGCAGAGTGGAGCGGGGAGCACGCGTGCGGCAACCGACGCACGTTCGTACGGGTTCCATCTTACACCTGCGTTCCGTCCGTCCTCGCCGCCACCGGGCGTGGCGTCGAGGACGGACAGGGATCAGTCGAGGACGCTGTCCGGCTGGATGTCGATCTTGGCGCCGGTGAGCTTGGCGGCCAGACGCGCGTTCTGACCCTCCTTGCCGATGGCGAGCGACAGCTGGTAGTCCGGCACGAGGGCGCGGACGGCCTTGGTGCTCGCGTCGAGGACGAACGAGCTCGTGACCTTCGCCGGCGACAGCGCGTGCGCCACGAACGTGGGCAGGTCGGCGTCGTAGTCGACGATGTCGATCTTCTCCCCCGCCAGCTCCTCCGTGACGGCCCGCACACGGCGCCCCATCTCGCCGATGCACGCGCCCTTGGCGTTGATGGCCGGGTCGTTCGCCTTCACCGCGATCTTGGTGCGGTGCCCGGCCTCGCGGGCCAGCGCGACGATCTCGACCAGGCCGGCCGCGATCTCGGGCACCTCGAGCGCGAACAGCTTGCGGACCAGGCCCGGGTGCGTGCGCGAGACGGTGATCTGCGGACCCTTGAGCCCCTTGGCGACGCTGGTGACGTAGACGCGCAGCCGGGACCCGTGCGTGTACTCCTCGCCGGGTACCTGCTCCTCGGGCGGGAGGATCGCCTCGACGGAGCCGAGGTCGACGCGGATCATGCGCGGGTTCGGCCCCTGCTGGATCACGCCGGCGACGATGTCGCCCTCCTTGCCCTTGAACTCGCCGAGGACGGCGTCGTCCGCGATGTCCCGGAGGCGCTGGCTGATGACCTGCTTGGCGGCGAATGCGGCGATGCGCCCGAAGTCGTCCGGCGTCGCCTCCTCCTCGCCGATGATCGCACCCTCGTCGTCGCGGACGACCTGGAGGACGGCGACGTGGCCGGTCTTGCGGTCGAGGTGCACGCGGACGCCCTCCGGCGTCGCGCCGTCGGGCGAGACGTGCTTGGAGTACGCGGTCAGGATCGCCTGCTCGATGATCGAGACGAGCTCGTCGAACGGGATCGCCTTCTCCTTCTCGATCCCTCGCAGCAGACTCAGTTCGATGTCCATGACGGCCTCCCTATTCAGCTCTCGTCGCGCCCGAATGCACGCGCGACATCCGTACAACGATACCGTGTGCCGCGCGCCCGGGCCATCCGGCCTCCGCCGGCACAGGCCGTCGCGAGGCAGCAGGCGCCCTTGCCGGAACCGGCCTGCCTCCGCGCGGCGGCCTGTCCCGGCGGACAGTCCCGCGCCTGGTCAGGCCTTCGGCGCGGACGGGAGGGCGTTGAGCGCGCCGATCAGACGGAAGAGGTTGCCCACCTGACGCTGATCCAGGTGCAGGGCGAGGCGCGGGAGGTCGAGGCGGTCGTCGTCGGCGACCTCCGGGGACCGGGGAGCCGTGCGCTCGATCCGCCCGGTCGACAGGAGTGCGGCGAAGGCGGTGTTGAGCTCCTCGATCTCGGCGTCCGTCGGCTCGGCCTTGAGCCGCAGCACGAGCGTGTCCCCGACCCACCGCAGCGAGTCGTAGTTGCGCCAGAACCCGGTGATCTCGGCGCGGGCCTCCTCGACCGAGTCGGTGATGACGACGCGATCGAAGTCCCCCGGGGAGATCACCCCCATCGGGGCGAGGTGCTCGTCGACGAAGCGCCGCATGCCCTGCCAGAACGATCCGCCCTTCTCGTCGAGCAGCACGATCGGCGTCGGCTCGGCCTTCCCGGTCTGCTGCAGGGTGAGCAGCTCGAACATCTCGTCGAGTGTGCCGAAGCCCCCGGGCAGGCAGATGAATCCGCTCGACTCCTTGATGAGCATGAGCTTGCGCGTGAAGAAGTACTTCATCGCGACGACCTGATCGCTTCCCGCGACGAGACTGTTCGCCTTCTCCTCGAAGGGGAGCCGGATGGAGACGCCGAGAGACAGCGCCGGCCCCGCCCCCTCGGCGGCGGCCTGCATGATCCCGGGGCCCGCGCCCGTGACGACCATCCAGCCGTCGTTCGCGAGCGCCGCCGCGACATCGCGCGCCTGCAGGTACAGCGGGTCGTCGTGGAGGGTGCGCGCGGAGCCGAACACCGTCACCTTCGGCACGCCGCGGAACGGGGCGAAGAGGCGGAACGCGTCGCGCATCTCGGCCAGGGCGGCGGAGGCGATCTTGAGGTCGAGGCGGTCGGTGTCGTCCTCACCGAGGAGCAGCGCCGTGCGGAGCATCCGCATCACGAGCCGGCGGTCCGAGGACACCCCCGCTTCGTCCAGCACATGGTTGATCTCGTCGCTCAGAGCGGCCGGCAGCGGTTCCTCGGTCATGCCCCCAGCGTCCCACGCGGCTTCCCGCCGACGGGACGCAACGCCGAGGACCCGCACCCCCGCGCTCCGCAGCACGGGCGGGACACGGTGTCAACGCCCGTGCGCTCGGTCGGCGGTGGCGCCACGATGGCGACATGACAGAGATCACCGGACCCGAGGCCCTCGCCCGCATCAAGGAGCTCGTGGAGGACATCGACTTCACCATGCTCACCACCACCGACCCGGACGGGAACCTCGTCAGCCGGCCGATGTCGACCAGGCAGATGGACGACGCCGGCGCCATCTGGTTCTTCACGGCGGAAGACACGGAGAAGGTCGAGGAGGCGCGCCGTCACCATGATGTCGGGCTGGCCTACTGCGACGCGAAGGGCATGCGCTACGTGTCCGTCGCCGGCACCGCAGAGGTCGTCCACGACCGCGCGAAGATGGAGGAGCTCTACTCCCCCTCCCTCGACATCTGGTTCGAGGACGGGCTGGACACGCCCGGCATCGCCCTGCTCGCGGTCACCCCGGTCGTCGTCGAGTTCTGGGAACCGGCGAAGGGCAAGGTGGCGATGGCCGCCGGGGCGCTCAAGGCGCTGGTGACCCGAGACACCCCGGACGACGACATCATGAACCACGGCCGCGTCACCTGCTGAGCGACCGAGAGCGCCGGGTCAGCGCGTGGCGGAGAGCCGCTCCACGGCCTCGGCGACCGAGACCGCCTCGCGCTCGCCCGTGCGACGGTCCCAGAACTCCACCTGGCCGTCGGCGGCGCCCCGGCCGACGATCACGATCTTCGGGACGCCGACGAGCTCCGCATCACCGAACTTGACCCCGGGAGAGACCTTCGGACGGTCGTCGTAGAGCACGTCGAGGCCTGCGGCTTCGAGCTGCGCGGAGAGGTCCTCCGCGACGTCGAAGGCGACCTGGTCGCGCCCGGCGGCGACGACCTGCACGTCGAACGGGGCGACCGAGGCCGGCCAGATGAGGCCCTTGTCGTCGTTGTTGAGCTCGGCGATGATCGCCAGGATCCGCGTGACGCCGATGCCGTACGACCCCATCGTGACCGTGACGAGCTTGCCGTTCTCGTTGAGGACCTTGAGGCCGAGCGCCTCCGCGTACTTCCGTCCGAGCTGGAAGACGTGACCGATCTCCATGCCGCGGGCGAGCTCTACCGGACCGGAGCCGTCGGGCGCCGGGTCGCCGGCGCGCACGTTCGCGATCTCCACGATGCCGTCCGCCTCGAAGTCGCGTCCGGCGACGACGGAGTGCGCGTGCTTCTGGTCGATGTTCGCGCCGGTGATCCAGCTCGTGCCCTCGCTCACGCGGGGGTCGACGAGGTAGCGGATGCCGGTCGCGGACTCCTCGCCCAGCACGGCGCCCGTGGGCGACCACGGACCGATGTAGCCCTTCACCAGGAGGGGGTTGTTCTCGAAGTCCTCGGCGGTGGCGGTCTCCACCTCGGCCGGCGCGAAGGCCACCTCGGCGCGCTTCTCGTCCACCTCGCGGTCGCCGGGGATGCCGACGATCACGAGCTCACGGGTGCCGTCGAGGTGCTTCAAGGCGAGGACCACGTTCTTGAGCGTGTCGGCGGCGGTGTACTCGCCGTCGAGCTCGCGGTTGCAGTGCGCCACGAGCGTCTCGATGGTCGGCGTGTCCGGAGAGTCGAAGACCACGGGGGCGCCGTCGGCGTCGAACGGGACCGGCGCGGGTACCGGGGTGCTGAAGGCCTCGACGTTGGCCGCGTAGCCGCCGGCACTGCGGACGAACGTGTCCTCGCCCACGGGGGTCGGGTGCAGGAACTCCTCGCTCCGCGAGCCACCCATGGCCCCGGCGTCGGCCTGCACGATGGCGTACTCGAGGCCCAGCCGCCGGAAGATGCGCTCGTACGCGTCCCGCTGTGCCTGGTAGCTCGCGTCCAGCCCCTCGTCGGAGGCGTCGAACGAATAGGCGTCCTTCATGGTGAACTCGCGGCCGCGGAGGAGACCAGCGCGCGGCCGGGCCTCGTCGCGGTACTTGTCCTGGATCTGGAAGATCGTCAGCGGCAGGTCCTTGTACGACGAGTACAGATCCTTCACGAGCAGCGTGAACGCCTCCTCGTGCGTCGGCGCCAGCAGGTAGTCCCCGCCCTTGCGGTCCTGGAGGCGGAACAGCAGATCGCCGTACTCGTCCCAGCGCCCAGTGGCCTCGTACGCCTCGCGCGGCATCAGCGCGGGGAAGTGCACCTCCTGCGCACCCGCGGCGGCCATCTCCTCGCGGATGACGGTCTCGATCTTCGCCTTGACGCGCAGGCCGAGCGGCAGCCACGCGAAGATGCCTGCCGCCTGCGGTCGGATGTACCCGGCGCGGATCAGCAGCTTGTGACTGGCGACCTCGGCACCGGCAGGATCTTCGCGGAGCGTACGGAGGAAGAAGTTCGAAAGACGAGTGACCACGGCTCAAGTGTAGTGAGCCGCGGTCACCCGCCTCGTCGCTCAGTTGAGGGCCGGGAGTCCCTGCGGCACGACACCGCCGCCGTAGAGGCTCTCCGCGAGCTCCTGCAGAGCCGTGAGCGCCACGCGCTGCGGCAGCGGACCGTAGGAGATGCGGGCCACGCCGAGCTTCTCGTACTCGGAGGCGGCGAGCGCGCCGGGGATGCCGATCACGCTGACCTTGCGCTCACCGATCCCCTCGACGAGCTGACGCGTGACGTTCGCGTCGAGGATGCCGGGGACGAAGACCGCGGTGGCGCCCGCGTCGAGGAAGGCGCGACCGCGCTGGATGGCATCCGCGATGCTCTGCTCCACGGGGCGCGATCCGGCGCGCACGAACGCGTCGGTCCGGGCGTTGAGGGCGAACGGCACGCCCTCGGCCTCCGCGGCCTTCACGATGGCCTCGACGACGGCGACCGATTCGTCGAGCGGCTTGAGGCGGTCCTCGACGTTCGCGCCGACGACGCCGGCCGCGATCGCGAGGCGGGTGGTCTCCCCCGCGTCGCCGTACCCGTCGTCCAGGTCGGCGGTGACGGGAACGGACACGGCCGCCGCGATCCGTCCGACCATGTCGATCATGACGTCGCGCGGGGTGTCCCCGTCGTCGTAGCCGAACGACGCGGCGATGCCGTGACCGGCGGTGGCGATCGCCTTCGTCTCCGGCAGCGTGGCGACGGCGCGTGCGGAGACGACATCCCACACGTTCACCACACGGAGGATCTCCGGGGCGTCATAGAGTTCGACGAGGGTCTGGGCCTTGGCAGCAGTGGTCATGTCCCCACGCTAGCGGCCGATGCGGGCACGCGGGCCGGCTGCGGCGGATCGTCCCGGTGCTCGACCTAGGCTGGCGGCATGCCCCAGCGCCGCTCGCATGTCTCCCCCTCCGCCGCTCAGACCGAGCTCGCCGCGGCGCTCTCCGCGCTGCGGGAGGCCCTGGACACGCCGACCGTGTTTCCCGCCGACGTGCTCGCCGAGGCGGAAGCGGCCTCGGCCACGACCCCGGAGCTCGACCTCACGGACATCCCGTTCGCGACCCTCGACCCGGCGGGCGCCCGTGACCTCGACCAGGCCTTCCACCTCGAACGCGACGGCGACGGCTATCGGGTGCGGTACGCCATCGCGGACGTGCCGGGTTTCGTCACCCCCGGTGGTGCCGTGGACGCGGAGGCCCGCCGACGGGGACAGACCCTGTACGCCGCGGACGGCACGATCCCGCTGCATCCGCCGGTGCTGAGCGAGGACCGCGTCTCCCTGCTCCCCGATGTCGACCGTCCCGCACTCGTGTGGACGTTCGCGCTGGATGCCGCGGGCACCGTGACCGACTTCCGGCTGGAGCGCGCCCTCATCCGGTCCCGTGCGCAGCTCGACTACGCGTCCACCCAGGAGGCGCTGGACCGGGGCGACGGCGGCCACGCGGCCCTGCTGCCGGAGATCGGTGCCCTCCGCCTCGAGCAGGAGCGTGGGCGCGGTGGAGCCAGCCTCAACGTCCCGGACGAGGAGGTCGTGCGCACCGAGGACGGCACCTATGCGATCGAGCGCCGCAGCCCCCTGCCCGTGGAGGAGTGGAACGCGCAGCTGTCGCTCATGACCGGGATCGCGGCCGCGACGCTCATGATCGACGCAGGCGTGGGCATCCTCCGCACGATGCCGGAGCCGGACGAGGCGGCTTTCGCGGCCTTCCGTCACCAGACGGAGGCGCTCGGGCGCCCGTGGACCGACGGCACGTACGGCGAGTACCTCCGCGGCCTCGACCGCTCCGACCCGATGACCCTCCCGGTGCTGGAAGCCGCCGCCTCGCTGTTCCGCGGTGCGGGGTACCTCGTGTTCGACGGGGAGCCGCCCGCCGACGCCGTGCAGGCCGCGATCGGCGCCCCGTACGCACATGCGACCGCTCCCCTCCGCCGGCTCGTCGACCGCTGGGTCCTCACCATCTGCCTCGCCGTGTCGACGGGACAGCCGGTGCCGGAGTGGGTGCGCTCCTCCCTCGGCGACCTCCCCGCGCTCATGCAGGACTCGGGCCGACGGGCGTCGCAGCTGGACGCGGACACCGTGAACCGCGTCGAGGCCGCGCTGCTCACGCCTCTGGTCGGGCAGACGGTCGAGGCGACGGTCATCGAGCTCCGGGGCGAGCGGGCCGCCGTCCAGATCGCGGAGCCCGCGGTCACGACGACCGCGGCGGTGGGTCTCGCCAGGCCCGGGGACGTGGTGCGGCTGCGCGTCGTGCGCGTGGACATCGCGACGGGCGAGATTGAGCTCGCCGTCTGACTCCGCCGGGTCAGGCGAGGACGCGGGATCAGGCGCTTACCGGCGCAAGAGCCTGTGCTGCCGCGTTCGCCTGATCCTCCACCAGCGTCAGCCTGAGACGAGACGGCCGTCGGCGCCTCTCGGGACGATGTCCGTGCTGGTCGGCATACTCGCTCCATGCCTTCCCTGCCGGTCGAATCCGTGACGCGTCCCCCGCTCGACCTCTTCGCGCTGGCCTCCTCGTTCGTGGAAGTCCCGGTGTCTTCCTGGCGCTCCGCCCCTTGGTGGTTTTTCCGCCTGTGCCTGGCGGTCTTCCTCTCCCTCGGCGCAGCCGCCGCGTTCACCGTTGTGCCGGCTGCGACCGCGAACGACATGTCCCTTCGCATGGGTATCGGGATCGGATGCTCGATGGCGACCGTCATCCTGCTGGTCACGCTTCTGACCGCGAACGGCTACAGTCGCGTGACCCGGTTCGCCCGGAAGGCGCGGCACCGGATCGGTGCCGCAGTACTGGGGCTGTCCGTCGCGTTCTCGCTGCTGCTGGCGATCGGCGCGGGTGCGGCGGCGCTGACACCGACGATCGGCCGGGACCCCCAGGTGCTGCTCCTGCTCGCCACGATCGCCGTGCTCGGCGCCTTCTGGGGGTGGACGGCCCTCATGCTGACTCCCCCTGTCCTCTCGACGGCCCCGACCGCAGACCTGCATCGGGCAGGACGGGCCTACACGGCGATGACCGCAGCGGCCGTGATCCTCGTGGTGTACACGTGTTGGTTCCTGAGCCCCCAGCTCGAGATCGCCGGCTCCTTCTCCGTGGCCCTCGTCGCTGTCGCTGCCTGCCTCGCCTGGCGCAACCGCGCCCTCGCCGCGATGGAAGCGCAGCGGCAGAGGATCCTGGCGATCCTCGACGACGGCATCGCCGTCCGCACGAGCGAGACACATCCGGACCCCCTCGCTTCCAGCCTTCTCCCGCTGCAGAGTGCGGTGAGTGTCAGCCCGTTCGCCCCGAACTCCCTCCTGAGCACACCGATGGCGGCCGCGTGGGAAGTGCAGATGATCCTCGCGTTCCTGGTCTGGGACTCCGGCGACGGCCCCTTTCCCCCGGACCTCGAGAAGCGGCGTGAACAGCTCGAGATCTGGCAGCACCTCCGCTCAGAGGAGCGAGAGCTCGCCATCCGGGGCTTCTTCCGCGCGTTGCGCCGGCGAATCGTCGCCTGAGCCGCCGGTTACCCTGTCGAGATGGATCAGGTCGAGCGGGTGGGGCGCTTCATCGCCGCGCGGTATCCGCGCGCACGCATCGCGATCGTCGCCGGGAGCACGGCCCGCGGCCAGCGCACGCGCACGAGCGACATCGACCTCCTGCTCATCGACGATGATCTCTTCACCGATCGCGCCCAGCAGAGCGAGGCCCTCACCTGCGAGTTCGAGGGCGAGATCTTCGAGGTCTTCGCCTACACGGCGGAAGGGTTCGAGACATGGGCGAACCGCGGCCTTGCGCAGCACCGACCCGTCATCGTGCACATGCTCGTGGAGGGCGTGCCGGTGCTCTCCGGGCCCGGGCTCGACGACCTGCGGGCCCGGTGGGGTGCGGTGCTCGCCGCCGGGCCCACGGTGGAGGACAGTGAGTCACGATTCCGGCGGTACGTGATCACCGATCTGCTCGACGACCTCCAGGACGCCACGGACCCGCTCGAGCAGCACGTCGTGGCCGGCCTGCTGTTCGAGCGCATCGCCGAGCTTATGCTGCTGACCGACGGGCAGTGGATCGGCTCCGGGAAGTGGCTCCCCCGACGTCTGCGCGCGTGGAGTCCCGAGCGCGCCGAGCAGCTCAGCGCTCCGCTGCTCGCCGGAGACATCCCGGGGTTCGCGGCGCGGGTCAGTGAGGAACTGGAACTCGCCGGTGGTCGGGTGCAGGCAGGGTTCGTGCGCTGACCTCATCGCGGGAACAGGCAGGCATGCGACAGCAGGCGACACCGGCCGCTGGCGCCTGTCCTCGCGCGAAGGCCTGAGGCGGGCGAGGGCTCAGGAGGCGGGAGTCGCGGTCGTCGTCATCACGAGGAGCTGCGGGTCGGACAGATCCAGAGTCACCGCGATGGCGGCGAATTCCGCGAGGGAACGGACGTGGGTGCCGCCGCAGAGGATCACGGCCTCGCCCTCGGGGAGGTCGCAGTGCCAGCGTCGCCGGTCGACGATGGTCGGTCCGTCCACCTCGATGCGGCTCGCGGCAGCGGAGGTGACCCATGCGGCGAGCTGTGCGTTGATGCGCTGCTCGCGGTCCGCCAGCGTGGCCGCGAACGTCTCGGTGTCGAAACCCGCGCGGCGCAGGCTCTTGCCGAGGCGGTACTCGTCGACGGCGCCGTCCTCGTGGATGCGGCTGGACTGGTTCGCCCGTCCCTCGAAGTCCGGGTTTCCCAGCGCATCCTCCCCCGGGTCCTTGCGCCAGAGGTCGGCGACCGCGAGATCCAGGGCGAGGGAGGCGAGGTGGCACGCGGTGTGACCGCGGCTGAGGCCGGCACGGTGCGCCTCGTCGACCGAGAGCGCCACGCGCGTTCCCTCCGCGAGCCAGGCGGGCGCGGCACCATCGAGACGGTGGCCCACCAGCCAGGTCCACCCCTCGGCCCCGCGCTTGACGGGGATCGCGCTGCCCACCGCGAACGCGCCGTCATCCGAGACGGCCGCCATGAGCGCCTCGGTCACGGGGACGGCTCCGGCATCGCCGGAGATGTCGCCGGTATCGCCGGGCTGATCGGGCCAGGTGTGATCGACGGGGTGGAACGGCGTGGCGTCGACGACGACCACCGTCCCGTCGGCGTCGTCCGCCACGCGGGTCACGACGGCGTCTCCGCGGAGGCTGCCGTCCGGGAACGTGACGATCGTGGGCGTGGTCATGGGGCTCCTCGGAGAGACGACGGAACGATGGTGCCGATCGGGCACGGGGTGTCAGTGGGACGGCGGGATCGTGAAGCTGGCGAGCCGGTCGCCGTCGACGACGAGGATCCCATCGGACTCGCCGTTGAAGACGCGACTGCTCCACGCGAACCGGATGCGCGTCGTGTCGCCGTCCGTGGTGGCCGAGAGCACGGTCATCCGCGCCCCGGCGCCGATCGCATCGCTGTCCGCCCAGCCGCGCACGCCGTCGGCACCGGCTTTCACGGTGCCCCAGTCGCTCACGAAGCCGTCCGCGGTGAACGCGGCGACGAAGGCGTCGGTGTCCCCGGCGTTGATCGCGTCGATCATGGCCTGGACCGGCGCAGGCAGCAGGATGTCGGACACGGCACTCCTCGGATCAGGCGGTGACGACCTGGGCGGTGCCGAGCGGAGCGTCCGGTCCCATCTCGGCGGCGATGCGGTTCGCCTCCTCGATGAGGGTGGCGACGATGTCGGCCTCCGGGACGGTCTTGATGACCTCGCCCTTGACGAAGATCTGGCCCTTGCCGTTGCCGGAGGCGACACCGAGGTCGGCCTCGCGTGCCTCACCCGGGCCGTTCACGACGCAGCCCATGACGGCGACGCGCAGCGGCACCGTCATCTCCTTGAGCCCCTCGGTGACGTCTTCCGCGAGCGTGTAGACGTCGACCTGAGCCCGACCGCACGACGGGCACGAGACGATCTCGAGCTTGCGCTCCCGGAGGTTGAGGGACTGGAGGATCTGGTGCCCGACCTTGACCTCCTCGGCCGGCGGCGCGGACAGCGAGACGCGGATGGTGTCGCCGATGCCCTCCCCCAGCAGGATGCCGAAGGCGGTCGCGCTCTTGATCGTGCCCTGGAAGGCCGGTCCCGCCTCGGTCACGCCGAGGTGCAGCGGCCAGTCGCCCCGCTCGGCGAGCTGACGGTAGGCCTTGACCATGACGACCGGGTCGTTGTGCTTGACCGAGATCTTGAAGTCGTGGAAGTCGTGCTCCTCGAACAGCGAGGCCTCCCAGACCGCACTCTCGACGAGGGCCTCCGGCGTGGCCTTGCCGTACTTCTCGAGCAGGCGACGGTCGAGCGAGCCCGCGTTCACGCCGATGCGGAGCGAGACGCCCGCGTCCTTGGCGGCCTTCGCGATCTCGCCGACCTGATCGTCGAACTTGCGGATGTTGCCCGGGTTCACGCGCACGGCCGCACAGCCGGCGTCGATCGCCTGGAAGACGTACTTCGGCTGGAAGTGGATGTCGGCGATGACCGGGATCTGGCTCTTCTTCGCGATGATGTGCAGCACGTCGGCGTCGTCCTGCGAGGGCACGGCGACGCGGACGATCTCGCAGCCGGAGGCGGTGAGCTCCGCGATCTGCTGCAGCGTCCCGTTGATGTCGGTGGTCTTCGTCGTCGTCATCGACTGCACGCTGACGGGCGCATCGCCGCCGACGAGCACCTTGCCCACCTTGATCTGACGGGACTTGCGACGCGGGGCGAGGACTTCGGGGACCTTCGGCATCCCAAGATTCACTGCTGGCACGATCCCAGCCTACGCCGCCCGGATGCGGAAGGGCTGGATGCGGCGGGTGTGGTAGTTTCGCCCCATGATCGCGCACATCACCTGGTGGCCCGCCTCCTAGGCGGTGTGTTCGCGTTCCCTCGAATCCAGACCGCCTCCGGGGCGGTCTTTTCGTTGCGCCGAGCCGGAGCCCTCGCACAGGAGACATCGATGACCCTCTCTCGCCTCGACGAGCTCAGCGCCGACCCCACCGCGTCCTTCGTGCTGATCGCCCGGGACGGCGCGGACACCGTCGAGCTGCTCACCGGAGATGTGACCGACGTCGACCTGCTCGCCGACATCCCCCTGACGGTCGAGGGAGAGCCGCGGGAGGTGTTCGCGCTCGTCCCGTATCGGCAGGTCCGCGAACGCGGCTTCGTGGCCCAGGACGACGGCGCCCCGTTGCGCTGCCTCGTCGTCGCGGAGCACCTCGACCTGCCAACTGCTGCTGTGCTCGACGCGCTTCCGACCGCCCCGATCGCGCTCCGCGATGAGGGCTTCGACATCGCGGACGAGGAGTACGCGCGGATCGTCGAGACCGTGATCGCGGACGAGATCGGCCGCGGCGAGGGTGCGAACTTCGTCATCCGCCGCGATTTCACCGCGACCGTCGACGCCGACGAGCGCCAGGCGGCGCTCACCTGGTTCCGGGCTCTGCTCGCCCACGAGCGCGGCGCCTACTGGACGTTCGCGGTCGTCACCCCCGGGCACATCGCGGTCGGGGCGAGCCCCGAGGCGCACGTCGTGGCCCGCGGCGGCGTCGTCACCATGAACCCCATCTCGGGCACCTTCCGGCATCCGGCCGGCGGCGCGACGAAGGAGACGCTCACCGACTTCCTGGCGTCGACCAAGGAGACCGAGGAGCTGTTCATGGTCGTGGACGAGGAGCTCAAGATGATGAGCGCCGTCTGCGCCGACGGCGGACGCATCACCGGCCCGCATCTCAAGGAGATGTCGCGGCTGACGCACACCGAGTACATGCTGCGCGGACGGAGCGGGCTGGACCCGCGGGACATCCTCCGCGAGACGATGTTCGCCCCGACCGTCACCGGCTCCCCCATGCAGAACGCCTGCGCCGTGATCCGGCGGCACGAGCGCAAGCCCCGGGGCTACTACTCGGGCGTCGCGGCGCTCTTCACGCCCAACGCCGATGGCGGGCACGACCTCGACGCGCCCATCCTCATCCGCACCGTGTACCTGCGCGACGGCGAGCTGAGCGTGCCCGTCGGCGCGACCCTCGTCCGCCACTCGGACCCGCACGGCGAGGTGTCCGAGACCCACGGCAAGGCCGCGGGCGTGCTCGGCGCCATCGGCGCGATCGATCGGGACCGCGTGGCCGAGGCCCGCAGCGACGCCGACGCCCCCGGTGAGCCGCGGCGTCTCGCGGACGACCCGGACGTCGCCGCGCTCCTCTCCTCGCGCAACGCCCGCCTCGCCGAGTTCTGGCTGAACCCGCAGGGCGAGGACTTCACCGGTCCGTTCTCCGGCCGCTCCGCCCTCGTCGTCGACGCCGAGGACCGCTTCACGACGATGCTCGCGCATCAGCTGCGGCACCTCGGGCTCGACGTGACCATCGCGTCCTGGGACGAGGTGGACGACGAAGCGGTCGAGACGGCCGATCTCGTCGTCGCCGGCCCCGGCCCCGGCGACCCCCGAGACGACGCGAGCCCGCGCATCGCCCGGATGCGCGAGATCGTGGCGGCCCGCCTGCAGGCGCATTCGCCGCTGCTCGCGGTCTGCCTGAGCCACCAGATCCTGGCGGACCGGATGGGGATCGCGTTGACGCCCCTCGACGCTCCGCACCAGGGGCTGCAGAAGGCCGTGCCGGTGTTCGGCGAGGATGCCTCGATCGGGTTCTACAACACCTTCACGGCACGGGTCGACCCCGGAGTGACCACGGTGGGCGCGGCCGAGGTCTCCGCGGATCCGGTGACCGGAGACGTCTACGCGCTCCGCGGCGACGGCTTCGCATCGGTGCAGGGCCACCTCGAATCGATCCTGTCCCGCGACGGCATCCGCACGCTGGAGCGCCTGGCGGCGCACGCCCTGCGCTGAGCGCGTTCCGGCCGCTCAGCCCAGGAGCTTGACCGGGTTGAACAGGTCGGCCACGAGCAGGAGCGCGCCCGTCGCGATGAGCAGCGTCGCGACGACGACGGTCAGCGGCACGAGCTTGGTGGCGTCGACCGGGGCCGGGGGCGGCCGCCGGAACAGCTTCGCCCACGCCCGCTTGATCCCCTCCCACAGCGCGACGACGATGTGCCCGCCGTCGAGCGGCAGCAGCGGGATCAGGTTGAAGACGAAGAGCGCGACGTTGAGCGAGCCGAGAAGGCCGAGCAGCACGGCGAAGCGGTTGAGCACCGGAGCGTCCGTCGCGGCCACCTCGCCCGCGAGACGCCCGACGCCGACGACGCTCAGCGGCCCGTTCGGATCGCGTTCCCCTCCCGTCACGAGCGAGACCCCGACGTCCCACAGCCGCACCGGGAGCGTGACGATCAGCGAGCCGACCCGGGCGACGGTGTCCGCCGCCAGCTGGGGTCCGGCGGTCAGCGGCTGCTGCACGTAGCCCATCTGCGCGATCATCCCCGCATAGCCGACCTCCTTCACGACGGGATCGCCGTCGTCGTCGAGCACCGGCTGCCCGCTCGCGTCCGTGATGGTGCGCTCCGCGGCGATGGGCGTGAGGGTCAGCGTCCGCTCGGTGCCGTCCCGGCGCACGACGAGGGCGAGGGGCTCGCCCGGTGAGGCCTGGACGATGGCGGTGGCCTCCGCGAAGGTCGACACCGGCTTCCCGTCGATCGACACGAGGACGTCGCCCGGCTGCACGTCGGCCGCAGCGGCCGGGGACTCCGGATCGTCGGCCCCGCACTCGGTCGCCGTCGACGACGCGGGGACCACGCACTCGTTCACCGCCGCGACCGTGGTGGTCCCCTGCTGCACGCCGATCCCGCTGACGAGGACGGTGAAGATCACCACGGCCAGCACGAGATTCATGAGCGGTCCGCCGAGCATCACGATCACGCGCTTCCACACCGGCAGCTTGTAGAAGACCCGGTCCTCGGCGCCTTCCGCGATGGTCTCGTCGTTGGCCGAGCGCGCGTCCTGGATGAGCGTGCGGAACGCCCCGGACGCGGGCCCGCTGTCCTTCGACGACGGATACATCCCCGACATGGAGATGAAGCCGCCCAGGGGCAGGAGCTTGAAGCCGTACTCCGTCTCCCCGATCCGCTTCGACCACAGGCGCGGCCCGAAGCCGATCATGTACTGGCCGACACGCACGCCGAAGAGCTTCGCGGGGACGAGGTGGCCGACCTCGTGCAGACCGATCGAGAGGCCGAGGCCGATCAGCATGAACACGATGCCGCCCAGATAGAGCAGGAATTCCACGAGCCCACGCTACTGCCCGCCGCCTAGGAATCCGCCCGGCTCGCGCAGCGTCGCTAGGCTGGCATGATGACGTCCCGGCAGCTGCGCTTCCTCCGCGCCGCCGCCGTGTCCGCGATCGCCACGCTCCTCGCGGCCGTCTCCCACACGCTCGCCGGCGGGGCCGCCCCGCACCCGCTGCTCATCGCCGCCGTCGCGACGCTCTTGGTGCCGCTCTCCGCCGCCGTGGTCGGCCGGCGGTCCTCGCGCGCCCGAGTCGCGGTGGCCGTGATCCTGGCGCAGGGCGCGTTCCACCTGCTCTTCCAGCTCCTGGGGGCGCCCACCGCCGAGGAGGCGCCGGGACTCGGCGTCCACTCCCACCACCTCGACCTGAGCGCACTCGGCCCGCTGTCACCGGCCTCAGGGCCAGGAGCGCTGATGCTGTCGGCGCACCTCGTCGCCGCCCTGCTGACGACGGTGCTGCTGTGGCATGGCGAGAGCGTGCTGCGCACGATCGCCCGCTGGTTCCAGGCCGCCCTCCGACGCACGGCGACGCCCGCCTCCACGGCTCCGGCACCGCCGCGTCCGCTGCGCTCCGCCGTCCTCCCTCCGATCGACGTCGCGACGACCGCCGTGGTCTCGCGACGCGGTCCTCCGGTGCTCGTCGGCGGCTGAGCCGCCCTCGATCCGGCCGTCGCCGTTCGACGGCCCATCCTTCCGGGCTGCGCTGTTCCGGCGCGCCCGCACACGAGCATCTGGAGACCCCATGTCGAACACCACCATCCGTCCCCGTCGTCCACGCCGCACCCTCCTCGGAGCAACCGGCGTCGTCGGCGGACTCGCCCTCGCCCTCGCCGTCCCCGCGATGGCCGGGGCACACGTCAGCGTCAGCCCCGACGAGCTCGCCGCGGGTGACCACGGCGTGCTGACCTTCTCGTTCTCGCACGGCTGCGGCACCTCGCCCACCACCGCCCTGCGCATCACCATGCCGGACGGTCTCGCCTCGGTCGCCCCCACGCTCGACGGCGACTGGACCATCCAGGTCGAGCGCGGCGACGACGGTCTCGTGAGCGCCGTCACGTACACCGCCCTCACGCCGGTGCCGACCGACCTGCGCGGCGCCGTGAGCATGTCGGTGGGCCTGGATGAGGACACGCCCGAAACGCTCGCCTTCCCGGTGGTCCAGCAGTGCGTGGACGGCGCGACCGAGTGGACGCAGCTCGCCGAGAAGGGTGAGGACCCGCACGACCTCGACTCCCCCGCGCCTGTCGTGACGGTCACGGACGGCACCGCGGACGGTCACGGCACGAGCGCCGCGCCGCAGCCCGCGACGGCGGACGACGGCGACGACGCGCTGGGCATCGCGCTGGGTGCCGGCGGTCTGCTCGCCGGCGTCGCGGCGCTGGTGGTCGCGGTGCTCGCGTTCCGCCGCCGCGCCTGACCCCCGGTCCGCCGCGCCCGGCTCCGGCGCGCGGCGGACCGACCCGCCCGGGCTGACACCGCGGCCGTGAGAACATGGAGACGACATGTCGATGGAACAACAGCCGACCCTGCCCCCCGTGCTCCGCCCGGCGAACCCGCCCCGGCGCGAGCTGTCCGAACTCGCCTCCCTGTTCGCCCGCTCCGTGCGGGGCGACGTGGAGGGCGTCGCTCTCAGTGGCATCACCCTTGCCACGGCCGATCTGCGCCCGGGCGAGGCCTTCGTCGCCATCCGCGGCGTGAACCGCCACGGCGCGGACTTCGCGAAGACCGCCGCCGAGAAGGGAGCGGTCGCGGTGATCACGGACCAGGCGGGTGCCGACATCGCCGCCGACGCCGGCCTCCCGATCCTCATCGTCGACGACCCCCGCGGCGTGCTCGGCGCGCTGAGCGCCTGGGTGTACGGCACGGGCGCGGAGGATCCGCTCCCCCTCCTGTTCGCGACCACCGGGACGAACGGCAAGACGAGCGTCTCCCACCTCCTCGAGGGCATCCTCGAGCAGATGGGCGTCGTCACCGGGCTCTCCTCCACGGCTGAGCGGCACATCGCGGGCGAGGTCATCGTCTCGCGGCTCACCACCCCCGAGGCCTCCGAGATGCACGCCCTCCTCGCGCTGATGCGGGAGCGCGAGGTCGAAGCCGTCGCGGTCGAGGTCAGCGCCCAGGCCCTGTCCCGGCACCGCGTCGACGGTATCCGGTTCGACGTCGCGGGGTTCACCAACCTCAGCCACGACCACCTCGACGACTACGCCGACATGGAGGAGTACTTCGAGGCGAAGCTGCCGCTCTTCCGCCCCGACCGCGCCGTGCGCGGCGTCGTCTGCCTCGACTCGTCCTCCGGCGCCCTCGTCGTCGAACGCTCCGAGATCCCCGTCGTCACCGTCGGGACGCCCTCCATCGCCGCCGACGCCGATCAGGCATCGCGAGCGGACTGGGTGGTCGTCATCGACGACGAGCGGGCGACCGGCACCACGTTCACGATGACGGGACCGGCCGGCACGCTCACCACGACCGTCCCCGTGATCGGTCCGCACATGGCCGCGAACGCGGCGCTGGCGATCGTCATGCTGCTCGAGGGCGGCTATGCCTGGGAGCGGATCGTCGGGGCCGTGCAGCGCGACGGCGGCATCCGGGCCTACCTGCCCGGTCGCACGCAGCTCGTCTCGGGCGCGCAAGGGCCGGCCGTCTTCGTCGACTTCGGCCACTCGCCCGACGCCTTCGAGAAGACCCTGGCCGCCGTGCGGCGGGTGACCCCCGGCAAGGTGCTCATGCTCTTCGGGGCCGACGGGGACCGCGACGCCAGCAAGCGCTTCGACATGGCCCGCACCGCGGTGGAGGGCAGCGACATCCTCGTCGTGACCGATCACCACCCCCGGTTCGAGGACCCGGCGTCGATCCGCGCGACGCTCGTCGAGGGCGCGCGTCGCGCCCGTCCCGACGCCGAGATCCACGAGTACTCCCCGCCGGAGGCCGCGATCGTGGCCGCCGTCGGACTCGTCGGCGACGGCGACGCGATCCTCTGGGCGGGACCCGGCCACCAGGACTACCGCGACATCCGCGGAGTGCGGACGCCGTACTCCGCCCGCGAGCTCTCCCGGCGTGCGCTGAAGGCCGCCGGATGGCCCGTCCCGGAGCCGCGCTGGCCCGTGCCGTACCCGGACGAGGACTGACCCCGCGCCGCGTCAGGCGGCGGCGATGAGCTGGTCGGCCTTCCGCCGCGCCCAGTCCTCCGCCGCCGCGAGCGATTCCACGGTCAGCGTGTCCGGAGCGTCGTGCGCGTCGACGACCCGCTGCACGGTGTCGACGATGCCGAGGAACGGCAGGCGTCCCTCGTGGAACGCGTCCACGGCCTGCTCGTTGGCGGCGTTGTAGACCGCGGGGAAGGTGCCTCCGGCACGCCCGACCGCCTTCGCGAGTGCCACCGCAGGGAAGGCGTCGTCATCGAGCGGCTCGAACGTCCACGACGTGGCGGTGGTCCAGTCCAGCGGGCGGCCCACACCGCCCACCCGGTGCGGCCAGTCGAGGCCCAGCGAGATCGGCAGCCGCATGTCCGGCGGAGAGGCCTGGGCGATGGTGGATCCGTCGATGAACTCCACCATGGAGTGCACGATCGACTGCGGGTGCACGACGACGTCGATGTCGTCGTAGGGCACGTCGAACAGCAGGTGCGCCTCGATGACCTCGAGGCCCTTGTTGACCAGCGTGGCGGAGTTCGTGGTGACGGTGCGTCCCATGTTCCACGTGGGGTGCGCGAGCGCATCCTGCGGCGTGACAGCGGTGAGCTCGTCGCGCGACTTCCCGCGGAAGGGCCCGCCCGAGGCCGTGACCACCAGCCGACGGATCTCGTCGTGCGTACCGGAGCGCAGAGCCTGCGCGAGGGCGGAGTGCTCGGAGTCCACGGGGACGATCTGACCGGGCGCCGCCGCGGCGAGCACCAGATCACCGCCGACGATCAGCGACTCCTTGTTCGCCAGGGCGAGCGTCCGCCCCTCCTCCAGCGCAGCCAGCGTCGAGCCCAGACCGATCGAGCCGGTGATCCCGTTCAGCACCACATCGGCTTCGACGTCACGGACCAGCTGCTCCGCCTCCGCGGCGCCCAGAGCGGTGTGCTCCACCTGGAACTGCGCCGCCTGCTCGGCCATCATCGCCGCGTTCGATCCTGCGGCGAGACCGACGACCTCGAAGCGTCGAGGATTGGCACGGATCACATCCAGCGCCTGGGTGCCGATGGAACCGGTGGAGCCGAGGATGATGACGCGACGCATGACGCCAGCCTAGGACACGCCGCGACGGCGGCCCTACTGCTGCGGCTGGACCGGGGTCGTCGCGAGGATGTCGACGACGAACACGAGGCTCTCGTCCTGCAGCTCGTGGCCCTCGCTCGCGCCGTAGCCGTCGGACGGCGGCATGACGACGAGGACCTGCGAACCGACCTTCTGCCCCTCGAGCGCCTTCTGGAAGCCGGCGACGACCCCCGTGGTCTGGAACTGCGCGGGGGCGGCGTCGCGGCTCCAACTGGAGTCGAACTCCTCGCCGTCGGACCACTTCACGCCGAGGTACTGCACGACCACGAGGTCGCCGGACGCGACCGTCGCACCGTCGCCCTGCTTGAGGACGGAGACCTTCGTCTCGGTCGGCGCGTCGCCGTCCGGGATCGTGACGGACGGCTTGCCGTCGTCGTCGAGCTCGACCTCGGGCATGCCGGCGGTCGGCTCGACGGGCTCACCGGTCGCGACCTCGGGGAGTCGGTCGACGGCCTCCGCGTAGACGACGATGTTGCTCTGCCCCTCACCGAGCGCGCTGCCGGGGATGGCGAGGACGACGCGGGATCCGACCGGCTCGCACTCCAGCGCGGCGACGAACAGCGACGACTGGTTCGGGTCGAGGAGCACGGGGAGCGTGCCGTCCTCGCCGCGCGCCGACGAGTCGACCACGTCGCCGCTGGCGGCATCGACGATCTGGTACTGGACGGAGACGAGGTCGTTCGCCGCGAGGTCGTCTCCCTCGCCCTCGGACACGACGGTCCGCTCGACGTTCGCGAACTCCGCATCGTCGGGAACCGTGATCTTGGCGTCGAGGCCTTCGCCGTCCACCTCGATGGCGTCCGAGGTGTCGCCGGCCTTCGCGTTCACGAGGCACTGGCTCGACCCGGAGGCGTCCGGGGAGGACGTGCTCTGCGGATCGCCGTTCCCGGAGCAGCCCGCCAGCAGCAGGGTCGCCGCAGCGACGGTGGACAGGACGAGCAGCGGACGGGTGCGCACAGGAAGACCTCACGATCGCGGGCGGGAGCTTCCATCCTGCCTCATCGCCCTTTGCTCGCGCTGGGAAGCGGCGGCGCGAGTCTTCATTCCCACGTCGGCATGGATCCGGGAGTAGCCTGCTCTGATGAGCTCTGAGCAGTCCGCGGACCCCGAAACCCCCTCAGAGGACTCCCCGAAGCCCCGGCACGCCGGCTTCACCTACGCCCTGGGCCGCAGCCTCATCGCCCCGCTCGCCCGGCTCGTCTACCGGCCGCACATCGAAGGACGCGAGCACGTCCCCACCACCGGCCCGGTGATCTTCGCCAGCAACCACCTGTCGTTCATCGACTCCATCGCCATCCCGGTGGCGGCTCCGCGGCCCGTGCACTTCCTCGCCAAGTCGAGCTACTTCGAGGGCACCGGCATGAAGGGCTGGGCGTCCAAGACGTTCTTCGAGGCGATCGGTGCGATCCCGGTCCGCCGCGGCGCCGGCCAGGCGGCGCTCGACGCCCTCGACCTGCAGCGTCAGCTCCTCGACGAGGGCCTCGCCGTCGCGCTGTACCCCGAGGGCACCCGCTCCACCGACGGCCGGCTGTACAAGGGCCGCACGGGCGTGGCGTTCCTCGCCCTGCAGACCGGCGCCCCCGTCGTCCCCGTGGGACTCATCGGCACCGACAAGGTGATGCCGGTCGGCGCCAAGATGCCCACGCTGTCCGAGCGGATCACCGTGCGCTTCGGGGAGCCCCTGGATCTGTCGCCGCACGGACCGGCGACGAGCGGCCGCGCACGCCGACTCGCGACCGACGAGATCATGGCCGCGATCCACGCCCTCTCCGGTCAGGAGCTCGCGGGCACCTACAACGAGGCGCCGGCGCAGAACGCGATCGAGAAGATCAAGCAGGCGCTCCCGCACGAGCGCCGCTGAGCGCCCCGTTCAGCCGGCGGCCCGCACCGTCGCCTCGTGCCGGACGGGGAAGTTGACCGAGTTGGCGATGAAGCACCACTCGTTCGCCTGGGCGTGCGCCCGCTCGGCCGCCTCGATCATCGACGCCTCGGCGACGACGACCTCCGGTCGCAGCAGCACCTCGACGAAGGACCCGCCGCCGGCGCCGTTCTCGCGCATCAGGCCGCTCGCGGTGTCGCGATAGGACACGACCACCACGCCGGCCGTCACGCACGCGTGCAGATAGGACAGCAGGTGGCACTCCGAGAGGGAGGCCAGCAGGAGGTCCTCCGGATTCCAGCGCGACGGATCGCCGCGGAAGGGCTTGTCGGACGACGCGAGCAGCTCGGGCTTCCCCTCGACCTCGATCGTGACGTCACGGCGGTAGTCGCGATAACCGCTCGTGCCGGACCCGGCGTTGCCGGTCCAGGTGGAGGTGAGGGCGTAGCGGTGCTCGCCGAGGGCCCGGGGAGTCGTCTGCTCTGGCATGCGCCCAGTCTGCCAGGCGGCGCCGACACCCGGGCTCCGCCCTCGACGGAGCCGCGCCGCACCCGCCGGTAGAGTTGTCGGGTGCTGGAGACTCTCACCGTTCAGGATTCCGTCGAACTCGCCGTCGTGGAGCGGAGCGGCTTCATCGAGTCGCGTCATGCCGGTGCGGCCGTCGTGCTGTCGCCCGAGGGCGAGGTGGTCGCGCGGCATGGGAACGCGGAGGCACTGATCCTCCCCCGCTCCAGCCTCAAGCCCCTGCAGGCAGTCGCCTGCCTCACGGCGGGCGCCGTGCTCGAGGGAGAGCAGTTGGCTCTGTCCACCGCCAGCCATTCCGGAACCGACCGGCACGCCGAGGTCGTTCGCGAGATGCTCACCGCCGGCGGCCTCAACGAGGACGACCTCGCCTGTCCCCCGGCGTGGCCGAGCGACTCCGCGACCCGCGACGAGATGGTGCGCGAGCACGGCCAGGAGGCTCGGGTCCGAATGAACTGCTCGGGCAAGCACGCCGCGATGCTCCGCGCCTGCATCGCGACCGGCTGGCCCGTCGAGGGCTACCTCGAACCGACCCACCCGCTCCAGGCCCACATCCGTGACGTCATCGAACGCCTGACCGGCGAGAAGATGGCGCACACCGCGATCGACGGCTGCGGCGCCCCGGTGTACGCCCTCACCCTCACGGGCCTGGCCCGTGCGATCCACCGCGTCGGCACCGCCTCCGAGCGCTCCCCGTTCGCGCTGCATCGGGTGGCCGGCGCCCTGGTGAAGGCCGTCCGCGAGAACCCCTGGACCATCGATGGCCCGGGGCGCCCTGACACGATCGCGATCGAGCGGCTCGGCGTCTTCGCGAAGGGCGGCGCGGAGGGCGTCATGGTGATGGTGGCTCCGAACGGGACCACGGTCGCCCTCAAGATGCTGGACGGCGGTGCCCGGGCATCGACGATCGTGGCCGCCACGCTGCTGGCGCGCGCCGGCGGCCTCAGCGAGGCCGACGTGACCGCGCTGGCCGAGGCCATGCCGCTCGCGGTGCTCGGTGGCGGCTCCCGCGTCGGCGTCGTCCGGCCCGGCGCGGGTATCTGACCGCATATCCGCGGCACGGGATCCGTGTGCCGCCGTCGGGTGGTCATCGACGCCCCAGAGCATCGATGACCACACGCCGGGGTGCGCGGTCGCCGATCACGGACCACGCGCGTCCGGCGTCGGGTCGGGCGTACGGCGGGCGGACGCGGACGCCGACGAGCTGACGCAGCTCGCTGGGCCGCTCCGCCCGGATGAGCACCTCCCCGTGCGACCGCACCCGCTGCCACAGCGCCCAGTGACGCTGCCAGCTCTCGGCATCGGCGACGAGCACGAGCGGCTTGCCGGTCCGGCTCGTCTCGGGACGAGCGGCCTGCACGTCCCACTCCGGGTGCGCCGAGGCCAGCGTCTCGACGACCGAGGCCGCGCCCGGGGTGACCAGCGCCGTCAGCTCCCCCGCCGGTGCCCAGGCCGGCGCCACCTTTCGGAGGGGCTGCACCGGCCGTACGGGCACGCCCTCGGTGTCGATCCACGCGAACTGCATCTCCCGCTCCTCGAGGACCGCCCGCCCCGGCGGCCGGTCTCGTCGGAAGGCCGCCAGCTCGCCACCGGCGGCGAGGTGCTCGACCCGGGTGGGCATCCGGAGCACCGCCCGTCGCGGAAGCGCATCGAACACGCGCGCCAGAGGGCCCACGGCCCGGCTCGCCGCCAGCACCCAGGTGACGGCCGCCTTCGACCGCACGAGGTGCTCCCAGCGCTGGACGAAGTCCTGACCGTCTTCGAGAGGCAGCGCCGCATGGAGAGCGTCGAGGTCGTCGGCGAGCACGACATCGGACGGAGCGCCGTCCTCCTCCGTCCATGCGAGGAGCTGATCGACGGCGCTCTCGGGGTCATCAGGGAACCACGTGCATTCCGGATACTGCGCGGCGATCACGCGCAGCGCTGTCGTCCTGCCGGTCCCCGGAGCGCCGAGCACAGCGAGGCCGCGCTCGTGCCCCGGACGCAGGACCACCAGCGGCTGCGCCTGGTGGTCGGGGTCGTCGGCGCGTCCGAGCACGATCAGCGGCCCCTCCTCGGTTCTCCGGTCGCCCGTCCTCGACCCGGCCAGCAGCGTCTCGAGCGGCAGGTGCGTGGGGAGGGCCGGGTGCCACGGCGGTGCGGACGGAGTCGTACCGGGCCACCGCTCCCCGATGCGACGGATGTGCTCGTCATCCGCGAGCGCTGTGCGCACGGGGTGGGGCTCCTCGTCCTGGGGGCGTCGGAGCAGCGCCCGACCGCGCCCGTCCGCGCCCCCGGGCAGATCCGCCGCTTCCCCGGTCCCGATCACCGCTCGACTGTCGGCGGCCTCCGCGACGCGGAGGCTGATCCGCAGCGGGCAGTTCGTCGCGAGAGCGTCACGGATGACACCGGCGGCGCGCTGGGTGCCCAGGATCAGGTGCATGCCCAGCGCACGCCCCCGCGCCGCGACATCGGTGAACACCGCCGCGAGCTCCGCGTGCTCCTGCAGCAAGGCGGCGAACTCGTCGACGACGATGACCAGACGGGGCAGGTCGGTCTCGCGCACGTCCCGGGCGCCCATCGCGGCGAGGGCTGCCTCGCGACGCCGCATCTCGGCGGCGAGGCTGGCGACCCCGCGTCGCGCCTCCGTCTCATCGAGGTCGGTGATGACGCCGACCACCTGCGGCAGACCGCGCAACCGGTCGAAGGCCGTTCCTCCCTTGAAGTCCGCGAGGAGGAAGCTCACCCGGTCAGGGCCGTGTCCCGCGCAGACCGCGACGACCCAGCTGACGAGGAGCTCGCTCTTGCCCGTGCCCGTCATCCCGGTCACGATGGCGTGCGGACCGTCCTCGACGATGTCGGCTCCCACGGGCGCGCCATCCCTCCCGGTGCCCAGCGCGACGCGGAGGCCCGGCCCCGCCGGCGGCTGCGGAAGGTCTCGCAGGGCTGTCGCGGTGACGGCGGGTGCCGCCCCGTCCCGCGCGCCGCACAGCTCCGCCGCGGCCGCTGCCTGGGCGGAAGAGAGGAACTCCACGGCGAGGTCGGCCTCGCCGTCCGGCGTCCGCAGCGTGGCCGCGCCCGGTTCCTCGATGTCGATCACCGTCGTGATGCCCTCCGGGACCTCGGCGCCGGACGGAACGGTCCAGATCACGGCATCCGCACCGGCTCCCGCCCCGCCGGCCGAACCGGTGGCGAGGGCGAGACGGAATCCGCCGCGTCGCGCCCGCTGCGCATGCGGAAGCGCTCGGAGCGCCGGGTCGCACCCCTCGTCGCCGACGAGGGACAGCACGCTCGGCGAGAAGCGCAGGCAGAGCTGGATCACGAGAGCGCGAGCCGCGGCCTGCACGAGCGGCTCCCGGCCGCGGAGGCACACCCCACGGCCGAGGGCGACGACCCACGGCGCGTCCTCCAACACCGCGCAGCGGCGGCGGAAGGCGTGAGCACGGGCGTCGTCACCGCCTTCGCAGCGCACCCCGCTCGCCCGGGATCCGCGTCCCACCACCAGCGGGGTGTCGTCGCCCGGCGGTCGGGCATCCCGCAACGGTCGGTCGCGGATGCAGGATGCCGCATCCGGATGACGGCGTTCCCCCTGCGCCCGCTCCTGCGCGTGGCGACGATGCAGCTCGGCCTCGATGTCGGCCCAGGCGGTGCTCACCCTGAGCGCGTCGGCCTTCCGTTCCCGGCGGCGCCCCCGGGCCGTATCGAGGAGAGAAGCGCCCAGCATCAGGGGACCGAGAGCCGCGAACCACAGCGCGTGCACGGCCCCCGTCGTCATCCAGAGCGCGAGGCCGGCCGCCACGGGGACGACGGCGGCGACGAGGGGAAGCGGGCGGCGGCGGAGCGGTGTCGATGCGGACGGCAGGAGCAGCGGCGAAGGGTCCATGCCCCCAGTGCATCCCACCCCCGGTGCCGATGCGGCCTCTCCACAGGCTGCGGGGCGCTACTCCGCGGAGTCGTCGGATGGGGAGGAGGAGTCCTCGGGGTCGCTGACCTGCAGGACGATCACGGTGACGTTGTCGCGACCGCCGTTGTCGAGAGCCGCGGCGAGCATCGCGTCGACGCTCTCCCCCGGATCGGCGTGCGCGCGGAGGAAGTGCTGGATGCCGTAGTCCGTGAGCTCCTTCGTGAGTCCGTCGGAGCAGATCACGAAGCGATCTCCCGGCCGCACGTCGATGGTCACGTAGTCCGGCGCGGTGAGCTCACTGGCGCCGACGGCGCGGGTGATCACGTTGCTGTACGGGTGTCCCTCGGCCTCTTCCGGGCTGAGCTTGCCCGCCGTGATGAGCTCCTGCACGACGGAGTGATCCGTCGTGACCTGCAGCAGCCGGTCGTCGCGGAGGAGATACACGCGGGAATCGCCGATGTTCAGCGCCACCCAGTGCGGTTCCCCCTCGCGCTCATCGAGATACACACCGGTGAGCGTGGTGCCGGTGCCTTCATCGGTGGTGTCCGGGTGCCCGGCGATGTCGTCCACCGCGAGAGCGAGCGCCTTCTCGATCGCGGACGGAGAGACCTCGTCCGCGTCCACCACCGCGCGCAGCCGGGTGACGGTGCTCTGGCTGGCGATCTCCCCGCCGGCGTGGCCGCCCATGCCGTCCGCGACGATGAACAACGGGTACTCGGCGAGCAGCGCGTCCTGATTCGTCTCCCGGCGTCGCCCCTGGTCGGTGACCCCGGCCCAGGACAGCAGCAACGGACGATGCGCAACCGTGACGGTGTGCGTCTTGGTCTCAGCCACGAACTGCCTCCGATGGACCTGCGGCGAAGGGGACGGGCGCAGGATACTCACACATCGTAGTGGAACTCGCTCTCCTGCTCCGCACCGGGATCTTTGTGAACGGGGCGCGGGACGAAAGGAGGAGAGTGCACGGCCCTCCGGTGCGACGAGTCCATGCCTCCACGTTAGCGGCATGTCGGGGCGTGCCGGCACCACGGACGCGAAGAACCCCCGGTCCGGAGGCCGGGGGTTCTTCCACCGTCGTCACGCAGGAGGCTGCGTGGGATCGTTCGGCGTGGTCGGCGGAGCCGGAGGCGCCGCAGGCGGAGCCGCGGGAGGCGCGGGAGGCGTGGTGGGCGGAGCCGCGGGCGGAGCCGGCGGAGTGGTGGGCGGCACCGGAGGGATCGGCGCTCCCGTCGCCGGAGCGGTCGGCGCGGCCGGCGGTGCGTAGCCCGGAGCGGCGGGCGGGGTGTACGGCTGCGTCGGAGGAGCGTACCCCTGCGGAGGGGTGCCGTAGCCCTGCGGGGCACCGTACCCCTGGGGCGCGCCGTAGCCCTGCTGCGGCGCGGCCGCGGCGGGCTGGACGGGGATGCCGTCCCAGACCGTGCGGTCGCCGAGGAATCCGTTGCCCGCCCACGGTGCCGGCTGGATGTTCGGGTTCCAGCGCGACTTGTCGAAGGCGTTGATGCCGAGCCAGACGACGGCGAGGAAGACGTAGAGGACGACCCAGACGGCGTCCTTCTGGAGCTTGAGACCCACGCGCCACGCGGCGATGGCCGAGAGCACCCCGAGGGCCAGCGAGAACAGGAAGCCGATGCCGATCCAGCTCAGCAGCGCGGCGCCCGCGATCCCGTAGAGGACGAGCCACGGACTCAGGTCGCCGAGCTTGAAGAAGATCATGGAGTTGTAGACCGGCACCCAGGCGCGCCAGTTCCCCTGGACTCCGGCCTTCTGGAAGATCTTCATGTAGAAGAGCGACACCAGGACGTATCCGGCGACCGCGATCAGCAGAATGACGAAGAAGTAGGCGAAGAGCAGGCCGAGATAGCCCGCTCCGTAGTCGTCGTAACCCATGAGGCTCACATTCTCTGGTCAGGGGAGACGGCTTTCGTCCCCCACCACGAGACTCCCCGCCTCGCATTGGACATGGTAGCGGTGCGCCCAGGGGGCGGCAACGACCGCCGGAGGCGATTCGCCGGGCTCGGGGCGGGCGTCAGTCGGCGACGACCAGCTCGACCTCGCCGGGCACCTTCCCGTCCCGGAGCACGACGTCATGCGCCTGGGCCCACCGCTGCAGCGCACGGAGAGAGCCGAGCCGCGGACGATCCTCCGCCAGCGCGCGCACGAGCAGCCCCTTGCTCTTCTTGTTGAAGTGGTTCAGGGCTCTCCCCTGCTCCGTGACGACCCGCACGTACGCCGACGACACCGCGCGCGGGACCGGACCGAGCGCTGCGTAGGCCTCGCTGCGCAGATCGAGGACGAACGCGGGGGCGTCGGCCGCGATCGCCGCCGACGTCGGATCGGCCCAGTGACGGCGGAGCGGCGCCACTCCGGGCAGCGCCGTGCCGGCAGCGAGCCGATACGTCGGAACCCCGTCCAGGGCGGCGACGGGACCGAACGGGGCGCTGTGGATCCACACATGGGCATCCAGCCAGCGGCGGGACGCGGTGGACAGCGATCCCGCGTCGAGGGCGTCGAACAGCACCCCGGTGTAGCGGTCCACCGCGGGCATCGTGGGTGCGCTCCGCAGAGCCCTGTTGTGTGCGATGTCTCCTCGCTGCCGTTCGCTGAGCTTGAGCACGCGGCGCGCCGAGTCCTCGTCGTCCGCGAGAGCGATGAGCGCGTCGATCACGGCGTTCCGTTGCGGCGCGAGATCGGGAAGCGCGAGCGCCGACACGTCCAGCGGGCTGCCGTCACCGCCCTCGCGCTTGGTCTCGGACGGCGGGAGCAGGATCTTCATAGGACCTCGGGGAAAAGAGACGCGTCCGCCTCGGCACCCGGGCGGGTGTCGAGGCGGACGCGATGTACAGGACTGTCAGGAGATGAGTGCCGCGTTGCCGGCCACGATCGTCAGGACGTCGCCCTCCATCGAGAGGAATCCGTCCTGCGCGTTCGCCAGCACCTTGGCGCCATCCGTCTGGGTGATCCGGACCTGGCCCTCGGCGAGGATGGCCAGCACCGGCTCGTGACCGGACATGAAGCCGATCTCGCCCTCGACGGTCTTGGCGACCACGAGGCTCGCCTCTCCCGTCCAGACCTCCGCGTCGGCGGAGACGAGGCTGACATGCAGCGCCATGGTCAGGCGTTCTCCTTCTGGATCTGCGCCCAGCGCTCCTCCACGTCGGAGATGCCACCGACGTTGAAGAAGGCCTGCTCGGCGACGTGGTCGAAGTCACCGCGGGTGATCGCATCGAACGACTCGATGGTCTCCTTCAGCGGCACGGTCGAACCCTCGACGCCCGTGAACTTCTTCGCCATGTAGGTGTTCTGCGAGAGGAACTGCTGGATGCGACGTGCACGCGACACGACGATCTTGTCTTCCTCGGAGAGCTCGTCGACACCGAGGATGGCGATGATCTCCTGCAGCTCCTTGTTCTTCTGGAGGATCTGCTTGACCGTGGTGGCCACGCGGTAGTGGTCCTCGCCCAAGTAGCGGGGGTCCATGATGCGCGACGTCGAGGTCAGCGGGTCGATGGCCGGGTACAGACCCTTCGACGCGATCTCACGCGAGAGCTCGGTCGTCGCGTCGAGGTGCGCGAAGGTCGTGGCCGGAGCCGGGTCAGTGTAGTCGTCGGCCGGCACGTAGATCGCCTGCAGGGAGGTGATCGAGTGACCGCGCGTCGAGGTGATGCGCTCCTGGAGGAGGCCCATCTCGTCGGCGAGGTTCGGCTGGTACCCCACGGCGGAGGGCATGCGGCCCAGCAGCGTGGAGACCTCGGAACCGGCCTGCGTGAAGCGGAAGATGTTGTCGATGAAGAGCAGCACGTCCTGCTTCTGCACGTCACGGAAGTACTCCGCCATCGTCAGAGCCGACAGCGCGACGCGCAGACGCGTCCCCGGCGGCTCGTCCATCTGGCCGAAGACGAGGGCGGTCTTGTCGAAGACGCCCGCCTCCTCCATCTCGTGGATGAGGTCGTTGCCCTCACGGGTGCGCTCACCGACACCGGCGAACACCGACACGCCACCGTGGTCCTGCGCGACGCGCTGGATCATCTCCTGGATGAGGACGGTCTTGCCGACGCCGGCACCACCGAAGAGACCGATCTTCCCACCCTGCACGTACGGGGTGAGGAGGTCGATCGACTTGATGCCCGTCTCGAACATCGTGGTCTTCGACTCGAGCTGGTCGAAGTTCGGGGCCTTGCGGTGGATGGGCCAGCGCTCCGTGACCTCGATGGTCTCACCGGGCTCGCCGTTGAGGACCTCGCCGATCACGTTGAAGACCTTGCCCTTGGTGATGTCACCGACGGGGACCGAGATGGCCTCACCGGTGTCACGCACCTCCTGACCGCGGACGATGCCGTCGGTCGGCTTCAGGGCGATGGCGCGGACCAGATCGTCGCCGAGGTGCTGCGCGACCTCGAGCGTGATCTCGGTGGACTCCTCGCCGATCGTGATCGTCGTCTTCAGCGCGTTGTAGATGTCGGGGATCGAGTCGTGCGGGAACTCGATGTCGACAACCGGACCGTTGACGCGGGCGACGCGCCCGACGACCGCGGTCGCCGGCTGCTCAGCCGTGGCGGTGGTGGTCATTTCTTCGTCTCTTTCCTGAGGGTCTGTCAGCTCGATGCGAGAGCGTCGGCGCCACCGACGATCTCGGCGATCTGCTGGGTGATCTCGGCCTGACGCGCGTTGTTGCGCAGGCGGGTGTAGTCGGTGATGAGCTTGTCGGCGTTGTCGCTGGCCGACTTCATCGCCTTCTGCGTCGCGGCCTGCTTGGCGGCGGACGACTGCAGGAGGGCGTTGAAGACGCGGCTCTGGATGTACACCGGCAGGATCGCGTCGAGCACCGTCTCGGCGTCGGGCTCGAACTCGTACAGCGGGTAGACGGTGCTGCCCGCCTCCGAGTCGTCGGCCTCCGCGATCTCCAGCGGCAGCAGGCGCACGGACTCCGGCGACTGCGTCATCATGCTGACGAAGCGGTTGTACACGAGGTGGATCTCGTCGACGCCGCCGTCCTCTCCCCCACGGTTGAAGGCCTCGAGAAGCGTCTGCGAGATCTCCTCCGCCGTGTGGAACGAGGGGGTGTCGGTGTCGCCGGTCCACTCTGCAGCGGCCTCGATACGACGGAACTGGAAGTACCCGACGGCCTTGCGGCCCACGAGGTAGAACACCGGCTCCTTGCCCTGCTCACGCAGGAGCTCCGCGACCTCGAGACCCTCACGGAGGATCTGCGAGTTGAAGGCTCCGGCGAGGCCGCGGTCCGACGAGAAGATCACGACCGCGGAGCGGCGGATCGTCTCGGGCTCGCGGGTGAGCGGGTGGTCGACGTTCGAGTGCGTCGCGACGGCGGACACGGCCCTCGTCACGGCCCGCGCGAAGGGAGTGGACGCCTTGACGCGTGCCATCGCCTTCTGGATGCGCGAAGCCGCGATGAGTTCCATCGCCTTCGTGATCTTCTTGGTCGTCTGAGCAGAAGAGATCTTCTGCTTGTAGACCCTGAGTTGAGCGCCCATGAATCAGTACCTCACGCGATTACGCGCGACGACCCTTGACGATCTTCTCCTGGTTGACGTCCTCGGCCTCGGCCGCAGCGTGCTCCTCGTGACCAGGGGCGCCGATGGCGTGGCCCTTGCCGCCCTGGAACTCCAGGAGGAAGTTGTCGGTCTGCTTGTCGAGCTCGGCGACGGTCGCGTCGTCCAGCACGTTCGTCTCCCGCAGCGTGTCGAGCACCTTGGTGTTGCGACGCAGGTAGTCGAGCAGCTCGCGCTCGAAGCGCAGCACGTCCTCGACCTCGATCGAGTCGAGCTTGCCGTTGGTGCCGGCCCAGATCGAGACGACCTGCTCCTCCACCGGGTACGGCGAGTACTGCGGCTGCTTGAGCAGCTCGGTCAGACGGGCACCGCGCGAGAGCTGACGGCGCGACGCGGCGTCGAGGTCCGACGCGAACATCGCGAACGCCTCGAGCGAGCGGTACTGCGCCAGCTCCAGCTTCAACGTTCCGGAGACCTTCTTGATCGACTTCACCTGGGCGTCACCACCGACACGCGACACCGAGATACCCACGTCGACCGCGGGACGCTGGTTGGCGTTGAAGAGGTCGGACTGCAGGAAGATCTGGCCGTCGGTGATCGAGATCACGTTGGTCGGGATGTACGCCGAGACGTCGTTCGCCTTGGTCTCGATGATCGGGAGACCCGTCATCGAGCCGGCACCGAGCTCGTCGGACAGCTTCGCGCACCGCTCGAGCAGACGCGAGTGCAGGTAGAAGACGTCGCCCGGGTAGGCCTCGCGGCCCGGCGGGCGGCGGAGCAGCAGGGAGACGGCACGGTAGGCCTCGGCCTGCTTCGACAGGTCGTCGAAGATGATCAGGACGTGCTTGCCGCCGTACATCCAGTGCTGGCCGATGGCCGAACCGGTGTACGGAGCGAGGTACTTGAAGCCGGCGGGGTCGGACGCCGGAGCCGCCACGATGGTGGTGTACTCCAGAGCGCCGGCCTCTTCGAGCGCGCCCTTCACCGAAGCGATGGTCGAGCCCTTCTGACCGATGGCGACGTAGATGCAGCGGACCTGCTTGTTGACGTCGCCGGACTCCCAGTTGGCCTTCTGGTTGATGATCGTGTCGATCGCGATGGCCGTCTTGCCGGTCTGACGGTCGCCGATGATGAGCTGGCGCTGGCCGCGGCCAACCGGGATCATCGCGTCGATGGCCTTGATGCCGGTCTGCATCGGCTCGTGGACCGACTTGCGCTGCATGACGCCGGGGGCCTGGAGCTCGAGCTCGCGGACACCCTCGGTCGCGATCGCGCCGAGGCCGTCGATCGGGTTGCCGAGCGGGTCGACCACGCGGCCGAGGTAGCCGTCACCGACCGGGACGGAGAGGACCTCACCCGTGCGGGTGACTTCCTGACCGGCCTCGATGCCGGTGAAGTCGCCGAGGACGACGACGCCGATCTCGTGCTCGTCGAGGTTCAGCGCGAGACCCTTGGTGCCGTCGGCGAAGGTCACGAGCTCGTTCGCCATGACGCCGGGAAGTCCCTCGACGTGAGCGATGCCGTCGGCGGCGTCGATGACGGTGCCGACCTCGGTCGCCGCGGCCCCGGTGGGCTCGTACGCGGCGGCGAAATCCTTCAGCGCGTCACGGATGACGTCGGGGCTGATCGATAGTTCTGCCATTGTCTTCCCTTTGTATCTGGGTGCGCGGTTCCCCGCGCGAAGTCGTGTTAGCCCGCGAGCTTCTGGCGAAGGTCGGCGAGTCGTGCGGAGATGCTGCCGTCGATGACGTCATCGGCGATCTGCACGCGCAGGCCTCCGACGACGCTGGGGTCGATGACGACGTTGAGGGACACCTGGCCGCCGTATCGCTGCGAGAGCGTCTGGCCGAGTCGCGTGCGCTGGGCGTCGCTGAGCTCGGTCGCCGTGTGCACCGTGGCCACGAGGCGGCCGCGCTGGCTCGAGACGATGCGCATCGCCCGGCTCAGCAGCTGCCGCACCCGGCGCTCGCGCGGCTGACGCACGAGGGACGTGACGATGAGGGCCGTCGGAGCGCTGGCGGAGGCGTCGGCGAGGAGACGCTCGACCAGGGCGGCCTTCGCGTCCTCTCCCCCGAGCCGGCTGCCGAGAGCGAGTTCGAGCTCCGGGTTCGCCGCGATCACGCGCGAGAAGCCGAAGAGCTCTCCCTCGATGTCCGCGCCGGGCTCGGCGATGGTCGCCGCCCGGATCGCGAGCTCTTCGAGGCCGTCGATCAGCTCGGACGCGTTCGACCAGCGCTCGGCGACCGCGGTGCGCAGGACGCCCTGCGCTGCGGAGCCGTACTGGCCGAACACCGCGGACACGACGTTCTGCCGGGCCGTGGCCGGAGCCGAGGGGTCAGCCAGCGCGCCGCTCAGCTGAGACGATTCGCCCACGGCCCGCGCGGACGCGAACAGCTCGCGCGCGGTCTCGAGGGTGACGTCCTTCGCTGCGGCAAGCGTCTGAGTGGATGCCGCGAGTGCCTGAGCGGTCGCGCTGCCCATTACTGAGCCGCCTTCTCGGATGCTTCGAGATCGGCGAGGAAGCGGTCGACCACGGCGGCCGCGCGAGCGTCGTCGGAGAGCGTCTCGCCGACCACGCCGCCGGCGAGGTCGAGAGCGAGCGAGCCGACCTCGCTGCGCAGGGAGACGAGAGCCGTCTGGCGCTCGGCCTCGATCTGCGTGTGCGCGGTGGCGGTCAGACGCGCGGCCTCGCTGGCTGCGGTCTCCTTCGCCTCGGCGATGATCTTCTTGCCGTCCTCACGGGCGGCCTCACGGATCTCACCGGCCTCGGTACGCGCCTCGGCGAGCTGCCGGGTGTACTCCTCGAGAGCCGCTTCCGCCTGCTTCTGCGCCTCATCGGCCTTGGCGATGTTGCCCTCGATGGCGGCGGACCGCTCGTCGAGCATCTTCGTCAGACGGGGAAGGGCGACCTTCCACACGACGGCGAGGATGATGAGGAACCAGAAGCCCGACCAGATGATGTCGTACCACGCGGGGATCAGCGGGTTGTTCGCCGCCTCACCCTCAGCCGCGAGGTTCGTGACAAGAGCGTTCAGCATCCTGTCTCCTTCAGAAGTCGGTGGGGATTACGGGAAGGGGATGAATCCGACGGCGATGCCGACGAACGCAAGCGCCTCGGTGAAGGCGATACCGATCCACATGAGGACCTGCAGGCGACCGGCCAGCTCGGGCTGACGGGCGACGCCCTCGATGGTCTTGCCGACCACGATGCCCACACCGATGGCCGGGCCGATGGCCGCGAGGCCGTAGCCGACCGCCGCGAGGTGGCCGTTGATTTCAGCGAGAACCGTAGTTGCGTCCACGGGTTTTTCCTTTCGTTGGGTGGGAGGGCTGTTGCCCGCCCGCTCAGTGCTCTTCTGCGACCGCGAGCTGGATGTAGACCGCGGTGAGGACGGTGAAGACGTATGCCTGCAGGACGGCCACCAGGATCTCGAAGAGAGTGAAGGCGCCACCGAAGGCGAGGGTTCCGATACCGAGGGCGGCCCAGCCGCCACCCGCGGTGAAGAAGAAGAACTGGGTCGCTGCGAAGCAGAGGACCAGGATCATGTGGCCGACGACGAGGTTCATCAGCAGTCGCAGGGTGAGGGTCACCGGGCGGATGATGAACGTCGAGATGAGCTCGATCGGCGTGACGATGAAGTAGACCGGCCACGGCACGCCCGACGGGAAGAGGGCGTTCTTGAAGAAGTTCTTCGGGCTCTTCTTGATGCCGGCGTAGATGAACGTGACGTAGCTGACCACGGCGAGCGTGAGCGGCACCGCGATGATCGCCGTTCCCGGCATGTTCAGGAACGGGATGATGCCCGTGATGTTCATGAACAGCACCATGAAGAAGATCGTGGTGAGGATCGGCAGGAACCGGTCGCCGTCCTTGCGGCCCAACAGGTCGTGGGCGATGCCGCCGCGGACGAAGCCGAGGCCCATCTCGACGAGGCTCTGGAACCGGCCGGGCACGACCTTCATGCGGCGGGTGCCGAGCCAGAGGATCAGGACGACGGCGATCACCGAGAGCAACTGGATCAGGTGGATCCGGTTGACCGGGATGGGTCCGACGTGGAAGAGGATCTCCGGGAAGAACTCATCGATCGAAGGGCCGTGGAACTCGCCATCAGAGGACGCGAGTCGGGGGGTCAGGGTCGCAGCAAGATTAAACAGCGCGGGCTCCAGCTTCGGGGCACCGGTCAGAACCGGGGCGACGATGGTCGGTGTGCTACACAGCGCAAGCGCTCGCGGGCGAGCGGCGGGCACTCCTCAACACTATCAGAATCCAAGGGTGCCCTAAGACCGCGGGGCCGTGTCCGCCGGGCCGTCCGGGGCATCGTTCGCTGCTCCCGGGGCGCGGTCCTCCGGCACCTCGGTGGGCAGCGTGGTGTCGCTGACGTTCGGCAGGCGCATCTGGGTCAGGACGACCACGTCGATGATCAGCGACATGAGCACGCCCGCCACGATCGACAGGAAGAACACCATCGGCTCGATCCACGGCTGTCCCGCGAGCAGGATCATCACGACGACGAAGACGCCGAGCTTCAGCAGCCAGCCGCCGAGCACGATCGCGAAGAAGAGCTGCACATAGAGCGGGTCGCCGTACCACCGGTTCGCGATGAGGATGCTCAGCCCGGTGATGCCGAGGAAGAGCGCAGCGAGGAGCACGCCGAGCAGTCCGCTGATCAGCCCCTCCCCCTGCGCGACGGCGAATCCGATGCCGCCGGCGACGAGGGCGAGCACGACGGTGGCCACGGCCGACCAGATGAGCGTGCGACGCAGGATCGGGGTGCTGGAAACGGGGCTCGGGCTCATCGGGGCTCCAGAGGGATCGGGTCGGGCGCGGCGCCCGCGGCGGTCTTGCGTCGGCGGGTGGGACTCAGGGTGATGACGAGGCACGCGGCGATGCCGACGACGCCGAACACGACGCCGGGGATGTACTGGCCCGGCCAGTCCTCCCTGGCGCCGACGTACATCAGGAGGACGGCGAGCGAGATGACGGCCGTCCAGGCGTAGAAGATGAGGACGGCGTCGCGGTCGCGGTGACCGAGGTCCAGCATCCGGTGGTGCAGGTGCTTGCGGTCCGGGGAGAACGGCGAGCGGCCGGCGCTCATCCGGCGCAGCACGGCGAGCCCGAAGTCCAGGAGCGGCAGGAGCACGACGAGCAGCGGAAGCAGGATGGGCAGGAAGGCACCGATCAGCTGCGAGCGTCCGAGGCGCTCCGGGTCCAGCGCCGAGGGGTCCATCTGTCCGGTGATCGCGATGGCCGACGTCGCCATGAGCAGGCCGATGACGAGCGCACCGGAGTCGCCCATGAACAGCTTCGCCGGGCTCCAGTTCAACGGCAGGAACCCGAGGCACGCCCCGATGAGGACCGCGGCGAGGAACGTGGAGAGGTTGAAGTAGCTCGAGGCACCGGAGTCGCGCGTGAAGATGTACGAGTAGGCGAAGAACACCCCGTTGGAGATCAGGCAGACGCCGGCGACGAGACCGTCGAGGCCGTCGATGAAGTTGACGGCGTTCATGACGATCACGATCGCGAACATCGTGATCGTGATGCTCAGCCAGCTCGACACCACGATGAGGTCGCCGAACGGCAGGGAGAGGATCTGCAGGCCGCCACCCACGGTGATGATGCCCGCGGCGAGGAACTGCGCGCCGAGCTTGATCATCCAATCGATGTCCCAGAGGTCGTCCATGACCCCGATCACGGCGATGAGGAGGGCGGCCGCGAGGATGGACCACATGGTCTGCGGGGGCGTCCAGATGCTCTGGAAGAAGGGGTTGGCCGCCGAGATCGCGAAGGCGGCCACGATGCCGAAGAAGATCGCGACGCCGCCGAGGCGGGGCGTCGGCGTGGTGTGCACGTCGCGCTCGCGGATGCCGGGATACAGCTTGAAGCGCAGGCTCAACCGCCACACCGCCCACGTCAGCACGAAGGTGATCGCGGCGGTGACGATGATCGTGAAGAGGTACTGCTTCACGAATCCCCGTCCTGCGGCTCCGGCTCGAGCAGATCGCCCAGGACCTCGCGCAGCTGCTCTCTCGTCACCACGCCGTCCCGCAGGACCCGGACCACGCCCGGCTCGGCGTCGGAGGCGCGGCGGACGAGCGAGGTGGCGTCGATGATCGTGGACGCGACGCCGTTCCTGCTCATGCCGTCGTCCAGATACACGGCGACGCTGTCGCCCAGCATCTTCTCGGCGTCGAGCGCGGAGATCGCCGCCGCCTTCCCGGTGAGGTTGGCGCTGGACACCGCGAGCGGCCCGGTCTCGGCCAGCAGTTCGAGAACCACGCGCCCCTCGGGCATGCGCACGGCCACGGTCCCCCTGGTCTCCCCCAGGTCCCACACCAGCGAGGGCTGCGCGGGAAGGACGATCGTGAGGCCGCCGGGCCAGAACGCGTCGACGAGGCGCTGGACCGGCTCCGGGACCTCCTCCGCGAGGGCCGTCAGCGTCTCCTTCGTGCCGACGAGAACGGGCGGCGGCTGATTGCGGCCGCGCCCCTTGGCATCCAGGAGGCGCTGCACCGCGGGCGGCGAGAAGGCGTCGGCGGCGACGCCGTAGACGGTGTCGGTGGGGATGACGATGAGGTCGCCGCGGCCGATCGCCTGACGCGCGTTGCGCATCCCGGCGAGCAGCTGCGCCTCGTCGCTGCAGTCGAAGATGGGGGACATGACGGTTCGATTCTACGCGGGGCGGGTTCGGGACGAGCTCGACGTCTGCTGATCAGGGACGCACGGCGGTGGTGGCGCGATCGCGCAGCGTCAGATCGCGATGGGTGGCCGCGGCCCGCCAGCCGTCCGCCGCGAGCAGCTCCCGGATCGGAGCGCCCTGCAGCTCACCGTGCTCGATCACCAGCGTCCCCCCGGGCCGGAGCAGTCGCAGTGCGCGCGTGCTGAGGACGCGGACGACGTCGAGACCGTCCTCTCCGCCGTAGAGGGCCAGCGCCGGATCGAACAGCCGGACCTCCGGATCGCGGGGGATCGCCTGCGCCGGCACGTACGGCGGGTTGGAGATGACGACGCTCGCGGTGCCGTCGAGCTCGGGGAACGCGTCTGCCAGGTCCGAGAGCACGAGGGTGAGGTTCTCGACGCCCGCGACGTTGCGTCGGGCCCAGGCGTGCGCCTCCGGAGAGAGCTCAGCGGCGTACACCCGGGCGTGCGGCACCTCGGTGGCCATCGCGAGCGCGATCGCGCCGCTGCCGGTGCCGAGGTCGACCCCGATCGGTGACGGCTCCCCCGAACCCAGGAGAGCGTCGATCGCGTACTGCACCACCGTCTCCGTCTCGGGACGCGGGACGAAGACGCCAGGGCCGACCGCGAGCTCCAGGTGCCGGAACGGCGCAGTTCCGGTGAGGTGCTGCAACGGCTCCCTGCGCGCGCGGCGGTCGACGAGGGCGTCCAGCGCCGCCGCGTCGTCATCGGTGAGCCGGTCGCCGCGGATCACCGCCGCCTGCACCTCTCCCCTGCGCTGTCCGCGGACGTGTCCGGCGAGCAGCTCCGCATCGACGAGGGGGTCGGGCACGCCGGCGTCGGCGAGACGCTGCGCCGCGGCGCGCACGGCGGCGGCGAGGGAGAGGTCGGGCATGGCTCCAGCGTAGAGTGCGCGACCGTCACAATGCCCCGTCCCCCATCGCGCTCGCCTAGGCTGGATCGGCAGCGCACCCGCACAGGAAGGCTCCCCCATGTCCGGCATCCACCCCGACATCACCACCGCTTTCGGGAACACCCCGCTCGTCCGCCTCAACCGCGTGACCGAGGGCCTCGGCGCCACCGTGCTCGCGAAGCTCGAGTACTACAACCCGGCGTCCAGCGTGAAGGACCGCATCGGCATCGCCATGATCAACGCCGCCGAGGCCGCCGGTGAGCTCGCCCCCGGCGGGACGATCGTGGAGTCGACGAGCGGCAACACCGGCATCGCCCTCGCCATGGTGGGCGCCGCGCGCGGCTACCGCGTCATCCTCACGATGCCCGCCTCGATGTCGAAGGAGCGCCGCGTGCTGCTCAAGGCGTTCGGCGCGGAGATCGTCCTCACCGACCCCACGAAGGGCATGAAGGGGGCGATCGAGGAGGTCAAGCGCATCGTCGACGAGACCCCGGGCGCCATCTGGATCCGCCAGTTCGAGAACGCGGCGAACCCGCAGATCCACCGCGAGACCACGGCGCAGGAGATCCTGCGCGACACCGACGGCGCGGTCGACATCTTCATCGCCGGCGTGGGCACGGGCGGCACGGTCACCGGCACCGGCCAGGCCCTGAAGGCGGCGAAGCCCGAGGTCCAGGTCATCGCCGTCGAACCCAAGGACTCCCCCGTCCTGACCGAAGGGCACCCCGGACCGCAGAAGATTCAGGGCATCGGCCCGAACTTCGTGCCCGACGTGCTCGACCGCGAGGTGCTCGACGAGATCATCACGGCGGAGTTCGAGGACTCGCTGCGCGTGGCCCGCGCGCTCGCGGCGAAGGAGGGTCTGCTGGTCGGCATGTCCTCCGGTGCCGCCGTCTCGGCCGCGCTGACCGTCGCCGCGCGCCCGGAGAACGCCGGCAAGACCATCGTCGTGATCATCCCGGACACCGGCGAGCGGTACCTCTCCACCGCCCTGTTCGAGGATCTGCGCGAGGACTGAAGTCGTCGATGGGCATGATCGGGCGAATGCGCGAGGACATCGCCGCCGCGCGCCTTCGCGACCCGGCCGCGCGCACCGCGGTCGAGGTCGCGCTGCTCTACCCGGGGCTGCACGCCATCTGGGCGCACCGCATCTCGCACGCGCTGTGGCGGCGGCGCCTCCGGCTCCTCGCCCGCACCGGGTCGCAGGTCGCCCGGTGGCTGACGGGCGTCGAGATCCATCCCGGCGCCCGGATCGGCCGACGCTTCTTCATCGATCACGGCATGGGCGTCGTCATCGGCGAGACGGCGGAGATCGGCGATGACGTGCTGATGTACCACGGTGTGACCCTCGGCGGGCGGACCAGGGACGTCGGCAAGCGGCACCCCACCCTGCAGGACGGCGTGGCCGTGGGCGCGGGGGCGAAGATCCTCGGCCCCGTCACGGTCGGAGCCCGTTCGGTGGTGGGCGCCAACGCCGTGGTCACCAAGGACGCCCCCGCCGACAGCGTGCTCGTGGGTGTGCCGGCGAAGCCGCGTCAGCGGACCGCCGGTGAGGACACCAGGGCTCTGCTGACCGCCCCGGACTACTCCATCTGACGCGCAGCCCTTCGACCCGAGCGACGGCCGGTGCGGCCCTCCATCCGGCGCCGCAGGAAGATGAGCGGCAGCAGCACGCTGCCGAGCGCCGTCACGAGCCAGACGATGACGGCGCCCAGCAGCCACCCGGTCAGGTCGACGATGCGCAGGCCCCCGATGGGAAGCAGCACGACGACCATGAGGGCGATGAGCGTGGAGAAGATCCCGATGCCGCCCATGAGCACGGGCGCATAGCGGTCGGCGAGCCTGCTGACCCACGGCGACAGAACGCTCTGCAGCACGGCGAACACGACGATGCACACGACGAACCCCCACCACTGGTCCCACTGGATCTGGAAACCGTCGAGGAGGAGGTCCGCCGCCAGCAGACCGAGGCCGGCCGACACGAGGTACATCAGGCCGCGATACAGGAGTGTGATCACGGGGCGAGCCTAGCGCGGCACCGGGGCGCGGTCATTGCGCGACGAAGAACGGGACGGCACCGACCAGGATGCCGATCCCCAGCATCACGAGCGACACGATGACCGCGCGCCACAGCACCTTGCGATGGTGGTCTCCGAGGTTCACCCCGGCGAGGGAGACGAGCAGCAGGATCGCGGGCACGAGCGGGCTCTGCAGATGCACCGGCTGCCCGGTGATCGAGGCCCTGGCCATCTCGACCGGATCGATGCCGAAGTTCGCCGCGCTCTGGGCGAGCACGGGGAGGATCCCGAAGTAGAAGGCGTCGTTCGACATGAAGAACGTGAACGGGATGGACAGCACGCCCGTGATCGGGGCGAGGAACGGGCCGAGTGCGGGCGGCAGCACGTTCGTGATCCACGTCGCCATCGCGTCGACCATGCCGGTGCCGGAGAGGACCCCCACGAGGACGCCGGCGGCGATGACCATCGACACGACACCGACGATGCTCGGGGCGTGCGCGACGATCTCCGCCGCCTGGTCCTTGATGCCGCGGAAGTTGACGACGAGCGCGATGCCCGCGCCGACCATGAACACGTAGGGCAGCGGAAGGATGTCGATCACCAGGAGCACCATGACCGCGACGGTCAGGAGGAGGTTGAACCAGATCAGCCGCGGACGCAGGGTCGGGCGGGCGGGATCCAGCATGGTGTCGGCCATCGCCGTGTCCGCGGGGTCGACGCTCCCGGCGGCGACCGGAGCGTGTCCGCCGGCGACGACGACGAGGTTGCCGGTGCGCAGCGAGGCACGAGCGCCCGGCTTGAGCTCGGCGCCGCGGAAGATCCGGGGCACCGAGGAGAGGACGCCGCCGTCGGCTCCGGTGAGCCGGCCGTCCGCGTCGATCCGCCCCAGACGCCGCCGCTCCCCCAGCCCGAGGAGCCAGGCGAAGCCGAGCGTCACGACGATGCCTGCGCCGAGGGCGGGGAGCATCGGCACGAAGATCTCCGTCGGCTGGACACCGAGCGCGGTCGCGGCGCGCACGGTCGGGCCGCCCCACGGGACGATGTTGAGCGTGCCGTTCATGAGGCCGGCGACACAGGTGAGGACGACGGGGCTCATGCCGAGGCGGAGGTAGATGGGCAGCATCGCGGAGGTCGTGATGATGAAGGTCGTCGAGCCGTCGCCGTCGAGGGACACCGCGCCCGCGAGGATCGCCGTCCCGAGCACCACCTTCGCGGGGTCGTCGCCGAGCACCCGCGTGATCAGCCGGATGAGGGGATCGAAGAGGCCGACGTCGATCATGATGCCGAAGAACATGATCGCGAACATCAGCAGCGCGGCCGTGGGCGCCATGGTGCCGATCGAGTAGAGGATCATGTCGCCGAGCCCGAGCCCTGCTCCCGCGAAGAGCCCGAAGGCGGTCGGCACGAGGATCAGGGCCACCATCGGGGTGAGGCGCTTGGTCATGATCAGCGTCATGAACACGAGGACCATCGTGAAGCCGAGGATGACGAGCACACCCTCCGGCGGCACGAAGGCCACGTCGTAGGTCGGTGCCTCCTCCTCGGCGGCAGCGATCAGCGCGGTCGATGCGTGGAACATGCGTGACTCCTTCGTCGTCGCTCCGTCATCGCTGACGGATCCTGACGAGGCTAGGGAATCCGGAGACGCCGAGCGCGGTATGCCGCATAACCGCGCCTTGTGCGCGTACCGTGACTTCTGCGCATATTGCGCGTCGAGGAGGTGTCGATGTCCCCGCGGAGACGGGTCCGGTTCGCGACCCGCGCGCTGCTGCTGCACCTCGCCGCCGTCGCCCTCGTCGTGACGCTGTGCACGGGCGTGTACCTCGCCCTCGCGGTCCAGCAGCTGCGCGCCGAGGCGGAGTCGACCGCGCTCGGCATCGCGAGGACCTTGGCCGAGGACGCGCAGGTGCGGGCGGCGGTCGCCGCCATCTCCGCGTCGGACGACGAGCCGGACGCGGAGGCGCTGCGCGACGGAGACCTGCAGCAGATCGCCACCGACGTCATGGCCCGCACCGGGGCCCTGTTCGTCGTCATCACGGACGATGAAGGCATCCGACTCGCCCATCCGCTGCCCTCGCGGATCGGCGAGGTCGTGAGCACCCCGTTCGCCGCGGTGCTGGCGGGACGCGAGGTGGTCGACTGGCAGACCGGCACGCTCGGCGAGTCCGCCCGCGCGAAGGTGCCGGTGCGCGACGACTCCGGCACGCCGGTCGGCGAGATCAGCGTCGGGTTCGAGCGCAACGGCGTCTTCGACGACCTGCCGCCGCTGCTCGCCGCTCTCGGTCTGACCGCCGCCGGCGCGCTCGCCCTCGCCCTCCTGACCTTCCTCCTCCTGCGCCGGCGCTGGGAACGGTTGACCATCGGCGTGCAGCCCGAGGAGCTGGTCGCCCTCGTGCAGAATCAGACGGCGGTGCTCGACGGCGTCGGCGACGGCGTGCTCGCGGTCGATCAGGACGGCGTCGTGCGCGTGAGCAATGCCGCGGCGGACCGGCTTCTCGGGCTCCACGATCCGGTCGGCCGCACCGTGGACGCGCTTCCCCTCCCCCCTGTCGTGCGCGACACCGCCACCGGGGCTCGCGACCGCGCGGAGGCCGTCGTGGGCGACCGGATGCTGTACCTCGAGTCGCGCGCGGTGCGACGCGACGGGCGCGCGCTCGGCGATGTGCTGATCGTGCGCGACCGCACCGACCTCATCGCCCTGACCGAGCGACTGGAGGCCGTCCGGACGATGACCTCCGCGCTGCGTGTCCAACGCCACGAGTTCGCGAACCGCCTCCATGTGGCCGCGGGCCTCATCGACGCCGGTCGCGTCGACGACGCCAGGGCGTTCCTCGACGAGCTGGTGAGCCGCGGTCCGGTGGCGTTCCCCGTCACCGGACTCGACCTCGTGGGCGACTCGTTCCTGCACGCCTTCCTCGGAGCCAAGGGCGTCGAGGCCGCCGAACGGTGCGTCGCCCTGCGGATCGCGGCGGACACCCAGGTGATCGGCACCGTCCGTCGAGCGGAGGACGTGGCCAGCGTGCTCGGCAACCTCGTGGACAACGCGGTCGTGGCCGCCGTCGCGGGCGCGCGGGAGCCGCGGTGGGTGGAGGTCTCGGTGCTGAGCGACGGTGACGCGCTCGTCGTCACGGTGGCCGACTCCGGCGAGGGGCTCCGCCCGTCCGACCCCCGGCCGCACGCCGACGACGGGAGCGCGGACTCCGTGCACGGACACGGCATCGGACTGCCGCTCGCGACGGAGATCGCCCGCCGCAGCGGCGGCGACCTCTGGATCATCGACTCCGGCGGTCCCGATCACGGCGCGGTCTTCGCCGCCCGGCTCGGGGATGCCGTCGACCCCGCTCCGCGTGTCCCGAAGGAGGACCGATGACCGAACCGCTGCGCGCGCTCATCCTCGACGACGACTTCCGGGTGGCTGACCTGCACCGGACGATCGTGGACGATCAGCCCGGATACACCGTGACCGGGACCGCGCGGTCCTGCGCCGAGGCGCGCGACCTCGTGCGCTCGACACGCCCCGACCTCCTGCTCGCCGACGTCTACCTCCCCGACGGGGACGGCATCGGACTCGTCCGCGAGCTCGGGGTCGACGCGATCCTCATCTCCGCCGCGGACGACGCGCCCACCGTGCGCCGCGCACTGCGAGCCGGCGCCGTGGGCTACCTCGTGAAGCCTTTCGACCGACGTGCTCTCACGGGACTCCTCGACCGGTACACCCGCTACCGCAACCTGCTCGCGGGTGATCGGCCCGTCACGCAGGAGGACGTGGACCGCGCGCTGGCGATCCTGCACGGCGGCGGCGAGCCGGTCTCCCTGTCGCGCTCGGCCACCGAGCAGCGCGTGCTCGCGGCGCTCGGCGACGGCGAGGCTTCAGCGGCGGAGGTCGCCGAGCGGGTCGGCATCTCCCGGGCCACGGCGCAACGGCACCTCGCGGCTCTCGCCACACGGACCATCGTCGAGGTGCGCTTGCGCTACGGGTCGACCGGGCGTCCCGAGCACCGGTACGCCGCGCGCACCTGACGCCGTCGCGGCGGCCGCTCAGCCCTCGGAGCCGACGGCGGCCAGACGGGCCTCTTCGTCGGCGGCGATGGCGCTCTCGATGATGGGGTCGAGCGCGCCGTCCATGACCTGATCGAGGTTGTACGCCTTGAACCCGGTGCGGTGATCCGCGATCCGGTTCTCGGGGAAGTTGTAGGTGCGGATGCGCTCCGAGCGGTCCATGCCGCGGATCTGCGACTTGCGCGCGTCCGAGGCGGCCGCATCGAGCTCCTCCTGCTGCTTGGCCAGCAGCCGGGCACGCAGCACCCGCATCGCCGCCTCGCGGTTCTGCAGCTGCGACTTCTCGTTCTGCATCGACACGACGATCCCGGTGGGCACGTGCGTGATGCGGACAGCGGAGTCGGTGGTGTTCACCGACTGTCCGCCGGGGCCCGACGAGCGGAACACGTCGATCTTCAGATCGTTCTGATCGATCTGGATCTCCTCGGGCTCGTCCACCTCGGGGAACACGAGCACGCCGGTCGTGGAGGTGTGGATGCGGCCCTGCGACTCCGTGGCGGGAACCCGCTGCACGCGGTGCACGCCGCCCTCGTACTTCAGATGCGCCCAGACACCCTGTGCGGGGTCGGACGAGGAACCCTTGATGGCGACCTGGACGTCCTTGTAGCCGCCGAGGTCGGACTCGTTGCGCTCGAGCAGCTCGGTCTTCCACCCCTTCGACGCGGCGTACTGCACGTACATGCGCAGCAGATCCGCGGCGAACAGGGCCGACTCCGCGCCGCCCTCCCCCGCCTTGATCTCCATGATCACGTCGCGGGCGTCGTCCGGGTCGCGCGGGATGAGGAGGCGCCGCAGGCGCTCCTGCGCCGCCTGCACGCCCTCTTCGAGGGCGGGGACCTCCGCGGCGAAGGCCTCGTCCTCACGGGCCAGTTCCCGCGCCGCCTCGAGATCGTCGACGGCAGCCGTCCACGCCTCATGCGCCGCCACGATGCGCGACAGCTCGGCATACCGACGGTTCACGCGCTTGGCGCGAGCCGCGTCGGCGTGCACCGCCGGGTCGGAGAGCTCCTCCTGGACCCGGCGATGCTCGTCGATCAGAGTCTGGACGGACTCGAACACGTCGGTCCTCAGCGGATGTTGTTGTCGTGCCCGTGAGCGCCCGAGGGCAGCGTCGGGATGGACTTCTGCATCTGCACGAGGAACTCCACGTTGGAGTGGGTCTCCTTCAGCTTGCCGAGCACGACCTCCAGGGCCTGCTGCGGGTCGAGGCCGGCGAGAGCACGGCGCAGCTTCCAGGTGATCTTGACCTCGTCGGCCGAGAGCAGCATCTCCTCGCGGCGGGTGCTGGACGCGTTGACGTCGACCGCCGGGAAGATCCGCTTGTCGGCCAGCTGACGCGACAGCCGCAGCTCGCTGTTGCCGGTGCCCTTGAACTCCTCGAAGATGACCTCGTCCATCTTGGAACCGGTCTCGACGAGCGCGGTGGCGAGGATCGTGAGGGATCCGCCGTTCTCGATGTTGCGCGCGGCACCGAAGAAGCGCTTCGGCGGGTAGAGCGCGGACGCGTCGACGCCGCCGGTGAGCACGCGGCCGGACGCCGGAGCGGCCAGGTTGTACGCGCGCCCGAGGCGGGTGATCGAGTCGAGCAGCACGACCACGTCGCGGCCCAGCTCGACGAGGCGCTTGGCCCGCTCGATCGCGAGCTCGGCGACCGTCGTGTGGTCCTCCGCGGGGCGGTCGAAGGTGGAGGCGATGACCTCGCCCTTCACGGTGCGCTCCATGTCGGTGACCTCTTCGGGGCGCTCGTCGACGAGCACGACCATGAGGTGGACCTCGGGGTTGTTCTGCGCGATCGCGTTGGCGATCTGCTGCAGGACGATCGTCTTGCCGGCCTTGGGCGGTGCGACGATGAGGCCGCGCTGGCCCTTGCCGATCGGCGCGACGAGGTCGATGATCCGCTGCGTGAGCTTCTCCGGAGCCGTCTCCAGCCGCAGACGCTCCTGCGGGTAGAGCGGGGTGAGCTTGCCGAACTCCACGCGGGTGGCCGCATCGTCGACCGAGAGGCCGTTGATCGAGTCGACCTTGACCAGGGCGTTGTACTTCTGCCGACCCTGCTGCTCGCCCTCGCGCGGCTGCTTGATGGAGCCGACGACGGCGTCGCCCTTGCGGAGGTTGTACTTCTTGACCTGGCCGAGCGAGACGTAGACGTCGCTCGGGCCGGCCAGGTAACCGGTGGTGCGCACGAAGGCGTAGTTGTCGAGCACGTCGAGGATGCCGGCGATCGGGATGAGGACGTCGTCCTCGGTGATCTCCGTCTCGAACTCGTCGACCTGGCCGCCGCTGCGACGCTTGTTGCGCTGACGGTTGCGGCCGTTGCCGTTACCCGACTGGTCGTCGTCGGCCGGCGCGTTCTGCGCCTGCTCCTGACCGCCGCCCTGGCCACGGCCACGGTTGCGGTTGCGGTTGCGGCTGCGGCCCCGACCGCCCTGCTCCTCGCCGTTGTCGGCCTCGCCGGACGAGTCCTTCGAGGGAGCGTCCGCCTCGGCCTCGTTCTTCGCGGCAGCGCCGTCGTTCTTCGACTCGCTCTTCGCCGCGTCGTTCTTGGCGCGGCCGCCCTGGGCGGTGCCCGCGTCGGCGGTCTCCGCCGCGCTGTCGGCCGGTGCGGCCTCGGCCTTCTCGGTCTTCGCCTCCGAGGCCTCGGCATCCGCCTTCTTCGTGCGACGGCCGCGGGCGGACTTGGGGGCCTCGGCGGGCGCCTCGGTGGTCTCGGCAGCCGGTGCCGCTTCGGCCGGTGCGGCCTCGGCCGGAGCCTCGGCGTCCGCCTTCTTCGCCCGCGTGCGGCGCGGAGCCTTCGCCTTCGGGGCCGCCTCCGCCGCCTCGGCGGAGTCGCCGGCAGCCGCAGGGGCCTCCGCCGAGCCGGACTCCTCCGCGGCCTTGGCCGCCTTGGCCGCAGCCGTAGCGGTGTTCGCCCGACGCGGTGCGCGCTTCTTGGCCGGAGCGGATTCGGTCGCCTGCTCGGCGACGGGGGCATCGGCGGTCGGAGCCGCCTGATCGTTCTGGGTCTCGGAGAGGTTCTCCACGAGTACTCCCTTATAGGTCATGGGAAATGAGCGTGAACGCGCACAACGGGTGCTGCGCACGATCGCACGGGCTGACGCTCGGCGTCAGCCAGCCTCGGCACTTGGGCCTCAGGGGTTCGCGTGCGGGTCTTGCAAGAGATGCAATGGGGCCAGATTCACGAATGCTACGTGGAGCCCTCCGCTCGATCCCCCACTGTACCACCACGGACGTCGACGGCGAGCAGGAGCGCCTCCCACGGGGTGTCGGTCACCTGATTGGCCACCTCGACGGCGTCCAGACGGCTGCCGGGACCGTCGGCGAGCACGAGCACGCTGGGTCCGGCGCCGGAGACGACCGCCGCGAATCCGGCGGCACGCAGAGCCTGCACGAGGCGCTGCGTCTCCGGCATGGCACCAGCGCGGTAGTCCTGGTGCAGGCGGTCGGCGGTCGCGTCGAGCAGCAGCTCCGGGCTCTGCATCAGCGCGGCGATGAGCAGTGCGGACCGGGACACGTTGAACACCGCGTCGGCCGTGGAGACGTGCGGCGGCTGCAGCGACCGGGCCTGCGAGGTGGACATCGTGTACGCCGGGACGAGGACGAGCGGGGAGACGCCGCGGTGCACGAGGAGCTTCTTGTGCTGCGGGCCGCGCTCCCCCATCCACGCGATCGTGAGCCCGCCGAACAGCGCAGGGGCCACGTTGTCCGGGTGGCCCTCCAGCTCGGTCGCCAGGCGCAGCAGATCGGTGTCGGAGATGTCGACGTCTCCCGCCAGCAGCCCCTTCGCCGCGAGCACACCGGCAGCGACGGCCGCGCCGGAGGACCCGAGGCCTCGGCCGTGCGGGACGGCGTTCTCGGCCACGATGCGCAGACCGGGCATCGGCCGGCCTGCGTCGGCGAACACGTGGGCGATCGTCCGGACGATGAGGTTGGAGGCATCCCGCGGGATGTCCTCGGCACCGGAACCGGAGACCTCGATCTCGAGCTGCCCCTCGGGGAGCGCCGTCACCTCGAGCCGGTCGTAGATGCTGAGCGCCAGGCCGAGCGTGTCGAAGCCGGGGCCGAGGTTGGCGCTCGTCGCCGGCACCGTCACCTCGACCGTGCGACCCACACGCGCACCGTGCTCCTCGGGGGCGGGAGCCGTGGCCGTCACGGTGGTCACTCGCCTTCCACCCGGAGGACGGACACCACGCGGGCGACGACGTCGCTGCCCGCGAGCACGTCCACCGTGTCGCTGAGGGCCTGCTCCGTCGCGCGATGCGTGCCGATGATGAGGCGTGCGGTCGGCTCGTCCTCCCCCTCGACGGTCTGGACGACGGTCGCGACGGACACCCCGCCGTCGCTGAGGATACCGGCGACGGTCGCCAGCACGCCGGGGGCGTCGGAGACCTCGAGGGTGATCTGGTAGCGCGTGGTCACGTGGCCGATGGGCACGACGGGGAGGTTCGCCCGGGTGGACTCGCCCACGCCGACGCCGCCGGCGATGTGCCGACGAGCGGCGGAGACCACGTCGCCGAGCACGGCCGAGGCCGTCTGGATACCGCCCGCGCCGGCGCCGTAGAACATGAGGGAGCCCGCCGCCTCGGCCTCGACGAAGACGGCGTTGTTGGCACCGTGCACGGAGGCGAGAGGGTGGGCGACCGGCACGAGGGCGGGGTAGACCCGCACCGAGATGGACTCGGCGCCGTCGGCCTCGATGCGCTCGCAGACGGCGAGCAGCTTGATCACGAAGCCCGCCGCGCGGGCCTCCTCGATCATCGACGCCGTGATGGTGGTGATCCCCTCGCGGTGCACCGCCTCCAGCGGCACCGCGGTGTGGAAGGCGAGGCTGGCAAGGATCGCGGCCTTCTGCGCGGCGTCGTAGCCTTCGACGTCCGCGGTCGGGTCGGCCTCCGCATATCCGAGGCGCTGCGCGTCCGCCAGCACGTCGGCGAAGTCGGCGCCCTCGGTGTCCATCCGGTCGAGGATGTAGTTCGTGGTGCCGTTGACGATGCCCATGATCCGCACGATGCGGTCGCCCGCGAGCGAGTCGCGCAGCGGACGGATGATCGGGATGGCACCCGCGGCCGCCGCCTCGTAGTACACCGAGGCGCCGACGCGATCCGCCGCCTCGAACAGCTCCGGTCCGTGGGTGGCCAGCAGCGCCTTGTTGGCCGTGACCACGTCGGCTCCCGAGCCGATCGCCTGGAGGATGTTGGTGCGGGCGGGCTCGATGCCGCCGATGAGCTCGATCACGATGTCGGCGCCGAGGATGAGCGACTCGGCGTCGGTCGTGAAGAGCTCCTTCGGGAGCTCGACGTCGCGGGGCGCGTCGAGGTCACGGACCGCGATTCCGGCCAGGTCCAGCGCGGCACCCGCGCGGTCGGCCAGCTCGTCGCCGTGGCGGAGCAGGAGGGCCGCCACCTGGGAGCCGACGGCCCCGGCGCCCAGCAGCGCCACGCGAAGTCGTCTGTAGTCAGTCAATGGGTGCTCCTTCGGGGTGGGTCATCGTGCTCCCTCGGGGGCGTGCGCCCCGTCGATGCCCGCGTCGCGGGCCAGCAGGTCGTGGACGGTCTCGCCGCGGACGATCACCCGCGAGCGCCCCTCCCGCACCGCCACGATCGGCGGCCGCGGGACGTGGTTGTAGTTGCTCGCGAGCGAGGCGCAGTAGGCGCCGGTCGCCGGGACGGCCAGCAGATCGCCCGGTGTCACGTCTCCGGGGAGGTACTCGTGGTCGACGACGATGTCGCCGGACTCGCAGTGCTTGCCGACCACTCGGCTCAGCTGGGGCTCGTCCGTCCCCGTCCGCGAGGCGAGGCGGGCGGAGTAGCTGGCGCCGTAGAGAGCCGTACGGGCGTTGTCGCTCATCCCGCCGTCGACGCTGACGTACCGCCGCGTGGCCCCGGAGGCGACCGTGACGTCCTTCGTCGTGCCGACCTCGTAGAGGGTCACACCCGCCGTGCCGACGATCGCGCGCCCGGGCTCGAACGAGAGCGCGGGCACCGCGATGCCCCGCGCCGCGCAGCCCTCGGCGACCGCCGCCACGATGCCGTCGGCCAGCTCGTCGATCGGCGTGGGGTCGTCGACGCGGGTGTAGGCGATGCCGAAGCCGCCGCCGAGGTTTAGCTGCGGCACCGGGCCGTCCTCGAGGAGGGCGGCGTGCAGTTCGAGCACGCGCGACGCGGATTCGCGGAAGCCGGCCACGCCGAAGATCTGGGAGCCGATGTGGCAGTGCAGGCCGGCGAACTCCAGCCCCGGGATCTCGCGGATGCGGGCCACGGCGACCTCGGCCTCGGCGAGCGGGAAGCCGAACTTCTGGTCCTCGTGGGCCGTGGCGAGGAAGTCGTGGGTCTCGGCGTGGACGCCGCTGATGACCCGGACCATGACGCGCTGCACGGTGTCCGTCCGGGCCGTGATGGCGGCGAGGCGCTCGATCTCGATCGCGCTGTCGACGACGATCGTGCCGATGCCGAGAGCGACAGCGCGCTCCAGCTCGGCGACCGACTTGTTGTTGCCGTGGAAGCCCAGCGAGGCCGGTGCGACCCCCGCGGCGAGGGCGACCTCGAGCTCGCCGCCGGTGCACACGTCGATGCGCAGCCCCTCGTCGACGACCCAGCGGGCGACCGTCGTGCATAGGAAGGCCTTGCCGGCGTAGTACACCTGCGCGGTCGTGCCGTGCGCCGAGGCGGCGCGGTCGAACGCGTCGCGGAAGGCCCGGGCGCGGCGCCGCACCTCGTCCTCATCGAGCACGAGGAGCGGCGTGCCGTAGGTGCGGGCGAGCTCGGGCGCCGGCACTCCGGCGAGCACCAGGCTGCCGTCGTCGTCGCGCGTGGCCGAAGCCGGCCAGACACCCGGCGCGAGATCGTTCGGATCTTCGGGGACGACGAGCCAGTCCGGAGCGAGCGTGGCGGCAGAGTCGAGCACGGAACACCAATCGTGGGACGGATCTCGGGCGGAGGCGCACATCGAGTTGCCCCGATTCTAGGGCACCCTCTGTCGCTGCCTGGTCACGGTGACACGCCGCGTCAACCCCCTGGGGAGCGGTACCGCCCGGCTCGTAGGGTGGGCACGTGGCAGACACCGACAACCGAGACTCCGAGAACCACTCCGCAGCCCCGGCCCGCCCGGGGCTGGTCGCCCGCATCACGGGTCCGGTGATCGCCTGGGCCCTCGCCCGGCGCCCGGTCAGGGCCGTGCTGCTGTACTCCGAGCGCCGTGGCCCGATGCTCGCCGACAGCGTGACCTACCGGGCCCTGTTCAGCGTCTTCGCGGGCGTGCTCCTCGGCTTCTCCCTCGCGGCCCTCTGGCTGTCCGGCAACCCGGAGGCCTGGCGCGCGATCATCGACGCCGTGCAATCCGCGGTCCCCGGGCTCATCGGCGAGGGCGGTGTCATCAATACGAACGACCTCCGGACTCCGGCCTCGTTCTCGATCGCCGGCATCATCTCCCTCGTCGCGCTGGTCGGTGCCGCTCTCGGCGCCATCGGCTCGCTCCGCACGGCCATCCGGACCATCGCCGGCACGATCCAGGCGGACATCCTGTGGATCTGGGTCATCGTCCGCAACCTCCTGCTCGCCGTCGGCATCGGGCTCGCGTTCGTGCTCGCCGCCGGGATCACCTTCATCGGACAGCTCGGGGTGACCTGGATCGGCGATCTGCTCGGGGTGCCGTCGGATTCGCCGCTGCTCGCCTGGACGGTCCGTCTCCTGTCGCTGCTCGTGGTCTTCATCCTCGATGCGGCCCTGATCGTCGGCGCCTTCCTCCTGCTGTCCGGCGTCCGGCCCGCCGCGCGCTCCCTGTGGAGCGGCGCCTTCCTCGGCGCCTTCGGCCTCATCGTGCTGCAGCAGCTCTCCGGACTGTTCGTGGGCGGAGCGACGAGCAACCCCCTCCTCGCGTCGTTCGCCTCGCTCCTCGCGCTCCTGATCTGGCTCCAGCTGTCCACGCAGGTCATCCTCGTCGCGTGCGCCTACATCGTGACCGCCGAAGAGGAGCGCGGCGACCGCCTGCACGAACGGTTCGGTGCGCGGACGTTCGTGCAGCGACGGCTGCAGCGCGCCGAGGTCGACGTGAAGATCGCGACGGCCGAGCTGCGCGACGCCCAGCGCGCGGCGGCCGAGGAGAACGGCACCGCCGCCCCGGAGTGAGGTCCTCGTTGTGACCGGAATCGATAGGATGGTCACAACGAGAGGGGACGCATGTCCGCACCACGACGGCACACCGTGACCGTTCCCGGCGCCGCGGTGTCGGTCCTGGAATGGCGCCCCTCCGGCGAGACGCAGACACCCGTGCTGCTGCTGCACGGCGGCGGGGCCGACAGTGCGGAGCTCTCCTGGGGCGAGGTCGGGCCGGCGCTGGCGGCGGCCGGACACCGCGTCCTCGCGCCGGACCACCCCGGCTTCGGACGCAGCCCACGCCTCGATGCGTCGCTGACCCAGGAGCGCCTGGTGCAGTACGTCGGCGACCTCGTCGACGCCCTCGAGCTGCACGCGTATGCCATCGGGGGTCTTTCGATGGGCGCGGGGATGGCGCTGGGCCATCTGCTCGACCGCCCGGACGGAGCACACGCCGCCGCCCTCCTCGGCAGTTACGGCCTGATGCCGCGCCTGACGGACGGCACCTTCGGGCCCCTCTCGCACCTGTCGACGTTCCTGCTCCTGCGTTCGGGCCTGCTCGGTGCGATGACACGCGTCTACGCACGCGACCGGAAGGCGATGACGCGAGGCCTCCAGGATCTCGTGCGCTCCCCCGACGCCCGCACCCCTGGTCTCGTCGACGCGGTGCTCGCCGAGGCCGCGACCGGCTCCGGTCTCACGACGTTCGGCGACTGGCAGCGGGATCAGGTGCGGCCGTTGCGACTCCGCACCGACTACCGTGATCGACTCGCCGAGATCCGCGTCCCGGTCCTCCTCGTGCACGGCGACCGCGACTCCGGTGTCCCTCTCCGGCGGGTCGAGGAGGCCGCGGAGATCCTGCCCGCCGGGCAGCTCCTCGTGGCCCCCGGCGCCGGGCACTGGGTGCAACGGGACCGTCCCGACCTCGTGATCCCCGCCCTGCGCGACTGGTTCGCCCGAGGCTCCGATGCCTAGGCCGCTCGTGCCCGACCGTCGGGGACGCATCCTCGACGCGGCGGAGCGCATGGTCCTGGCCGAGGGCTTCGACGCGATGAACGTCGCCGCGATCGCGCGCGCGGCCGGTATCGGCAAGGGCGCCGTCTACCTGGAGTTCGCGGCGAAACGCGACATCCTCGATGCCCTGCTCCAGCGCGGCACCGCGCGGATCGCCGACGCCGTCGCCCGCACCGCGGGACCGCAGCCGTCGCTCAGCGCCCTCTACCGCGCCACGGCGGCGGCGCTGCTCGGCGACGAGCTCATGACGGCCGCGTTCCTCGACGACGCGGGAGTGCTCGGCGCCCACGTCGCCGCGCAGCCGACCTCCCGGTACCGGACGCGTCACGAACGGGTCGTCGCCGGGATCCGTGACCTCCAGCGCCAGGGCCGGATCGTGCCGGATGTGGAGCCCGAAGCCCTGGCCCTCGCTCTCTCCAGCGCCACCCTCGGACTGCTCTCGGCCGCACGCACGCTGGGACCGCTCGACCGGGGCACGCTGAAGAGCGCCATCGACACGGTCGGCCGCATGGCCGCGAGCTTCGAGACGGAGTGACATGCATCACGAGACATCGGGTCCCCCGGGGACACCACCGCTTCTGCTCCTGCACGGCGGCGGCGTCGCCGGCTGGATGTGGGAGCCGCTGCGCACGCACCTCGATCCTGCGCGGCGGGTCATCGTCCCTGATCTTCCCGGTCACGGCCGCAGCGCGACCGAGGACTACGCGTCGCACGAGGAGACGGTGGCGGCGCTCGTCCCCCTGCTGGAGCAGGAGACCGGACCGGCCACGGTCGTCGGCTTCTCCCTCGGCGCGCAGCTCGCCGTCCTGCTGGCGGCACGACGCCCGGACCTCGTCGCCGACGCCGTCGTCATCAGCGCTCAGGCGGAGCCGATCCGGGCCGTCGGGCCCACTCTGGCGCTGCTCCGCCTCACCGCCGGACTCGCCAGGAACGAGCGCTTCGCCCGTCTGCAGGCGCGCGAGCTGTTCATCCCGGACGCACTGCTCCCCCGCTATCTGGAGACCTCCGCCGCCCTCTCACGCACGACCCTGCTGCGCGCCGTCGAGGAGAACCTGCGTTTCACGCCGCCGCCCGCGTGGAGCACGCACCCCGGCTCGGCACTGGTCCTCGTCGGAGGCGACGAGAAGCCGCTCATGCGCCGTTCCGCCGCGCTGCTGAACCGTGTCCATCCCCGCAGCACCCTCGAGGTCCTCCGTGGTTGCGGTCACGGCATCCCCCTGCAACGGCCGGCGGAACTCGCCGCGCGCCTGCAGGAGCGCCTGCCCGGGTGAACCGGGGTGCGCTCAGCGGTCGCAGGTGCCCTTCGCCTGGAGTGCCTCGTCGGTGACGATCGCGCCGTCCGCATCGACGTCGATCACGGCGTCGTCGCCGACGATCTCGACCCCCGTCAGCGTGAGACCGGCCGGGAGCTGGTCGGCGACGCACACCCGTCGTGGCTGGGTGATCCCCTCGCCGAGGGAGCCGAGCGACGACCCGACGCGGTCGAGGTCGACCTCCACGCCGCCGACGCTGGCCGCCACCGGCGTGAGTTCGAGGTCCCCCTCGACGGCGCCGGGGGTGAACGTGACGGACACCGGGACCGCCGTCCCGAGCACCGCGAAGGAGCCGCCGAGCGTCGCGTTCGGCGCGGCGAACTCGACCGTGTCGACGGGCAGGTCGGTGTCCGAGAGCAGAGCGGTGAACTGCTCCTGGTCGATGCGGATGGTGCCGTCGGCGCCATCGAGGTCGCCGCCGCGCAGCGGGACGCCCGTCGCGGTGACGTCGGCCGCCCCCGTGATGCCCTGCAGCGTCACGGCGTCGGTCGACAGGCGCAGGGTGTCGAGGCGGCCGGCGAGCAGCTGCGGCAACAGGATCCCCTCGGTCTCGACATCGAGCTGCTGGTCGGCGGGCAGGTCGAGCTGCTCGATCACCATCGACCGCACGACGCCGGGGAGCACGGCACGGGCGACGAGCTCCGCCGCGACCACGAGGGCGGCGAGCACGACCACGACGATGAGGACGACCCAGGGCCACCGGCGCCGCCGCGGCGCTGCGCTCTTCCGCCCACGACCGTCCGCCGGGTCGGGGACCACGAGCGTCGGGTGCTCGTCCGAGGGCTTCGGGTACGGGAGGGTCGGGTTGTCGTCGCTCATGGCGCTCCCTACATGCGCTCGGGCGCGGAGACGCCGAGCAGGTCGAGCCCGTTGCGGAAGACCTGGCCGGCGGCGTCGTTCAGCCACAGGCGCGTGCGGTGCACGTCCTCGACCGGGGCGTCGCTCAGGGGGATCACCCGGCAGTTGTCGTACCAGCGGTGGTACAGCCCGGCGAGCTCCTCCAGGTAGCGCGCGACGCGGTGCGGCTCGCGCACCTCGGCGGCGAACGCGACGATGCGCGGGAACTCCTGCAGCGCGCCCAGCAGCGCCGCCTCGGTCTCGTGCGTGAGCGTCTCCGGGGCGAAGACCGAGCGGTCGATGCCGGAGTCGGCGGCGTTGCGCGCGACGTTGTGGGTGCGGGCGTGTGCGTACTGCACGTAGAACACCGGGTTGTCGTTCGTGCGCTTCTGCAGCAGCTCCGGGTCGAGGTCGAGCGGCGAGTCGGCGGGCGAGCGCTCCAGCGAGTACCGCAGCGCGTCCGTGCCGAGCCAGTCGAGCAGGTCGTCCATCTCGATGATGTTGCCGGCGCGCTTGCTGAGGCGGGCACCGTTGATCGAGACCATCTGGCCGATGAGCACCTGGATGTTCTTCGCGGGGTCGTCGCCCGCCGCTCCCGCGACCGCCTTGAGACGGTGCACGTAGCCATGGTGGTCGGCGCCGAGCAGGTAGATCTTGTCGCGGAAGCCGCGGTCGCCCTTGTTCAGGTAGTAGGCGGCATCGGCGGCGAAGTACGTGTACTCGCCGTTCGAGCGGCGGATCACGCGGTCCTTGTCGTCGCCGAAGTCGGTGGTGCGCACCCAGACGGCGCCGTCCTCGTCGAACACGTGGCCCTGCTCGCGCAGACGGTCGACGGCCTGGTCGATCAGGCTGGAACCGGAGGCGTCCTTCGCGTGGAGGGTGCGCTCGGAGAACCACACGTCGAACGGCACGTTGAAGCGCTCGAGGGAGTGCTTGATCTCGGCGAGCTGGTACTCGTAGCCGAGCTCGCGGGCGACGGCGAGCTGCTCCTCCTCCGGGAGGTCGAGCAGGTCGGGGCGGGCCTCGAGGACGCGGCCGGCCAGCGTCGCGATGTACTCGCCCGGGTAGCCGCCCTCCGGCGTGGGCTCTCCCTTCGCCGCGGCCAGCACGGACGCGGCGAAGCGGTCCATCTGCACGCCCGCGTCGTTGATGTAGTACTCGCGCACCGCACGGGCGCCGCTCGCGAGGAGCAGGCGGACGATCGCGTCGCCGAGGGCCGCCCAGCGCGTGTGCGCGATGTGCAGCGGCCCGGTGGGGTTCGCCGAGACGAACTCGACGTTGACGCTCACGCCCTCCTGCGAGGAGTTCGTCCCGTAGGCGGGGCCGGCGTCGACGATGACCTTCGCGAGCGCGCCGGCGGCCGCCGCGTCGAGGCGGATGTTGAGGAAGCCGGGGCCCGCGACCTCCACACTCGCGATGCCGTCCACATCGGCCAGTCCGTCGGCGATCTGCTGGGCGAGTTCCCGCGGGTTCGTGCCGAAGGACTTGGCCAGGCGCATGGCGATGTTCGAGGCCCAGTCGCCGTGATCGCGGTTGCGCGGGCGCTCCAGCACGATGTCGGCGGCGGAGAGGTCGAACGGCTCGCCCGGACGTCGTTCCTCGGCGATGGGGGCGAGGACGGCGAGGAGGGCGTGGGCGAGCGTTTCAGGATTCATAGACCCCCCAGTTTACGGGGGTGCGCAGGCCCGTTCCGTCGCCCCGTGTCCCGCCGAGTTTGCGATCCGTCCTCCGTGATCTACTCTCACACCATGAACGCCCCCGCCGCCCCTCGTCGACTGCGCATCGCGGGCGTCGCCGCCGCCCTCCTCGTCGCCGTCGCCGCGGGCGTGATCGGGGTCTGGCGACCGTGGGTTCCGGCGCCGTCGTCCCTCCCGGTCGGCGCTGCGGCCGGCGACGAGTCCGCCGCGGTGATCGCTCCTGCACCGCTCGCGCTCCCCGACGAGCCGACCGTCCTCGTCTTCGGCGATTCGTGGACCTACGGCTCTGCCGCGTCCGACCCCACCCTCGGCTACGCGTACGTGCTCGCCGACCTGCTGCACGGCACGACCATCGTGGACGGCGTGCGCGGCAGCGGCTACCTCAAGCCCGGCATCGACGGCCCCACCTTCGGCGAGCGCATCGCGGCGCTGGACCCGACTCTCGACCCGGACCTCGTCATCATCCAGGGCTCCATCAACGACCGGGCACAGGGCGCTGCCGGCTACCGCGAGGCGGTGACCGCCGCGTGGGACGCGCTGACGGCGCTGTACCCGGAGGCGGCGATCGTCGTGCTCGGCCCCGCGCCGCACGAGCTTCCGGTCGGCGCGCAGACGGCACGGATCGACCGGGATCTCGCGGCTCTCGCCTCGGCCCGCGGCTGGTGGTACATCTCCCCCGTCGCGCTCGACTGGATCACCGAGGACAACTATCTCTCCGTCATCGACGTGGAGGTCGGACGCAAGCATCCGTCCACCGACGGCCACCGCTATCTCGCCGAGAAGCTCGCGGCGGCGCTCGACGAACTGCGCGCCGCGCCGGTCACGGAGGCCGGTGGGTCGGAGACCACCCCCGACGAGTGATATTGTCGATCGGTACGCCTCCGTAGCTCAGTGGATAGAGCGCCGGTTTCCGGTACCGTAGGTCGCAGGTTCGACTCCTGTCGGGGGCACGTACGGCAAGAGGGATCGTCCAGACGGACGGTCCCTCTTCTCGTTCCCCCGGAGGTTGCTCAGCGGGCCCGCCGCCCGGACCGGTAGCCTGGATCCGTGCCCTCCCTCCTCATCGCCGGTTCGACGCGCGCCCCGCGCCGTCTGTCGTCCGCGACGCCGATGACGGAGTGGATGCGCGTGGTCCTGCACCCCGGCACCAACGGGTGGACGAGCGTCTGGGGCACCCTCTCGCACGGCGAGATCGCCGGCTGCCCGCCGCCACAGGGATAGGCCGCGCCCGGACGGGTGCGGCGACATCGCGTCACCCATCCATCTGCCGTGAGGTATCCCTGTGTCTTCTTCGTCGTCCCCTGCCCGTTTCCGTCTCGCGCCGCATGAGCTCTGGCGCGGCATCCGCTCCACCGCCCGCAGCGACGTGCTCGGGGGCGGTCTGCTCCTGACCGCCACGCTCGCGGCCCTGATCCTCGCCAACTCCCCCGCCGCCCCCTGGTATGAGGCCGTCAGGGACTTCCGCTTCGGGATCCCGGAGTGGCACCTCGAGCTCAGTGTCGGCGCCTGGGCCGCCGACGGGTTGCTCGCGGTGTTCTTCTTCGTCGTCGGACTGGAGCTGAAGGAGGAGTTCGTCGTCGGACGCCTCCGCGACCCGCGCCGTGCCGCGCTTCCGATCGCCGCCGCGGTGGGCGGCGTCATCGTCCCCGCCCTCTTCTTCGTCGCGATCAACGCCTCGTCGGGCGCCGAGGTCCTCCGCGGATGGGCGATCCCCACGGCCACGGACATCGCGTTCGCGATCGCGGTGCTCGCCGTCGTCGGCCGCTTCCTGCCGCCCGCCCTGCGGGTGTTCCTGCTGACCCTCGCGATCATCGACGACCTCATCGCCATCACGATCATCGCCACCTTCTACACCGAGACCATCAGCTTCCCCTGGCTGATCCTGGCGCTCCTCCCCCTCGCGGGCTTCGCACTCGCTGTGCAGAACGGCATCCGATCCTGGTGGATCCTGCTTCCCCTCGCCCTGGCCGTCTGGGCGTTCGTACATGCGTCCGGGGTGCACGCGACGGTCGCGGGGGTGCTGCTCGGCTTCATGGTGCCGGTGCGTCCCACGGAGCGCGCGCGGGTGCGGACCGGGACGGACGCCGACGGCGCTCCGGTCTACGACGGTCTCGCCGCGCACTTCGCGGATCGCTGGGGCATCGTGGCGACCCTCGTCGCCGTGCCGGTGTTCGCCTTCTTCGCGGCCGGCGTCGAGATCGGCGGCGTGGACGGCCTCGTCTCGGCGCTGACCGACCCCATCACGATCGGTATCATCGTGGGGCTCGTGCTCGGTAAGCCCGTCGGCATCCTGCTCACGACCTTCCTGTTGAGTCGCGTACCGACCCTGCGCCTCGATGAGTCGCTGCGCTGGCCGGACCTCGCGGGCATGTCCCTGCTCGCGGGCATCGGGTTCACGGTCTCGCTGCTGGTGGGCGAGCTCGCGTACGGCAGCAGCAGCGTCGCGGACGATCACGTGAAGATCGGCGTGCTCGTCGGCTCCCTCCTCGCCGCGGTCCTCGGCGGACTCGTGCTCGCAGCACGAAGCCGGCGCGCGCGCGGGGCCGCCTCGGCCGGCTGATGCCCCGGCGCGACGGCCGGCCTCAGGCGATCTCGAGGTTTCCGGCCGTCGCGCTCCCCGGCGGTTCCGGTACCAGGTAGAGCCCGGTGGGGCTGTTGGCCGTGTAGGCGAGCGCGTCGACCCACGCGCGATTCACCTCGGGTCTCCTGCTGCCGAAGTACTGGAAGACGATGCTGCTGTAGGCGTGGATCCAGACGGTGTTCTTCCCGCCGCCGACGCTGGCATCCTCCCGCCAGCTGAACGCGAACGGCTCCCCTCGACGCAGCTTCGCGGTGATGACGAGCTGGATGTGCAGGAGCGCGCGGTCCTCGAGTTCGCATCGTTCGTACGCCTCCCCGTCTCATCCGTCAATGCCCTGAGTCATCCCCGAGGCGGTGCCTAGCGTCGGTCACTCCACGGAGCGAAGGAGCACCCGATGAAGGCGATGACCTACCGCGGACCGTACAAGATCCGCGTCGAGGAGAAACCCGATCCGACGATCCAACACCCCAACGACGCGATCGTGCGGGTCACGAGAGCCGCCGTGTGCGGGTCGGATCTCCACCTCTTCCACGGCATGATGCCCGACACCCGTATCGGGCACACCTTCGGTCACGAGATCGTCGGGGTGGTCGAGGAGGTCGGCTCCTCCGTGGAGACGCTGCGCCCGGGCGACCGGGTGATGGTGCCTTTCAACATCTACTGCGGCTCGTGCTACTTCTGCCGCCGCGGTCTCTTCTCGAACTGCCACAACGTGAACCCCAACGCGACAGCGGTCGGGGGGATCTACGGCTACTCGCACACGACGGGCGGGTACGACGGCGGGCAGGCGGAGCGCGTGCGCGTGCCGTTCGCCGATGTCGGCCCGTCGGTGATCCCGGAGTGGCTCACCTCCGAAGACGCGCTGCTGCTCACGGACGCGTTCTCCACCGGCTACTTCGGCGCGCAGCAGGCCGACATCGCCGAAGGGGACACGGTGGTCGTGTTCGGCGCCGGGCCCGTCGGCCTGGCCGCCGCCCGCTCGGCCTGGTTCCTCGGCGCCGGACGGGTCATCGTCGTCGACCACCTCGACTACCGGCTCGAGAAGGCACGGGACTTCGCCTTCGCCGAGACGATGCACCTCCACGAAGCCGGTGACATCGTGCTCGCCCTGAAGAAGGCGACCGGCTACCTCGGCGCGGACGTGGTGATCGACGCGGTCGGCGCGGAGGCGGACGGCAGCGTCGTCCAGCACGTGACCGCCGCGAAGCTCAAGCTGCAGGGCGGCTCCCCCGTCGCGGTGAACTGGGCCATCGACAGCGCGCGCAAGGGCGGCACCGTGTCCATCCTCGGCGCGTACGGTCCTCTGGTGACCTCGGTGCGCCTCGGCGACATCATGAACAAGGGGCTCACGGTGCGCGGCAACCAGGCTCCCGTGAAGAGGCAGTGGCCGCGGCTGCTCGAACACATCCAGGCAGGGCACATCCGTCCCTCCGAGCTGCTGACGCATCGCTTCCCGCTGGAGCACATCGCGGAGGCCTACCACGTGTTCTCGTCCAAGCTCGACGACTGCATCAAACCGCTCATCGTCGTCGGAGAGGAATGACCATGCCGTACGAAGGATCTCGACCCATCCCCGCACCGACCCCCGATGAGCTGCGTGCCCGGATCCCGGGCTGGGGCGCCGACCTCGCCCCCGAGCACCGCCGCACCTGGCAGCAGCTGGAGGATGTCGGCGACACCGGCGCGCACTGGGACCTCCCCGAGCGTCAGGGCCCCGACCGCGGCCGCGAGCGCTCGATCGAGCACGGGATGCTGCCTCCCGTCTGGGGCACCGCGCAACCGCTGCACGGCGTGTCGGGTGCCATCAGGCGCGTCGCCTACGACCGGTTCAGCGAGACGAAGAACAGCCGCTGGCTGCTGCTCGTGCTGGGCGACCGCGTCGATGCCGTGACCGCGCACGCCCGCTCCCTTATCACCCGGCGGCCGGACGACCCCATCACGCAGACCGGCGTCCTCGCGGAACCGCAGCATCGTCCGCTCGCGTCGCGGTTCGGACGCGGCCGCATCGATCTCCGGCACACCTGGCTCGACCCGATCATCGTCGTGGGGCCCTGGGTGCTGACGGCGGTCCTGGGCGTCCGCGCTCTCCGCCGCCTCGGCCGTCGGCGCTGAGCCGGGACCGAGACGGCGGCGTGATGGCGCTCAGCGCTGCAGGATGCCCGCGGTGACGACCTCCGGACGGAGATCGAGCCGCCGCAGCAACTGCGCATTGAGCGCCACCACGATCGTCGACAGCGACATGAGCACCGCGCCGACCGACATCGGCAGCACGAAGCCGATCGGAGCGAGCACACCCGCCGCGAGCGGGACGGAGAGCAGGTTGTACCCGGCCGCCCACCAGAGGTTCTGCCTCATCTTCCGGTACGAGGCGCGGGAGAGCTCGATCACCGACAGCACCGCACGCGGGTCGTCTCCGGCGAGGATGACCCCGGCGGAGGCGATCGCCACGTCGGTGCCGGCGCCGATCGCCAGGCCGACGTCGGCCTGAGCGAGCGCGGGCGCGTCGTTCACGCCGTCGCCCACCATCGCGACCCTGCGGCCCTCGTGCTGCAGCTCCTGCACCTTCGCGGCCTTGTCCTCCGGCCGGACGCCCGCGAACACGCGGTCGATGCCGAGGTCGGCCGCGACGGTGTGCGCGACGGCCTCCGCGTCGCCGGTGATCATCACGACCTGGACACCGAGCGCGTGCAGGGCGTCGACCGCGTCCCGCGACTCCGGGCGCACCTCGTCCGCGAGCTTGAGCGCCCCGATGACGTGTCCATCCCGCAGCACATGCAGGATGATCGCGCCGTCCGCACGCCAGCCCTCCGCAGCGGGGAGCTCGTGGGCATCCTCCTCCGTGAGCAGGTGCGGGCCGCCGACGCGGATCACCGCACCGTCCACCGTCGCGGTCACCCCCACCGCCGGCGAGGACGAGAAGTCGCGGCTCGCCGGCACGCGGAGTTCCTTGTCGCGCGCGGCGCGGACGATGGCCTTCGCCAGCGGATGCTCGCTGTCGGCCTCGGCGGCCGCGGCGAGCGCCAGCACCTCCTCCGCGGTCTCCGCACCGGCCAGCGACACCGCGGAGACGACGGGCTCACCCTTGGTCAGCGTGCCGGTCTTGTCGAACAGCACGGTGTCGACGGTGCGCATGCTCTCCAGGGCCAGCCGATCCTTCACGAGCACCCCGCCACGGGCCGCGCGCTCGGTCGCGATCGAGACGACGAGCGGGATGGCCAGGCCCAACGCGTGCGGGCAGGCGATCACGAGGACGGTGATCGTGCGGATGACGGCGTCGTCCGGCAGGCCGACCGCGCTCCACACCACCGCGGTGATCGCGGCAGCACCGAGCGCGAACCAGAACAGCCAGCCGGCTGCCGTGTCGGCCAGACGCTGTGCGCGGGACGAGGAGTTCTGCGCCTCCGTCACGAGCCGCTGGATCCCCGCGAGCGTCGTGTCGTCTCCGGTCGCCGTGATCTCCACGCGCAGCCCCGAGTCGGTGGCGACGGTTCCCGCGGTCACAGGGTCGCCGGTCGCCCGGGTGACGGTGCGCGACTCCCCCGTCACCATGGATTCGTCCATCGAGGCACGGCCGTCGACGATCCGCCCGTCGGCGGGGATGCTCCCGCCGGGGCGCACCACCACGACATCGCCCACGCGGAGGTCCGACGGGGAGACCCGCACGACCTGATCGCCCTCCACACGCTCCGCCTCGTCCGGCAGCAGCGCGGCCAGCGAGTCGAGGGCGGAGGTGGTCTGCGCCAGAGAGCGCATCTCGATCCAGTGCCCGAGCAGCATGATCACGATGAGGAGAGCGAGCTCCCACCAGAAGTCGAGCTCATGATGCAGCAGGCCGAGGCTCGCTCCCCAGGACGCGACGAACGCCACCGTGATCGCGAGCCCGATGAGCAGCATCATGCCGGGCTGCCGGGCACGGATCTCGCTGACGGCGCCGGTGAGGAACGGCTTCCCTCCCCAGACGTACATGACCGTGCCGAGGACCGGCGACACCCAGACCAAACCCGGGATGTCGGGAAGCGGGTAGCCCACGATCATCGCGAACATGCCCGAGAGCAGCACGGTGGGCACGGCGAGGACGAGCATGATCCAGAACAGCCGCCGGAACTGGGCGACGTGGTCGCCGTGATCGCCATGGCCCCCGTGACCGCCGTGTCCCGCGTGATCGTCGTGCCCGGCGTGCCCACTGTGTCCCGCGTGGTCCGTGTGGTCTCCGTGCGCGGCGTGCTCCGCGTGTCCGGTGTGGTCCGCGGGCGTCCCGGTCCCCGTTCCCGCGAGGTGACCGTGCGCGGAATGGTCGTGATGCGAGGTGCTCATGTCTTCCCTCCAACGTCGATGATGCCGTGCGGGGCCGGATCTGTCGCGGCCCCGCACGGGTGGGGGCTCAGGCCGCCCTGGTGTACTTCGCGGGATCGGCGTCGAATGCCGGCCCGCAGCCCGCGCAGCAGAAGTAGTAGCGGGTGCCCTCGTGGTCGCGGTACAACCCCGCGGCCTCGGCGGTCGCGATCACGACGGGCGTTCCGGCCATCACCGGGCATTCGGCCATGCCCTCGGCCGGCACGGCGAGCAGGTCGGTGCGCCCTTCGGCGGAGACGCCGCTCTGGCGCGGGACGCTGCAGCAGGATCCTGCGGGGGAATCGGACATGTCGGTACTCCTCTGTCTCTCGTTCACGGGGTGTCCACCGCCCTGCTGCGGAAGGACCGCAGGCGGAGGCTGTTGCCGACGACGAAGACGCTGGAGAACGCCATCGCCGCACCGGCGAGCATGGGGTTGAGCAGGCCGAGCGCCGCCAGCGGGATGGCTGCGACGTTGTAGGCGAACGCCCAGAACAGGTTGCCCTTGATCGTGCCGAGCGTGCGGCGGGACAGGCGGATCGCGTCGGCCGCGCTGCGGAGGTCGCCGCGGACGAGCGTGATGTCGCTCGCCTCGATGGCCGCGTCGGTCCCGGTCCCCATCGCCAGCCCGAGGTCCGCCTGGGCGAGGGCCGCGGCGTCGTTCACACCGTCTCCCACCATCGCGACGACCTTTCCTTCGCCCTGGAGCCGGCGCACCACCTCGACCTTGTCCTGGGGCAGCACCTCGGCGATCACCTCGGTGATCCCCACCTCGCGGGCGATCTGCTCGGCCACCGCACGGTTGTCTCCCGTGAGCAGGACGGGCGTCAGTCCCAGCGCCCGGAGCTGCGCCACCGCCTCCGCGCTCGTGGCCTTGACCGTGTCGGCGACGACGAGCACCCCGCGGGCACGACCGTCCCAGCCCACCGCGATCGCGGTCTTGCCCTGGGCCTCCGCCTCGGCCTTGACCGCAGCCAGCCCCGCGGACAGGTGCTGCGACCAGTCGGCGAGCAACGAGGCGCGTCCCACGACGACGGCGTGGCCGTCCACGATGCCCTGGACGCCCCTGCCCTCGACGTTCGCGAACTCCTCGACGCTCGGAAGGGTGCCGAGCTCCCGGGTGGCCGCGGCCGCCACGGCCTGCGCGATGGGGTGCTCGGAGGCGTCCTCGAGGGCCCCGGCGAGCCGCAGCAGCTCCTCGCGCTGCACGCCGTCGTCGGTGTGCACCGCCGTCAGCGTCATGCGACCGGAGGTGACGGTGCCCGTCTTGTCGAGCACGAACGTATCGACCTTCCGGGTCGACTCGAGCACCTCGGGGCCCTTGATGAGAATGCCCATCTGGGCGCCGCGACCCGTGCCGACGAGGAGAGCGGTCGGCGTGGCCAGACCCAGAGCGCAGGGGCAGGCGATGATGAGCACCGCGACCGCGGCGGTGAAGGCGGCGGCAGCCGGGTACCCGGCCGCGAGCCAGGCCACGAGCGTGCCGAGGGCGATCACGATCACGATCGGCACGAAGATCCCGGAGACACGGTCCGCGAGCCGCTGCACCTCGGCCTTCCCGGTCTGCGCCTCCTCCACGAGCCGCGCCATCTGCGCGAGCTGGGTGTCGGCGCCGACGCGGGTCGCACGGACGACGAGGCGTCCCCCGGCATTCACGGTGGCGCCGGTGACGACGTCGCCCTCCCCGACCTCGACGGGCACCGACTCACCGGTCAGCATCGAGGCATCGACGGCGGACGTGCCGCCGACCACCACCCCGTCGGTGGCGATCTTCTCCCCCGGGCGCACGACGAACTCGTCGCCGACCCGCAGCGCGCTCGTCGGGATGCGCGTCTCGACGCCGTCGCGGAGCACGGCGACCTCCTTCGCGCCGAGCTCCAGCAGGGCGCGGAGCGCCGCACCGGCCTGCCGCTTGGAGCGCTTCTCGAAGTAGCGTCCGGCGAGGATGAACGTGGTCACCCCCGCTCCGACCTCGAGGTAGATGTTCCCTGCGCCGTCGCTGGGCGCGACGGTGAACTCGAACGGGTGCGTCATGCCGGGCATCCCGGCGGTGCCGAAGAAGAGCGCGTACAGCGACCACAGCAGCGCGGCGATCGTACCCATCGAGATGAGCGTGTCCATCGTGGCCGCTCCGTGCCGGAGGTTGATCCACGCCGCCTTGTGGAACGGCCAGGCCGCCCACACGATCACGGGACCCGCGAGCGCGAGTGACAGCCACTGCCAGTACGTGAACTGGAGCGCCGGGATCATCGCCATCGCGATGACCGGGACGGTGAGCACGACGGAGGCGATCAGCCGCTGCCGCAGCGCCGTGAGCTCCGGATCCGGCTGCTCTCCGTCGGGCTGCGCACCCTCCGGCGCGCGAGGCGCCGGGACGACGGCGGTGTATCCGGTCTTCTCGACCTCGGCGATGAGCACGGCGGTGTCGACGCCCGCCGGCACCGTGACGCTCGCTTTCTCGGTCGCGTAGTTCACGGTGGCGGTGACGCCGTCGAGACGATTGAGCTTCTTCTCGATCCGCATCGCGCACGACGCGCAGGTCATGCCGCCGATCTCCAGCTCCACGCTGGTCGCGGACGGAGTGTCCATCAGGACCGGACCGCCTGGTAGCCCGCCTCGTCCACGGCGGCCAGCACGGCCGTGTCGTCGACGGGGGCGGAGCTGCGCACCACGAGTCTCCCGCTCTGCGCGCTGACATCGATACCCTCGACACCGGGGATGCGCGACACCTCGTCGCGGATCGCCATCTCGCAGTGGCCGCACGTCATTCCGGTGACCTGGTACTCGCTCGTGCTCATCATGCTTCCTTTCCTCGGGATACCCCCCTGGGGTACTCCTTCGGCACAACCTTATACCCTCCGAGGGTATTCCCGCACGCCCGGCCGCAGCGGGACTTGTCCGCTCCGGGTGAGGGACGCTCGGCATCCGGCGTCGCGCCTGGGAGGATCCCGGTCATGGACTCCTCACCTCTGTCTTCCTGGCGGGACACCGGCACGCGGCGCACCATCGAGGCGTTCGTCGCCGCCGTGACGGAGGGCCCCGACGCCATCCCCGTCGACGAACGCATCGCGGTGTTCGACAACGACGGCACTCTCTGGTCGGAGAAACCCATGCCCACCCAGCTGCACTACGTCGTCGAGCGCTGGCGCGAGGAGGCGACCCGCGACCCCTCCCTGGCCGACCGGCAGCCCTACCGCGCCGCGGTCACCGGTGACCTCGCCTGGCTCGGCACCGCGATCGACAAGCACTACGCCGGCGACGACTCCGACCTCGGCGTCATCATCCAGGCGCTCTTGGGATTGACCGATGGCGTGAGCGTGGAGGACTACGCCCGCTCCGTCGCGGAGTTCTACCGCACGGCCCAGCACCCGCTCCTCGGCCGCCCCTACGCCGAATCGGTGTACCGCCCGATGGTCGAGCTGCTGCGGTACCTCGAGAGCCACGGCTTCACGTGCTACATCGTGTCGGGCGGCGAGCGCGACTTCATGCGGCCGATGACCCAGGCGAACTACGGCATCCCTCCCGAGCGCGTGATCGGCTCGGCGCTCGGACTCGCTTACGACGAGAAGGATGCCAGCGTCCGCTACTCCTCGGCCCTGGCCTTCTTCGACGACGGACCGGAGAAACCGGTGCGGATCTGGAGTCGGATCGGGCGGCGCCCGCTGCTGGCGGCCGGCAACTCGAACGGCGACATGCCGATGCTCGACTTCGCGCACGGCGGCCCTCGGCCCGGACTCGCCCTGCTGATCCATCACGACGACGCCGACCGCGACGACACGCCCTACGACACGGGAGCGGAGCAGGCCCTCCGCGCAGCCGCCGACCGCGGGTACACCGTGGTGAGCGTCCGCGACGACTGGGCGTCCCTGTTCCCCGACCCCGTCTGAGTCGGGGATCATCGGTCAGAGGGCGCAGCGGAAGCCGATGTGGGTCATGGCGGTGTCCTCCGCCTGCGCCGATCGCGCCGCGGGGCGGTAGCGGAGGCAGTACTCCGGAGCGCACAGGTGCGATCCCCCCTTGAGAACGCGGCGCGGGATGGGCGACCCGGGTTCGGAGGACAGCAGGCTCGCGCGATGCCCCGCCTCCACGCCCACGGCTCCCGGCGGCACGTGCCGGTGCGTCCAGTAGTCCGCCGTCCACTCCCACACGTTGCCGATCATGTCGTGCAGGCCGTACCCGTTCGCGGGGAACGAGGCGACCGGCGCGGTGCCGATCCACCCGTCGGCACCGTCGTTCCGGTACGGGAAGGCGCCCTGCCAGGTGTCGGCCATGAGGGTGCCGTCCGGCTTCGTCTCCTGACCCCAGGCGAAGCGGGCGCCGACGAGGCCGCCGCGCGCCGCCCATTCCCACTCCGCCTCCGTGGCAAGGCGCTTGCCTGCCCACGCGGCGTAGGCGACGGCATCGGGGTACGCGACCTGCACGACCGGATGATCGAGGCGGTCGTCGATCGACGAGGCCGGTCCGAACGGGTGGCGCCAGGACGCCTCGGGCTCCCACCGCCACCACTGCCGCCAGTCGCGCAGGTCGACGGGGCCTCGGGCCGGCGTGAACACCATGGCGCCGGGGACGAGGTCGTCCGGATGCACCCCGGGGTAGTCGGCGGGGTCCATCGGCCGCTCGGCGATCGTGACGTAGCCGGTGTCCTCGACGAACGCGGCGTACTGGCGGTTCGTCACGGGGTGCTGATCCAGCGCGAACGCCTCCACGCGCCGTTCGTGGACGGGGCCTTCCTCCGGGTAGAACTCGTCCGACCCCATGAGCAGCGTTCCGCCGGGGACCTCGATCATCGCCGTCATGCCCTCATGCTAGGCCGCCGCCCGCTCCGCGCGGTCACTCGCGCGACAGCATCGCGGCCGCCTCGAGCTCCATATCGAGATACTGCTCGGCGCTCACGTCGACCGCCACACCCAGGAGCGTGCCGCCGGTGAACGGGAACGGGTTGGCGTACTGCGCACTCACCGGGTCGGCACTGTCCCACCCGACGCAGAGCCCGTCGCCGCAGAGCGTGAACTTGCCGACTTGGGCCCGCATCGGACCGGACGCCACGGCGCGATCATCGACGTACAGCGTGGCGGTGCCGACGGACTCGCCGTGCTCCCCCGCTCCCTCCCGCACGAACTCCACGCCCAGGGTGTGCGGGCCGGGGGCGAGCTCGTCCGAGGTGAACGACTGCTCCGGCGGGATGCCGAGGAAGTTGTACACGTAGACGAGCCTGTTGTCCTTGAGGAACAGCGAGTGCCCGCCGAAGCGGGAGCCGTGCGCGAAGAGCACTCCCTCGGCGCCCTGCTCCAGGATGACGTCGGCGATGATCTTGTAGGAGCGCCCGCGGACGTTCACCGCGACGCTCTCCGGCACCGCCGCGGTGCCGGGGAAGTAGACGTACCGCTCCCGGGGCGCCTCGGCCTGAGGCCGGGGAACCGTGAGGATCTCGCGGGCCGACCGGTCGTCGAGGGGAAGGGCGAAGTTCGCCTCCGCCTCCGCGAACCACACGGCGATGAGCTCCTGCAGCTTCTCCGGGTGCGTCGCGGCGAGGTCGTTCGACTCGGAGCGGTCCTCCGCCACGTGGTACAGCTCCCACACGTCGTCGTCGAAGTGGCCCTTGCCGCTCAGCGGCGCGTGCACCGCCGCCGCCTTCCAGCCGTCCTTCCAAATGCCCCTGGTGCCGAGCATCGAGTAGTACTGCACGCTCTTCCGCGTCGGCCCGTCCGGCGCGGCGTCGAAGGAGTACTTCATCGAGACGCCGTCGAGCGGTCGCTGCGGCACTCCGCGGTAGGACTCCGGCATCGCGATGCCGATCACGTCGAGCACCGTCGCCACGACGTCCACCGAGTGGTGGTACTGGTGGCGCAGCTCCCCCTTCGCCGCGATCCCCTTCGGCCAGTGCACGACCATCGGGTCGCAGGTGCCGCCGGAGTACTGGGAGTACCGCTTGAACATCTGGAAGGGCGTGGAGAACGCCGCCGCCCACCCCGTCGGGTAGTGGTTGTAGGTGTCGGCGGACCCGAGCGTGTCGATCATCGCGAGGTTCTCGGCGAGGTCGTCGGGGTAGCCGTTGAAGAACTTGTTCTCGTTCACGGAGCCGTCCGGCGATCCCTCCCCCGAGGCGCCGTTGTCGGCGCAGTAGAAGATGATCGTGTTGTCCAGCTGCCCCGTCTCCTCCAGGTAGTCCACGATCCGGCCGACCTGGGCATCCGTGTACTCGGAGAAGCCCGCGAAGACCTCCGCCATCCGCGCGAACAGCCTCCGCTCGTCGTCGTTCAGCTCCGCCCACGGGCGCACGTGATCGGCCGGGTTCGCCGCTTCCTCCGGCAGCGGGTTGAACGGCGTCATCTGCGTGCCCTCCGGCAGCACGCCCTTCTCGATCATGCGGGCGAGCACCCACTCGCGGTAGGCGTCGTAGCCGCCGTCGAACGCCCCCTTGTACTTGTCGATGTACTCCTGCGGCGCGTGGTGCGGCGCGTGGTTCGCGCCAGGGCAGAACCACATGTACCAGGGCTTCGAGGGATTCGAGGCCTGCTGGTTCCGGATCATCGCGAGCGCCTGGTCGGCGAGGTCCTTCGACAGGTGGTAGCCGTCCTCCGGGCGGTACGGCTGTTCGATGAAGTGGTTGTCCTCGACCAGGTCGGGGTACCAGTTGTTGGTCTCCCCGCCGAGGAAGCCGTAGAAGCGGTCGAAGCCGAGTTGCAGCGGCCACATCGAGCGGCTGCCCCCTGGCGCGATGTCCTCCTCAGGGACGTTGTGATTCTTGCCGAGCCAGAACGTGCTGTACCCGTTCTCCTGCAGCACCTGTCCGATGGTCGCGCACTCGGCGGGGAGCCGCCCCGCGAAGCCGGGGAAACCGTTCGTGCCCTCCATGATGACCCCGGCGCGGTTGACGTGGTGGTTACGGCCCGTGAGCATGGTGGACCGCGTGGGAGAGCACAGCGCCGTGGTGTGCCACTGCGTGTAGGTGAGACCCCCGGCGGCCAGACGGTCCATCGTCGGCATCGCGATGCGGCCGCCATACGGCGACCACGAGGCCAGACCGGTGTCGTCGTACAGCACCACGAGGACGTTCGGCGCTCCGTCCGGCGCCTTCCGCAGCTCGTACGGCGACCAGTCGGGTCGGGCGTCGCGGACGTCCAGCGTGATCTCGCCCGAGAAGTCCGCGTTGAATTCCGACATCGTCTCTCCTTCGCTCAGGGCGCGTCCGCGCTCTCCTCGGCCTGAGTCTTCCGACCCCGCGTGCGTGCCGACAGGGGCCCTCACCCGACCCGGGTGATCTCCGGGTCGCTCGCGTCCGCGACGACGGCGGCGTCCTGCTCCTCCGGCGCCGCGGCGGGGCCCGGCCGTCGCAGCAGCTCCACGAGGATCGTCAGCACGAGCACGCCCATCGCCACGCCGAGGACGGCGCCGAAGGTGACCGGACGCGTCGCCAGGAGGATGAGCACCCCGATCGTCATCCCGGCGATGAGGATCGCGCCGCGATAGCGGTCGACCGCTCTCCCGAACCGCCCGGTGGAGAGCCCCCGTGCCTCCGCCGTCTCGCGCAGCGCCCCGAACCCGCTCTCCGTGACGCCGCGCACCGTGCGCGCGCTGCGGCTCGACCCGGCGAGCCAGGCCCACAGCGCGATGAGGACCCCGACGAGGGCGAGCGCCACGATGGTGGACCCGAGGAGGGCCGTGAGCTGATCGAAGAGGGATTCGGCCGCCGACGCCGTCATGATCGACGGGCTGACGGCGCTGACGAAGAACCCGCGTCCGATCCCCATCCCGGCGGCGAGGAGGAGGAAGACGACGGCGAACCCGGCGCTCGTCCAGAACAGCGCCCGCGGCCGGTTCACCGCGAGCAGCACACCGAGGACGACGAGACCGAGCACGACCCACGGCAGCCAGAAGCCCGCCGTCACCGCGATCTGGTAGACCGTGCGGACCAGCACCAGGGCGTCGGCCTGCACCACCGGGATGGTGCGATCGATCACCGGGATGAGGTCGGCGACCCCGGCCCCACGCTCGGCCAGAGCCTCCTTGACGCGTTCGACGACCGCCCCGACGTCCACCGAGAGGACCCCGTCGTCGCTGAGGTCCAGCGCGGTGCCGGGCTCGTCCTGCAGGATGGCGACCGCGCGCTCGTGGGTGAAGCGCAGCGTCTCCGCCCAGATGTCGGCGAACTGCTGCGACGACACCACCTCGTGCACGACGCCGTCGATCAGGGACGACAGGCCGGAGGCGGCCGGCGCTTCCAACAGGCCGAGGGCGGCGGCGGCGCGCGGCGGGAGGTCGAGGGCACGCAGGCCGTCGAAGAGCTCGCCGACCACCGCATCCAGGTCGACCTGCTCGTCGATGGCGGCCGTCACCTGATCGGCGACGAAGTCCTGCACGTCCGGATCCTCGGCCAGCGGGGCGAAGGTCGCGACGAACCGGTCCGCGTCGACGAGCTGCAGCCGCGCCCACGTCCCCATCGCCGCGATCGGCGCGAGGAGCACGGCGACCACGAGCACGATCCCGGCGATGATGCTGCGGGCGGAGATCCGGCGTCGAGGGCGTCGGAGCGCCTCGTTCTCCTGCTCCAGCGCACGCAGCCGTGCCCGCAGGTCCTCGATCTCGCTCATCGCCGCCTCGTCTCGATCGTCGCGACGCTCAGCTCAGCAGCTTCTGCTTCGCGGCCGTGAACTCCTCGTCCGTCAGCACGCCGGAGGCCTTCAGCGATCCGAGCTCCTGCAGCTTGGCGATCAGGTCGTCCGCCGCTGAGGGCGGCGCGGCCGGCGGGCTCGTGGGCGGCGCATACTGCGCGGCCGCGGTGCGGGCCGCATCGTCCATCTGGGCCTGTTGCTGGGCGGCCTCGTACTGCTGCTGCTCGTACTCGCTCTGTGCGCGGCGCTCCTGGTGCCGCACCGCGGCTCCCTGCACCGCGGTCGCCGTCCCGGCGACCACCGCGGTCCGCGCGGCGAGACCGATGAGCCCCGGCCGGCCGAATCTCCGCAAGGGCATTTCATTCACCTTCCTGTTCGAGGATGTCCATCACCGCGTTCACGACGGGTGCCGGAACGCGCTCGCTGCGCAGCACCTGGCCTCCCACGGCGGCCACATCCTGGGCGAGGGTCCGGGCGAACAGGAGCTCCAGGACCACGACCGCCGCCGACCGTCCCGGCGGCACGACCTCCGCCAGGGCGCGGACGTCGTCCTCGCTCGCGAGCCCGGCGACGATCGGCTCGAGGCCGTCGAGGACGGCAGTGCCGTCGTCCTCCTCCACCTCGAGGATGTCGAGATCCCCCTCCGCCGTCCGCGTCACCAGCACGAAGTCCAGCACGCGCACCACGCCCTTCGACACCAGGTCGGTCAGCGCGCCGAACGTGGACGGATCCGGCCGATCACCGTCGAAGCCCACGAGATAGAACTCGACGGGCCCGAATCGGAACTCCTTCATGTCGCCACCCTTCATCCGCGGTCCAGAATGGCACCGCCGTCGTCGCCCGCGCGCCGGTCCTCACCCGCTCCGGGTGAGGATTCGGGACTCCCTCTCCGTGCGGCTGACACCATCGGAGGACGGGACGAATCGAGGGTGGCTATGAGGAGCCGGGTGCTGGGCGACGTGGCGTTCGTCGTGGTCGAGCTCCGCAGCGCACACCCGGGACCGCCCGTCCTCGAACCGCTGCTGCGTCAGGTCGAGGACGGCACGCTGCGCGTGCTCGACTTCCTCATCGTCCGCCGCGACGCCGCCGAGGGGCAGCGCATCACGGAGGTCGACGGCGACGACTTCTCGCTCGCCGGCCTGCCCCTGTACGCACCGGGACTGATCTCCCTCGACGATGTCCGGCATTTCCTCCCGTGGGTGCCTCCCGACGCCGTCGCGGCCGTCATCCTCGTCGAACAGCGCTGGGACGTCCGCTTCATCCGCGAGGTCGAGGACGCCGGGGACCGGATCCTGGCGACACAGGCGATCCCCTCAGCGGTCGCGAACGCCGCGCTCATCGCCACCCTCGGTGCGAGCCCCTGACGCCGTGCCTGCTCACACGGTCGCGTGGACGGCCTCCCGCCGGGACGAGACCCCGAGCTTGCGGTAGATCGCTCGTTGATGCGTCTTCACCGTGTTCACCGACACGGAGAGCTCCTGGGCGATCTCCGGCAGCGTGCGCGCCGTCTGCATCTGGTGGAAGACGTCGCGTTCCCGCTCCGACAGCCGATCGGTCACGGAGCCGACCGCGTCGACGGCGAGGCATGTCTCGATGAACTCCTCGAACTGCGTGCCGTGATGCACATGCGCCTGCAGCAGCCGGCGCACCGCGACCTCGCGCGGGCCGAAGAGCACGACGAGGTTCTCCGCGGACGCGACCGAGAGGGCGGCCTCGCACAGGTCATGCGCGTCCTCCTGGTGCCCCGTCGCCCTCCGGAGCGTGGCCGCGGTGATCAACGTGGCGGCTTTGACGTACGACAGCTCGGACGCACCCCGCAACGACCGCAGCATCTCCAGCGCCGCCGCATGCTCCTCGGCGCGACGCAGGATCCCGGACAGGGCGACGCCCACGAGCGGGAGGTCGGTACCGCCGGCATACTTCTTCGCGATGCGCAGTGCGCGCTCCCTCCGCCCCACCGCCTCTTCGAGCAGGGCCACCGACGACTCCCGGAACGCCGGCCACTCCACCCCCTGGACGACGTCGATGGGGAGCTCCTGCACGCTGATGGCCGCTCGGCGGCAGATCGCGGGGTCTCCCGTGAGCGCGGCGGCATAGGCTCCCATCATGCGTGCATGTCCGGCCAGATCGCGGCCGGACGCGGCTTCCTCACGCGCCGCATCGAAGATCCGGACCGCCTCCTCCGCCTCGCCCGACCAGTACGCCACCCACCCCGCGGCGGCCACGGCGCTTCCGCGCGCGAAGGTGTTCCGCGGAAGAAGAGCCTCCCGTTTGGTCTCGGCCTCGGCGAGCACGGCCGCGGCCTCCGTGAGCCGGCCGGAGGTGGCGAGGCCGTAGGCGAGATGTCCGACGGCGCGGGACGTGAGCTCCCGATCGCCGGCCTCCCTCGCCTCGCGCGCCGCCGCCGAGAAGTACTCGATCGCGAGGTCCGGCGATTCGCGATTGCGCAGCGCGGTCCACCCCAGCAGATGGTTGAGCGCCACCCGACCGCCGTACATCCTGTCGTCCTCGGCATCCAGCAGCGCACGGATCTCCGGACCGGATGCGGCCACCTCGACGGACGACTCCGCGAGCAGCAGGCGGACGATGAGCAGGACGGCGGGGTCGGCCTGCCCCGGCGTGCGATCGAGGAGTGCCTCCGCCCGTCGACACAGCTCCCGCGCGACGCGATGGTCCCCGAGGACGTCGCTGGCTCCGGCCCGCACGAGCAGCAGGTGCGGATCATCCGGGTTGTCGCGCAGGAGAGCCGTCGCCGTCCGCTCCACGTCGACGGCCGAGGAGCCGACCACGAGGCCCAGCCAGTGCCGCAGGAGGATGGCCCTGGCACCGGCCCGATCCCCGGCGCGCCGCGCGTGCGTCACGGCGGCGATCGGATCCGTGTGCTCCAGAGCACGAGCGGCCCGGCGGTGCACCGTGGCGAAACGCGCCGCATCCGTCCGCGCGAGGTCCGCGCACCGACGCGCGAACGCGGGGTGCCAGCGGTACGTCGGGCCCTCCGGGCCGTCGAACCGGTCGAGAAACAGCCCGAGCCGAACGCAGGTCTCCAGGAGGTCGGCGGCGTCGTCTCTCGCCGTGACCTGTGCGGCGGTGTCGGGCGTGAGCTCCGCGCAGGCCGTCCCCTCGAGGACGAAATCCGCGAGCGCGGGCGGCAGCGCGTCCAGGACGTGCTCACGGATGTACGCGCCGAGGAAGGACGAGGCCGTCGACGCCGGGCTCGACGGCAGGGAGCCGCCGACGAGGACCAGCCGCACCGCGATGGGCCAGCCCCCGGTCTCGTCGCGCACCGCGGCCGCATCGAGCCCACCGGGCGCCGACCGCGTCAGACTCCGGATCTCGTCCGCCGAGAACCGGAGAGTGTCCACGCCGACGAAGGCTCCCGGGTTCATGAGGCGGTGGCGGGACAGGGTGACCTCGATCAGGGTCGTCCCCACCAGGAGGAGCCGCAGTCCGTCCGGAGGCTGGTCGGCCAGCAGCCCGAGGAGACCATCGCTCCACGCCTCCCCGGCACGGTGGGCATCGTCGACGACGAGGTGCACCGGGTGCTCGGCGTCCTGGAACGCCGCACAGATCTGCCGGTAGGCGCGCACCGGATCCTCGATGTCCCGCGGCGCGGCGAACACGCGCCCCGCACGCTCCCCGGCGAGCGCCAGCGCGTTCAGGACACCGGCGGTCAGCAGTGCGGGGTCGTCGTCGGACGCGCTCAGCGCGAGCCAGGCGACGTCGTCGCGCGATGACGCCCAGGCAGCGACGGCGGTGGTCTTTCCATAGCCGCTGGGCGCGCTGAGGACCGTCACCCCGTCCGCCTCGATGGCAGCCGCGATCGCCGCGGTCACACGTTCCCGCGGCACGACGCCGATGGGCGGGGCAGGCGGCCGGAAACGCATCGCCGGTCCCGGCTTCGTGGAACGTACGGGAGGCGACATGGCAACACGAAACCACGCGTCCGCGCGCCCTTCCAGGGCACCGACGCGCAATCACCCGGATGAAAGTGCTCTCTCGGGTCAGATCTTGACCGGGAAGGTGGCGAGCAGGACGACGCCGGTCACCGCGATGACGCCGCTGAGTGAGAAGAACACCGTGCGCCGCCACAGGGCGTGTTGATTCTGCGAGAGCGCGGCGAAGAACAGCACGAGCGCGAAGAGCACCGTCAGGAGGGAGTAGTCGTCGCCCCGCTGGTTGTTGCGCAGGGCGTCGGCGAAGCGCGCGTCGGCCTCGGCGGAGAGCTCCTCCGCCTCCCGTGCTCCCGGCGGGACGTACTCGTCCATCACGAACGGCCCTCGTTCGCTCCTGCCGTCCGCCACCCAGGCGTCGAAGGCGACGGCGAACTCGTCGGTGAACCGCTGTTCGACGAACTCGACGAGGTCCTCTCGCCCATCCGCCTCGGCGAGCACCCACTCGGTGAAGAGGGTGAGGTCGTACTGACGTGCGGCCTGTGCGGTCGCCTGCGCCGATGCCGCCTGCACCCGCGCGGAGGACGCCTGGCTGAAGGCGATGGACATCTCGCCACCCCATTTCGACGCCTCGAACCCGCACCAGGCGGTGAGCACGGCCGTCACCGCCAGCAGCGACACCGTGGCGATCTCGAGGAACCGATGGGGCCTGCGGGTCTCGCTCTGCGCATCCATGCGCTCATTGTGCGGTCCCGAGGGAGCGGGCGGTCGCGCGCTCACCCGAGTCGGGTGAGCCGTCCACTCATCGGCAGCGGGACCGGGCGTGCCGCGGAACGGCCGTGCGTTCGGCGGTTACGCTGGCGGCGTGACCTCGCTCCCGTCTGCTCCCGGCCCCGCCGGTCCCACGCCGTCTCCGGCCCTGCGGATCCTGCTCATCCTGGCTGCGAGCGCGATCGTCCTCGCCGGGATCTCGCTGGCGCGCGAGGTGTTCGGCCCGCTGGCCCTCGCGATCGTCATCGTGGTGATCTGCGAACCCGTCCGTCGTTCCTTCCAGCGCCCCGGACGGCCCGCCTGGATCGGGACGACCGCCGTGATCGTGCTCGCCTACGTGATCCTGCTGGCGATGGCGGCGCTGCTGTGGCTCGCCGGCACCCAGTTCGCCCGGCTCGTCGGCGACCTCGCATCGCAGGACGGCCTGGTGCGCGCCGCCGATCAGATCGTCGCCTGGCTGCAGTCCCTCGGGCTGGACCAGGAGGCGGCGGATGCCGCGGCCTCGATCCTCGACCCCGAGACCCTCCTCGGCCTGGCCGGGAGCCTGGGCAGCGCGGTGCTCGGGGTGGCGACCGCGCTGTTCTTCGTCTGCGCCTACATCATCTTCCTCGCCGCGGACGCCGCCCGCTATCGGACGGCTCCGGCCCTCTTCGGCGCCACGCACGGCCCCGCCCTGCAGCGCATCGCCCGGCTGCAGACGGGGGTCCGTCGCTACTACGTCGTGAACGCCGCGTTCGGCGCCGTCGTGGCCATCGTCGACGGTCTCGCCCTGTGGTGGATGGGCGTCCCCGCCCCGGTGGTCTGGGCGATCCTCGCGTTCGTGACGAACTTCATCCCGAACATCGGGTTCGTGCTGGGGCTCATCCCGCCGGCGATCCTGGCCTTCGTGGTGGGCGGCTGGCCACTGCTGCTCGGTGTCATCGCCGTGTACTGCGTGGTCAACGTCGTGCTCCAGGTGCTCGTCCAGCCCAAATTCGTCAGCGACGCCGTCGACCTGAGCCTGACGCTGAGCTTCTTCTCCGTCATCTTCTGGACCTTCGTGATCGGCCCGCTCGGCGCCATCCTGTCGATCCCGCTGACCCTGCTCGTGCGCGCCGTCGTGCTGGAGGGCGACCCGGGGGCGACCTGGGCGCGCTGGGTCAGCGGCGACCGCACGGCCGTCCCCGAGCCGACACCGGAGCCGTCCGCGGCGCCGACCCGGCGCCGGTTCCGCCGACGCTGACGCCGCTCCGCCGGCACCACACCGCGAAATCACCAGGGCGAGGTTGCCCGCCGCTCTGGTCGTCGCCGTCCGACGATGCCATCGTGAAGCCGGACACCATCGGCGACGAAGGGAGAGCGCATGCCGCGTCCGCTCGCGGGCCTGACCCGACGCACCCTCGTGACCGAGCTCACCGCGGGGGTCACCCTCCTGGCGATCGCCATCCCGCTCAACATCGGCTACGCGCAGATCGCCGGGCTCCCCGCGACCGCCGGACTGTACGCGCTGATCGTCCCGACCGTCGTCTACGCGCTCGTGGTGTCGTCGCGCCAGCTGGTCGCCTCCCCCGATGCCGCCGCCGCGGCCCTCGTGGCCTCCTCCATCGGTGGTCTGGCCGTCGCCGGCAGCGCCGACTACGCCACCCTGGCCCTCGCCCAGGCGATCCTCTGCGGTGGGATGTTCGTGCTGCTCGCCGTCTTCAAGCTCGGATTCCTGGCGAACTTCCTCTCCAAGCCGATCCTCGTCGGCTTCGTCGGCGGGCTGGCCCTGGACATCATGATCAGCCAGATCGCGAAGATGCTCGGGGTGAAGATCGACTCCGGAGCCGAGTTCGTGGACAAGGTCGTCGCGTTGGTGACCGGCCTGCCCTCGCTCAACGGCTGGTCGGTGCTCCTCGCCGCCGTCTCCGTCGCCGTGCTGCTCCTCGGACAGCGCTACCTCCGTGCCGTTCCCTGGGCGCTGATCGTGCTCGTCGCCACGACCATCACGGTCGTCCTCACCGGCCTCGACGGACGGGGCGTGGATGTGCTCGGCGAGGTCCCCGCCGGCCCTCCCGCGCTCACCTGGCCGATCATCGACTGGTCGCTGTGGCTCGCTCTCGTGCCCTCCGCGATCGCCCTGACCCTCGTCACCACCGCGGAGGGCCTGCTCGTGTCGCGCTCCTACGCCGAGAAGCATCGCTACCCGTTCCACGCCAACCGCGACCTGCTCGCCTTCGGGGTCGCGAACGTCGCCGCCGGCGCGCAGGGCAGCTTCGCCGTCGGATCCTCGACGTCGCGCACCGCGGCGATGGACCAGGCCGGCTCGCGCACCCAGCTCCCGGCGCTCGTGCTCGCCGTCGGCACGCTCCTGCTGCTGCTCTTCGGCACCGCGCTGCTCGCCGACATCCCCTCCCCGGCGATCGGCGCCATCGTCGGCGTCGCGATCATCCCGCTCCTCGGCATCCGCGACTTCATCCGCCTGTGGCGCCTCGACCGGTTCGAGTTCGTCATCGGTGCGGTCTGCTTCCTCGTGACCCTGTTCGTCGGTTCGATCGCGGGAATCCTCGTGGCGTTCGTGCTCGCCCTCGTCAACCTCGCGCAACGCGCCTCCCACCCCGCCATCGACGTGCTGGAGACCTCGGGCGACCCCGGCGAGTCCCTCCTGGAGGACGCTCCCGCCGGCACGACGACCGCGCCGGGAGTCATCGTCGTCCGGCTCGCGGCACCCCTGTTCTTCGCCAACGGCGCCGTGTTCTCGGCCGCCGTGAAGGAGGCGGTCCGCGCCGCAGGCCCGTCCGCCGTCCAGCACGTCGTCGTCGACATGGAGGCGGTGACGGACGTCGACGTCACGGGCGCCGAGGCCTTCCAGGCGCTGCGGGAGTGGCTCGACACGCAGTCGATCTCCCTCGCCTTCAGCCGCGTCCGGCCGAACACGCTCCGCCGCCTCCGCTCGCTGGGGATCCTCGACCGGGAACCGGTCTACGCGACCAACCGCGCCGCCATCACCGAGCTCGCGCCGACCGATGCCGCTTCGCCGGCTCCGAACAGGAAGGGCAGCTGAATGGGTGCCGTCATCGGGGAGATCCTCCCCCTCGCCGTGGGCGTCGCGATCAGCCCCGTGCCGATCATCGCCGCGATCCTCATGCTCCTGTCCCCGAAGGCACGGGTCACGAGCGTCGGATTCCTGCTCGGCTGGATCGCGGGCATCGTCGTGGCGGTCGGCCTCTTCACCCTGCTGTCTGCGGTGCTCCCCGAGGAGGATCCGGATGCCTCCCGCCCGATCCGCGGCGTCATCCAGCTCGTCCTCGGACTCCTGCTGCTGGTGCTGGCGGTCGGTCAGTGGCGCAAGCGCCCGCAGGCGGGGCAACCGGCGGCCCTGCCGTCGTGGATGAAGGCGATCGACACGATGTCGTTCGGCACGGCGCTCGGACTGGGGTTCCTGCTGTCGGCGGTGAATCCGAAGAACCTGCTCCTGGCCGCCGGAGCCGGGGTCGACATCGGGGGCGCGGCGCTCGACGGGGGGTACACGATCCTCGTGATCGCCGTCTTCACCCTGATCGGGGCGTCGACCGTGCTCGTGCCCGTCGTCGGCTACCTCGTCGCCGCTGCACGGCTGCGCGCCCCGCTCGATGCCCTGCGCGGATGGCTCGCCGCCGAGAACGCGGTCATCATGGCCGTGCTACTGCTCGTGATCGGCATGTCCCTGATCGGCAAGGGCATCGGCAGCTTCTGAGCGCGCCGCCGCCGCGCCACGGAGATCACCCGGATGAACGCGTCACGGGACCCGTGACCCCGGCCCTGACCCGGCAGTACTGTGCGGGGAAAGGCGGTTCGGCAGAGATAAAGGAGATGGACATGGCCCGTGACTTCCAGGGCAGAATCGAACTCGACGTCCGCGATTCGGAGGCCGACTGGGAGGCGTTCCTCCCGGCGAAGCCCCGCGAGGGAGCACCCAACGTGCTGGTCGTCCTCTATGACGACACCGGCATGGCGGCCTGGTCCCCGTACGGCGGACGCATCAACATGCCGACCATGGATCGCCTGGCGCAGAACGGTCTGACGTACTCCCAGTGGCACACGACGGCGCTGTGCTCCCCCACCCGCTCGACGTTCCTCACCGGACGCAACCACCACCTCAACGGCTTCGCGACGATCTCGGAGTCGTCGACCGGCTTCCCCGGCTACAACTCCCACATCCCAGACTCGAACACCACGATGGCCCACGTCCTCCGCGACGCCGGCTGGTCGACGTTCTGGGTGGGCAAGAACCACAACGTCCCGATCGATGAGTGGACGGCCGGCGCGTCCAAGAAGCACTGGCCGCTGGCGCAGGGGTACGACCGCTTCTACGGCTTCATCGGCGGCGAGACGAACAACTGGTATCCGTCCCTCGCCGAGGACAACCACTACATCGACCAGCCCTACCTCCCCGAGGACGGCTACCACCTCTCGAAGGACCTCGCCGATCGCGCGCTGTCGATGATCCGCGACGTCAAGCAGACCGAGCCGGACAAGCCCTGGTACATGTGGTTCTGCCCCGGCGCGAACCATGCCCCGCACCACGCGCCGCAGGAGTACATCGACAAGTACAAGGGCGTGTTCGACGACGGCTACGAGGCCTACCGCGAGTGGGTCCTCGCCCGGATGATCGAGAAGGGCATCGTCCCGGAGGGCACCGAGCTCACCGCGCTCAACCCGATGCCGGAGGGCACCTTCACACCTGTCGACGAGGTGCGTCCCTGGGACACCCTGAACGACGAGGAGAAGGCACTTTTCTCGCGCATGGCGGAGGTCTACGCCGGCTTCAGCGAGTACACCGACGCCCAGGTCGGCCGCATCGTGGACTACCTGGAGGAGTCCGGGCAGCTCGACAACACCCTCATCATCTACTGCGCCGACAACGGCGCGTCCGGCGAGGGCAGCCCCAACGGCTCCGTCAACGAGGGCAAGTTCTTCAACGGGGTACCTGACGACATCACGCAGAACATCACGATGAGGGATGCGCTGGGGTCCCCTGACACCTACAACCACTACCCGACCGGATGGGCCGCGGCCTTCTCCACGCCCTACAAGATGTTCAAGCGCTACACCTACCAGGGCGGCGTGTGCGATCCGCTGGTGATCCACTGGCCCGCCGGCATCAAGGCCCGCGGCGAGGTGCGTCATCAGTACCACCACTCCACCGACATCGTGCCGACGATCCTCGAAGCCTGCGGCGTCGAGTTCCCGGAGGTCTACAACGGCATCGAGCAGACGCCGCTCTCCGGCGTCTCGATGGCCTACTCGTTCGACGCCGCCCCAGACGCGCCGACAGCGAAGGAGACGCAGTACTACGAGATGCTTGGACAGCGCGGCATCTGGCACAACGGGTGGAAGGCCGTGGCCGTGCATGGCCCGATGAGCGGGGGCGGCCACTTTCTCGACGACGAGTGGGAGCTCTATCACACGGACGTCGATCGCGCCGAGGCCGTCAACCTCGCCGCCGAGCATCCCGACAAGCTGGAGGAGCTCAAGGCCCTCTGGATGGAGGAGGCGAAGGCGAACGCGGTGCTCCCACTGAACGACCTCCAGATCATCGGCAACCCCGAAGACCTGCAGACCTTCCTCAACATGGAGTTCCACCAACCCGTACCGCCGTCCGGTCGATTCGTCTACTACCCGGGCACCAGTGAGGTGCCCGAGCGATCGGCGGCGAACACCCACGGCGTCTCCTTCAAGATCGCCGCGGAGGTCGAGTTCACGCCAGACACCGAGGGCGTCATCTTCGCGCACGGCTCCCGCTTCGGCGGACACACACTCTTCGTCAAGGACGGCGAAGTGCACTACGTCTACAACTACCTCGGCATCCCTCCTGAGAATCACGTATCTGCACCGATTCCGGCACCCGGTTCCCACATCGTCGGGATCGAGTTCACGAAAACGCACACTGGAGACTCGCTGGAGGCCGTGGGCCCCCTCCGACTTCACATCAATGACGCCGTCGTAGGCGAAATGGAGCTCCACACCACTCTCGGCCACTTCTCGCTCTGCGGCGAAGGCCTGACGATCGGGCGGGACAGCGCCGACCCCGTGTCGTCCCTGTACGGCTACGGGTTCGACTTCCGCGGCGGCCACATAACGCAGGTCGTTTTCGACGTCGCCGACGACGCCTACATCGACCTGGAGGCGCACCTGGCGGCCGCGATGGCCCGCGACTGACGACCCCGCGGCCGCCCGGGCCCTCAGAGCAGTCCGAGGGCCTGGGCGGCCGCCGTCACGCCGTCCCGATCCGAGACGCCGAGCTTGCGGTAGATGTTCCGCACGTGCGTCTTCACCGTGTTCGGCGAGATGTACTCCTGCTGTGCGATCTGCCGCAGCGTCGCATTCCGGCTCAGCGCGCTCAGCACGATGCGCTCCCGCTGCGTCAGCTCCTCCTCGACGAGGACTCCGGCGGCGGACAGCCGCTCGCGCACCCGATCGGCGAAGTGCGTGCGCGCGCCCGCCGTCGCCCGCGCGGCGAGCAGCCGCGACACGATCGGGCCGGACTCGGCGACGCGGCGCACGTGGTCCTCCGGCTCCGCGAGGGCGAGCGCGGTGGCGAGCGCGAGCTGCGCCCGGTCCGGCTCCCCGTCGTGCACGTCGAGCTCGGCCTCGACCAGCCACGCATCGATCATCGACGCCGGGAGCAGACACGGGATGGCGCCCTCCAGCACCGGCGCCAGCGCGCCACGCGCGATGCCGTCACGGCGGTCGTGCACGGCGGCGATGGCCCGGAGCAGGAACACGTCTCCCGTGTCCCCCAGCGCATCCTCGATGTCGGCGATGAACCGGTCGCGGAGCGTCGGCTCCCCCAACCGGTCGAAGGCGTGCACCGCGAAGGGCCCCATCATGGCGTACCAGTGCGGCGGAAGCGGCAGATCGTCGCGGGGAGTCAGGGTGTCGAGGAGCCGCACGGCCGCGTCGTGGGGATCGCCGCCCTGCTCCGCGCCGAGCAGCGCGCGCATCCCCTCCAGGCCCCGCGCGATCGCGGTCTCTCCGCCCGCGGCGATCACCTGCGCCGAGGACTCCAGGGTCTCGGCCTCCTCCAGGATCTGCATGCCCTCGTAGGGGCCCCAGAAACGCCACACCCTGGTCACCTCGAAGAACGGGCTGTCCGGCTCGCCGAACTCGTGCCAGCGGCGCTCCAGGGCGGCTCCCGCCTCGATCGCGTCACGGAGCCGGCCGCGGAACAGCACGCTGGTGGCGAGGACCGCCTCCGCCTGCAGCTCCGCCGCGCGGGCACCGATCGCCCGGGCGAGGTCACCGGCACGGCGCGCTGTCGCCTCCGCCTGATCGAGTCGTCCCACATAGAGCTCCGCCGTCGCGGTCTCCAGGAGGGCATAGGTGTCGAGCTGCTCCTCTCCGCTGAGATCGCGGAGTTCGGCTCCGGCGCCGTCGAGGGTCTCGGCGATCCCGCCCCGCCGCAGCGCGGTGTGCATCTCGATCCCGCGGCGCCAGCGCCGGTCGGCGTCGGACTCCCCCGCGCCCACGGGCGGCACGATCACGGCGGCCGACGGATCTCCGCAGGACAGCTCCGCCGCGGCGACGAGCATCCGGACGGTGGGCACGGCGCGCAGGGCGGTCGGCAGCTCCGCCATCATCCGCCGCACCGTGTCCGCCCGGCCGTCCAGCACGAGCTGCATCCCGCAGCGCCGCAGGACGCCGGCCGTGCAGGCCGTCTCCCCGCCACGGACGGCGTGCTGCAGCGCGCGGAGGGGCTGTCCCTGCTGCGCGAACCAGTCGGCGGCCCGCCGGTGGAGCCGCTCCTCACGGCCGGCACCGCCTTCCCGCAGCCGGCCGAGGAGGAACTCCCGCAGCAGCGGCGGATAGTGGTAGCGGGACGGATCCTCGGCGTCCGGGCCCACGAGCACGTTGAGGCGGAGCAGCCGGTCGATCATGGCGGTCACGGAATCGGCCCCGGAGAGCACGGCGGCGAGCTCGGGAGTGAAGCGGTCCACGACCGCGGTCGCCTCGAGGAAGGAGCGCAGTTCGCCGTCGAGGTCGGCGAGCACCTCCTCGACGAAGTAGTCCGCGACCTCGGGGGCGTCCCCGCGCAGCGTGGGCCCGAGGACGGTCTGCGCCCCGGCGGCGTCGAGCATCATGAGCTGCAGCCCGGTCGCCCACCCCTCGGTACGGGCGAGCACGGTGCTGACCTCGCCCTGAGAGAGCCGGAGACCTCGCGCGCCGAAGAAGGCGCGGATCTCGGCCGGGGTGAAGGCGAGCGCACGGGCGTCGAGTTCGAGGGCCACGCCGGCGATGCGGCGTCGTGCCAGCGGGATCGCGCGCGTCCCGCGTCCGGAGAGCACGACGTGGACCGTACCGGGAGCGCTCTGCACGAACGTCGAGATCAGTTGCGCGGTGTGCTCGTCCTCGACGCGGTGCACGTCGTCGACGATGAGGACGATCCGGTTCCTCGCCTCTCGGAGGGCCCTGGCGAACGCACGCGCCGTCGTCGCGGAGCGCACGGCGGGCACGGCCGCGAGCGCGTCCTGGAGTCCGGGATCGTCGATCCTCTCGAGGGCGGCACGCAGGAGCGGCAGGTCCGCCTCGCCGCGTTCCAGGGACACCCACACGAGGTCGATGCCGGGATCGGCACGCAGACCCTGCGCCCACTGCGACAGCAGCCTCGTCTTGCCGGATCCCGCCGGCGCGCTCACGAGCGTGAGCGTCCACGGCCCGCCCATCGCGGCCGTCAACCGCGAGAGCAGGCGCTCTCGACGGACCTCGCCCTTCACCGCCGCGGGTCCCGGGCTCTCGCTCGTTCCCGCCGTTCTTGCACTGTGCAGCACTCGAAACCCCCCGATTTCGATCTTGCTCCCCCTCGCGGGCAGTCTATTGCAAGGTGGGAGCGGTCCCGCAAGAGGGGCTCACTCGGAGACGTCCGCCCGCGACGGCCGCCGCATCGCGAGAAGCGCCGGCACGAGGGCGCCGAAGAACAGGGCGAGAGCCACACCGAGCAGCGTCTCGAGGGTCCGCTCCAGGAACCGTGACGTCGGCGATTCGTCCGACGTCGACAGCAGCAGGGAGAGCACGAGAAAGGTCGTGAAGGCCGGCGCGACGTACCACCGACTCTCCTGGACCGCGCCGAGGCCGCCCACCACGACACCGATCGCGAGCGCGACCACCACGCCGCTCGGAGAGAGCAAAGCGAAACCGGCGGCCGCCAGGGCCCCGATGAGCACCGATGCCGCCCGACCGACGCTGCGCAGGACGAGCTGCCCGCGCACCGGACGCATCACGAGCAGCACGGCGCCGGTCGCCCAGCCCACGTGCTCGACCCCGGTCGCGAAGCCGATCGCGGCGGCCGTCCCCGCGGCCGCACCCAGCAGGACGCCGTAGACCAGCAGAGCTCGTCCCTTGGGCATGGCGGCCGGGACCCGCGCGCCCGCCCCGTGCTCCGGCCACAGCAGGGCGATGAGCCACGCGTACACCGAACCCGCGACGATCGCGCCCGCCAGGAGGATGGTCGTCGCCGAGAGAGGGAAGCTCAACCCGAGCCCGACCATGGGCAGGACCAGGGTCAGCGCGAGCGGGCCGGCACGCTCGCGGGCGGCGAGCATGCTGGCCAGCACCGCCAGCACCGCGAGGGCGGGCACGGCGAGGACCGGTGCGAGCGCGAGGGTCGCGCCGAGCAGAAGCCCCAGCGCGACCAGCGTCCCGAGCACCGGGATCGCCGACCGGGCCCGCCGACGCGCCGGCAGTCCCATGGCGGCCGCGGGAAGGACGCCGATGCTGAGGGCCAGGGCGACGGCAGGATCGAACGGGGCGACCGCCATCGAGGGCACGGCGTACAGGAGGCCGAGACCGAACCGCGACCACCGCCAGGTCAGTCCCCCGCGCGCCGCCATCACCGTCTCGCTCTCCGGCTCCGGCTGCGGTCGGGCATGCGCTCCCCGTTCTCGATCGCCCCTCGGATCCTCCGTGCCGTCAGCCTAGGCAGGCGATGACCGCACGTCACCGCTCGTCGGCCACTTCACCCGGGTGAACGCCTCCGCTCCCCTCCCGATCCGCAGCGGCCCGGAGCCCGATGTCGACGGTGGGGTGCACCCGGCCGGCTTCCACCAGCCCGGAGTACCACGGCGTCCGCGCCGCGACGGCCGCCGCCGCCTCCGGCACCGCCGCGAGGTGGAGCAGCACGCCGAGTTGGGACAGCTCCCGGTCGAGCGCCTCGAGGGTGTCGAGCACGGTGATGGACATCACCACCTGCTGCGGCAGCCCGAGGACGAGCGTCCGGACCGGCTCGGCCTGAGCCGAGACGGTCTGGACGATGAGCCGCTGGTTGGCGAGCGCGTTCGCCGTGTACAGGCCCCGCTCCGGCTCCACCCCGAGGGCGCTCCCCCTCCTTCCCACCACCCGGATCCGAGGGATGTTGAGCTCCCGGAGGACGAGCACGAGGGTCACCACCACCCCGACGGCGACAGCGGGGAGGAGTCCCGCGGTGAGCCCGATCGCCGCCACGGCCGTCGCGACCCAGAAGTCGATCCGGCTGATGCGCGCCCACCGCACGAGTTCCGGGATGTTGACGAGTCCGGCCACCGCCGTGAAGACCATCGCCGCGAGCGTGGCCTCGGGAAGCAGGCTGAGCACCGGGGCGAGGAAGAGCGCGACCGCCACGGCGAGCGCGACCGTGGTCAGCGTCGCCAGCTGGGAGCGGGCTCCGGCCCCCTGGTTCACGGCGCTCTGCGAGAATCCCCCCGCCGCGGGCATGGCCGAGAAGAACGCGCCGACCGTGTTCGCCGCGCCGGTGGCGAAGAGCTCCTGGTCGCTGTCGATCTGCGGCTCCGTCGCCTGACGAAGGCTGCGCGCGACGGCGGCGGACTCGAGGAACGCCATGACGGCGATGGCGAGCGCTCCCGGCACGAGAGCCGCGGCCTCGGACAGGTCCGGGATCCCGGGGACCGGCAGACCGCCGGTCACCGGGGCGATGAGGTCGACCCCGAGATCATCGATCCCGCCGACCCCGACGAGCAGCATGCCGGCCGCGACGACGACGAGGGTTCCCGGCACCCGAGGGGCGAACCGCTTGAGGAGCAGGAGCGTGGCGATGGACCCGGCCGAGAGGAGGAGCGTCGGGACGTTGACGCTGTCGAGCGCCTCTCCCACGGCGACCAGAGAGCGGAGGAAGCCGTGGCCGGAGAAGTCGAAGGACTCCCCCAGGAGCTTCGGGAGCTGCCCGACGGCGACCGTCGCCCCGACGCCGATCTTCAACCCGAGAACAGTGGCCCCGCTGATGTTCTCGACGAGCGAGCCCAGGCGGCACGCCCGGGCGAGCAGCAGCACCACCCCCACCAGGAGGGTGAGCATCATGAGCGCCCCGATGGCGTCGTCCGCGCCCGCGGCGACCCCCGCCGAGACCAGCGTGGTCGCCGTGAGGGTGGCGATGGTCGACGTCGTCGAGACGCTCATCGCCCGGCTGCCGCCCAGAAGGGCGTAGACGAGCATCGGCACGATGCAGGTGTAGAGGCCGACCTGCACCGGGAGATCGGCGATCGTCGCATACGCCATGGCCTGCGGCACCACGACGGCGCCCGCGGAGAGGCCGGCGAGCACGTCGCGCACGATCCAGCGGCGCTGGTACCCGTCCAGCGTGCTCAGCAGCCAGGACGGTCTGCGCGCTGCGCTCATGGGGGCTCCCTCCGCCGTCGAGGGAAGCGTACTGCCGACGCTCCCGCAGCGGCCCGCCGGGGACTCCGGACGGGCCGTGAGTCACCCGGGTGAACTCCCGACGGAAGCGGTGCGCAGCGACCGCGCCCGCCGGTATGGTCCGAGCGTGCCCCCGGAGACGGCGGCACCGAGAAAGGAGCAGTCATGGGATTTTGGGCATCGTTCTGGGACATCATCTGGTGGTTCCTGTGGATCTTCGCCTTCACCGCATACCTCTTCGCTCTGTTCGCGATCATCGGAGACCTGTTCCGCGATCACAAGCTGAGCGGCTGGTGGAAGGCCGTGTGGATCTTCTTCCTGATCTTCGTGCCGTTCCTCACCGCCCTCGTCTACCTCATCGCCCGCGGCAACGGCATGGCCGAACGCAGCAGCGCCGAGGCGCGTCGGGCGCAGGAGGCGGCGAACGCCTACATCCAGCAGGTCGCCGGCAGCAGTCCGAGCGAGGAGATCGCGAAGGCGAAGGCGCTCCTGGACGCCGGAACCATCACGCCGGACGAGTACTCCCTCATCAAGGCGAAGGCGCTGCAGTAAGGCGCAGCCCGGACCGCACCATCGCGAGGAGCCCGCGGCATGGACCTGCAGGATCTCCTGCCCACCGACATCGACTGGTGGCAGCTGCTGCTCGCCCTGCTCGTCGCCCTCGCGACCTGGATCATCTCGCGGTTCGCGCGCCGGGGCACCACCGCCCTGCTCCGGCGTGCACCCGGGATCTCCGCCGCCGTCGGGACGGCCATCGCGCAGTTCGTCGGCTACGCCATCCTCCTGCTGGGCTTCGGCATCGCGCTCGCGATGCTCGGCGCCAACGTGCAGCCGCTGCTCGCGATCGTCGTCATCCTCGGCGTCGTCGCGATCCTCGTCCTCCGCGGTGTCGCCGACAACTTCGCGGCCGGCGTGCTGCTGCAGGCACGGCAGACGGTCCGCATCGGAGACGAGATCGTCGTGGAGGCGCTGGACTCCGTGATCGCGGGGACGGTGACCGAGCTCAACGCCCGCGCGGTGATCCTGCACACGGTCGACGGGCGCACCCTGCACATCCCCAACGCGCGGCTGCTCTCCGACCCCGTGGTCAACGACTCCACCCGCGGAGCCCGGCGCAGCGAGGTGGAGGTCAGGGTGCGACGGGACGGGACGACCGGGATCGACGGCGTGCTCGCACCGCTCGTCGACGCCGCGCGGACGGCGGAGGGCGTGCACCGGCACGAAGGCGTGCGGGCGCTCGTGGTCGGCGTGAGCGGAGACCGGCTGATCGCCCGCCTGCAGTTCTGGCACCACCCGCTGCACGGCGCCCTCGTCAGCGCCGCGGTCGTGGTCGCGGTCTTCGACGCCCTCGGCGCTCTCGGCACGACCGGCACGGTCACCAGCGTCCCGGCCCCGCCACCCCTCGTGCCGTCCGACGCCGTGTGAGAACGGGGTGCGCGATGTCGGTGCCCTCAGGCATGATCTGCGCATGGACATCACCTTCCTGCAGCCGGACGGCCTCGTCCGCAGCCCCGCCTTCAGCCATGCCGCCGTCATCCCTCCCGGGGCGACCACCGTCTACATCGGAGGGCAGAACGGCGTCGACGCCTCCGGCGCCGTCGTCTCCCCCGACGTGGGGGCGCAGGCGCTTCGCGCTCTCGACAACGCCCGGGTCGCGCTGGAGTCGGCGGGGGCGACGCTCGACGACGTCGTGAGCTGGACCATCCTCATCGATCAGGATGCCGATCTGCGCGCGGCGTACGGCGCCGTGGCCGCCACCCTCGCCAGGGACGGCGCTCCGCCGCTGGTCACCGCCGCCCGGGTGGCGGGCCTGGGCGTGCCCGGAGCCCTCATCGAGGTGAGCGCGATCGCCGCGACCATCCGCGACTGAGTCAGATGCGACCGCGCACGGGGGTGCGTTCGACGCCGTCCGGCTCGTCGGGCATGGTCATCTCGGCACGGACGCCGAGCAGACGCACTTCCCGGGCGGGGTCGAGGGTCTCACCGAGCGCGAGCGCCATCGCGACCACGTCCTCTCGATCCGCCGTGGGAGCCGGGAGCTTCCGGCCGAAGGTCCTCGTCTCGAACGGGGCGTACCGCACCTTGAGATGCACCCGCATGACCGGGCGCCCCTCGGCGGCGCAGTCGTCGAACGCGTGTCCCGCGAGCTCGCGCAGCGCGTCCTGCACCGCCTCAGGCGTCGTGAGGTTCTGCTGATACGTGGTCTCCCGACTGTGGCTCCGTGCCACCCACGGAGTGTCGTCGACGATCCGCGGCCCCAGCCCGGAGCCCAGCCCGAGATACCACCGCCCCATCTTGGGGCCGAACTCCGCGACGAGGGTCTCCTCGTCCGCCGCCGCGAGTTCGCGCACCGTGGCGATGCCGTGTGCCGCGAGCCGCTTCTGCACCTTCGGCCCCACGCCCCAGAGATCGCGGGTGGGCCGGTCGCCCATCACGGCGAACCAGTTGTCGGCGGTCAGCCGGAAGACGCCCTGCGGCTTGCCGAACTCCGTCGCGATCTTCGCGCGCACCTTGTTGTCGCCCACGCCGACCGAGCAGTGCAGACCCGTGGCCTCCTCCACCGCCCGCTGCGCGGCCCGCGCGACGCCCTCCGGAGCGTCGGTCGCGACGCCGAGGAAGCACTCGTCCCATCCGAGCACCTCCAGCACTACGTCCGGCAGGGTCCGCAAAGTCGTCATCACCTCCTCGGAGGCCCGCTCGTACTCCGCGTGATCCACCGGCAGGAACACCGCGTCCTCCGGTGCCTTGCGCGCCGCGATCTTCAGCGGCATGCCCGATCCGATGCCGAACGCACGCGCCTCGTACGACGCCGTCGAGACGACCGCCCGCTCGGTCGGGTCGCCCCGGCCCCCGACGATGACCGGACGTCCGGCCAGCTCGGGACGGCGCCGCACCTCGACCGCGGCGATGAACTGATCCATGTCGACGTGCAGCACCCACTCGGCCATGCATCGAGTGTGGCCGCTGATGACCGCGAAGTCACCCCGTCAGACGAGGAAGATCGGCAGGAGCCCGGGGTTGTGGGCGTGGACGAGGACGGCGAAGACGACCGCGTCGAAGAGGAGGTGCACCGTGACGACGTAGGCCAGCGAGTGCGTCCGGAGGAAGATGAATCCCTGCAGGAGCGCGAACGGGATGGTCAGCAGCGGGCCCCATTCGCGGTACCCGAGCTCCCAGAGGAAGGAGACGAACACGACGGCCTGCAGCACGTTCGCGAGCGCATCGGGGAAATGGCGCTGCAGCAGCGCGAAGACGGTGCAGATGAAGAACAGCTCATCCCAGATGCCGACGGCGCCGACGCCGACGAACAGCCGCGCGATGAGATCGGGCGTGTCCACCACGGGCCAGTTCTGATAGACGCCGCTGGTGATGAAGTAGAAGGGCAGGATCAGCCAGCCGAGCACCAGCACCGCGACGAGCCAGCCCCAGTGGAGCACTCCCCAGCGCTGCCCGGTGCGCCAGGGGAACCGGATCGCCCGGTCGCGATAGACGAACCGCGAGACCAGATACGGCACCAGCACCGCGCCGCCGAGCGCGAGCGTGAAGCGCAGCATGGCCAGGTTGTCCAGCTCCGCCGCGAGCGGGATGACACTCACGATGAGCATGCCGAGCGCGATCAGCGAGAGGTCTCGCGTGAGCGATGGCTGCCGGGACCCGTCGGCCCCGGTGAGCGGCTCGCCGCGGCGCTCCACGAACAGAGCGGCACCGACGCCCAGCGCCAGCAGCAGCCAACCGAGCCAGGGCAACGCCACGACGAAGAAGGCCGGGGCGGCCGCACACACCAGCGCCGCCGGGACGAGGCGCACCCCCACGGGCGCGCTCGGAGGGGCCTGCGTCATGCACGATCCCGTCGGCGGTACACGAGGTCGCGGATATCGCGCCCCTTCGCGAGACCCTTCCGCTCGAACGCGGTCATGACCCGACCGTCGAACCGCTCGGCCCAGTCGCCCTCGAAGGCCCGCTCGAACAGGGGCTCGGCGTCGAGCACCTCCCGCATCTGGAGCGCATAGTCCTCCCAGTCGGTCGCGAGCCGCAGGAGGCCGCCGTCGCGCAGCGCCCTGGCCGCCGTGTCGCCGAATCCGGGCCGCACCAGACGACGTTTCGTGTGGCGCTTCTTGTGCCACGGATCGGGGAAGAAGATCCACACCTCGGCCGCCGCGGCCTCCGGCAGGTACGAGGAGAGCACCTCCGGCGCGTTGGCCTCCACGACGCGGAGGTTCTGTGCACCCGCACGGTCGGCGTCGAGCATGGTCCGGGCGAGGCCCGCGCGGAAGACCTCGACGGCGAGGAAGTCGTCGTGCGGCCGGCTCGATGCGGCGGCGACGATGGCATGCCCCTGGCCGGAGCCGATCTCGACGAAGAGGTCCGCCTCCCTGCCGTACTCGGCGGCGACGTCGAACCGCGCCTCGGGGTGCACGGAGGTCCATGCCACGGCGCGCGGCACATCCAGCAGATAGCGCGGGGCGAGGTCGCTGAAGGCGCGCTCCTGCGCCTCGGACATCCGGCCGCTCCGACGCACGAAGGACACCGGCTCGTCGCGGAAGGTACGCGGTTCGGGCATGGATCCAGGGTAGCCGCCGGGGCCGCCACCGCCGGACGCGGTCAGCCCGCGGGCTCGGTGACGAAGTCGATCAGCTCTTCCACCCGGCCGAGGAGCGCGGGCTCGAGGTCGCGGTAGGTCGTCACCTTCGACAGGATGTACTGCCAGGCCCTGGCCGTGTCGGCCTGCGTCTCGTGCGGCCAGCCGAAGGCACGGCAGATGCCCGTCTTCCAGTCGAGGCCGCGCGGGATCTCGGGCCACGCGGCGATGCCGAGGGCTCGAGGGGTGACGCACTGCCAAACGTCGACGAACGGGTGTCCGACGATACGGACATGGCGACCGTGCGGTCCGCGGGCGACCGCCTCGGCGATGCGGGACTCCTTCGACCCGGGCACGAGATGGTCGACGAGGACGCCGTACCGCCGGCGCGCACTCGGCGGCTCCGCCGCGAGGAGTTCGTCGAGGAGGTCCACGCCCTGGAGGTACTCGACGACGACGCCTTCGACACGCAGGTCGGCCCCCCATACCTTCTCCACGAGCTCGGCGTCGTGCCGCCCCTCGACGAGGATGCGGCTGGGCAGCGCCGTCCGCGCCCGCTGATCCGCCACGGCGAAGGAGCCGGAGGCGGTGCGACGAGGGCCCTGTGCCGACGCCGCCGGCGCCGTGAGGCGCACCGGTGCCCCGTCGATGAGGAAGCCGCCGCCGAGGGGGAACAGCCGCCGTCGCCCGACGCGGTCCTCGAGCTCCACGGCACCGCTCTGCACCTTCGTCACGGCGCCGCAGAATCCGTCCGCCGCGACCTCGACCACGAGGTCGACCTCGGCGGGCACCTGCGGCACCGGCTTCACGCCGCGCTCGCGCCAGCCCGCTGCCAGCACGTCGGATCCGTACCTGTCGTCCATGCCTTCCAGCGTATGTGTCTCCGCTGAGGGCGAACGCCGAAACGTGCGCGAGTGTTGTCGCGTCGGACTAGGCAACTCGCTTCTGTCCCCCATTTGCCCTACAGCCACTCGCGGCTTCCCTCGCTAACATTTCACTCATTAGCTTCCAGCTCTCAGTGAGGGGAATCATTATGGAACTCGTTTCGGATCTCGTAGCTTCTAAGCGCAAAAGGCGCGGCGGGATCGCTGCTGCTCTTGCCCTTATCCTGTCAATCTCAGTGCTCGCGGTTCCAGATACTGCTGTCGCCGGCTCGGGCATCGTGCACGTCTGGGGGCAGCGGTGCACAGCCAGTAATGGCGGCCACTACGTGGCCTTTCACGGCAGCACGGACGGAGCGCGAAAGAACGCCTCTCACTACCTGCGTACTATTCGGTGAACAACGGAGCCTGGCACCGGACCTCAAACGTCTCCACGAATGGGAGCTTCGGGATCGGCTCCACGGGTACCATCACGTCAACTTGGCCGAGCGGCGCAGGCTCAGTAATGGTGCGAGTGAAGATTGACGGAATCATCGGTTCAGCATCGGTGCCCTTTAGCCCCACCCGCTGCCGGCCAGGAGGACAGCATTTCTGACATGCGCGAATCTACATGGAACCTGCCCGCGCCCGAAGCAGGCCTGCGACCATGGGAGGACAAGGGTCACACAAGAGAGCTCTTCGACGACCTCTGCTTGTTGATTCAGGCGTCGCAAGCAGGAGAGGCGATCGACCAACTTCTCGCCGGAGAACCACTGTCCGACGAGCGTCTGGCCTCCCTCGGGCGGCTGAACTACCACGCCTTCATCAAGCGATATGAGCCGATTGTTGCACTGTGGGACGCGACTCCGCGATTAGATCCCAACGCCGAGGCCCTCCTCGCAATGCGGGGGTAGTTCATCAACGCATAGACTCATGGCATGGGGCTCTGCTGCCAGTCGGAGGGAACACGATGACGAAACGGTGGCTTACGCTGGCTGCACTTGCCATGGCCGCCGTGACGGGAGTTTTCAGTGCTTCCGCCGCTTTCGCAACTGATCCGCTCACGCTCGATTCCGGATACGTCACCGACCAAGCCGACGTTCTCAGCGCCGATGAGGAAGCCACGGTAGAAGCCAGGCTCAAAGACCTGACGGCCAACTCCAACACCGACCTATTCGTGGTGCTCGTCGACGAATTCACCAAACCGAGCGACGGCCCCGCCTGGGCAGACACGGTCGCCGAAAAGAACGGTATCGGTACCGAGCAGTATCTCCTCGCGATCGCGGTCGAAGGGCGCAGCTACTACATCTCCGCTGCACCCGACGGCCCGGTGAGCTTCAGCCAGCTCGACAGCATCGAGGACAAGATGGTCCCCCTCGCGGCTGACGGCGACTGGGTCGGCGCGATCACGCTGGCCGCGGACGAGATCCAGGGGGACGGGGGCGCCGGAGCGCTCCGCGTCACGCTGATCGTCGTCGGGGTGGTCGCGGCCGCCCTGCTCGTCTGGCTCGTCGTCGCTCTGGTCCGGCGCGCACGCCGCACCGCAGCCATCCGCGAGCGGGGCGCCATGCCGGAGACCCCGGACCCCGCCGATCCGTTCTCCACGCTCACCGATGCCCAGGTCGAGCAGCAGGCCGGCGTCGCACTCGTACGCGCGGACGACGCCATCACCTCCAGCCGGGAGGAGCTGGGATTCGCCGTGGCGCAGTACGGCGAGGGCGCGACCGCGGAGTTCTCCCGCACCGTCGACGAGGCAAAGGCGAAGATCGCCGAGGCGTTCGACCTCCGGCAGAAGCTCGACGACGAGATCGAGGATTCCGTCCACGACCGCCGCGCGTGGCACATCCGCATCATCAGACTGGCCGACGAGATCGACGAGATCCTCGACGACAACACCGAGGCCTTCGACGAGCTGCGCCAGCTCGAGCAGAACGCACCGAAGGAGCTGGAGCGGGTGCGACGAGAGCGCGCCGACCTGACGCCGCTCCTCGCCTCGGCCGCTCCCTCCCTCGCCGCTCTCGTCGCGACCTACGACCGGGCCGCCCTGAGCACCGTGACGGAGAACCCGGCGCAGGCCCAGGAGCGCGCAGCCTTGGCCGATCGGGCGATCGACGCCGCGGCCCAGGCCCTCGCGAACGGGCGCACCGGTGAAGCGGCGTTCGCGATCCGCACGGCCGAGCAGGCGGTGGCGCAGGCGGCGCAGCTTGTCCGGGCGATCACCGCGCTCGGCACCGAGCTGACCGGGATCGAGGCGCAGGCGCAGGCGCTCGTCACCGAGCTCCAGGGCGATGTGGCTGCGGCGGCGCAACTGCCCGACCCGACCGGCGCCCTGGCGAGTGCGTCCCACAAGGTGACCGCACAGCTGCAGACGGCGCAGGCCGACCTCGTCGCCACGCCACGCAACCCGCAGCGGGCCCTCGACGCCCTCACGGCGGCGAACGCCCAGATCGACGGCGCGATCGCGCAAGGACACGAAGCCGTGGAGCGCGCCCGACGGGTCCAGCAGCTCCTGGAGCAGACCCTGGCCCAGGCGGCCTCCGAGATCCGGGCCGCCCGGGAGTTCATCGAGACGCGCCGCGGCACCGTGGGCTCCACCGCCCGCACGCGCCTGGCGACCGCCGACGCCGCGTTGACCCAGGCCCTCACCCTGCGCACGTCGGATCTCGAGAACGCCCTGGCCGAGGCCCAGCGCGCCCTCGACCTCGCGCGCCAGGCCACGTCCGCCGCGGAGGCCGATCTCCGCGCATACACCCCCGGCGGCTATCCGGACGACGGCTGGGGCGGAGTCTTCGGCGGCTCCGGGTCCCGTTCCGGCGGCTCCGGTATCGGCGGGGACATCCTCGGCGGGATCATCGGCGGACTGCTCGCCGGCGGCGGGGGCGGCGGCTCGTCCCGGCGCAGCAGCGGCTGGCGCTCCTCGGGCGGCTTCCGCAGCTCCGGCTTCGGCGGAGGCGGATCCCGCGGCGGCGGACGCGGACGCTCCGGAGGTCGACGCTTCTGATCCCCCGCACAGACACATACGCCAAGCTCTCGAAGACGCCCCTCTGAAAGGAACCACGCATGACCAAGCAGTCCATCTTCGGACGGATCTCCACCCTCGTCCGCGCGAACATCAACGCCCTCCTGGACTCTGCGGAGGACCCGCAGAAGATGCTCGACCAGCTCGTCCGCGACTACACCAACAGCATCGCCGACGCCGAGTCCGCCATCGCGGAGACCATCGGCAACCTGCGGCTGCTGGAGCGCGACCACGAGGAAGACGTGCAGGCGGCCAACGAGTGGGGCAACAAGGCCCTCGCTGCCAGCCGCAAGGCCGACGAGATGCGCGGCGCGGGCAACACCGCCGACGCCGACAAGTTCGATAACCTCGCGAAGATCGCCCTGCAGCGCCAGATCAGCGCCGAGCGGGAGGCGACGAGCGCCGAACCGCAGATCGCGGCCCAGACCGAGATCGTCGACAAGCTCAAGAGCGGCCTGAACGGCATGAAGGACAAGCTCAACGAGCTCAAGAACAAGCGCAGCGAGCTGCTCGCCCGCGCCAAGGTCGCCGAGGCGCAGACCAAGGTGCAGGACGCGGTCAGCTCCATCAACGTGCTCGACCCCACCAGCGAGCTCGGCCGGTTCGAGGACAAGGTCCGCCGCCAGGAGGCTCTCGCCCAGGGCAAGGCGGAGCTGGCCGCGTCGAGCCTCGACGCCCAGTTCGAGAGCCTCGAGGATCTCGGCGAGCTGACCGAGGTCGAGGCGCGCCTCGCCGAGCTGAAGGCCGGCGGCACCGCGCCGCGCCAGGCGCTCGAAGGCAACTGACACCGACGCGGATGCCCGGGCGCACGCCCGGGCATCCGCGGTTCCGTCTCCGGGAGGTCTCCCATGGTGCGTTTCCTGGTCGTGCCGCAGTGGCAGGGTTCACCCGCCGCGCGCGCGATGCTCCTCGTCGACGGCGCGTCGGCGATCGCCGGCGATCTGCCGCGTGCGGCGACGACCGTCCTCGACGTTCCGGTCGAAGCCGGCGAGGCGCTGGGCACGGGCGTCCGGCGGCTCAGCGCCCTCGCACGTACGCGGGAGCTCGTCGCCGGACATCTCGAAGCCGGAACCGTGCTGATCGGCGGCGACTGCAGCATCACCGTCGCCGCACTCGACACGCTCCCCGGCGGGACCGACGACCTCGCCGTGGTCTGGTGCGATGCGCACGGCGATCTGCACACGCCGGACACCTCGCCGTCCGGGGCCTTCTCCGGCATGGCGCTGCGTGCCGTCCTCGGTGAGGGAGAACCGCAGCTCGCCCTGTCCCCCGGCATCCCCCGGGATCGTGTCGTCACCGTGGGTGTCCGGAACCTCGACGAGGCCGAGACCGGCGAATGGGACCGCCTCCGGAATCTCGGGGTGGCCGATCTGGACGACCCGGCGGCGCTCGCCGACGCCGTGCAGGCCACGGGGGCGCAGCGGGTGTGGGTGCACATCGACGTCGACGTCCTCGACCCGGCGTCGTTCACCGGAGTCTCCGCCGCCGTGCCCTTCGGCGTGACCCCCTCGTCCCTGAGCACGGCGATCCGAGAGCTCCGGAGCCGCGTCCCCCTCGCCGGGGCGACCATCGCGGGCTTCGCCCCTCGCACGCCGGCCGACGCCGTCGACGACCTCGGCGCGATCCTGCGTCTCGTCGGAGCCGTCGCGTGAGCCCGGCGCCGGGGTGGGAGGCCGTCGCGGCGGAACGCCTCGCCCGCGGACGACGGTCGGACCGCCGCATCCCCTCCTTCCTGCTGCGCTCCCCGATCAGCCGCCTGGGCTACCTCTGGGGCACGGCCGTCGGCTGGATCTGGGGCGCTCTGTGGAGCACCGGCCCGATCGAACGGCGCGGCGGTCTCTGGGTGTTCCGGGGCATGCCCCGATGGACCTTCCACCGCGGCGGCGTCTGCGTGGGCGGGTGCTTCCTCACCGGCGACGCGCGGCCCACGGACGCGGTGCTGCGCCACGAGGCCGTGCACAAGCAGCAGTGGCTGCGCTACGGCTTCCTGATGCCGGTGCTCTATCTGTTCGCGGGACGCGACCCGCTGCGGAACCGCTTCGAGATCGAAGCGGGGCTGGAAGACGGCAACTACGTGCGCCGCCCCCGCTGACTCAGCCCTCGACGGGGAGCAGTCCGAAGCGCTCCGGCACGCGGATCCGGTTCACGGCCACGCCGAGGCGGTCGGTGAGGTGCTCGACGATGTCGGCCGTGCCGAGGTAGCCCCCGAGCAGCGTGACGTGCGTCTCGACCTCGTCGTCGACGAGCATCTCGTCGGCCCATGCGCAGGTGGCTCGGGCCAGGGCCTGCCCTGGCGCGCAGCCGCGACCGCTTCCCGGGGCTCCGGAGCGGGCGGAGCGGGCGAGCCAGGTGACCGTCATGCGACCGGGAGCATGGATGACGCCGATGTCGGAGACGTCGGGAACCTCGATGAAGATGCGACCGGACGCGCACAGCGGGAGGGTCGCGAGGAACGCCTCGAGGTCGAGCAGGGAGTGCTCGTCGGCGGTCACCAGGTGGTGTGCGCGACGGCGCGCCGCGCGGCGAGCCGCACGCGTGCCTCGGGTGTCGAGCGTGGTGTCCATGGTGATCCCATCGTACACCAAGCGAAGGCTTGCCTAACCTTCGACGCCTTCTTCCGTCACGGGCTCGACGAGGGCCTCGCGCAGCGCAGTGAGCTCTTCCTCTGTCATGCCGTTCGCACGCAGGTAGCCGGCGGCCGACCCCCACCGCTCGTCGACCTGGGCCAGCAGGCGACGCATCACCTCGGCGGGCGAGCGGGTGGCCAGATCCACCGCGTGCAGCGCCTCAGGATGCTGGCTCCGCAGATAGGCGGCGATGCGCCGCGACCGTTCGGCGGGCAGCTGCGACTCGGTGAGGGCGTAGTCGGCGATGACGGCATCACGATCGGCGCCGACCGCCGAGAGCGCCAGCGCGACCGTCACGCCCGTGCGGTCCTTGCCCACCGTGCAGTGCACCAGGGTCGGCTCGCCCGCGGCGATCACCCGGACAGCGGCGACCAGGCGCTCCCCGCTCTCCTCCAGGAGATGCAAGTACAGGTCGTCGAGACTCGTATCGGATTCGAAGAAGGAGCGCACGGACCCGAGGAACAGCGGCAGGTGAGTCGTCTCGGGACCCTCGATCTCGCTCGGTTCCGCGGCGACCTCCTCCCCGTCGCGGAGGTCGACGATGCGACGCACCGTCGCCCGCAGGAGCGCCGCGCCGTTCGTGGTCGCCGTGGAGAGCTGGCCGGAGCGCAGCAGCACGCCGGGGCGGATGCGTCCACCCTCCGCGGGGATCCCGCCGACGTCCCGGACGTTCGTGACGCCCTCGACGTCGAGGATCGTCACGCCCCCGCCTGGGGGCCGCGCGGGGGCACGGGGTAGCGCCCGGCGATGACGATGCGGTTGAAGGCGTTGATCGACACGCACGCCCAGCTCAACGCGGCGTACTCCTTCTCGGTGAACACACTCCCGACCAGGTCGTAGACCTCGTCCGAGATGCCGTCCTCCGCGATGAAGGTGAAGGCTTCCGCCAGTTCGAGCGCGGCACGCTCCCGATCGCTGAACACACCGCTCTCCCGCCACACGGCGATCTGGCTGATCGTGTCGACGCCCAGCCCGGCGGCGACCGCCCGGTCCACGTGCACCCGCGTGCAGTAGCTGCAGCCGTTCAGCTGCGAGCAGTGGATCATGACGATCTCCTTCAGGCGGTCGTCGATCCCGTTCTCGGCGCAGATCGTGCCGACCGTCTTCGAGAAGGCGTCGAGGGCCTGATAGGCCGCAGGCTCCGTCTTGGACAGGTGCACGCGCTGTTCGGTCATACCTCCATGATATTCGGCGCCGGGCGCGGGAGACGGTGTGGGACCGGCCTCACCGAAATGCACGCTGCCAACCTTTGGGCGCGATCCTGCTGCATATCGCCCTGTTAATCCCCCTCACATCTTGTCAGTTTGCTCCGGCATTTCCCGCGAGGTCGAAACGGGGCGCAGAATAGCCGCGTGGCGATCGACACCAGCGAGTTCTCCTATCTTCCCGCGCAGGCCGACGCGCTCGGCGTTCCGCTTCCGACCGTGGAGCGCCTGACGCTCCCCCTCCCCGAGGGTCGCGTCGTGAGCGGGTTGCGCTTCGGGTCCGAGCCGCCGCGCATCACCCTGCTGCACGGCGCCGGTCTGAACGCCCACACCTGGGACACGACGGCGCTGGCGCTGGGGCAGCCGCTCCTGGCGATCGACCTCGCCGGCCACGGCGACTCCTCCTGGCGCGACGACGCGGACTACTCCCCCCGCACCCTCGCCGCCGACGTCGTCGCCGCTCTGGACGCGTGGGTCTCCGCACCGCAGATCCTGGTGGGACAGTCGCTCGGCGGTCTCACCGGCGCCGCCGTCGCCGCGGCGCGGCCGGACCTCGTGGCCGCTCTGATCATCGTCGACATCACGCCCGGGATCGACGTGTCCGCCGGCCCCGCGGCGCTCCGGGAGTTCTACGCCGGGCCCACCGACTTCGCGACCCGCGACGAGCTCGTCGACAAGGCGATGGCCCTGGGGTTCGGTGGCACTCGCCCCGAGACCGAGCGCGGCGTCTTCCTCAACACCCGTGTCCGCGCGGACGGCCGCGTCGAGTGGAAGCACCACTTCGCCCACCTCGCCGCCACCGCTCTGGCCGCCCACGACCCCGGCACCCCGACGGCGCCGTCGGTCCTGCATGAGACCGGCTGGGACGATCTGGCGGCGGTCACCGCGCCGGTCACGCTCGTCCGCGCCGAGCGCGGCTTCGTGAGCGCTGCCGACGCGGACGAGTTCCAGCGCCGCCTCCCGGAGGCGCGGGTCGTCGCGATGGACGCCACGCACAACGTGCAGGAGACGGCGCCCCGAGACCTCGCCCTGCTCGTCGGTTCGGCGACCGCGGCCGGAATATGACGCTCCGTTCCACGTCCGCCGCGCCGAATCCCGCCCGACCCTAGGCTCGTCCCACCGGCACACAGCACCTGCCGCACCGAGAGGAAACACCCATGTTCCGACGTCATCGACGCCTCGCGCTGATCTCCGCGCTCGCGGCCACCGCCGTGATCCTCAGCGCCTGCTCCGGCTCCGCCGAGCCTGCCCCGTCCACGGGCGGCGAGCCCGACCCCGACGCCACCCTGCACGTCGGTCTCGTGCTCGAGCCCACCAACCTCGACATCCGGCACACCAGCGGTGCCGCGCTGGAGCAGATCCTCATCGACAACATCTACGAGGGACTGGTCAGCCGCACCCAGGAGAACGAGATCGTGGAGCGGCTCGCCTCGGAGTACGAGGTGTCGGACGACGGCCTCACGTACACCTTCACCCTCAACGACGGGATCACCTTCCACGACGGCTCGCCCCTGACGGCGGCCGACGTCGTCTCCTCCTACGAGACCGTCCGCACCGATGACACGGTGCAGGGCAACGCGGAGTTCGCGTCCGTCTCCTCGATCTCGGCTCCCGACGACACGACCGTCGAGATCGTGCTGTCCGAGCCGAACCAGAACTTCCTCTTCGCCCTCACCGGCCCCGCCGGGCTCGTGTTCAAGGACGGCGACACCACCGACCTGAAGACCGCGGAGAACGGCACCGGTCCGTTCACCCTCACGCGCTGGAACAAGGGCAGCACGATCACCTTCGCCCGCAACGACGACTACTGGGGCGACCCGGCCGGCGTCGCCGAGGTCGAGTTCCAGTACATCCCCGACTTCACGGCCGGAGTGAACGCGGCTCTCGCCGGTGACGTGGACGTCCTCACCGCCGTCGACCCGAACCTCGCTCCGCAGCTCGAGGACTCGGGCGACTTCACCCTCACGACGGGCCGCACGACCGACAAGGCCACGCTCGCCTTCAACAACAAGAAGGCTCCGCTGGACGACGTCCGGGTCCGCGAGGCGCTGCGCCTGGCCATCGACCACGACGCGCTCATCGAGGCCGTCGGCGCCGGCACGCCGCTGTACGGCCCCATCCCCGAGCTCGACCCCGGCTACGAGGACCTCTCCGACGTCATCTCCTACGACCCCGAGCGGGCCAAGGAGCTGCTCGCCGAGGCCGGCCAGGAGGACCTCGACCTCACTCTGACCATCCCGTCGTTCTACGGCACCACCGTCCCGAAGGTCCTCATCTCGGACTTCGACAAGGTCGGCGTGAACCTCGAGGTCGATTCCGTGGAGTTCCCGACCTGGCTCGAGGACGTGTACACCAACAAGGACTACGACCTCAGCTTCGTCCTGCATGTCGAGCCGCGGGACTTCGGCAACTTCGCCAACCCGGACTACTACTTCGGCTACGACAACGCCGAGGTGCAGGACCTCTACACGCAGGCGCTGGCCGAGGTCGATCCCGAGGCCTCCGCGAAGCTCCTCGCCGAGGCGGCCCGGATCGTCTCCGAGGACCACGCGGCGGACTGGCTCTACAACGGTCAGACCATCACCGCCGTGAATCCGGTCGTCAGCGGCTTCCCGGAGGACTCGATCAACTCGCGCATCAACCTCGCGGGTGTGACCGTCTCCGCCGCGAGCTGACGACGGTCGACGCTCCGTGCTGCGTTACGCGCTCGTCCGAGGAGCCCTGCTGATCGCAGGGCTCCTCGTGTCGAGCGCGCTCATCTTTCTCACGTTGCGCGTCTTCCCCGGCGACGTGGCCCAGCTCATCGCCGGCACTCAGGCCTCCCCCGCCGAGGTCGAGGCGCTGCGGGAGTCGCTGGGGCTGAACCAGCCTCTGCTCGCGCAGTACGCCGACTGGATCGGCGGCATCCTCCGCGGCGACCTGGGCACGTCGCTGCTGTCCGGCGCCTCCGTCGGCGAGGAGCTGCTGCTGAAGGCACAGGTCACGGTTCCGCTCGGGATCATGTCGCTGGTGATCGCCGTGCTCATCGCCGTGCCGTTCGGGATCCTCGCCGCCCTGCGTCGCGGCCACCGCGACGGCACGGCGCTCAGCGTGGGCGCGCAGGCTCTCGCGGCCGTCCCCGTCGTCTGGGCGGGCATGATGCTGATCGTCGTGTTCTCCGTGTGGCTCGGCTGGCTGCCGCCCCAGGGCTTCCCCCGCACCGGGTGGTCGACACCGGGCAGAGCGATCGAGGCGCTGCTGCTGCCCGCCCTCACGATCGGCATCGTCGAGGGCGCCATGCTGATGCGCTTCGTGCGCAGCGCGACCCTGCAGGCCGCCGGACAGGACTTCGTCCGCACCGCGGCCGCCAAGGGTCTGACGAAGACCCGCGCCCTCATCCAGCACGGCATCCCGGCGGTCGGGCTCTCCATCATCACGGTCCTCGGCCTCCAGGTCGCCGGGATCATCGTCGGCTCGGTCGTGATCGAGCAGCTGTTCACGCTTCCGGGCATCGGCCGCATGCTCGTGACCGACGTCGGCACCCGCGACCTCGTCAAGGTGCAGAGCGAGCTGCTCGTGCTGACCGGCTTCGTGCTGGTGGTCGGTTTCCTCGTGGATCTGCTGCACCGGGCGATCGACCCTCGACAGCGGGAGGCCGCATGAGCGCGCGCTGGTTCCCTCGGCTGTGGCGCACCTCGACCGGCCGCTTCGGACTGATCGTCATCGCCATCGTCGTCCTGGCGGCCGTCGTGTCCCTCTTCTGGACGCCGTTCGACCCGCGGGCCTCGAACATCGGCGACCGCTGGCTGCCGCCGGGATGGCCGCACCTGCTCGGGACGGACGACACCGGACGTGACATCCTGAGCCTGCTCATGGCGGGCGCGCGGACCACGGTCTTCGTCAGTGTCGGCGCGGGACTCGTGGCCACCGTCGTCGGCATCGCCCTCGCCGCCCTCGGCGCCCTGACCACCCGGCTCGTGCGGGAGACGGTCGCCGTGTTCGTCGACATCCTCATCGCCTTCCCCGTGCTGCTGATCGCGATGATGATCTCGTCGGTGTGGGGCGGATCGCTCTGGGTCGTGATCTGGGCGGTGGGGATCGGGTTCGGCGTGAACATCGCGCGGGTCACGCGGCCGGAGCTGCGCCGCGTGCAGCAGAGCGACTTCGTGCTCGCCGCGCGCGCGTCCGGCCTCACCCCCGCGCAGAGCCTCGTCCGTCACCTCCTGCCGAACGTGGCTCCGGTGTTCATCGTGCAGCTCTCCTGGTCGATGGCCGTCGCGGTCCTCGCGGAGGCCGGCCTGTCGTACCTCGGCTTCGGGGCCTCGGTCGTCGAACCGAGCTGGGGGCTGCTGCTCGCGGATCTCCAGCGCTACATCGGCGTGCACCCTCTCACCGTGATCTGGCCCGGGCTCACGATCACCCTGACCGTGCTCGCCCTCAACCTGCTCGGCGACGGGCTCCGCGAAGCCACGGACCCCACCCTGCGGCACCGTGCCGCCGAGACGCACACACCGGCGGTGGTCGCATGAGTCTGACGGTCGAGGATCTCGTCATCGAGATCGACGGACGCCGCGTGGTCGACGGCGTCTCGCTCCAGGTCCCCGACGGCACCCGCCTCGGGGTGATCGGCGAGTCGGGCTCCGGCAAGTCCCTCACGGCGCTCGCCGTGCTCGGGCTGCTGCCGGAGGGGGCGACGGCACGCGGGAGCATCCGGTGGGACGGCACCGAGCTGATCGGGATGCCGGACCGTGAACTCGCCCGGCTGCGCGGCGACGACATCGGCATCGTGTTCCAGGAACCCCGGACGGCGCTCAACCCGATCCGGACGGTCGGCCGCCAGATCGCGGAGTCCATCCGCATCCACGAAGGCTTGGGCCGGCGCGAGGCCCGTGACCGGGCGATCGCGGAAGCCGCCCGCGTGCGACTCCCCGACCCGGAGACCATCGTCGACCGGTATCCGCACCAGCTCTCCGGCGGCCAGCGGCAGCGCGTCGCGATCGCGATGGCCCTCGCCTGCCGTCCGCGGCTGCTGATCGCGGACGAGCCCACGACGGCCCTCGACGTGACGATCCAGGCCGAGATCCTGTCGCTGCTGCTCGGGCTCGTCGCCGACGAGGGCATGTCGCTCCTGTTCATCACGCACGACCTCGCGGTGCTGTCCCAGGTGGCGACCGAGGGCGTCGTGCTGGAGCACGGTCGGGTCGTCGAGAGCGCACCGGTGTCGCGGCTGCTGACCGCGCCGACCTCTCCTGTCACGCAGGGGCTGCTGCGGGACGCGACCGCGACGCTGTGGCGGCCCGAGGGAGGAGAGGCATGAGCCTCATCGAAGCGCGCGGGCTGCGACGGGACTTCGTCGTGCCGAAGCGGACGGCGTTCGAGCGCACGCGGCGGCAGACGGCGCTCCAGCCGACCGACCTCGACGTGCCCGAGGGCGCCTCCCTGGGGATCATCGGCGAGTCCGGCTCGGGGAAGTCGACGCTCGTGCGACTCCTGCTGGGCCTCGACCGACCGACCGCGGGCACCGTGTCGGTGGACGGCCGGATCGTCGACGCCGGCGCCTCCGCGCGATCGCTGCACTGGTTGCGCCGGCAGACGGGTCTCGTCTTCCAGGATCCCTATGCCTCGCTCGACCCTCGGATGACGGCGGGGCAGATCGTGCAGGAGCCGTTGTGGGCCCTCGGCATCGACGGCGACCATCGGGCACGGGTGCGCGAGGTCATCGCCCGGGTCGGCCTGGACCCGGAGATGGGCGATCGCTATCCGCACGAGTTCTCCGGCGGGCAGCGGCAGCGGATCGCTCTCGCCCGCGCTCTCGTCCATCGTCCGCGGATCCTCGTGGGCGACGAGCCGCTGTCGGCGCTGGACGTCACGGTGCGGGCGCAGATCCTCGAGCTCCTCGCGGAACTCCGCGTCGCGGACGAGCTCACGCTGCTGCTCGTGTCGCACGACATCGGCGTGGTGCAGAACCTCTGCGACACGGTCGTCGTCATGAAGGACGGCCGCATCGTCGAGCGCGGTCCGACGCGCGACGTGCTGCTCCACCCGACCGCCGACTACACCCGCACCCTGCTCTCCGCGATCCCCGTCATCCCCGACGCCTGATCGCCGACCCACCCCTTTGCGGCCGCCCCGGCCCTTTGCGTGCGCCCGCAACGGGGTGGGAGGCACGCAAGGGGGGTGGGGCGAGGGGTCAGCGCGGGAAGAGCGAGAGGCGACGGCGAGGGCGGGACGGGCGGAGCACCCGGCGCAGGTAGACGGTGCCGAGGTCGCGGCCGAACTTGTGGCCGACGCGCCCCATGCGACCGGCCTCCACGAACCCCAGCTTCTCGTGCAGCCGGATCGAGGCCTCCGCACCCTGGTCGCTGATGACGGCGACCATCTCCCGGAGCCCCCGCTGCTCGCACGCGGCGATCAGCGCCTGCAGAAGGGCCGACCCGAGACCCTTGCCGGCCGCCCCGGGACCGAGGTAGATCGAGTCCTCGACCGTGTACCGGTACGCGTTCTTGCCCGCCCACGGCTGCGCGAGCGCATACCCGAGGATGGCGCCGGAGGGCGACACCGCCACGAGGAAGGGCAGCCCGAGCCGCTCCAGCAGGGTGAACTTGTCCCGCCAGTACGGGATGCTGCTGCGGCGCTCGTCCAGGGTGACGGCCGAATTGCTGACGAAGTGGTTGTAGATCTCCCGCACGTGCGGCAGATCGGCCGCGCGTGCCGGTCTGATGACGTAGGAGAACGTGTCCGGCGCTGTCGCCGGTCGCAGATGACGCGGGAGAACGCGGCGGCGGTCCCCCGGCTCGAACTGCATGCGCTCAGCTTAGAGAGCCGGACGCCTCGCCCTCCACCCTCCAATCCACCGGAGCACTGCCGAGTCCCTCCAGGAGCGCGTTCGCGCGGGAGAAGGGCCGGGAGCCGAAGAAGCCACGGCTCGCGGAGAGAGGGGACGGATGCGCGGAGGCGATCACGGGGGTGTCGCCGAGAAGGGGCTGGAGGTTCGCCGCGTCACGCCCCCAGAGGATCGCGACGAGCGGCTGCTCCCGGGCCACGAGGGTGCGGATCGCGAGCTCCGTCACCTGCTCCCATCCCCAGCCGCGGTGGGAGGCGGCCGCTCCGGGGCGCACCGTCAGGACGCGGTTGAGCAGCAGCACGCCCTGATCGCTCCACGCGGTGAGGTCTCCGTGCGGTGCGGGCGGGAGGCCGAGGTCGGCCTCCCGCTCCTTGTAGATGTTCGTCAGGCTCCGCGGCAGGGGCCGCACATCGCGGTCCACGGCGAACGACAGCCCGATCGGGTGGCCGGGGGTCGGATAGGGGTCCTGGCCCGTGATGAGCACACGCACGTCGGCGAGTGGACGCTGGAAGGCGCGCAGCACGTTCGGCCCCGCGGGAAGGTATCCGTGACCGGCCGCCTGCTCGGCGCGCAGCCGCTCCCCGAGCGCCGTGATGGTGTCCTGCACCGGGGCCAGCGCCTCCGCCCATCCCGCGTCGATCAGTCCCTCGTCGGCGAGCTCCGCGAGGGTGCGTCCTCCGCTCACTCGACGGGCCGGACCCGCAGCGGGCCTCGCGCGAGCAGGTGCTGCGCCGACTGGGCGACGGGCCGCATCGTGACGAGGTCGAGGTTCACGTGGGCGGGAGCGTCCAGAGCGTAGGCGATCACGTCCGCCACGTCCTCGGCGCGAAGGGGCGCCTCGACCCCGGAGTACACGGCCTCCGCGGCGACGGCGTCGCCCCCCAGCCGGTTCAGCGTGAACTCCTCCGTGTGCACCATCCCGGGAGCGACCTCGGCCACCCGGAGCGGCTCGCCGTTCAGCTCCTGACGCAGCGCACGGACGAGCATCGCCTCGGCCGCCTTCGCCGCGTTGTAGCCCGCGCCGCCCGGGTAGGCGGTCTGCGCGGCCGTCGAGGTCACGAACAGGAGGTCGGCATGGCCGTCCACGTCCGCGGTGCGACGGAGCATCGGGAGCAATCCGGCGACGAGGCGCTGGGTCGCGAGGACGTTCGCGTCGTACATCCACTGCCAGTCGGCGAGCGCGGCATCCTCGACGCGGTCGGTCCCCCGCGCGCCACCGGCGACCTGGACGAGGGCGTGCACGGGTCCGGTGCGCTCGAGCTCCCCGAGGAGCGCCGCCACCGCCGCGTCGTCGGTCAGATCGCAGGCGATGGTCGACGCCCCCGTCTCCGCGGACAGCGCGGCGAGCCGGTCGGCACGGCGCGCGACGCCGACGACGTCCCACCCGCGCGACCGCAGCACCCGCACCGTCGCCTGACCGATCCCGGAACTCGCACCTGTCACCACTGCACGTCTGTTGGCCATGTCCTCCACCGTACGATGTCCGCGCGGGTTCCGCCCGTTCCCGGCCCCCTCGCCGTGTTACGTCACATTTCCCGGTCGTTGTTGACACGGACCGATATTCCGTACTCTCGCTGCAAGGGCACCAGCCCATCCGACCTTCCGACCGTTCCAGGGGGAACACATGTCCGCACCCGAGACCTGGCGTTTCGAGACCAAGCAGATCCACTCGGGCGCCGCCCCCGACCCCGTCACCAAGGCCAGGGCGACGCCGATCTACCAGACCACGTCCTACGTGTTCGACAGCGCCGACCACGCCGCGAACCTCTTCGCGCTCGCCGAGTTCGGCAACATCTACACCCGCATCCAGAACCCGACCCAGGACGTCCTGGAGCAGCGCCTCGCCGCGCTCGAAGGGGGCACCGGCGCCCTCGTCCTCTCCAGCGGCCAGGCCGCCTCGACCTTCGCGATCCTCAACATCGCGCAGGCCGGCGACCACTTCGTCGCGTCGAGCTCGATCTACGGCGGCACCTACAACCTCTTCAAGTACACCCTCGCCAAGCTCGGCATCGAGGTCACCTTCGTCGAGAACCAGGACGACCCGGAGGAGTGGCGTCGCGCCGTCCGCCCGAACACGAAGCTGTTCTTCGCGGAGACCATCGGCAACCCGCAGATCAACGTGCTCGACATCCGCACGGTCGCCGACATCGCGCACGAGAACGGCGTCCCGCTGATCGTCGACAACACGATCGCCACCCCGTACCTCATCCGTCCGTTCGAGCACGGCGCCGACATCGTCGTCCACTCGATCACGAAGTTCCTCGGCGGCCACGGCACCACGATCGGCGGCGTCGTGATCGACGGCGGCTCCTTCGCGTGGTCGGAGAACGTCGAGAAGTTCCCCGGACTCACCGAGCCGGACCCGTCGTACCACGGCGCCAGCTACACGGCCGCGGTCGGCGACCCGCTCGCCTACATCATCAAGGCCCGGGTCCAGCTGCTCCGCGACCTCGGCTCGGCCATCGCCCCGCAGAGCGCGTGGAACCTCATCCAGGGTGTCGAGACGCTGTCGCTGCGCATCGAGCGCCACGTGCAGAACGCTCAGGAGATCGCCGAGTGGCTGGACAGCCGCGACGACGTGGCCGCGGTCAACTACTCCGGCCTGCCGTCCTCGCCCTGGTACGCCAAGGCGAACGAGTACGCCCCGAAGGGTGTCGGCGCCGTGCTGTCGTTCGAGCTCAAGGGCGGTGTCGAGGCCGGACGCGAGTTCGTCAACAGCCTCTCCCTGTTCAGCCACCTCGCCAACATCGGCGACGTGCGCTCGCTCGTCATCCACCCGGCCTCCACGACGCACGCCCAGCTCACCCCGGAGCAGCAGCTCACCGCGGGCGTGACCCCCGGCCTCGTGCGCCTGTCCGTGGGACTCGAGAACATCGAGGACCTCAAGGCCGATCTCGACCAGGCGCTCGCCGCCGCCCGCGCCGTCTCCGAGGCCGCGCGCGCCTGAGCACCCTCTCCGCGAAGGCCCCGGACCGCACGGTCCGGGGCCTTCGTCGTCCCCGGTGTCGTAACCTGCGGGCCGGGACAGACCGGCCAGGCGAGAATGGAGACATGGACTGGCAGACGACCTCCGAGGACACGGTGCCGTCGGCACCGGTGACGGAGGCCGACGTCCGGCTGCTCCGTGCCCGGCCACCGGCCACCGGCGCCTGGCGCGACGGCGACCCCGTCGGCGGCCGCCGGTTCGCCGCGTTCGGCGCGTTCGACACGGAGAGCGGGGCCCGGCTCCCCGGCATCCGCCTCGCGTACGAGAGCTGGGGCGAGCTCAACGCCGCACGCGACAACGCCGTGCTCGTCCTGCACGCCCTCACCGGGGACAGCCACGTGCGCGGAGAGGCCGGTGCCGGCCACCCGACGGCCGGCTGGTGGGAGGACGTCGTCGGCCCCGGTGCGCCCCTCGACACCGACGAGTGGTTCGTGATCGCGCCGAACATGCTCGGCGGCTGCCAGGGATCGACCGGCCCCGCGAGCATCGCCCCGGACGGCTACGAGTGGGCGTCGCGCTTCCCCTACCTCACCATCCGCGACCAGGTCGCCGCGCAGGTGCGCCTGGCCGACGCGCTCGGCATCGACAGCTGGGCGGCGGTGATCGGCGGCTCGATGGGTGGCATGCATGCGCTCGAGTGGGCCGTGACGCAGCCGGACCGCGTGCAGCGCCTCGCCGTGCTCTCCTCGCCCCCGGTCACGACCGCCGACCAGATCGCGCTCAACACCGTGCAGCTCGAGACCATCCGCATGGACCCGCGGTTCCAGGGCGGCGAGTACTACGACCTCGCGGACGGCGACGGCCCGCACCGCGGCCTGGCCCTCGCCCGCCGCATGGCGCTGCTGAACTACCGCAGCCCGATCGAGCTCAACCAGCGCTTCCAGCGCTCCTGGCAGTCGGACGTGTCGCCGCTCGGCCACGGCGGACGCTTCGCCGTCGAGTCCTACCTCGACTTCCACGGGAACAAGTTCACGCGCCGCTTCGACGCCAACAGCTACATCACCCTCGTCGAGGCCATGAACTCGCACGACGTCGGCCGGGGCCGCGGCGGCGTGGAGGAGGCCCTGAAGGCGGTGACCGCGACGACCCTCGTCCTCGGCATCGACAGCGACCGCCTCTTCCCGGTCGACGGTCAGCAGCGGATCGCCCGGAGCATCCGGAACGTGCTCGACGGCGAGGCGGTGGTGCTCACGAGCGACTTCGGCCACGACGGGTTCCTCATCGAGACCGACGCCGTCGGCACGCACCTGCGGCGCCTGCTCGACGCCTGACCCGCGTCAGGCCGGGTCGAACCGCCACGGCAGGGTGTGGGCGTGGAGGGTCCCCTGCGCCCAGCCGAACGCCCGGCCCCCGTCGCGCACCTCCGTCTGGAACAGCTCGACCGCTCCGCCGGAGGCCAGCGCGGCCTCGACGTCGGTGAAGGCGGAGAGCCGGTGCAGCGTGAGCCAGGTGGGCGGGAAGAGCCGCCACTCCCCTGCCGCGTGCCGCTCGAAGGCCGTGTCCGGTGACACCCAGGCGAGCTCGTCGACCTCGTCGGCGGCGGGCGACGGCTCGACGTCCGGCGCGAGGGCGAGGAAGAACCAGGTGCGGATCCGCACGGGCGCCTCCGCGGGCGGGCGCCACTCCGACAGCGGCACCAGGTCGTCGACGACGAGTCCGACCTCCTCCGCGGTCTCCCGGGCGGCGGCCCGGCGCGCGTCCTCGACGTCCGCCGCGCCCGCCCGCCGATCCTCCGGCTCGACCTTCCCCCCGGGGAACACCCAGGCGTCCGCGAAGGAGCCGCGCGACGGACGGCGCAGCAGCAGCACCTCGAAGCCCCCGGGACTCGGGCGCAGCAGCACGACGGTTCCGGCGAGGGGGAGGTCGTCGTCGGGAGCGGTCACCCCGTCACTCTACGACGCGAGGACCGGCGTCTGCGCGACCCGCCGTGCCTCCACGCGGTACGACACCAGGGCGATGAGGAGTCCGGCCACCGCGAGCACCGCCCCGGTCCACGCCGGTGCCGTGAAGCCCCAGCCGACCGCGATCACGATGCCGCCGAGGAAGGCGCCGAGGCTGTTGCCGATGTTCAGGGCGGAGTGGTTCATGGCCGCCGCGATGGACTGGTTGTCGCCGGCCACGTCCATCAACCGCGTCTGGATCGTCGGGCTGAGCACGGACGAGACGAACCCGACGAGGACGACCACGAGGCTCAGGCTCACGATCCAGAACGAGAGCACGGCGAGGAGGGCGAACACGACGGCCATCGCGGCGAGGCCCAGCAGCAGCGTCCGGCGGAGGTCGATGTCGGCCAGATGACCGCCGATGAGGTTTCCGCCCGTCATGCCGAGCCCCATGAGCACGAGCACGATCGGCACGACCCAGTCCGGCGATCCGGCCACCTCCGTCACGAGCGGGGCGATGTAGCTGTAGACGGCGAAGAACCCGCCGAAGCCGATCGCCCCGACGCCGAGCGTGAACCAGACCTGACCGATGCGGAACACCCCGAGCTCCGCTCGCATCGTGCGTCCGGGGTTCCCCGGGTGCGCGGGCACGAACAGCGCGATGAAGACGGTGGCGAGCGCGAAGACGAGCGCGACGACCGCGAAGGCGGCCCGCCAGCCCCACTCCTGGCCGAGGAAGGTGCCCAGCGGCACGCCGACGACATTGGCGACCGTGAGACCGGTGAGGATGAACGCGACGCCCTTGGCACGGTTTCCCGGCCCCATCACGTCGGCGGCGACCAGCGCGCCGATGCCGAAGTACGCGCCGTGCGGGAGCCCGGCGAGGAAGCGCGAGACCCCGACGAGCTCGAACGTCGGCAGCACCACGGTGAGGGCGTTGAAGACGGTCAGCGCGAGGGCGAGCACGATCATCACCCGATGCCGCGGATAGCGGGCGACGAAGCCGGCGATGGTCGGGGCGCCGATGACCACGCCGAGTGCGTACAGCGAGATCAGCCAGCCGGCCTGACTCAGTGCCTCCTCCTGGCTCGACGCCCAGACGGACGGGAGGAGGTCGGCGGCGATGTTCGGCAGCAGGCCCATGACCACGAACTCGGTCATGCCGATGCCGAAACTGCCGATGGCGAGGGAGAGGAGCGCCCACTTCGCCGCACCCCTCGAAGGTGTCGAGGGATTCACCGGTTCAGCTTACCGGTCGTCGGACTCCTCGATCGCCGCCTCCAGACGCTCGACCTTGGCGTCGAGCTCTCCCGTGTACCCGGGGCGGATGTCCGCCTTGAGGACGAGCGACACCCGGGAGCCGTACGGCAGGACCGCCTCGGTCGCGCGCTTGACCACGTCCATGACGGTGTCCCAGTCGGGCCCCTCGATCTCGGTGAACATGCTCGTCGTGCGGTGCGGGAGGCCCGACGCGCGGACGACGCGCACGGCCGCGGCGACCGCGTCGTGCACGGAGGCATCGGTGCGCTCGGCACCATCGGCGGGCGTGCCGCTGGGGGCGACGGAGAAGGCGATCAGCATGGGTTCACTCCTGAGTTCGGGGATGACGGACGGCGGGGACCCGCGCGAGCGCGACGGCGCTCACGGCGGCGAGGACGACGAGCAGGGCGTTGCGCATCGTGAGCAGCAGGACGGGGGCGGCTTCGGCACGCAGAAGCCCGTCATAGCTCAGCGGATACACGAGACACGTCAGCAGGCACAGGGCGAGCACGAGAGCGGCGGCGGTGCGCGCCCGGCGGCGGTCGAGCACGAGCCACAGGATCACGGGGGCGAGCAGCCAGGTCTGGAACTGCGGCGAGCCGACCTTGTTCAGGGCGATGAGCACCGTCACCAGGAGCAGGGCCAGCGGCGGGAAGAGTCGCGCGAACGAGGCGCCGCGGGCGGCCTTGACCCCGCCGACGACGGTGACGACGGCGGCGGCGAGCACCAGGAGCGGGGTGAGGATCGTCGCGAGGGCCTCCGCGCCCGGCGCGACGATCTGGAAGGTGAGGATGTCGTAGCTGTACTCGATGCGGGCGGCCCCCGTCACGGCCATCCAGAGGAACGGGGTCGCGGCGACCGCCTCGATCTGGAGTCCCCGGCCCGTCTGCGCGGTGAGGACGCCGAGGATCTCGGTGTCGGCACCGAGCAGCAGGAGCACCACCACCACACCGGCGGTGACGACCGCGGCGGCCAGGAGCATCCGCAGCCGCGCCCTCCCGGCCACGACCGCCGCGAGGAGGAGGGCACCGGGCCAGATCTTGATCCAGGCGCCGATGGTCAGCAGCGCCGCGGCGATGGTCGGGCGGGTCACCAGCCCGAGGCCGGCCACGACGGCGATCGGCACGGTGACGGCATCGATGCGGTACAGCGCGATGGGTCCGAGGAGCAGCAGCGCCGCGCACCAGAACCACGCGGCGGTGCGCCGCGACCGCACGTGTCCACGCCCGACGAGGACGGCGAACGCGACGGCGTCGAGCACCGTGACCAGCAGCGCCCAGCCGATGAGGTAGGCGCCCGAGACGCCGAGCAGCGGGAGGAACGGGGCGGCGAGCACGGCCGCGAGCATCATCGGCAGGAGCGCGAGCTGCGGATACACCCAGGACTCCGTGACGCCCACGATCTCCCCGCCGCTCCACGCGGCCGTCGACCAGGGCTCGTAGACCAGCACGACGTCCCCCATGGGCTGGCTCGGGTAGACCCAGCCCAGCCATGCGGTGAGGACGTGGACGAGGAGGAAGGCGATCCACAGCGCGAGCACGCTCCCCCGGGCCGTGGTCCTCACGACAGGAGGTCCGCGACCGCGCGGGGCAGCGCCTCCGCGACGTCGAGCGCCACGATCGGATGACCGCTCGCACCCGCGGTCGCCGCGGCGGCGAGGCGGGCGGCGTGCCCGTGCAGCCAGACGGCCGCCGCGGCGGACTCGACGAGCGGGCCGTCCGGATTCGCGGCGATCACGGCGGCGACGATCCCGGCCAGCACGTCCCCCGTCCCGGCCGTCGCGAGCCAGCCGGTCCCCGCCTCGACGGCGATGAGCGTGCCGTCAGGTGCGGCGAGGACGGTGCGCGCGCCCTTGCGCAGCACCACGCCGTCGATCGCGGCGGACACGTCGCGGACGTCGGCGAGGTCGTCCGAGGTCCCGTCGATGCCGACACGCTCGCGCAGTCGCGCGAACTCGCGGCCGTGCGGCGTGGCGACGAACGGGGCGCGGGCGGTCGGCGCCAGATCGAGCGCTCCGGCGTCGATGACCACGGGGACGTCGCCGTCGACGATCTCCCGGAGCGCCTGCGCCTCCGCGGCGCTCCGGTCGTCCGGATCGGTCCCGGAGCCGATCACCCAGGCGCCGATCCGCGTGCGTCCGGCATCTGGCCCACCGACGGTCTCCGGGCGCCGGGCGAGCACCGCCGCCACCGCCGGCGGCGCGCCGACGTAGCGGACGAATCCGGCGCCGGTGCGCCAGGCGGCCTCGACGCCCAGCACCGCCGCGCCGGGGTAGGCGGCCGATCCGGTGCGGATGCCCACGACGCCCCGCGAGTACTTGTCGTCCTCGGCGGTCGGCGCGCGGAAGAAACGCGCCGCGTCGCTGCGGGACCACTCGCGCACGTCGCTCATGACTCCACGTTAGCCCGACGGCCCTGTCCCGTCCGCGTCGGCGGTACCGTCGAACGGTGAGTCTTCTCTTCTCCCCGCTGACCATCCGGTCCACCACGTTCCGCAACCGCCTCTGGGTCTCCCCCATGTGCATGTACAGCGCCGTCGACGGCGTGGCGCAGGAGTGGCACCACACCCACCTCGCGCAGTTCGCCTCGGGCGGCGCCGGGCTCATCGTGGCCGAGGCCACGGCCGTCGTGCCGGAGGGGCGCATCTCCCCGCGCGACCTCGGGCTGTGGGACGACGCCCAGCGCGACGCCCTCGGCCCGATTGTCCGAGCGATCCACGACCGCGGGGCGGCCGCGGGCATCCAGCTCGCGCACGCGGGGCGGAAGGCCTCCACCTGGTGGCCCTGGGCCGACGAGCGCGGCTCGGTCCCCGCCGCCGCGGGCGGGTGGACGACCACCGCCCCGTCCGCGGTGGCCTACGAGGGGTTCGCCGCGCCGGTCGCGCTGGACGCGGAGGGCATCGACCGCGTGGTCGACGGGTTCGCCGCGGCGACCCGTCGGGCGCTCGAGGCGGGCTTCGACGTCATCGAGATCCACGGCGCCCACGGCTACCTCCTGCACCAGTTCCTGTCGCCGCTGTCCAACCTCCGCGAGGACGAGTACGGCGGCTCGCTGGAGAACCGGGCCCGGCTGCTGCTGCGCGTCGTGGACGCGGTGCGCGAGGCAGCCGGCGAGGGCGTGCCGGTCTTCGTCCGGATCTCGGCGACGGATCACGCCGAGGGCGGCTTCACGCCCGAGGAGGCGGCGACGGTCGGCGGCTGGGCGACCGCGCGCGGCGCCGACCTCATCGACGTCTCCAGCGGCGGCCTCGTCGCGCACCAGCGCATCAGCGTCTCCCCCGGCTACCAGGTCCCGCTGGCAGAGACCGTCCGCCAGGGCGGGCGGATCCCGGTGTCGGCCGTGGGCCTCATCACCGCCGCCGCCCAGGCCGAGCAGGTGCTCGCCGACGGGGCGGCCGACGCGATCTTCGCCGGACGGGAGTGGCTGCGCGACCCGCACTTCGCGCTCCGGGCCGCGCACGAGCTGGGCGACGAGGTCGCCTGGCCGCCGCAGTACGAACGCGCGCACTGGCGCTGACGCCCACGACGACGGCCGCCGGTCCCCGAGGGAGCCGGCGGCCTTCGCGTGTCCGGATGTCAGTGGCCGCGGACGCGACGGGTCGCGTCCTGCACCTCGCCGACGAGCTCCTCGAGGATGTCCTCCAGGAACAGCACGGCGGTGGTCTCCCCCCGGGCGTCGCGGACCTTGGCGAGGTGGCGACCCGCCCGGCGCATGACGGCGAGCGCGTCCTCCAGATCGGTGTCCTCCTGCACGGGCACCATGTGGTGGATGCGCTTGCCGGGGATCGGCTCGAGCACCTTGGCCTCGGCATCCGGGCCCTCCGAGGCCCGCAGGATGTCCTTGAGGTGGACGTAGCCGATCGGGACGTCCTCGTCGTCGACGATCACGTAGCGCGAGAACCCGTAGCGGGCCACGGCCTTCTCGATGTCGTCGGGCGTGGTCGTCTGCGGCAGCGTGACGAGGTCGCTCAGCGGAACGGCCACGTCGCGCGCCTTCTTGTCGGTGAACTCCACCGCGGCCGTCACCGTGCCCGCGGTGTCCATGAGCACGCCCTCACGGCGCGACTGGTTGACGATGGTCGCGACCTCGTCGAGGGTGAACGTCGACGCCGCCTCGTTCTTCGGCTCCACGCGGAAGAGGCGCAGCACGCCGTTCGCCGCCGCGTTCAGCAGCCAGATCACCGGCATGAAGACCTTCGACACCCACACCAGCGGCGTCGCCAGCAGCAGCACGGCCCGGTCCGGAATCGAGAACGCGAGGTTCTTCGGCACCATCTCGCCGAACACGACGTGCAGGAACGACACGATGAGCAGCGCGATCGTGAACGACACGACGTCCACCGCGCCGTCCGACCAGCCCAGCGCGTGCAGCGGCACGGCGAGCAGATGGTGGATGGCGGGCTCGGACACGTTCAGGATGAGCAGCGAGCAGATCGTGATGCCGAGCTGCGAGGTCGCGAGCATGAGCGTCGCGTGCTCCATGGCGTACAGCGCCGTCTTGGCCGGGCGCGACCCGCGCTCCGCCTTCGGCTCGATCTGGGAGCGCCGCGCGGAGATCACCGCGAATTCGGCGCCGACGAAGAACGCGTTCGCCGCCAGCAGGACGACGAGCCAGGCGAGGCCTCCCCAATCGCTCACAGGGACACCCCCTCGATGACGACGGCATCCGGTCTCGGGACGTAGCGCACCCGATCCACGCGGCGGCCGTCCATGCGGACCACCTGCAGCGTGCCGCTCTCCAGGGGCACCTCGTCGCCGACGACCGGCACCCGCTCGAGGACGCTCATGACGTAGCCGCCGACCGTGTCGTACACATCGCCCTCCGGCACCTCGACGCCTGCGCGGCTGCGCAGCTCGTCCGGACGCAGCTCGCCGGGGAAGGTCACCCCGTCGCGGTTGCGGATGATGCCGGCCCTCGTCCGGTCGTGCTCGTCGGACACCTCGCCGACCAGCTCCTCCACGAGGTCCTCCAGCGTCACGATCCCCGCCGTCCCGCCGTACTCGTCCACGACGACCGCGAGCTGATATCCGCGACCGCGGAGGTCGGAGATCAGCGCGTCGACGTGGGCGGTCTCCGGCACGCGCAGCGGATCGGTCGCGAGAGCACCGACGGGCACCTCTGCCCGGCGCTCCCGCGGCACCGAGATGGCGGCCTTGAGATGCACGACGCCGGTGATGTCGTCGAGGTCCTCGTCGAAGACCGGGAAGCGGCTGTGGCCGGTGCGCCGCGCCAGCTGGATCACGTCGTCGACCGAGTCGCCGGCGGCGATCGCGTGCATGCTCGGGCGCGCCGTCATGACGTCGGCCGCGGTGAGCCGCGAGAAAGTGAGCGTGCGGTCCAGCAGCGTCGCGGTGTCGGCCTCCAGCACTCCCGCGCTCGCCGACCGTCGCACGAGGGAGGAGAGCTCCTCCGCGCTACGGGCGCCGGAGAGCTCCTCCTTGGGCTCGATGCCCATGCTGCGCAGCACCCCGTTGGCGCTGCCGTTGAGCACGACCACCGCCGGCTTGAACACGGTCGTGAAGGCGATCTGGAACGGGACGACGAGCTTCGCCGTGGCCAGGGGCAGCGCCAGCGCGAAGTTCTTCGGGACGAGCTCGCCGAGGATCATCGAGAGCACCGTCGCGACGAACATCGCCACCACGGTCGCGATGGGAGCGACGGCAGCTTCCGGGATGTTCCAGGCAACCAGCGTGGGGCGCAGGAGGTTGGACAGCGCCGGTTCCATCGTGTATCCGGTCAGCAGCGTGGTCAGCGTGATGCCGAGCTGTGCGGAGGAGAGATGCGTCGAGGTGTGCCGCAGGGCGCTGATCGTCAGCGAGAGGCGGGACTCGCCTCGCGCCTGCCGCGCTTCCAGATCCGCGCGGTCGAGGTTCACGAGGGCGAACTCGCTCGCGACGAAGAGGCCGGTGCCGACCGTGAGCAGAAGCCCCACGCCCAACATGATGTAGTCCATCAGATCTTCCTCTCCGGGGAGAGAACGGGACGGTGGGGCGATGTTCGGCAACTGGGAGGGTCGTCCATAGTGCGCTCGATTCTACAGAAGCGGACTGTGGTCGCGGCAGGTGATCACCAACTGACCGGCAGCGCCTTGCCCTCCTCGTAGCCCGCCGCCGACTGCAGTCCGACGAGAGCGCGGTCGTGGAACTCCGGCACGGTCGCGGCCCCGGCGTAGGTGAAGGACGACCGCACGCCCGACGTGATCATGTCGAGCAGGTCCTCGATGCCCGGGCGCAGCGGGTCGAGGTAGATCCTGGAGGAGGAGATGCCCTCGGCGAACAACTCCTTGCGCGCGCGCTCGTAGGCGTCGAGCCGACCGAACCGCGCCTGCACGGCCTTGGTCGAGGCCATCCCCCACGACTCCTTGAACAGACGACCGTCCGTGTCGCGCTGGAGCTCGCCCGGGGCCTCGATCGTCCCGGCGAACCAGGAGCCGACCATGACGGAGGCCGCACCGGCAGCGAGCGCGAGGGCGACGTCCCGCGGGTAGCGCACCCCGCCGTCGGCCCAGACATGCGCTCCGGCCTCGGCGGCGGCCTGCGCGGTCTCCAGCACCGCGGAGAACTGGGGACGACCGACCGCCGTCATCATCCGCGTCGTGCACATCGCCCCTGGTCCGACGCCGACCTTGAGGATCGAGGCGCCCGCGTCGACGAGATCCCGCACGCCGTCCGCGGTGACGATGTTCCCCGCGACGATGGGGAGCCCGAGCCCGAGGGACGCGACCTCCTGCAGCGCCCGGAGCATGCCCTCCTGGTGGCCGTGCGCGGTGTCGACGACGAGCACGTCCACCCCGGCCGCCGCGAGCGCCTTCGCTTTCGCCCCGACGTCGCCGTTGATGCCGACCGCCGCGGCGACGGCGAGGCGCCCGCCGGCGTCCACGGCCGGCCGGTACAGCGTGGCGCGGAGGGCGCTGCGGGCGCTCAGCGTCCCGACGAGGTGGCCGTGGTGGACGACCGTGACGACCTCGACGTCCGCCTCGGTGATGACGTCGAAGGCGTGCCGTTCGGAGCCGATGTCGTCCGCGTCGATGGACGGCGTGCCCCGGTGCACGAGGTCGCCGAGCTGCGCGTCGGGCAGCGCGGTCGCGAGACGGGTGGCCGGGAGCACCCCGACGATGCGGTCGACGGGGATCGGCGCCGCGCCGGAGGCCACGACGATGCCGTGGCCGGGGGCGGCGGGGAGCAGGCGGAGGGCGTCGGCGACGGTCGCCTCCGGGGGCAGCACGAGCGGCGTGTCCCAGAGCACCGGCTGCCCCTTCACGTCGCGGATCGCGGCGTCGAGCTCCTGGAGCGGGAGGTCCTGCGGCAGCACGCCCAGCGCCCCTCGACGCGCGAGCACGGCGGCGATCCGCGGCCCGGTCACCGAGTTCATGTTCGCGGCGACGAGCGGCAGCGTCGCCGGGGTGCCGTCGTGCGGAGCGAGATCGACCTGGAGGCGACTGGTGACGGCCGAGCGGCGCGGCACCAGGAAGACGTCCGAGTAGGTCAGATCGACGGTCGGCTGCGCACCTGAGAACTCCATGTCTCCACGGTACCCAGATCGGCGCGCCACGGGTCGTGCTGTTCGACGTCTCCTCGGTCGAAACAGGTTAGGCTTGGTGGTCGAGAGTGTGCGGGCCCGAGCGCATCCTGCGTCGTGCGTCCGCATCGGAGATCTTCAGCGATGAAAGAGGGCGATAGAGCGTGTCGAACCAGGTGACCGGCGTCGGTGGCGACGGGGGGTTCGGAGCCAATTCCTGGCTCGTCGAAGAGCTCTACGAGCAGTTCAAGGAGAACCGCGACTCGGTCGACAAGGAGTGGTGGCCCATTCTGGAGAAGTACCACTCCGAGACCACGGCCGCCGGAGGCGCTGCCGCTCCCGCCGCGACCGCGGCCCCGGCGCACCCCGTGACCGCTCCCATCCCCGTGATCGGAGCACAGCCCGTCGCCCGCACCACCGCGAAGCCGGCGGCGGCCGCGCCGATCCCCGCCCAGGCGCCGAAGCCGAAGCAGGAGTCCAAGGAGACGCAGCAGCCGTCCGAAGAGGACAAGGTCACCCCGTTGCGCGGTCTGCCGAAGACCCTCGCCGCGAACATGGACGAATCGCTCACCGTCCCCACCGCGACGAGCGTCCGCACGGTCCCGGCCAAGCTGATGATCGACAACCGCATCGTCATCAACAACCACATGGCCCGCACGCGCGGCGGCAAGGTCAGCTTCACCCACCTCATCGGCTGGGCGCTCATCCGCACCCTCGACGAGTTCCGCAGCCAGAACGTCTTCTACGCCGAGATCGACGGCAAGCCCTCCGTCGTGGCCCCGGCGCACGTCAACCTCGGCATCGCGATCGACCTGCCGAAGCCGGACGGCACCCGCGCCCTCATGGTCCCGAGCATCAAGCGTGCCGACACCATGACCTTCACCGAGTACCTCGCCGCCTATGAGGACCTCGTCACCCGCGCCCGCGCCAACAAGCTCACCGCCGCCGACTTCCAGGGCACCACGGTCTCGCTCACCAACCCGGGCGGCATCGGCACGGTGCACTCGGTCCCGCGTCTCATGAAGGGCCAGGGCTGCATCATCGGCGCCGGCGCCCTCGAGTACCCCGCCGAGTTCCAGGGCGCGAGCGACAAGACGCTCAACGAGCTCGCGATCGGCAAGACCATCACGCTCACGAGCACCTACGACCACCGCGTCATCCAGGGCGCCGGCTCCGGCGAGTTCCTGAAGAAGGTGCACGAGCTGCTCATCGGGCAGCGGGGCTTCTACGACGACATCTTCGCGGCGCTGCGCATCCCGTACGCGCCCATCCGCTGGAACCCCGACATCGCGGTCGACCTCGCCGAGCGCGTCGACAAGCAGTCGCGCGTGCAGGAGCTCATCAACTCCTTCCGCGTGCGCGGTCACCTCATGGCCGACATCGACCCGCTCGAGTACCGTCAGCGTTCGCACCCCGACCTGGAGATCGAGAGCCACGGCCTGACCTTCTGGGACCTCGACCGCGAGTTCGTCACGGGCGGGTTCGGCGGACGCCGCGTCGCCAAGCTCCGCGACATCCTCGGCGTGCTGCGCGACTCGTACTGCCGCACTCTCGGCATCGAGTACATGCACATCCAGGACCCGGAGCAGCGGCGTTGGTTCCAGGAGAAGGTCGAGGTCAAGTACCAGAAGCCCGGCCATGACGAGCAGCTGCGCGTGCTGCGCAAGCTCAACGAGGCCGAGGCCTTCGAGACCTTCCTGCAGACGAAGTTCGTCGGCCAGAAGCGCTTCTCGCTCGAGGGCGGCGAGTCGCTGATCCCGCTCCTCGACGAGATCCTCCAGGGCGCGGCCACGGCCGGGCTGGAGGGCGCCGCGATCGGCATGGCCCACCGCGGCCGCCTGAACGTGCTCACCAACATCGCCGGCAAGACGTACGGCCAGGTCTTCCGCGAGTTCGAGGGCACGCAGACCCCCGGCAACCAGCGCGGCTCGGGCGACGTGAAGTACCACCTGGGCACCGAGGGCACGTTCGTCGCCGACGACGGCTCCGCGCTGCCGGTGTACCTCGCCGCCAACCCCTCCCACCTGGAGACGGTCGACGGCGTGCTGGAGGGCATCGTCCGCGCCAAGCAGGACCGCAAGCCCATCGGCACCTTCGCCTGGCTGCCCATCCTCGTCCACGGCGACGCGGCCTTCGCCGGCCAGGGCGTCGTCGTCGAGACCCTGCAGATGTCCCAGCTGCGCGGCTACCGCACGGGCGGCACGATCCACGTGGTCGTCAACAACCAGGTCGGCTTCACCACGACGCCGAGCGACGCCCGCACCTCGGTCTACGCCACCGACGTCGCCAAGACGATCCAGGCTCCGGTCTTCCACGTGAACGGCGACGACCCCGAAGCGGTCATCCACGTCGCGCAGCTCGCGTTCGAGTACCGCGAGCGCTTCCACCGCGACGTCGTGATCGACCTCGTCTGCTACCGCCGACGCGGGCACAACGAGGGCGACGACCCCTCGATGACGCAGCCGCTGATGACCGACCTCATCCAGGCGAAGCGCTCCGTCCGCCGCCTGTACACGGAGTCCCTCGTCGGTCGCGGCGACATCACCGAGGAGGAGTACGACGAGGCCAAGGCCGACTTCCAGAACCGTCTGGAGATCGCCTTCGCCGAGACGCACGCCGCCGAGACCGGCGCGACCCCGATCGCCCCCGAGGAGGCCCCGCAGGTCGAGGACCAGGTCGGAGCCCCCGAGGTCACCGGTGTCCCCGCCGAGGTCATCCGCCTCATCGGCGACGCGTTCGTGAACAAGCCCGAGGGCTTCACGGTGCACCCGAAGATCCAGCAGCTGCTGGAGAAGCGCCTCGACATGAGCCGCAACGGGAACATCGACTGGGGCTTCGGCGAGCTGCTCGCCTTCGGCTCGCTTCTGGTCGAGGGCACCCCGGTGCGCCTCGCCGGCCAGGACTCGCGCCGCGGGACCTTCGTGCAGCGGCACGCCGCGCTCCACGACCGTGCGAACGGCCAGGAGTGGCTGCCGCTGTCGAACCTGTCCGACGCGCAGGGCCGCTTCTTCGTCTACGACTCGCTGCTCAGCGAGTACGCCGCGCTCGGCTTCGAGTACGGCTACTCCGTGGAGGCGCCAGAGGCCCTGGTGCTGTGGGAGGCGCAGTTCGGCGACTTCGTCAACGGCGCCCAGTCGGTCATCGACGAGTACATCTCCGCCGCGGAGCAGAAGTGGGGTCAGCAGTCCAGCGTCACGCTCCTGCTCCCCCACGGCTACGAGGGCCAGGGACCGGACCACTCCTCCGCACGCATCGAGCGGTTCCTGCAGCTGTGCGCGCAGGACAACATGATCGTGGCCCGTCCATCGACCCCGGCGTCGCACTTCCACCTGCTGCGCCGGCAGGCCTACGCCCGCCCGCGCAAGCCGCTCATCGTGTTCACGCCGAAGGCCATGCTGCGTCTGCGCGGCGCGACGAGCCCGGTGGAGGCGTTCACCGGGGGCCGCTTCGAGCCGGTCCTCGACGACGACCGCGGTCTCGACCGTTCCGCCGTGAAGCGCGTGCTCGTGCACAGCGGCAAGGTGCACTGGGACCTCCGCGCCGAGCTGGAGAAGAACCCGAACCCGGAGATCGCCCTGGTGCGTCTGGAGCAGCTCTACCCGACGCCCATCGACGAGCTGAAGAAGATCACCGACTCGTACCCGAACGCCGAGCTCGTGTGGGTGCAGGAGGAGCCGGAGAACCAGGGCGCCTGGCCGTTCCTGGCTCTGGCCTTCGCGGACGTCCCCGGCGACCGCTCGTTCCGCCCGGTCTCGCGTCCGGCGTCGGCCTCGCCGGCGACGGGCTCGTCCAAGGTGCACGCGACCGAGCAGGCCGCGCTCATCCGCGCGGCGGTCACCCTGGGCTGACCGCCTCTCTGACGACGAAGGGCGCCCCGGCTTCGGCCGGGGCGCCCTTCTCGGTCCGTGGGTCAGTACCAGATGTCGAGGGACGGCGCCGGGAAGGCGACGAACGCACGGTCCAGTGCCTCGACGGCGTCCACCGGGCCCGTGATCCGGCCCGCTCCGTGCAGCGCGGCGACGCGGATGCTGCCGGCGTAGATCGACGAGAGCGCGGAGACGTCGAGGAGGAGGTCCGCCTCGGCGCCCGGAGCGTCCTCGATGTGCGCCCGCCCCTCCGCGTCGACGCGCAGGCGCCAGGTGCCCGCGGCGAATCCCAGGGGGTCCTCGATGCGGAGCACGGTGTCCAGGGGCGCGGCGTAGGTCCGGGCCGTGAGCGCGGCGGGGACGTCCAGAACGCGGAGCCACCCGTGGTCGTGCACCTCCTGGGTGACGCCGCGCGGGTCCGCGACCAGCCACGGCAGGGCGTCGTCGAGCGGTCGGAGATCGGCGGTCACCTCGTCGACGAGGTCGTGCTGCAGCGCGAACCGCCACAGCGCAGCCGTCGCTTCCGCCGTCTCGCCGACGAGCAGGCGCACGTGCGCTGCGAACCGGAACGTGCCGCCGCGCTCGCTGAGGTGGAAGGCCATCACGCCGCGCACCTGACCGGACTCGTCGCGATAGCGGACGCCGCGCACCCGATCCCGGTCGGTGTCGGTGCTCGTGAGCCCGCTGATGCCCGCCCAGCGGGCCGCCCACCCCGGGACCTGACCGGACCGCGCGGTACGGGCGCGCTCGTGCGCCTCCGCCAGCGCCTCGGCGAGCTCCTCGCGCTCGAGGTACTCCACGCGGCCGGCCGGGACGGGGCCCGCCCAGCCGGCGCGGCGCACATCCACGGTGAACCGCGCCACGGGGACGGCGGAGCCGAAGCCGTACCGGCCGTAGATCGTCGCCTCGGACACCGTGAGACCCGCGACGGGGAGGCCGGCATCGACGGCGGCACGCAGCTCGCCCTCCAACAGGGCGCGCGCGATGCCACGGCGGCGGTGCGTGCCGGCTACGGTGACCCCGCTGATCGCCCACATCCCGATCTCGCCGCCGGGGATCGTCAGCGGCGTCACCCAGGAGTCGATGGTCGCCACCGGGAAGCGGTCGGCCGGGGCGTCGGGCTCGTAGACGCCGATGTTGCGCCGGCTCCTCAGCGTGCCCACGCCCTCCTCACGAGCCGCCTCCGAGGGGTCGGCGCCGAGGAACCCGCGGGCCATCGCCCGCTGGAAGGCGGCGACGCGCGTGGAATCCGTCGTATCGAGGACCCGGTACTCGAGGCCCTCCCCCGCGAGGCGGTCGACGGACGTCTGGTCAGCGGGGATCCCGCGCGCATCGGTATGGGCCATGCACACAGCCTACGGGCGGTCTCCGACGCTCCGCGCCCCGGGGGTGCTCAGTGCTGCGCGGCCTGGACCTCGCGGAGCCGAGCGAACACCTGGTCGCGCAGCTCCTCCGGAGCGGTCTCCTTGCAGGCGCGGGCGATGACCTCGGTGAGGGTCGTCGCCACCAGAGCCTCGTCCCGGCACGCCGGGCAGTTCTCCAGGTGCTCGCGGATCTCGGCGTGCTCGGTCTTGCACACCTCGTTGCGGAGGTACTCCTCCAGATCCTGACGGGCCTTGTCGCAGCCGCAGTCGCTCATTTCTTGCTCCTCGGGTCAGCCGCGGCGATTCCCCGCTCCGCGGCGTAGTCGGCCAGCAGCTCCCGCAGCATCCGCCTGCCACGGTGCAGACGGCTCATCACGGTGCCGATGGGGGTCTTCATGATGTCGGCGATCTCCTGGTACGCGAAGCCCTCGACGTCGGCGAGGTACACCGCGAGCCGGAAGTCCTCCGGAACCGCCTGCAGGGCGTCCTTCACGACCGACGCCGGCATGCGGTCGATGGCTTCCGCCTCTGCCGACCGGCTGTGCGAAGCGGTGGTCGACTCCGCGCCGCCGAGCTGCCAGTCCTCGAGCTCGTCGATGGTGCCCTGGAAGGGCTCGCGCTGCCGCTTGCGGTAGATGTTGATGTACGTGTTGGTGAGGATGCGGTACAGCCACGCCTTGAGGTTCGTGCCCTGCGCGAAGGTCGACCACGACCCGTAGGCCTTGACGAAGGTCTCCTGCACGAGATCGGCAGCGTCAGCGGGATTGCGCGTCATGCGCATCGCGGCGGCGTAGAGCTGGTCCATGAAGGGGAGCGCCTGCTCCTCGAACTCGCGCCGAGGGTCGCCGACGGTGGCTGCGGTTGCGGTGTCGTCCATCACCGGCCAGTCTAGGCGGCTGAGGTCGATCACCTCGCGTTCCAGCGTCGCAGGCATCCTCTTCCCTTCGCACGGGGGCCGCCTCTCACGAGGACGGCGTTGCGTTTACTAAGGTGAGAACCGATGAGCGCCAAAAGGTATTCCCCCACCCGTGTGCAGGGCGCCTACCCCGCGCCCACGATCGACGGCCCGGTGCACGCCGAGCTCACGATCCCCGGCTCCAAGTCCCTCACGAACCGCGAGCTCCTCATCGCGGCGATCGCGGACGGCCCCGGCCGCCTGATCGCGCCGCTGCACTCCGACGACTCGCAGCGCATGGTGGAGGCCCTCCGCGCGCTCGGCGTCGGCATCGAGGAGGTCGACGCCGGTCATGAGTTCGGTCCCGACCTCGTGATCACGCCCGGCAAGCTCCGCGGCGGCACGACGATCGACTGCGGCCAGGCCGGGACCGTCATGCGCTTCATCGCACCGCTGGCCGGCCTCGCGGAACAGGACGTCCACCTCACCGCGCACGAGACGGCTCTGCACCGGCCCATGGGCGGGCTCATCAGCGCCCTGCGCGACCTCGGCGTCGACATCGACGACGAGGGCACCTGGGCCCTCCCGTTCACCATCCGCGGCCACGGCCACATCCGCGGCGGTCGCGTGGAGATCGACGCGTCGGCCTCCAGCCAGTTCGTGTCCGGGCTGCTGCTCGCGGCCCCGCGCTTCGACGTCGGCCTGCACCTCGTGCACACGGGCGAGCGGCTGCCGAGCCTGCCGCACATCGACATGACCATCGAGGCCCTGAGCCGCCGCGGCATCCGCATCGAGCGCCCCGCGGTGGGCGAATGGCTGGTGGAGGCCGGAGTCCCCCGCGCCAAGGAGATCCCGATCGAGCCGGATCTCTCCAATGCCGCCCCGTTCCTGGCGGCGGCCCTCGTCGCGGGAGGCTCCGTCGCGATCACCGGCTGGCCGGCGCACTCGACCCAGCCCGGTGCGCTGCTCCCCGAGATCCTGCAGGCGGCGGGTGCGCACGTCAGCCGTCACGGCGGCGTGCTCACCGTGCGGGCCGGTTCCGGAATCCGTGGACTGGATCTCGATCTCTCCGCCGCCAGCGAGCTGACGCCGACCCTCGTCGGTCTCGCGGCCTTCGCCGACGGCCCCACGACCATCCGCGGCATCGGCCACATCCGTCTCCACGAGACCGACCGGATCGCGGCGCTCGTCGGGAACCTGCGCGCGCTCGGCGGAACCGCCGAGGAGCTCCCCGACGGCATCCGCATCGTTCCCGGTCCGCTCCGGGGCGGCACCTGGGCCGCGCACCACGACCACCGGATGGCGACGACCGGCGCGCTGATCGGCCTCCGCGTCCCCGACGTGGTCATCGACGACATCGGCACCACCGCCAAGACCCTCCCGGAGTTCACGATGCTCTGGGAGCGGATGCTGCGAGGCTGACGGGTGAGCTGGCTGAACGACGCCGACGACCTCGAGGACGACTTCGAGGACTACGACGAGAGCAGCATCCGCACGCGTCCGAACCCGAAGGCCAACCGGCCGCGCACCAAACGCCGTCCTGCGCACGAGGATGCGCAGATCGGCCGCGTCCTCGGCGTGGATCGGGGCCGGTACTCCGTCCTCCTCGACGAGGACACCCCGCAGGAACGCACGATCACGGCCGCCCGCGCACGAGAGCTGCGGTGCACGCCGATCGTCACGGGCGACCGGGCCCGCGTCGTCGGCGACACCTCGGGCGACGAGGGCACGCTCGGCCGGATCGTGGGAATCGTCGAGCGCACCTCGCTCCTCCGCCGCAGCGCCGACGACACCGACGAGGTCGAGCGGGTGATCGTCGCGAACGCCGACCAGATGCTCGTCGTCGTCGCGGCGGCCGACCCCGAGCCCCGCGCCCGGCTCGTCGACCGCTACCTCGTCGCCGCACTGGACGCCGGCATCCGTCCCCTCCTCGTCGTGACGAAGACCGATCTCGCCGACCCCGCGCCGTTCCTCGCGCACTTCGAGGGCCTCGATCTCCGGGTCTTCACGAGCGCACAGGACGAGATGCCGGTCGACGAGATCGGCGCCGCGCTCATCGGCCACTCGACGGTGTTCGTCGGACACTCCGGTGTCGGCAAGTCGACGTTGGTGAACGCCCTGGTGCCCACCGCGGGCCGCGCCACCGGACACGTGAACCAGGTCACCGGCCGCGGGCGACACACCTCCTCCTCCACCGTCTCGCTGCGCTACGAGAGCGCCGACGGCTCCGGCTGGGTCATCGACACCCCCGGCGTCCGCTCCTTCGGCCTCGGGCACGTCGACCCCGCGAACATCCTCGCCGCCTTCACCGAGCTCGCCGTCATCGCCGAGGACTGCCCGCGCGGCTGCACCCACCTCCCCGACGCGCCGGACTGCGCCCTCATCGAGGCGGCGGAGCGCGGCGAGCTGAGCGAGACGGGGCGCGCCCGGCTGGACTCCCTGCAGCGCCTCCTGCAGACCTTCGCCGACAAGGCGGAGCAGCCCCCCGGGCGATAGGCTGGACGGGTGACCGAACGCCTGGAAACCGGAACCGCCGCCCCCGACTTCTCCCTGCTCGACCAGGACGGGAACACCGTCCGCCTGGCCGACCTCCGCGGCACGAAGACGGTGCTGTACTTCTACCCGGCCGCCATGACGCCGGGGTGCACGACGGAGGCCTGCGACTTCCGCGACAGCATCTCGTCGCTGCAGGGCGCCGGATATCAGGTCGTCGGCGTCTCGCGGGACGAGCCGGCGAAGCTCGCCGCCTTCCGCGACCGCGACGGCCTCACGTTCCCGCTGCTCAGCGACCCCGACCACGCGGTGCATGAGGCGTACGGCGCCTGGGGCGAGAAGATGAACTACGGCAAGGTCGTCGAAGGTGTGATCCGCTCGACGTTCGTCCTCGACGAAGACGGCGTCATCACGAGCGCGCAGTACAACGTGAAGGCCACGGGCCACGTCGCGCGGCTGCGCAAGCAGCTCGGCATCGACGCCTGACGGGTCGGGTCCCGCTCACTCCGCTTCGCGGCGTGAGCCCTCCCGGCGTGCGCTCGCGATGAGGAGCGCGAAGCCCGCGACGGCCGGGATGCCGAGTCCGAGCACGAAGGCCCACGGGATGGGCGGCAGCGTGAGGGCACCGAGCGCCAGGGCGATCGCGAGGACCTGGAACACCACGCCCCCGGAGCGCGCCCAGGAGCGTCCCGCGCGGGTGCCGAACGCGAAGGCCGCGAGTGCGGCGGCGCCGATCAGCGTCAGGACGATGAGAGCGATGGCCGTCGGCAGCGACGCGGCGTCCCCCGCCCCGAGTCCGGCCATCTCGATCGCGGCGAACACGAGCAGGGCGACGGCTTCCACCGCCAGCACGGCGGCGGCGGCGCGGGCGATTCCCGGTGCGCGCACGGGTGTCCTCCCGGGGATCCAATGACGAGAAAACCCTTGATTTCAGGGTATTCATGTAACAGAATAGAGAAAGTCATGTGCTCCCACAGCGGCGTGGGGCGAACGTTCGCGTTCGCATCACAATCAGCGGGCATCCGCCCGTATCTCAACAGGGTAGCGGAACCCGAACCGTCACCCGAATCGAGAGGTCGCATCGCGACATCTCATGAAATCCACACCGAGGAGCCCCCATGGACTGGCGTGACAAGGCCGCCTGCCTGACCGTCGACCCCGAACTGTTCTTCCCCGTCGGGAACACCGGCCCGGCCGTCGACCAGATCGAGAAGGCCAAGACGGTCTGCGCGACCTGCACGGTCACCGAGATCTGCCTGCAGTACGCCCTGGAGACCAGTCAGGACTCCGGCGTCTGGGGCGGCCTCTCCGAGGACGAGCGTCGCGCTCTCAAGCGTCGCGCGGCCCGCGCCCGCCGCGCCTCCTGAGATTCACGGAAGCGGCCTGAGACCCGGTCTCAGGCCGCTTCTGCGTGCATGGGGGTCAGCGCTCCAGCCAGCGCAGCGGGATGTCGATGACCACCTCGGTGCCCTCGCCCTCGCTCCCCTGCCAGTCGATGGTGCCGCCGAGCTCGCCCTGGATGAGGGTGCGGATGATCTGCGTCCCCAGACCCTGGCCCACCCGACCCTCGGGAAGCCCGTGACCGGTGTCGCGCACCGTCACCCGGAGGTTGTCCTCCGTGCGCTTCGCATCGATCGTGACGACGCCCTCCTGTCCGGCGAGACCGTGCTCGACCGCGTTCGTCACGACCTCCGTCAGCGCCAGCGCCAGCGGGGTGGCGTACTCGCTGGGGAGCACACCGAAACGCCCCGTGGACTGCGTGCGCGCTCGGGTGTTCGGCGCCGAGGCGACCTCGGCGACGAGCTTGAGGACCCGGTGGAAGACCTCGTCGAAGTCGACCTTCTGCGTGAGGCCCTGCGCGAGCGTGTCGTGCACGACGGCGATGGCGTCCACACGGCGCATGGCCTGGGTGAGGGCGTCGCGCGCCTCGTCGGAGTGCGTGCGCCGCGCCTGGATCCGCAGCAGCGAGGCGACCGTCTGCAGGTTGTTCTTGACCCGGTGGTGGATCTCGCGGATCGTCGCGTCCTTGGTGATGAGCTCCTGCTCCTGGTGACGCAGCTCCGAGACGTCGCGGCACAGCACGATCGCTCCGATGCGCGTGCCGTGGTCCTTCAGCGGGATCGCCCGCAGCGAGACGGTCACCCCCCGCGCCTCGATGTCGGTGCGCCAGGGAGCGCGCCCCGTCACCACGACGGGCAGGGACTCGTCGACCTGACGGGACGGCGGCACGAGCCGGGTGGTCACCTCGGCCAGGGACTCCCCCTCCAGCTCGTCGTCGAATCCCATCCGGTTGAACGCGGAGAGCGCGTTCGGGCTCGCGAACGTGGTGATGCCGTCGACGTCGATGCGGATCAGGCCGTCCGACGCACGGGGCGCCCCGCGTCGAGGCGACGTCGGCGCGGCCGGGTCGGGGAAGCTCCCGTCGGCGATCATCCGGAACAGGTCGTTGGCGCACTCGTCGAAGGTGATCTGCTGACGGGAAGGGGTGCGGACCTCTCCGAGATTCGTGTGCCGCGTCACCACGCCGATCACGCGGGGAGCCTTGTCCTCTCCGCGACGCTCGATCACGATCGGCACCGCACGCACCCGCGTCGGCGTCTCCTCGAACCAGTCCGGCGAGGACGAGTCCACGATCTCCGCGGACTCGAAGGCGCCCTGCACCTGCGTCCGCCACTGGGGCCGCACGCGCTCGCCGACGATGTCGCGGTAGAACAGCGTCGCCGCGCCACTGGGCCGCGCGTGCGCGACGGCGATGAACGAGCCGTCCTCGGTCTGGATCCACAGGACGATGTCGGCGGAGGCGAGGTCGGCGAGGAGCTGTCCGTCACCGGCGAGCCGATGCAGCCACTCCACGTCGTCGTCGGTCAGAAGGCCCTGGGCCTGGGCGAGATCACTGAGGGTTGACACCTCCCCAGCCTAGAGTCCCGCACCTCAGAGGATGGCGAGCGACGTCGCGCGCCACCGGTGGTCGAGCCCTTCCAGCCGGAGGGCCACCGCGCGCGTGCGCCCCGGCCCCGCCACCACGACGACCGCCTCGACGATGCCGTCGCGCGGATGGGTCACCCGCACGGTGCGGATGACGAAGGTCGGCCGGGCCGGCGGCACCCCGCGTGCGCTGCGGGCGCGAGCGGCGAGGTTCGCACGGGTGACGAGGCTGCGGTACGCCTCCTCGCTGAACCACCGCGCCAGCTGATCCACCTCGCGGATCCCGGCGAGCGCCTCGAGCGCGCCCCGTGTGAGGCTCCGGACCAGGAGCGCGGGGTCGGGAAGCTGATCGGCGGGGGTGGGCTGTGGTCCGAAGAACTCGGCCAGCATCATCGGGTTCTCCCCTCGAAGGCGTCGGCGAGACGTCAGTAGACCACGGCGTGGACCGCCGGCGGGGACGACGGCGAAGGTCTGTGGACAACCCGTACGCGACGGTGCCGATGTGGATAACTCGGGTGCGGGGGCGCGCGGCCGTACGCTCGGTCGGATGCACTGGGAATCCCTCTTCGACGACCTGGAAGGGCAGCTCGCCGCGGAATGGGAGGCGGAACGCGCCGCTCGCGACGCCGAGTCCGAGCGCCTCCGCATCGCCCGGCTCGATCTCCGCTCGCGTCTGCGGCACCTGTGCGCGGCGCAGGCCGAGGCGATCCTCCACCTCGCCGACGGCGCCAGGGTGCCCGTGGGGCTGCGGTCGCTGGGGGTGGACTGGGTGGCCGCGCTCCCCCGGGTGCCGCAGGGCGCACGGCTGCAGAGCGCCGTCCTGCTGGTCCCGGTGGCGGCGGTGCGCGGGCTCACGGTCGACCACGGGGCGATGCTGGCGAGCCTCGCCGCGGAGAGCCCCGGCGCGCCGACGCTGCGCGAGCGGATGACGTTGGGCTTCGTGCTCCGCGACCTCGCCCGGCGTCGCCTCCCCGTGCAGCTCCGACTGCTGGTCGGGGACGACCTGCACGGCACCATCGACCGTGCCGCCGTCGATCACCTGGATCTCGCCGAGCACGACAGCGGCGCTGCCCGCCGCGCGGATGCGGTGCACGGCTTCCGGATGGTGCCGTACGCCGCGCTCTCCGCGGTGCGCGTCCTCGGCACCGCGTCGATCTGAACGCTCACGCGAAGGGCGTGACCGAACGACCCCAGAGCTCCGGGAAGCTGGCCGCCTGCGACTGCCGCCACAGCGCCATGCGCCGCGCCTCCTCCGTCTGCGCGGCGAGATACTCCTCGATGCTCGGCTCCTCGATGCGCCACCGGGCGGGTGCCCCGAGCGGGGCGCCGCGCAGATGCCCGGCGTGCACGAGGGCGATCACCTCGTCGATGTCGATGCTCAGCAGCTCGGCGACCTGGGCGGGCGCGAGGAAACGGGGGGACTGCGGGTGCGGGGGTGTCATGCCCTCATTCTGGGCGGCCGTCCGGCACGGTGTCGGGGATCGGCGGGACCTTGTGGATAACTCGGTCGCCCCGGACGGCGTTTCTGTGACGATGTCGCCATGGCCCCGCTCTTCCGCTCCCCTCGTCGCCGCCTCCGGGGTGACCTCCGCTTCGCGGTCGGCATCGTCCTCGTGCTCGCCTCGGTCGCCGGCGTCTGGTCCATCGTCACCGCTGCGGACCAGGCGAGTCCCGTGCTCCAGGCCCGGCGCACGATCGTCCGCGGCGAGGTCCTCCGTGCCTCCGACTTCCAGACCGTCGACGTGGCGCTCGGGGCGGTCTCCGACGACTACCTCCGGCCGGAGCAGCTCGCCGCGGGGCGGATCGCGGCCCGCACCCTGACGAAGGGCGAGCTCCTGCCGCGGACGGCGACGGCCGGAGCGGAGAGCAGCCGCACGACCACGGTCGTCGTCGAGAGCAGCGTCGCTCTGCCGGAGGATGTGGCGACCGGCACGGAGGTCGAGGTCTGGCAGGCGCCGCTGCGCGACGACGGCCGCTCCTACGATGAGCCGCGCCTCCTCGTCGGGGACGTCGCCGTCCGCACCGTCCTCGAACCGGACGGGCTCCTCGCCGACGGGGCGGCGGAGGTCGAGATCGTGATCGACCGCAGCGACGTCGCCGCCGTGCTGGGCGCGGTCACCGGCGGGGCGGCGCTCTCCGTGATCCCCGTCGGGTCCGGATCATGAGCGTCGTCCTCCTGGCCGTGGCCGCGCCCCGCGTGGATGCGCTCGTGGCGGAGCTGGAGTGGGAGGGCATCACGGGGATAGCCTTGCCGTCCGCCGCGCCCGCGGCCCTCATCGCGCGCCTGCAGCCGGACGTGGAGGCGGTGGTGGTATCCGCGACCAGGGAGACGCTGACGGCCGAGCTGCGGGCGGCCTGCGACCGCGCAGGCGTCCGCATCCTCACGCTCGGCGACCCGGAGAGCCGAGCGGTGGCCCGGCTCGGGCTCGCCCCACCACTGCGCACCGATGCGGCGGGCTGGGAGATCGCCGCGGCGCTGTCCGCGGATGCGCTCGACGCCCCGCGGCTGCCGGTCTCCCGGTCGCGCATCATGACGGTCTGGGGCCCGCACGGGGCGCCCGGACGGTCGACGGTCGCGATCCAGCTCGCCGTCGAGCTCGCCCGTCGCGGTCGGCGGACTGTCCTGGCCGATGCGGACACCGTGGCTCCCTCGCTCGCCCTGCTCCTGGGCATGGACGACGACGCCCCGGGGCTCGCCGGAGCCTGCCGCCGCGCGGGGACCGGGGCGCTGGATCCCGCGGAGCTCTCCCGGCTCTCGGTCCGGCTGCTCGCCGGCGGCACCGAGGTCGACGTGCTCGCCGGGCTCAACCGTCCGAGCCGCTGGCCGGAGCTGTCGGATGCGCGGCTGCGGGCGGCCCTCGAGGCCTGCCGCACCTGGCGGGACGAGACGATCGTCGACGTCTCCGCGGCGATCGACGCCGACGACGAAGCCACCCATGATGTCGTCGGCCCCCGTCGGCACGCCGCGACCACCGCGGCACTGGGCGCAGCGGACCGGGTCGTGGCGGTGGCTCCCGCCGACCCGGTGGGGATCAGCCGTTTCCTCCGCGACCACGCCGAGGTCCGCCGCCTCGTGGGGCGGACGCCGATGACGGTGGTCGTCAATCAGGTGCGACCGGGACCCCTCGGCCTCGACGCCCGGAGTCAGATCCGTCGCACGCTGGAGAGGTTCGCCGGCCTCACCGACATCGCCTTCCTGCCCTACGACCGTCGTGCCGTCGATGCGGCGCTGCTCCACGCCCGGCCGATCTCCGACGTCGCCCCGCGCTCGACGATGGTCGCCGCCGTGCGCCGGCTGGCGGCCGACCTCGATGCGTCCGTGCCCGCGGAGGCTACTGCCGGTAGCTCGACAGGAAGTTCCCGAGTCGCTCGACGGCTTCGCTCAGCACTCGCGGCTCTGGCAGGGTCACGAGGCGCAGGTGATCCGGCGTCGGCCAGTTGAAGCCCGTCCCCTGCACGAGCAGGATGTGCTCGGATACCAGCAGGTCGTAGACGAGCTTGGCGTCGTCGCGGATCTCGTGCACGTTCGGGTCCAGTCGCGGGAAGGCGTAGAGCGCACCCTGGGGCTTCACGCAGGACACGCCGGGGATGGCCTCCAGCCCCTCCCAGGCGATGTCGCGCTGCTCGTGGAGCCGCCCGGCCGGGGCGATCAGGGCGTCGATCGACTGCACCCCGGACAGCGCCGCCTGGACGGCGTGCTGCGCCGGGACGTTCGGGCAGAGCCGGGTCGAGGCCAGCAGCGTGATGCCCTCGATGAAGCCCTTGGCGTGGTCCTGCGGTCCCGTGACGACCATCCAGCCGGACCGGTAGCCGGCCACGCGGTACGTCTTGGAGAGCCCGTTGAACGTGAGGCAGAGCAGGTCGGGGGCCAGGGTCGCCGTCGGGATGTGCACGGCGTCGTCGAACAGGATGCGGTCGTAGATCTCGTCGGAGAGGATGAGCAGCTGGTGCTCGCGCGCGATCTGCACGAGGCCCTCCAGCACCTGCCGGGAGTAGACCACGCCGGTGGGGTTGTTCGGGTTGATGATCACGAGCGCCTTGGTCCGCGGCGTGATCTTGGACCGGATGTCCTCGAGGTCGGGCTGCCAGCCCTGCTCCTCGTCGCAGAGGTAGTGCACGGGCGTGCCGCCCGCGAGGCTCGTCATGGCCGTCCAGAGCGGGTAGTCGGGAGCGGGGATGAGGACCTCGTCCCCCTCGTCCAGCAGCGCCTGCATGGTCATGGTGATCAGCTCGGAGACGCCGTTGCCGAGGTACACGTCGTCGGGATCGAAACGGGGGAACCCGTCGATCTCCTCGTACCGGCTCACGACGGCACGCCGGGCGGAGATGATGCCCTTGCTGTCGCTGTAGCCGTGGGCCGTGGGGAGCGCCGCGAGCATGTCGTGCACGATCTGGTGCGGGGCGTCGAAGCCGAAGATCGCGGGGTTGCCGGTGTTGAGCTTGAGGATCCGGTGGCCCTCTGCTTCCAATCGCGCCGCCTCGACGAGGGCGTTTCCGCGGATCTCGTACAGGACGTTCTTGAGCTTCGACGACTGGTCGAAGGTGCGCGATGGTGTCATCGATCAAGCCTACAGGGACGACAGGAGGGCCAATCCGCACGGACTGGCCCTCCTCGTCACCCGAAGGCTACTTCTTCTTCTTGCTCTGCGCGCGCCGCTGCTCGCGGTTGCCCGCCGCCGGGGCGGCCGGCTCCGTGCGCTGGCCGAAGGCGCCGCGCGGGGCCTCCTCCGGCTCGGCCTGCTGCGGAGCCTGCGCCCGGGCCGCGGCCTGGCGCATCCGGTCGGTCGCGGCCTGCTGGACCTGCCCGCGGTCGTTGCGGACCTCGACCTCGCCGGCGTCGTTCGCCGCCGAGTACTCCAGGCGCTGCTCTCCACCGTCGGTGGCGAGCCCCTTGGCCTCGACCTCCGCCGTCTCGGCGTCGCCGGCGCGACGGACCTCGACCTCGAGGTTGTAGAGGTAGCCGACCGACTCCTCCTTGATCTGGCCCATCATCGACTGGAACATCGCGTAACCCTCGCGCTGGTACTCGATGAGCGGATCGCGCTGCGCCATCGCCCGGAGGCCGATGCCGTCCTTGAGGTAGTCCATCTCGTACAGGTGGTCGCGCCAGCGGCGGTCGAGCACCTGCAGGACGACGCGACGCTCGAGCTCCCGGGTCGCGGCCTCGCCCAGCGACTCCTCGCGCTTCTCGTAGGCGATCTTCGCGTCCGACAGCAGCTCACGCGTCAGGCCCTCGGCGGTGATGCCGCCCTTGCGTCCTGCGGCCTCCGACACGACCTCGTCGATCGTGACGCTCACCGGGTACAGCGTCTTCAGCTCGGTCCAGAGGGCGTCGAAGTCCCAGCTCTCGTTGTGGCCCTCGCCGGTGTGGTCCTTCACGACGCCGCTGATCGCGTCCTCGATGAAGTGCTGCACCCGATCGGCGATGTCGTCGCCCTGGAGGATGTGGCGGCGGTCGGCGTAGATCGCCTCGCGCTGACGGTTGAGGACGTCGTCGTACTTGAGGACGTTCTTGCGCATCTCGGCGTTGCGGGCCTCGACCTGCGACTGGGCGCTGCGGATCGCCCGGGACACGAGACCCGACTCGATCGGCACGTCGTCGGGGAAGTTCGTGCGGGCGAGGATCGCCTCGGCGGCGCCGGACTGGAACAGCCGCATGAGGTCGTCGGTGAGGCTCAGGTAGAAGCGGCTCTCGCCGGGGTCGCCCTGACGACCGGACCGACCGCGCAGCTGGTTGTCGATGCGGCGCGACTCGTGGCGCTCGGTGCCGAGCACGTAGAGGCCACCGGCCTCGATGACCTTCTCGGCCTCCTCCTCGACCACCTTCTTCATGGTCTCGTAGGTCTCGTCCCACGCGACCTCGTACTCCTCCGGCGTCTCCACCGGGTCGAGTCCCTTCGCCTTCAGCTCCTGCACCGCGAGGAACTCGGCGTTTCCGCCGAGCATGATGTCGGTGCCTCGGCCGGCCATGTTCGTGGCGACCGTCACGGCGCCGAGGCGGCCGGCGCGGGCGACGATCTCCGCCTCACGGGCGTGGTTCTTCGCGTTCAGGACCTCGTGCTTGACGCCCTTCTTGGCGAGCAGGCGCGAGAGGTACTCGCTCTTCTCGACGCTGGTGGTGCCGACCAGCACCGGCTGCCCGCTGGCGTGGCGCTCGGCGATGTCCTCGACGACCTGCGCGAACTTCGCCGCCTCGTTCTTGTACACCAGGTCCGGCTGGTCCTTGCGGATCATCGGCTTGTTGGTGGGGATCGGGATGACGCCGAGCTTGTACGTCGACATGAACTCGGCGGCCTCGGTCTCGGCCGTACCGGTCATGCCGGCGAGCTTGTCGTAGAGGCGGAAGTAGTTCTGCAGCGTGACGGTGGCGAGGGTCTGGTTCTCGGCCTTGACCGGCACCCCCTCCTTCGCCTCGATCGCCTGGTGGATGCCCTCGTTGTAGCGGCGTCCGACGAGGATGCGTCCGGTGTGCTCGTCGACGATCATGACCTCGTCGTTCATGACGACGTAGTCGGTGTCCTTCTTGAACAGCGCGAGCGCCTTGATCGAGTTGTTCAGGAACGAGATGAGCGGCGTGTTGGCGGACTCGTAGAGGTTGTCGATGCCGAGGTAGTCCTCGACCTTCTCGATGCCCGGCTCCAGGACGCCGACGGTGCGCTTCTTCTCGTCAACCTCGTAGTCCTCGCCGGCGACGAGCGTGCGCGCGATCTTGGCGAACTCCGCGAACCAGCGGTTCGCCTCGCCCGAGGACGGTCCGGAGATGATGAGCGGCGTGCGCGCCTCGTCGATGAGGATGGAGTCCACCTCGTCGACGATCGCGAAGAAGTGCTCGCGCTGGACGAGGTCCTCCTTGCGCCAGGCCATGTTGTCGCGGAGGTAGTCGAAGCCGAACTCGTTGTTCGTGCCGTAGGTGATGTCGGCCGCGTACTGCTCCCGGCGCACGGCGGGTGTCTGGCCGGAGACGATGATGCCCGTCGTCATGCCGAGGGCGCGGTAGACGCGGCCCATGAGCTCCGCCTGGTAGCTCGCGAGGAAGTCGTTCACGGTGATGACGTGCACGCCCTTGCCCGCGATGGCGTTCAGATAGGCGGGGAAGGTGGCGACGAGGGTCTTGCCCTCACCGGTCTTCATCTCGGCGATGTTCCCGAGGTGGAGGGCGGCGCCACCCATGATCTGCACGTCGTAGGCGCGCATGCCGAGCGTGCGCTTGGCGGCCTCGCGCACCGCGGCGAAGGCCTCGGGCATGAGCTGGTCGAGCGTCTCACCCTTCTCGTAGCGGGCGCGCAGCTCGGCGGTCTCGTTGCGCAGCTCGTCGTCCGTGAGCTGGGAGATGTCCTCCTCGAGGGCGTTCACCGCCTTCACCACCTGGTTCAGACGGCGGATGATCCGCCCCTCACCTGCGCGCAGCAGCTTCTCAAGAGGATTCGCCACGGATGTCATCTCCCTGTCATTGGGTCATTCGCCGGCCGCCGTGAGGCGAGCGCCAGGCATACTTTGCCATGTTACCGGCCTGTGACCTCCACGTCGCCTGCATGGGTCCGCCGCGCCGCGTCCGAGAAATTGCCGGGTATGCATATACTCGGCACTGCTTTCCATCCGCCATCCTCGGGAGACCGGTCATGTCCGTACGCCAGAGCCTGCTCGCCATCCTCGACCAGGGCCCCTGCTACGGCTACCAGCTCCGCCACGAATTCGACCGCCGGACCGGATCGACCTGGCCGCTCAACGTCGGCCAGATCTACAACACCCTGGAGCGGCTCGAGCGGGACGGACTGGTCCAGCGCGGGGAGGCCGACGACCACGGTCACGTGTACTGGCGCATCACGCCCGCGGGCTCGGCCGAGGCGGCACGCTGGCTCACCACCCCCGTGCTCCGCGCTCCCGCGACGCGCGAGGAGCTCGCCGTGAAGCTCGCCGTCGCGGCCACGCTGCCCGGAGTCGATGCCGCCGCCATCCTCCGCAGCCAGCGGGACGCCTCGCGGCAGCGGCTCGAGGACCTGCGGCGCACGCCCTCCCCCGGCCTCGCCGCCGGCAGCCCCGAGGATCTCGCGTGGTCCCTCGTCCTCGACTCGCTCGTCTGCGCCGCGGAGGCCGAACTCCGGTGGCTCGACCAGGCGGAGGCCCGACTCGCGCAACACCCCCATCCCGAGATGGCCCTGGAGCTGACCACCGAACGCCCCAAGCGAGGACGCCCCGCGAAGGCGACGCCCTCCCCCGTCGCCGGCGGCGACCCCGTCGCCCTCCCCGCCTGACGCACCAGCCGACGATGCCCGCCGTTCGCCTGGAGCGGATGCTCAGCCCGCGCACGCGCCCGGGAAACTAGGATCGGCACATGGCTGGATTTTGGGGCAGACGCAAACGCGAACAGGAAGAACTCGCCGCACAGGACGCGGACCTCGCCCGGCGTGCGGAACAGGCACTCGTCGCCGCCGACGAGCGCATCCGCACCACCTCCGACGAGCTCGTCTTCGCGGAGGCCGAGCTCGGCGAGTCCCTGACCGCCGACCTCAAGGCCGCGCTGCTGTCGGTGCGCACGCACCTGCGGGAGGCCTTCCAGCTCCACCAGCTCAACCACGACGAGATCCCGGACACCGACGAGGAGCTGCGCACGCGGAACGCGCGCATCCTGCAGCTCTGCGACTGGGCCCAGGACCTCCTGGACGAGAAGACCACCGTGCTCGCGGAGTCCGTCGCGAAGGTGCGGCGCGCGCCCGAGATCATCGCCCAGGTCCGCGCGGACGCCGAGGCGCTGAGCGCCCGCATCCCGCAGACGGACGAGACGGTGTCCCGGCTGTCCGCCCGCTACTCCGACTCCGCCATGCATCAGATCACCGCCAGCGCGGCCGAGGCGGAGCAGCTGATCCGTTTCGCGACCCACAGCGCCGACATCTCGGAGCGTCGCCGCGCGGCGAAGCAGAACGAGGAGGCGAACCTCGCGCTGGAGACGGCCACCGAGGCGACGCGTCGCGCCGCTGCCCTGCTCGACGCGGTGGAGGACTTCGAGATCGAGGCCCTGCGCGCCGAGTCGACCCTGGCCGAGGTCATCGCCGACTCCCGTAACGACCTCATCGCCGCCCGGACCGCTCCCTCCACGCCCGCCGTGGCGGAGGCCGTCGCCCGGCTGCAGGCGGCCCTGGCCTCCCTCACCCCCTCGGGCCAGCCCAACGATCCGTTCGCCGAGCTCTCGCGTCTGCGCGAAGCCAACGCCGGCCTCGACGACGCGATCGCCACGGCCCGGCATCGCGCCGAGAATCCGCTGCCGAGCATCGCGCAGGTCCAGCACGCGATCGACGACGCCGACCGCCAGCTGGGCGTGGCCCGCGGGCTCATCGCCGGGCATCGCGGATGGATCGGCGCCGATGCGCGCACCCGTCTCGCCGAGGCGGAACGACTCCGCGTCGATCTCCCGGCCCTGCTTCCTGCCGAAGAGACCCGCGAGGCGGCGCTCGCCCAGGCCCGCCGGGTCGCGCACCTCGCCGCGGAAGCCCTCCAGCTCGCGCAGCGCGACATCGACTCGTCCCGCCCGCAGGATCAGGACTGGGGCGGCGGCTGGGGCGGCGGTCCTCGTCGCGGCGGCGGGATGGGCGGCGGCGACCTCGCCTCCGGCATCCTCGGCGGGCTCGTCATCGGCAGCATCCTCGACGGCATCTTCGACTGACGCCGTCCGGTCTTCGCACGAGAACGGCCCGACCCCCGCGGGGGTCGGGCCGTTCTCGGTCGGATCAGGAGGCGAGCGCCTCGGCGGGCGGAGCCTGCGTGCTCAGGGCGATGACACCGTAGTCCCAGCCCTTGCGGCGGTAGACCACGCTCGGGTGGTCGGTGCGCGCATCGACGAAGAGGAAGAAGTCGTGCCCGACGAGCTCCATCCGGTCGACGGCCTCCTCCACCGTCATCCACTCCGCCTCGAAGCTCTTCGTGCGGATGACGACGGGCGAGTAGTCCTCCTCCTCCTCGCTCTGCACCGGGATGCTGCCGGTCGCGACGGCGTGCAGCACCTCGGCGGAGGCCGGCTGCACGTCGATGCCCTCGAGCGAACCGCTGCCCTTCTCGAAGTGCGGCCCGCGCGGATGCTGTCGACCGTCGACGCGCTTCTCCTTCGCGCGGCGCAGCTGCTCCGTCATCTTGTCGATCGCGAGGTCGAGAGCCACGAACTTGTCGCCGTCGACGGCCTCGGCACGGACCACGGGGCCCTTGCCGACCAGCGTCAGCTCGACCGTCTCGTCCGGGATGCGCCCGTTGCGGTAGACCCGGTGCGTGACCTTCACGTCCAGACGTTGCGCCTTGGCGGCGAGTGTCTGGATCTTGGCGATCTTCTCTTCGACGACGGTGCGGAAGCGATCGGTGATGCCCACTCCGACGCCCACGATGCTCGTTTCCATTGCTGCCTCCTTGTCCCGGTCCACCCGGCCAAGGGCGGACCGTGGTCGCCTTGTGACACCCCACCGTAGTCCGACGCGCGGCGGATGTCACGGCCCTCGACCCTGTGTCTCCGGTGAGTCTTCGATGAACCTCATCCGGATTCCGGCGACTTCGGCGTGGCGGCGAGCGCGACGGCCCCGACGACCACGAACCCGGCGGCGACGAGCGCCCGGACCGCCTCGTCGAGCGTGGCTCCCGTCGTGACCACGTCGTCCACGACCACCGCCGGGGCCCCGGATCCCCGGCGCCGCGAGATCATCGCTCCGCGGACGTTCGCGGCGCGGTCCGGGGCAGCCAGCTCGCGCTGGTCGCGCACCCGGCGCGTGTGGGTCAGGACGCGCTGCGGATCGGCTCCGGCGCGCCGGACGAGGAGCTCCGGAACGCGGGTGCCCCGACGACGGAACGCGGCGCGCGAGGTCGGCACCGGGATCACCCAGGCCCCGGGGACGAGGACGGGCGTCAGCACAGCGGCGAGCGCGGCGCCGAGCGGCCGGGCCAGGAGCGTCTCGCCCTCCCCCTTCATCCGCCGGATGCACGACGCTGCGGGACCCTCCAGAGCGAGCGCGGCTCGGACCGGCAGGCCCGCCGGCGTGCGCACCTCGCGCGGCGACGGATCGAGCGCGTTCCGGCAGTCGTCGCAGAGCAGCGTCCCCGGACGCTCGCACCCGGCGCACCGCGCGGCGAGCAGCAGGGCGCCGATCTCGGCGAGGAGCGCGTGCGTCCGTGTCGTGATCCCCATGCGGGCATCCTGTCGCCCGGAGCCGCCGCGCGGACCACGAAGGGGACGAGGTGGGGGCGGACGGACGTCACCCGCCGCTGTGCAGGAGTGGTCACTCCCCGGCGCGGGTGGCGAGGATCGCGACGCCCTCCGCGACCTCGCGCCACGCCGAGCCGGCGTGAGCGAACAGCTGACCATCGGCATCGAGGATGCGCACGCCCGCGGGAGTGCGGGCGCCGGCGACCGACGCGGCGTCGCTGGGTGCGGTCTCCGCCGACCCCGGACCGCCGACCGGCTGCACCAGGAGCCGCGGGGTGGACGAATCGGTCAGGACGGCCAGGCGATCCGGACCCAGCCAGGCGAGTCCCGTCGACGCCTCGGTGAGCTGGAGCAGCGGGCGCATCTCGCCGAGGTCCGTCGGCACACCGGACCCGTCCCGCACCACCGACGCGACCGCGAGCCAGCGCTGGCCGCCGACCACGATCACCGCCGCCACGCGGGCGCCGTCCGCCGCCACCCGCAGGTCGGAGATGGAGGAGGCGCTCGGCCAGGCACCGGCGACCTTGTGGGCGACCACGTCCGGACCGACGGCCTGCACGGCCTGCGGCGCGCCGGCGGGGACCGACCACACGTAGCCGTAGGGGTCGAGGGACGGCTGCACCAGACCAGGACGAGCATCCAGCTCGTCGCGCGAGCTCTTGCCCACGAGGTACACATGGCCGTCGTCGAGCTGGAGCGCGGCACTCGCATCGTCCGCGGCGACGTCGATCGCCTCGATCGGCTGCGACACGGACTGGATCTGCGGGCTGATCGCGGGGATCGACGCGATCTCGTCGCCGACGATGCGCCCGAACACGCCGTCCTTCAGCACCAGCGTCCCCGGTTCCGGCGTGGAGTCGGCGAGCTCGACGACCCCCGCGTCGAGAGCCCTCCCGTCGACGCTGAAGCGCACCTGGGTGACGTTCACGCCGGCGGCCCTCAACGTGGCCTGCAGCTGGGTGCGCATGCGCGCCAGGGTCGTCCGGTCGAGACCAGCCGCGGGACGCGTCAGCGACACCTCGGCGACCTGCGCCGTGATCAGCACCGCATCCTGCGCCAGCTGCACGTCGGCGGGGAAGGCCGTCTGGACCGCCGGATCGAGCCACTCCGCCGGGGTTCCGGCGACGAGCGCCTGGGTCACCGTGGTCGCCGGGCTCTGACGGCGGGGGAACCACCGTATGTCGGGGACCAGCCGCGACCAGCCTGCATCGAACCACTGCAGCGAGTACCCCTCGAAGACGTTGGGGAACCGCGCCTCGTCGATCACGACGCCGTCCGGCGCCTGGGTGATGCGCCACTCGCCGTCCTCGCCCCGGGCCAGGGCGAACGGGATGCTCGAATCGCCGGGGGCACCGCTGTACGCCCCGGAGTCGTCCACGCTCGCGACCAGCTCGAGCAGTACCTGCACCTCGGCCTCGTCGGCGTCCTCGACCTGGTCATCGGCGACGTTCGAGGTCAGGGTCCGCGCCTCCGCTCCGGCGTCGATGGAGACGCCCGCCGACGGGCGCCAGCTCCGCTGCAGCGACGGCGCCAGGAACTCGCGCGCCGTGGCCCAGTTGTCCGAGGTCGTGATGCCCGCCTCGAGGAAGCCCTCCACGATCTCCTCCGGCCCCGCACCCGCGATCGGTCCGGAGGCGACGGGGAGGACGTCGACGTCATCCGGCGACTCCCCGAGCTCGAGGCCGACCGCCACGTCTCCGCTCGTCGGCAGCCCCGCGCAGGCCGGCAGCAGCAGGGCCACGACCGCCACGGCAGCGGCGCGGAGGAGGCGACGTGACGCGCGCGTGCTCATGACTGGTCCTTCCCGTCGAGGAGATCAGAGTACGTCTCGGCGATGGAGATCGGCTGCGTGGCATCACCGAGCTCGGCGAGGGGCTCCTGCGGCTCCACCGGGATCGGACTGGGTCCGTCGAGCACCCGGTCGTGGCGGGGGACGGTGAGGACGAAGTGGGAGCCGACGCCGAGCTCGGACCAGACCGCCAGGGTCCCGCCGTGGAGGGTGGCGTCGCCGAGGGCGATCGACAGCCCGAGCCCGGTGCCGCCGATGGTGCGCTGTCGCGACGGGTCCGCGCGCCAGAATCTGTCGAACACCCGCTCCGCGTCTCCGGGGTCCATGCCCAGCCCGAAGTCGCGGACGCCGGCCGCCACCGCGTGCTGGTTGCTGTCCACCGTGACGACGACCGGGCGTCCCTCGCCGTGCTCGATCGCGTTGCCGATGAGGTTGCGCAGCACCCGCCGCACGCGGCGCGGGTCCATGTCGACCGGCGAGTAGCCGCCGGGTGCCACGAGACGGATCTCCGTGCCGTGCCCTTCCGCGAGCGGCCGCATCTGCTCGATCACGTCCTCCGCGAGCTGCGCGAGACTCGTGGCCTCCAGCTCGAGCTGCACGGACCCCGCGTCGTAGCGACTGATCTCCAGCAGGTCGGCCAGCAGCGTGTCGAACCGCTGCACCTGCGCGTGCAGGAGCTCGGCTGTGCGTGCGGTCGTGGGATCGAACTCGTCACGCTGGTCGTTGAGCATGTCGGCGGCGAGGCGGATCGTCGTCAGCGGGGTCCTGAGCTCGTGCGAGACGTCGGACACGAAGCGCTGCTGCACCATGGACAGCTCGCCGAGCTCCTTGATCTGCGCCTCGATGCTGTCGGCCATCGCATTGAAGGAGCGGCCGAGGGTCGCGAGCTCGTCCTCGCCGTGCACCTCCAGCCGCACGCCGAGATCGCCCGCCGCGAGCCGCGCGCTCGTCTCCGCCGCCTGGACGATCGGGGTCGACACGGTCCGCAGCACGATCCAGGAGATGGCCGCGACGATGGCCACCAGCCCGATCCCGGCGATCCACAGGGTGCGTTGGACGAAGACGAGGGTCTGGTCGGCGTCGGCGAGGTCGTAGGCGAAGTAGATCTCGAAGGATCCGGCCTGCGGCACCTGAAGCTGCTGCCCCACGACGATGCCCGGCACAACGCCGCCGTCCTCGGTGGGCAGGGCGACGGACTGCCAGGCCTGCCGGTCGTCGAACTCGCGGACGCGGGCCTGCAGTTCGGGGCTCAGCAGATCCAGCGTCAGCCCGGCGGTGAAGCCGTTGAGCCGGACCGTCCCTGAACCGTCCTGGATCTTGAAGCCGGCGAGCTGGTCGGCACTCGACGTACGGGAGAGGGTGTCGGGGATGCCGTTCCACAGATCGGTCAGAGCGGCGGGATCGTCGCCCACCTCCGCCACGTCCAGGAGCGACTGCGCCTGGTCCACCGCCCGGCGGGCATCCTCCAGCGCGACGTTCTTCCGCGACACGAAGAGGTCGTTCTGGATGACGAGCGCCATCGTGACGCACGTGATGAAGATCGCCAGCGACGTGGCGACCAGGGTGATCGCGAGGGTGCGGAACCGGAGCGACCGTCGCCACAGCGCCGCCAGCACGTCCGGCCAGCCGCGCCAGTCGCGGAGGACGGCGACGGCCGTGGTCGCTGTCGTCGCGGCCATGGGGTCTCTAGGTGACGCTGCCGGCGCGGTAGCCCACGCCGCGGACCGTCATGACGATCTTGGGGTTGTCCGGGTCGAGCTCGACCTTCGCCCGCAGGCGCTGCACGTGCACGTTCACGAGCCGGGTGTCGGCCTTGTAGTGGTAGCCCCAGACCTGCTCGAGGAGCATCTCGCGGGAGAACACCTGCTGCGGCTTGGAGGCGAGGGCCACGAGGAGCTGGAACTCCAGCGGCGTGAGGGCGATCGGCGTCGTCCCGCGGCGCACCTCGTGGGCGTCCACGTCGACGGTGAGGTCGCCGATCCGCAGCTGCTCGCTGGAGGCCTGCGGTGTCGGCCGCAGCCGGGTGCGGATGCGGGCCACGAGCTCCTTGGGATTGAACGGCTTGACCATGTAGTCGTCGGCGCCGACCTCGAGACCGCGCACCACGTCGGCCGTGTCGCTGCGTGCCGTCAGCATGATGATCGGCACCCCCGACTCGGCGCGGATCCGCGTGCAGATCTCGATGCCGTCCATACCGGGGAGCATCAGGTCGAGGAGCACCAGGTCGGGACGCTGCGCGCGCCACTCGTCGACGGCGCGCGCGCCGTCCGCGCAGAACACCGGCTCGAATCCCTCCGTGCGCAGCACGATGCCGATCATCTCGGCGAGCGCGGTGTCGTCGTCGACCACAAGGATGCGTGAGGTCATAACTGTTACCTTATGGCACCGAGTCCCGCCCTCCGCAGGTCTGCGCCTCAGCGCGAGGATATGACACGATGGGAGCGCACGACGGAGGGAGGCCCGTGAGCGGCCAGACGTGGACCCCAGCTCCCCGGAAGGGCATCATCCCCCTTCACCCGCTGACCTTCGGCATGCTGCTGGGCAAGGCCTTCGCGGCGCTGCGGCACAACCCCAAGGTCCTGTTCGGGTTCGCCGTCGTCATCCAGCTCATCGTGGTCATCGCCACGGCCGGGGTGATGGGCGTCGTCCTGTTCACGACGTTCTCCCGGTTGGAGACGGTCTCCCCCTCCTCCCCCGACTTCGAGGCCGTGTTCGCCGGCACGATCGCCATCAACCTCCTCGCCGGGCTCCTCGTCGGGCTCGCGTCCATCGCGTTCACCGCGATCATGCAGGGCGTCGTGGCCGCCGAGGTCGGCTACGCCACGGTCGGCGTCAAGGCCACGCTGCGCATGCTGTGGCGCCGGATGGCCCCGGCGTTCTGGCGGCTCGCGGGATTCGCCTCCCTCTCGGTGCTCGCCCTCTTCGGCGGCCTCGCCATCGTCGCGGGCGTCATCGGCGCGCTCATCGCCGGCGGCCTCGGCGGCACCCCGGAGATGATCGGCATCGTCGTGCTCGTCGTGGTCCTCCTGGGCCTGGCTGCGATCCCGCTCACGGTGTGGCTGTCGACCAAGCTGCTGCTCGTCCCGTCGATCCTCGTGCTGGAGCGCGCCCGGTTCCGCGAGGCGTTCGTGCGGTCCTGGCGCCTGACCCGCGGCCGCTTCTGGGTCGCATTCGGCGTGACCTTCCTCATCAGCCTGATCATGGGCCTGGCGATGCAGGTGGTCAGCTTCCCGACCGCCATGCTCTCCTCGTTCCTCGGCACCGTCATCGCGCCCACCGGCGCCAGTGAGCCGAGCGCGGTGGTCGGGTACGTCTTCGCCCTCCTCGCCCCGCAGGTTCTCCTGCTGATCCTGCAGGCGATCGCCATCGTCGTGCAGAGCACCGGCGGCGTGCTCGTCTACCTCGACTGCCGGATGCGCTATGAGGGTCTCGACCAGGCCCTCCTCTCCCATGTCGAGCGCCGCGACCTCGGCGTCCCCGAGGATCAGCTCGGCGATCCCTTCGCGGTCGATCCCTCGCGGGCCGTCACCAGCGCTCCCCCGCCGCGTCAGGTGCCGGAGCACGTCATGATGACGCAGGCGTACGGCGCCCCCGGGTACGGGGCCCCCGGATACGGCGCCCCCGGGTACGGCGCCCCCGGATACGGCGCCCCCGGATACGGGGCTCCCGGGTATCCGGCGCCGGGTGCCGGATCGATGAGATCGCGCTCGAGCAGGCTGCGGGCGATGGCCCGATAGCGCAGCACGACAG